>DAINSK010000048.1:0-25299 GCA_036741355.1 Chloroflexota bacterium
CGCTTTACCATCGCCGATGCGGCCAAAGCGTATCGATTGGTTGACGAGCACCCGGACGAGTCAAGCCAGGTTGTGCTGACCTACGGCGACCAGGAAGGCAAATCGTAGGACGAAAATAGCGGTGCGAGGCGTTTCCGCGTAGAAATCTTGCGAACGCCCGGGCATGTGGAGAGACGGCATGTACGAGATCGGCATCTCGGCGGAATTTGAGGCAGCGCACCGACTGGTCGGCGATTTTGGGCCCGCCGCCCGCGTGCACGGCCACCGCTACCGGTTGGAGGTGATCATACGCGGTGAGCGGCTGACCGGCGACGGGATACTGTACGACATCGGCAAGCTCAAGCCGGCGATCGACGACCTGGCCGCTTCATTCCATTTCCGCGACCTGGCCGACGTAGAAGGGCTGGCCGGCGTGAACACGACGGCGGAAAACGTGGCCGGCTACTGCTGGGACACGCTGGCCGGCACGCTTCACAACCAGGGGCTCTCCACGCTCATCGTGCGCATCTGGGAGTCGGCGAACATCTACGCTGCGCGTGAAGGCGAGCTCACGCAATACCGGCCTTCGCCACATACACCTATCCGGCGGCGATAGCCCGGCGGATCGTTTCAAAAAAGAGCGTCGCGGTCTCTTCCCACGTGGGCCGGGCCAGCGCCCGCTCTCGAGCTGCCCCTCCCAAACGAAGCCGCAGCGGTTCGTCGACTGCCAGCCGTTCCATCGCCCGTGCAAGACCGGCCACGTCGCCCGGCGCCAGGATCAGCCCTTCCTGTTCGTTTTCGGCGAGGTAGGGCAGGTTTCCGGCTCGCCAGCCGACGACCGGGAGCCCGAACGCCATCGCCTCTCCGTATACAGTGCCGTACGGCTCCTTCAGGCTCGGCAGCACGAACGCATCGGCCGCCTCGTACAGCGCCGCTACAGCTTCGATAGATAGCGGGCCGTGAACGACGACCCGTCCGGCGAGGTCGGGCTCCGACAACCGGGCGCGGACGCGCGCGGCGTATGCCGGCTCAACGTCCGGGTCGCCGGCCAGGTGCAACACGGCGGTGCCGGCCGGAAGGCGGGAGAAGGCATCGACCAGCGTCAGGATCCCCTTCCGCTCCATCCAGTTACCGACGCAAAGGAAAGCTGCTTTATTTCCCTTTCGCAGGTCGCCCGGTGATGGCCCTGTCGCCGCGGCGACGTCGCGGCCCGGCGGCACCACGACGAGGCGATCTCTGGACATGCCCGACGCAACCAGTTCGTCAAATAGCGATTCACTCGCGACCATTAGCAGTCGCGCACGCCGGTAAGCGAGCCGGTCCAGCCACGCCTGAACTGTGCTGCGCGGCGGCTTATAGTCGATTCCACCCGGCGGTTGGTGCAACATGGCGACGACCGGTAGCTCCGGGGGCCGAAGCGCAAGCCAGGGACCCAGGAACGCGGCGCATATACTGTCCACAACCAGCGCCTGCGCCCCGGTTGCACGCGCCCGTCGTAGAACGGCCGGTGCATCGACGGCCGCGAGCGGAAACGGCCGGTCGGGGAACGAGACGAATTCGATGTGGCTGTCGTTCTGAGCCGCCAGGTCGCTGATGCGGCGATGGAAGAGGTAGCCGCCGGTCAGCCTGCCGGGGTCGCCAAGCGTCAGGAGGACTACAGTAAGCGTGCGCGTCATTCACGTAGCCCCAACGCCGTTCGGCAAGCCCGGCTCGTCCGAAGGTTTACTCGGCGGCGGTGAGCGGTACCCGCTCGAACTGGCGCGGGCACTCGCGGCGGAAGTCGATTGCGAGCTGGTCAGTTTCGGTCGCGAGCCCCGCCAATACCGCGAGCCGAATGGGCTGCGAATCCGCATCCTGCGCCCGCTGGCTCACCTGCGCGGCCACCCGGCCCATCCTTTGGCCCTCGGGCTGCCGGCGGCGCTCGCCCGCGCGGATATCGTCCACACGCATCATATGCGCAGCGCCCCGAGCCGCGCAGCCGTATTGACCGCCCGCTTGCTGCGCAAACGCACGGCGGTGACCGACCACGGCCTCGGCGGCGGCAATTGGGCGGGGCTCCTGCCGCGGCTGTTCGACCGGTTCCTGGTTGTCTCAGAGTATTCGGCGCGCGAACTGCAGGCGCCGCCGAAGCGCACGCGCGTCATCTACGGCGGCGCCGATCCGGTTCGCTACGCTCCGGACGCGGAGGTCGTACGCAATGGAGTGCTGTTCGTCGGCCGTATCACACCGCACAAAGGGATCGACCGGCTGATCGAGGCGCTGCCGCGTGGTGCAACGCTGCGGATCGCGGGCTCTGTTGGGCACGACCCGCGGCCACCGGAGAGCAACTACCCGCTGTTACTGCGCGGTCTCGCCGCCGGCCGCGACGTACAGTTTCTGGGGCCGGTCGCAGATGCTGATCTCCCAGCGCTGTTTCGGCAGGCGCAGGTGCTCGTCCTGCCGTCGGTTCACCGAAACTGCTACGGCCGCGAGATCAAGGTTTCTGAGCTACTGGGGCTGGTGCTGCTGGAGGCGATGGCGAGTGGCACGCCGGTCGTTGCCAGCCGTCTCGGCGGTATTCCAGAGATCGTCCGGAACGGCGAGACCGGCTTCCTGGTAGAGCCGGGCAACGTCGTCGAGCTCCGAGATCGGCTATCGGAGCTGCTCGGTGACCCGCCGCTGGCGCGCCGCATGGGCCAGAACGCCCGCGACCTCGTGCTGGAACGCTTCACCTGGCGCCACTGCGCCGAGCGCTGCCTGGCTGCATATGGGGAGCTGCTGGGGACAGCACCAGTACCAAACTGAAAACAAGGCTAGAATAGGGAGGATGTATATTGAAATTGCGGGTGAAACCAAGTCTCGAACAGGATGGTGCCGCTGTGGGAATCATCGATGATAACGAAACAAAATTGTTCACCAAGTGGATCAAAGCCAGCGATTACTCAGCCAGCGCTGACGAGGCCAGGATAGCGGGAACAGGGGTGCCGGTGTGGGCATTGATAGGTCATCTGCCGGCGGCCGACAATGACGTGTGTCAAGTTGCTCAAGACTACGAGCTTCCTGTTGACGCGGTGCGTGCTGCCGTCGCCTACTACGAACGCAACCGCGAGGCCATCGATGCCCGGCTAGCACAGAACGCGACGACGATTGCTTAGTCTGTGGCTGCGTTCTACATAGATGCGGACGTTTCACCGGTCGTCGCTGATGAACTCAATGGACGTGGTCACGATGCGCTGTCTTGCATCCGTGATGGTTCACCAGGGGGGCGCGGCGACGAACAGGTGTTTTTCACTGCGGTCGAGCAGGCGCGTGTTGTTGTAACGCACAACGAGCGAGATTTCACGCTCCTGCACAGAGCTTGGCTACACTGGCGACTACCGCGTCAGCATTACGGTCTTCTCATAGTTCGGCAAAACCTTTCGCTTCGCCCGTCGGACATTGGTGAATGGCTGCATACGTTTACTGAGCAGTACAGTACGGCCAACAACTCGCTTTTCGTGTTACGGCGAAGCGTCAATACACATCAGCTGGAGTGGACGCGGATTCGGTAGGCTGCTATGCCCATCAATCCACAGAACTGAACTGAACTATATCGCAAGTGTCGTCTGCTGCCGCTTTCCCGTCGCCAGTGGAAATTCATCCCACGTTCGTCCGTCCAGTGTCCGGCCACCAATCTTAGGTGTTCGTCCTCCCCACTGCTTATGGAAGAACGCGGTTCCCGAGTGTTGGCACCGGTCTCTTAGGTCACGGACCCAATTGGGATCACATGGCCGGTGACCATAGCCACTCTCGCCGCCCGAAATTAACCATTGGATTCCAGTCAAAGAAAGATCGGTTAGTGGGCCGAGTAGCGGTTCGGCGCTAATGAACCGCACCGGCGCAGGTACTTTGCGCAGGTGGTCTGCTCGCCATACGCACCGGTTGGTTTCGATGGAAACGCCTGCCCAGATATGCGGTCGCCAGGGCAAGGATTGGCCGAGCCGAGCAAGCCGTCCGCTGCGCTTCGTGAGTACCTGATAAACGTGCCAGTCGGCCTTTACCATCGTTTCGAACACTGACCGAATGTATTGGTCGGGCACATCCTGATGGAAGAGGTCGGACATCGAATTCACAAAAATACGACGAGGCTTCCGCCACTTTAGGGGAAGTTCCAACCGCTCTGGCCAAAGCTTTAGATCAAACCCCTGCTCATAAGGATGGCCGGGAACGCCCCGGAACCGCTCCGCGAACGTGAGCGCATAGCAGTGGTCACAGCCAGGGCTGACCTGGGTGCAACCGGTAATCGGATTCCATGTGGCGTCGGTCCACTCAATCTGTGATTGGAGACTCACGATTATCTCCTAGCAGTTCAAGGCTAACCCAAGGATTGAGGACTGCAAATCGTTGTCCAAAAAATCCAATTGCGCCGCGTAGCTGGAGGGCTCACGGCATCCTGGTTGACTCAGGTCCAGTTGCAGAGTTCCGCCGGAGCACCGTATGAGTGGCAGGCTAACCAAGTCTCGGTCATTCTGGGTTCCATAGTGCTTAAGGTTCCCGGGTTTGTGTTGGAGGACGAAGACGAAGTGGACCATCTTCGCTCGTTTGTGTCCCTCGTACACGATTAGCGGGAGGCAACGGCTCTCAAACATTCTCAGTTCGGCAGCACTTTGGATGAATGAGGGAACGACGGCTTTCATCTTGTACTCCAGCTGCCCAACTGGACGGGCTACGCACAACTCAAGAATTTGACGAGTCTCTGTGTCTATCGCTCTTGAGATCATTCCTCGTATATACTCTTCAAACTCGCCGCCAAGCGTATGTCGAACATTGATCGTTAGCAAAAGTATGAAGCCTGTGCCCTCTTGTCGCTCAAATACTTTCTTAAGTGCGCTTGCCCGTTTCGAAGAGCCCTGATGGTTGACATAGCCGATTCCCCCGTCAAAGTCTAGATTTACAACGTCGTATAGGAATTTTGCGCTTGCCGATGAACCACCGCTGATTAACTGAGGCACACGACCATTTTCGTCCACGCCCTGAAGTATCACATCCTCTATGTCGGCCCGCAGGAGTTGGAAGCCAGATGACAGATCGCGAGCCAAAACGTTCATGTTTATCTGCGCAGCGACCGCCGAAAAAAGATCTCGTTGTTGGCGCGTCCTGCCCATGCTCTCGACTCCGGTACGACTGCCCAGAACGTCGCGCCAGTCAATTAAGTCCCTGATCTCCGGTCCTGGCAGACCCAGATACGACAGACTGCGACCGAGCTGGGTCGCTTTCTGCCGTAAAACCGGCAGGTCCCAAGCCCTGCGGATCGTGGCCTTGTTCGGAGTGTCTTCGTAAGCCAAGGTTCCGTCCTAGCGAGCTCAGTCCGAGTTGATGCTCAGGACCTTGGCTTCTATATCGGTCAGCAGATCACGGTAAGTTGCGCTGCTCACCGTCAAGACGTCCTCCAGACTGCTCTGCAGGAGATCGACTAAACGCTTCATGTCACCTTCGAGCTCCCACGCAGCGTCGTGCAGAATGCTTGGTAGCGACTTACTGGGCAGGGGTTCCTGAGGCGCTGTCTGGATCGGGCCTGCGGTATCGGTCTTTGCCGCCTGCTTTCGTCGCTTGGCTGGAGGGGTAGGATCGTCAACTTCTCTTCGTAGGCGGCGCTGCAGCCGATCGACGCGCTTCACAAGCTCGTCGGCGACCATCCGGTGGTCAGGGCTGGCTTTGGACTTCTGGCGCTTGAGGTCCGTCAAAACCCGCTGAAGCTTAGCGTACGTTTCGTAGTCATTGTCCTCAGTGTCGGCATTCACGGCCTGTTCGATTCCTGATATCTGCGCCCGATATTCTTTAATGCGAGCGTCTGCGAGATCGCGCGCCTGGTATGTTTCAGCGTCAGTCTCCAGATACCCCAGAGTCTCACCCACGGCTAGATCGAGGGCCTTTTGAGCTTGATTAGTCTCGAAATTGTTGCGTTCTGCGTTGGGTATGACGTTAGAATCCAGCACAAAGATCTCACCCGTATACCAAGGGTATAGTTGAGGCTTGCGCTGGAACTTTGACCGAAGGCCATTGCGATCGCCGATCGTGAAACCTTTAACTTTGTACACAAAGCCCTCGTAGAGAGGGCGATCGGCCGCAGCGACTTTACTGTCTATGCGATCTCGCGTATCCGTCAAGCACGCCCAGTAGTATGCGACGTGGTGACCAGTAGATGTGGTAATCATACCGAAGGTGGGAGGTTTGAGCGGGAGATCGCTGTACTTCCCAATAACATGGTCAGATTCCCCGTCCGTTTGAATAACAATCTCTACTGGATTATATCCAGGGACGTGAAGGCGAAGATTCTCATCGACAGCAGTTGCGTGCGGAAATAAAGAAGAAAAGTCAATGGGCAAAGTCTGCAAAAGGTAATTCTTAAGAGAGGAACGATTTGACAGGTCGCGTATATGAGTGTCGCTAATATCTTGGAGTTCAACCGTGGTAAAGTGATTATCGATATCGAAAACGGAGTTAATGCGACCAATCTTGGTGTGCTGGCTGAGAAGATCTACTAGGGATGAGCGGTGAGCCGCATCCTCCGATTTCCGTTCGCGGTCGAGTTGGGCCTTCATATCCGCAAACTCGAAGACAAGCGTATGTACCTGTGAGTCGCTGGCCTTCTTCGAGGTTATCCGCAGGCGCTTACATAGAGCGAAGCCGGAATAGATGCCGATTCCGCGAAAGCCGACGTTGCTTAGCATAGACTTCCGGGAGAGACCTAAGAGCCTTGCTTGGAGTAACTCAGCAAGATCCATGCCGAGCCCATCGTCATGGGTCATTACCGAGTTGCCGGTTATTTTTAGGATTACCTTCCGTGCCTTGGCGTCAACGGAGTTCTGGATGTACTCGCGAAGGCAGTCGAGAGGATCTGTGTAGAGACCTTCGGAGAGAATCGAAAGGAGCTCCGCGCCAAAATCCTCGGGATCGAACGGCAGCGGCACGAGTTCGCCAAGGTGAGCTTCGATTTCGGAGACGAGATCCTCGAACGAAAGTTGCCGCTGCTCGGCCGTACGACGGACTACCATTTAGTCATTCTCCGCTGTGCTAGAGGCGTCATGGCAGAGCGATGGCGGATTAGTCGACTCAAGCAGCATGCTCAGGCACGAGCGTAGCCACCCATTGATGGCCTGTTCTCGGCTCTTAATGAGACCGCTCTCCTGCGCTTGTGCCAAGCGTTCCCAGACATCAGCATCAAGTCTAATGTTGACCGGGCGTTTGGCCGGGGCCGACCCGCGCGGCCGACCGGCATGCTTCGGCATAGCAGCCCACGCCCGTCGCGCAGCTCTGCTGAAGTTCGTTATCTGCTCCGCGTTTAACTTGACGAGATCGCCCGTGTCAAGGCGGATGGCCAGCCCCTCGCCTTTTGCGTGCTCAATTCGACCACGCCTGCCGGCGTAGTCGCCAGCTCGTACCCGGACTTTGTCGCCCTCGTGTTGTTCGCTACTCAGCGACTTGTCGCTATTCTGGTCTCCGTCCACATGCGAAGTATAGGTCTGTTTCTAAATAGTGTAAAGCAATAATTAGAGAGGACCATACCTGATAAAGAAATCTATCGCGGGAAGGTTGGATTCCGACTGAGCCTATGACCTACGCAGTCGCACGCTTCGCTCTCGGGCTCTGTTCTGTGGCCAGGGCTCTAAATGCTTTGCTTACAGCGGTTTCATCACACAAATCGACGGCGCGCGACAAGAATTTTCCATCATTAAGAACGGACATCAGCGCCTCAAGTTGTAGATAGTCAGAGCCGCGCAATTGCGGGTAGCGTCGGCGATTGTACTCGAGGAACGGGAGAAACTTACCGTTCAGGTCGTGCAGATCCCAACCCATCTCGTTGTGCATGTAATCTGCATGCTCGCGGTAAATCTGGGTACCAGGGACCGGGGTGAACAGCATTGGGATGATGGACCCGACTGTGTGATGCACGTAGACGATGCTATCAAGTAAGTCTTCGAGCGCGTCGTCGGGAAGGCCGAACAGGACGAAGGCATTGATTTCCTGCGTTCGCGGCTTGAATCCCGCGCGCACGGCGGAGTCAAATGCAGCCTCGAACGAAGCGGTACTCGCATGCCGGCGGTTCCAACCCACGTTGGTGTCCCACTTGAGTGCCTCGAACGGAAGGTGGATCTTTTCGAAGCCGGCGGCCCGCATTGTACGCAGCAGGTCCTCGGTCAGCATGCGCGTCTCGAAGCCTTCCGGGGCGTAGAGATTTAGCCGGTGCCCGCGCTCGATGATGAGTTCAAGGATGCGCTGCAAATGGCCGCGCAGGGCGAGGGCGTTGTCCTCATAGAAGCCGAAGCGCCGAATCCCGAGCGCCATCTTGTTCTCGATCTCGGCGAGAACGTCCTCCGGGTCCCGCGGCCGCATTTTGTTTGAGCCATTATTGAGGCTACGGGCTGCACAGTAGTGGCAGTCCCACGGGCACCCGCGCGTTGTGGTCAGAATTGCGTAGCTCGGAGTTTGCTTGTATAGGCTGAGGTCCGTCCAGCAGTGACTGGCGGCCGACAACTCGCCCTGGAAGATGAGGTCCGCGTCCTTCAGACTGGTCCGAGCGTGATCTGGAGCCAGAGTCGGGTAGATTCCTCCGACCAGTATTTGAGCTTTCGGAAAGATTTGCCGAGCAAGGATCACTGCATCGCGCGTGCTCTCCCACCAGTAGGTCATGACGGAGCCGATCCAGACCTCGTCCGGCGGATCCTCCGTTGCCAGTGCTCTCATCCGTCGTTCTATCTCATCCCAGCCCGATCCAAAATGCCAGACGGTCCGCGTAATATCGTCACGGACAACGAATTGCCGCTCGCCAACTATCACGCGACGCGTCTTCTTGACGAGGCCCTTCTGGTCGGTTTCCATCGCATCGATCAGATCGACGTGGTAGCCCTGGCTCTTGAGGTAGGTTGCGATACGCAGCAGTCCTGCCGGCTGGCTCCAGCGAGCCCAGTACTGGGCGTCATATACCGGCGGGTTCAGCAGCAAGGCACGACGGAAGCCCGACCGGCCGGAGGGCACGCTGAATGTGGGGTCGGAAACGATCGTGGCTCTCGGTTCAAACATCGTCATCGGCGCGCCAGGACCGGAAGCTGGAGACTTCCTTTCACGGCGGGATCGGGATCCCAGGCTTCGCGCGCCAGGCTTGCGCGGAATAGGCCGGGAACGAATCCCTCCCCGAGGAAATCGAAAGTTCTTGTTCGGTACTTGGCGGTCAATACTGTGCCCAACCCCAGCAGCCCAAGATAATCGCGGTAGGTGGCGCCGTTCAGGTGCCGAAAAGGAAACAGCTTGCCGTTCTGTGCCTCCAACGGGATATCAGTGCACTCACGCGGCTCGGGCTGGTAAGGCCATAGAATGACCGACCCCAAGTAGTGGGCGGTCATTGTTGCTGCCTTCGCTCGCTCCGATAGGCTCTCGCCCGGCTTGCCGATGCATACGGAGCCCACCAGGTCATCGGTCCGAGCCCGAAAACCGGCTTCGTGGCACAGTAGAGCGGCTATGCGACACTCGTGAATCCGCCTTTCTGTACCGGATTGATCGCCGACGAGTTCCCTGTCGTCAGAAAAACAGGTCTGTTTATACCCGGCGCGCTTCATCAGGCTCGGAAGGTCCGGCTGGGCGACTATGGCGCTCGGCGATATATCACCGAGCGCGTATAAACCGATTTTCAGGCCACGCTCGATGATCCCTTCCAGGATGCGACGGTAGAGCACGAGATGTACCGCAGCCGCGCCGTGCTCAGCGAATGCGAAGTGCTGAACTGCTCTTCGGCGCGCACGCCGCTCAATCTCGTCCAGAATATCCTCGGCTGCGCGCCGACCACGATCCAACGTGATATATGCGTGCCCGGATTGGTTGGGGTAAAGGTCATACGCAAGAGGCGACTGGCAGTCTGCTACCGGGGGTTCGAAACCTACATCGTCCGCCCCCGCGTTAGCTTTGGCGTGGTCGGTCGCGAGGGCCGGATAGGTACCGACTAGTGTCACGCGCGAATGCGGGTAGACCAGCCGGGCAACTTCGATTGCTTCTCTTGCACCCTCCCACCAAAATGTGGCGAAGCACTCCACGAAAATACGGTCTGGAGACCATCCCATGCTCCTAAGCGCCTGCAAGCGATTCTCAATTTCCCGCTTGCTTACCCCAAAACGCCACTTGTTGGAGGGTTGGTTGTCGATCTTTAGGACCGCGACTCGTTCACGCCGCAGGCGTTCATCGCGGGGATGATGCATGGCGTCAATAAGTACGACATCCGCGTCTTCCTTCTCTCTTAGCGTCGCCCCTAGTTGCAGCAACTGCACTGGTTGCTGCCACTTCGCCCACGGCAACCGGATGTCGTAAACGGCTGGGTTCAGGAGGAGGACTCTTGGACCGCTGGCCCGCGCAGGAGTTGGTGCTTCGTCTGCGGTAGCGATCCGAAGGATCGACGTCGTAGCCTGCATCCAGCCTCCGATCTTATGATGAGGAGCCTAGGCAGTTTATCTATTCCAAGCCTAGCATACGGAGATCCTGCCGAGATTGCTATCCCTAGGTGGACACATCGGCTGACCAGGCCATGGCGGTTGAAGGAGGAGCAATTTGGCGCCGGATTGCCCTGCTGTGCAAGGGTTGTGGCCTGGCAAACCGCCTAGCAACCGACCGACGGTCTAGGTAGGCTACTAAAACTTCCAGCGCGCCGCCGTGCCGTGGAACTTTGCCTTGCTTTTCGGCGTCGCCGGTCATGTGGGTCACTCCTCGCGGCCGCGGAAGTATCACATGTGCCCATTTGGGGACCGGTCAGCCTGCTATGCCCGGCTCACCTCAATCCGCGCTTCGTAAGCCGCGGCGCCGCCGGGAAAGACTTTGGCGGCCGCGTCGGTAACCGTCCGTCCGCCGCTGGTGAGGTCGTTGATGCCGCGCCAGCCGTCGTGCATCCACACGACGCCCGGCTGCGCTTTGTCGGTCACCAGGGCCTTCGCCTCCATCTCTCCGCGGTCGTTGTGCAGGCGGATGCGGTCGCCATCGGCCAGGCCCCGGGCGGCGGCATCGGTTGGATGGATCCACAGTCGCGGCTCCGGGTCGGCCTTTGCCAGGGAAGGCAGCGCCCGGCCGCTGTCGTAAAAGCTGTGGAAGTGGGTGAGGGTGCGACCCTGGCGGAAGAGCAGTGGATACCGCTTAGCGCGTTCGGGCGCGCGACGAGCGTCTTCCGACGGGGGATCGTACACCGGCAGAGCGGGCAGCCCCAATTGCACCGCTTTTTCTGAGTAGAACTCGACTTTGCCAGATGGCGTGGGGAAACGCAGGTCTGGGTGCGCGAAGTGCGAAATAGCCAGAGGCTGCGCCCCACCCTGGGCGCGCAGTTGGTCGGGCGTCACGTGGCCTGTTGCCGGATGGTCGAACACCTCGGTGAGCAGCGCATCAGTGTCCGGCCAGGGATAGAAGTCCTCCAACCCAACCCGCTGGGCGAGCTCGTTCAGCACCCAGGATGCCGTCTTCGACTCCCCGCGGGGCGAGATCGCCTGGTCCATCAGGTAAAGGTGAGTCGGGGTCGTTTTGAAGCCCGTCTCCTCGAGCCAGGAAGTGCCCGGCAGCACCACGTCGGCGCACTCGCGCGCCGTGTCGTTCATGAACAGGTCAAACGAGACGACGCAGTCCATCTTCTCCATCGCCCGCTTCAGGCGCGCCGTGTCGGCGAAACAGGAAAGCATATTGGTGCCGAACAGGAGCAGCACCTTGACCCGGCCGGCTTCGAGCTCGTTGAGAATGGTGCTCATTTCGCTGATCGTGTAATCGCCCGGAGGCCTGCGGTCGTCGGCGGCGACGGTGTTCATCCCCTGGCCGCTGGATTGGGCGCCGTGGCGCGGTCCGAAACCGCCGCCTGGATGGCCGAGCGCGCCGGTCAGCGCCGGCAGACAGGCGACTGCCCTGCCGGCCTGCCAGCCGTTGCTGTTCTTGTGCATCGACGATCCGCCGAGCAGGATCATGCTTTGCTTCGTGGCTGCGTAACCGCGGGCCAGATCGCGAATGACGCCCGCGGGAATGCCTGTTTCTGCCGCAGCCCATTCGGGCGTGTGCTGCTCGATGTGCCCGGCCAGGGCATCAAATCCCTCGGTGTGTTCCCCGACGAATTCGCGGTCATACAGGTTCTCTTCGACGATGACGTGGATCATCGCAAGGGCGAGCGCGGCGTCGGTTCCGGGTCGAATCAGATAGCGTTCGTCGGCCTGGTCGAACGCCTCGGTATGGCGAACGTCGATCGCGATCACGTGTGTGCCGCGGCGCTTCGCTTCAATGATGTAGGGCGCCGTGCCCGGCTGGCTGGCAAGGTTCGCACCCCAGAGCAGGATAAGCTCAGCGTTGGCGCCCATGTCTTGCTTCGTGCTGACCTGCAACGGTCCGGTGAGTGAGATGCCGAAGCCGCCGACTCCCCAGCAAACGATGCTCGGGTTCCACCACTGGTAGCCGCCGATGTTGGTGAAGCGCTGTGCAATTTGGCGGTGGACGTTATTGGCGATCAGTCCGTGTGAATGCCAGAGCGCGACGCTCTCCGGTCCCGCTATGCGGATTGCGTCCGCAACATGGTCGAGGGCGACATCCCAAGGAACGTCGCGCCACGCTTCTGACCCTCGTTCGGTCCGCATGCGGGGATGAAGGATCCGCAGCGGGTTGTCCGGGATTTCGATCGTTGCCTGGCCCCGTATGCACAAGAAGCCACGGCTGTCCGGGTTATCCTTATCGCCCCGGATGCTGACCACGCGGTCGTCTTCGACCTCCACCACCATGCCGCAGTAGGTCGGGTTGCAGTTCATCGGACACATCGTGCGCAGGCTGCGCCGGCCGGTGCCGGTAGCGGGTTCGATCAACGCGGTCATTGCACCTCTCCGGGACGATTACTGTGTAGGTATGACGATGATAGCACCGTGCCCGTGCCCTGAGTGCGGAGTAGCATGCAGGCATCAGAGCGTGGGAGGTATCGACGTGGACTACAGCCGTTATCAGCACCTCACGATCGACGTAAACGACGGCGTCGCCCTGGTGACGATGAACCGGCCAGAGTTCTACAACGCCACCAACAACCGCATGCACTGGGAGTTAACCCAGATCTGGCCGGATATCGACCGCGATCCCGACGTACGCATCGCCGTGGTGACGGGGGCGGGCGATGCAGCCTTTTCCGCGGGAGGCGACCTTACCGACCTCGAGGAGCGCGACGAGCTGCCTGCCGAGGAGCGTTTCGAGCGGATCGTGGCGCTCGCAAAGGAGGCGAGCGAGATCGTCTACACGATCATCAACTGCGACAAGCCGATCATCTCGGCGATCAACGGCGTTGCAGTCGGAGCGGGGCTGGCGGTCGGGCTGATGGCGGACATCTCGATCATCGCCGAGGACGCGCGCCTGACCGACGGCCACGTGCGGCTCGGAGTTGCCGCCGGCGACCACGCCTGCATGATCTGGCCGTTGCTTTGCGGCATGGCCAAGGCGAAGTACTACCTGCTCACCTGCGACTTCCTCGACGGTCGGGAGGCCGAGCGTATCGGCCTGGTCAGCAAAGCCGTGCCACGCCCGGAGGTACTCACCACCGCGATGGACATCGCCCACCGCCTGGCAGCGGGTCCGCAGCCCGCGCTGCGCTTCACCAAGCGGGCGTTGAACCAGTGGCTGCGTCTCGGCGGCATCACCTCATTTGACTACTCCCTGATGGCAGAGATGATGGGCTTCTTCGGCGGTGACGTTGCCGCGGGCATCAAAGGCATCCGCGAAAAGCGCCCGCCGGAGTATCCGTCGGCGCGGTGGGGGCAGTAGGCAGTAGGCAGTAGGCAGTCGTCGGGAATAGCCGGGGAACTCGTGCCCCTGGGCGGGAATCTCTGGCTCTATTGGTTGCTCATTTACGGCAGCGTTATGGCACCGTCGAGCGCTGCCGGAAGGTCGAGACCGAAGTGGCGCCGGAGCGCCTCGCGCACCTGGGCGCGGATGGCAGGATCCGTGACGTAGTGAATGCGGTCGCCGGTTCGGCGGACCATGGCCCTTGCCCGTGTGAGCGAGACGGTCCGGACCTGATGGCAGAGGATCACGCCCGGCTTCGTCTGACCAGCTTCGCCACCGGGAATTGGCACGTCGAGGTCCACGACCAGCACCGCTCATCCAAGTGGCGGTGGAGCTGTCATGCATCCCAGGCTTCGTCGTCGTTCGCGGCGAACTCATTATCTAGCGCTTTGGCTTCTGCCTGGAACGCGGCATCGACCGCAGCCTCGTGCCATAGTCGCGTATCGTCGACATCGCGGAGACGCCGTGCAAGCTCCATAACGGCCTGCTCGACCAGCGCATCCTGGCTCGGTGCTGCATGCTGCTCCTCGATGAGCCGCTTGACAGTCGTGACGACATCAGCGGATATGTTGTAGGTTCGCTTCGTCTTCATAGTCACGTACGACTATAGAGGTGAATCTCCCGGTGGTTAAAACCGCGGGCTTGTACAACGAAACCGGCCTGCGCCGGTTGGGGAGTCCGCGTAGGCGGACCTGGTTGCATGAGCCTGCGATCTCGGTCGCCGGCGGCGGTGGGTCGTCACCGGTAGTGCCTGCCCAGCCCGAGATACGCGTGGCCTCCGCGCTATAGTTGATCCGACACCTCAGCCGCCGGACCTGGCAAGATCACACCCACGGAGTAGACCCACGACTGCCGACTGCCGACTGCCGACTGCCCGGCAGGCGCTCCTCGAAAGCGAGTACCCGGACATGCTGGCCTGCATCCGCTGCGGGCTGTGCCTGACCTCGTGCCCGACGTATGTGCTCACCGGCAACGAAGCCGAAGGACCACGTGGTCGCATCGCGATGATGCGGGCGCTGACGGAAGGCTACATCGAGCTGACGCCCGATCTCGTGCACCACGAGCAGAACTGCCTCGTCTGCGACGCCTGCAGCGCCATCTGTCCGGTCGGCATCCACATGGGCGAAATGCAGGTGGCGTTCCGCAGCGCGGTTGAGCCGCAATTGGCGCGAACGGCGCGTAAGCGGTGGCTGAGAACGGTCGTTTTCCGTCGTGTCTTCCGGGACATGAAGACGTTCCGCCGGTTGGCGAAGCTGATGCGTCTGTATCAGCGCTCCGGGTTGCGGTCGATCGCCCGTGGACTCGGCATACTACGTCTGTTCCGGCTGCGAGGGGCTGAGGGGCTGCTGCCCGATATTCCGCGCCGATTCGTCGTTCCACGAGGCGAGGTTTACCCGTCGGGAGCGGAGGGCGGCGCGGCGATGCCCGTGTCGTTCTTTGCCGGCTGCGTCATGTCCACCGCACTCGCAGGGATCGACGAAGCCACGATCCGCGTGCTGCGCCGCGCTGGGTGCGACGTCGAAAATACGAACGGACAGGGTTGCTGCGGGGCGCTCAACGCCCACGCCGGCGACCTCGAAGGGGCGCTGGACCTCGCCAGGCGCAACATCGAGGCATTCGATTGCGATTCGGGCGGCCCAATCGTGGTCAATTCGGCGGGCTGCGGCGCCATGTTAAAGGAGTACGCCCATCACTTTCGCGAGGAGCCGCGGTGGTCCGAACCGGCGAGGGCATTTTCGGCTCGGGTGAAAGACGTGAGCGAGTTCCTCGCAACCCGCCCGCTGCCGATGAAGCACAGGCTCGAGGCGACGGTCACCTACCAGGATCCTTGCCACCTGGCGCACGCGCAACGGATCAGCCGGCAGCCCCGTGAGCTACTGAACAATATTCCAGGCGTCGAACTACGCGAGATGGCGGAAAGTACCCTCTGCTGCGGTAGCGCTGGTGTCTACAACGTCACCAACCCGGACGAGTCGAAGCAGCTTCAGCAGCGCAAGCTGGACAACGCCCTAACGACCGGCGCCGTCGTGATCGCAACCGGCAATCCCGGCTGTTTGCTGCAGCTTCGCGCCGGGCTCGCCGCCCGTAATAGCGACGTGCAGGTTAAGCACGTCGTCGAACTGCTTGACGAGGCGATGGCGCCATGAGCAAGACGGAGGCGAGCAACGCCCTCGCTTCAGACCTGCGGACGCTACTCCACAATAGCCGCGTGATTGATGCGCCCGCCGAGCTGCGGACGTTTGCCTACGACGCCTCATTTCTGACGCAGCTAAGCCCCCATGCTCCCGACGTCGCCGTCATTGCCGGATCGATTGCAGATGTCCAGGCAGTGATGCGGTACGCCAACGAGCACGATATCCCGGTGACGCCGCGCGGAGCCGCCACCGGCCAAGCGGGCGGGGCTGTCGCGTTATGCGGCGGCATTACGCTTTCGATGAACGCGATGAACCGCATCGTAGAGATAGACCTGCCCAACATGCAGGCCATCTGTGAGCCCGGCGTCGTTCACGCACAGCTCAACGACGCGTTGGCGCCGCACCGCCTGATCTTCCCTCCCGACCCCGGTTCCAGCCGCATGGCGACGGTCGGCGGCATGGCCTCGACCAACGCCCACGGCATGAGAGCGGTAAAATACGGCCCGACCAGCGCCTGGGTGCTCGGCCTCACGGTCGTGCTGGCCGATGGCACGCTGATCGAAACAGGCTCAGCCGGCTCGCGCGCCAAGCAATCATCTGCCGGCCTCGAACTCACCAAGCTGATCGTCGGATCAGAGGGAACGCTGGGCGTTGTCGTCGGTCTGCGGCTGAAGCTGATGCCGATCCCGCCCGCGCGTGCCATCGTGGTCGCGCTGTTCGACGTGCTGGAGAACGCTGGCCTGGCTGTGCAGGCGGTCTTTCGGGCCGGAATCAGCCCGTCGGCGATCGAGATCCTGGACGAGCGCTGTATCCAGGCCGTGAACATCTACCGGCCGGGGATGGATCTGCCCGAGGTCGCAGCGCTGATCCTCTTTGAAGTAGATGGCAACCCGCCCGGCGTACGCTGGGACGCCGAGCAGATCGTGGCGCGCGTATCGGCGCTGGCCCGCAGCGCCGAATGGTCCGACGAGCCGAAACGGATCGCGGCCCTTTGGGAGGCGCGGTCGGTGATCGGCGCCGCTGTCGGCGTGCTGCGTCCCGGCTCCAACCGCGCCTACTGCGGCGAGGACCTCTGCGTGCCGGTGGCGCGCATCCCCGAGACTTTGCGGGCGATCCAGGAGATTAGCGCGGAGTATCGTATCCCCATCGCAACTTACGGCCATATCGGTGGAGGCGGTCTCCACCCCGGCCACCTGATCGACGGCCGTGACCCGGACGAAGTGCGCCGCGTATTGCTCGTCGCGGACGCGATCCACGAGCTGGCGCTCCGTATGGGCGGCACCACCACCGGCGAGCACGGCGTTGGCGCCGCTAGGGCGCCGTTCATGGAACGTGAGCACGGTCCCGCGCTCGACGTCATGCGCCGTATCAAACGCGCCCTCGACCCAAAAGGCATCATGAATCCGGGTACCATCTTCCCCGACGATCTGCCCGTCCTGGTTCCACAGCCCGCGCTGCGTCATCCGGTCGGCGCGCCAGTCCGCTCAGATGTCGATCCGGGGTAGGTCGAAGGAGCGTGGCGCCATCCCGAAGTTCTACCGGATCGTTCCGTACAGTGAAGTGACAGCGGACGATTTCCTGTCCCACCAGGCAAAGGGTCTCCCGGCTGGACGGAAGGCACGGGAAGAAGGTTGGTGGGTAGGCGTCTCCGCCTACGATTCTTTGCTGGTGGCATGTCGCTTGGCGGTCGACAGGAACTACCGACATGGCCGTTTTATAGCCGAGCTACTTGTCGAAGAGACGTCGACGATCACGTTCAAGCAAACTACATCTGTGGCGGAGCATTACACACTATGGGGTACCCCAGCAGATTTACTCCGCTGTGTACAATGGGTTCAGGCGGCCGAACGATGCGCCGGTCTGATGTAGGTACCACGGGGCAGCTATGACAGTTTTGATATTCGATTTACGAGACAGCAACGTCGTTGATGAGTACGAGACTAGGGCCGATGCCCTTGAGTTTGTGCGTGAAACGATCGAGCAATTCGGCCGGGAGGCTGTAGCGTCTTGGTCGCTCGAGTACAGCGATCGGTCAGCCCTGCCCATCGATGGCGAGCGGCTAATCTGCGAGGCGTTGCCCATTAGCACCTAATCTCGCAATGATACTTCGGCCATCGCGGCCTGCGGGAGGACGGCGATGTCGGCGATCTACCATGACGGCAATCGGAAGCTGCAGGACGAGTTCGACACACGGCGCCTTGCCGACCTGGGTGAGCAGCGCTGGGTGCATGATGCCATCGACGAGTCCGATCAGCGGTTCATCGAGCGGGCCGACATGTTCTTTCTCGCCACAGCCGACGAGCAAGGCCGTCCTAACTGCTCATACAAGGGCGGCGACCCCGGCTTCGTGCGCGTTATCGACGAGCATACGGTCGCCTTTCCGAACTACGACGGGAATGGCATGTACCTTTCGATGGGCAATGCGCTCGTCAATCCCAACGTCGGCATGCTGTTCATCGACTTCGAGCGCGGGCACCGCATGCGGCTGAACGGCGTCGCCAGCATTGATACCCATGACGCGCTCATGGCCGCGTACCCAGAAGCGCAGTTCATCGTTCGGGTGCAGACCGAGCAGGTATTTCCTAACTGCCCACGCTACATCCACAAATACAAGCTGGTGGAGCGTTCAAGATTCGTTCCCCACGCTGCCTGTAAAACGCCCATTCCCGACTGGAAGCGAACGCCCGGTTACCTCGACGCGCTGCCGGCAGACGATCCTGCGAGGACGGAGCAGTAGGCAGCCGTGGCGTCGGCCCTCACTCCTGACCCCTGTCCCAATTCTGGGCGAGGGGAGCTTACAGTCGATATTTGGTGCAGTATTCCGGCCCTTGTAGGGACGCGTCGCTACGCGTCCACGGAGGCGCAACGAAGTCTTGGGCCCTCCATCAATTCCTGGTTCAGCGCACTCATTTTTTTCGGGTCGGCCCAGCGTGATCAGCAGTACGCGACCGCGCTGTTCGGTATGGACTGGTTACTGCCGCAGACGTGGATCGAGCAGGTCGCGGATAGAGTCGCCGAGGAAATTTGCCGCGAACACCGCTGTCGTGATTGCAAGGCCGGGGAAAATGCCGATCCAGGGCGCACGTTGAGCGTACCGCTCGGCTCCGGTGAGGATCGATCCCCAGGACGGTTCAGGCGCCGGAATGCCAAGACCAAGAAAGCTCAGCGTGGCTTCCGCGATGATGACGCTAGCGACGCTGGCAGAGGCAAGTACGAGAAGAATCGGGAGCGTGTTTGGCAGCAGGTGGCTCCAAAGAATTCGCGTGTTCGAGGCGCCCGTGCAACGCGCCGCCTCGACGAACTGCGAGGTTTTCAGGGTGAGCACCTGCGAACGCACTACGCGGGCGATCCCCGGCCAGGTAGCCAGCGTCAGCGCAATCACCACGTTGACGCCGCTTGTGCCAAGCACCGAGACGACCACAATCGCCAGGACCAGCGCCGGAAAGGACTGGAACGTGTCTACCAGCCGCTGAGCCAGCAAGTCCACGGTTCCGCCAAAAAAGCCGCTAACGCCGCCGACGATGGCGGCAATGATGGTTGCCATCAGCACAGTGGAGAAACTGATCGACACCGTGATACGCGTGCCGTAAACCACGCGGCTGAAGATGTCGCGGCCGAAGTTGTCCGTGCCCATGATGCCGACGACTCCGGGCCGCTTATACGTGGTCGCGGAGTTGATAGCGTACGGATCGTGCGTAGCGATCAGCGGCGCGCAGACCGCGATGACCACATATGCCACGAGTACGACCAGGCTGATCGTCCCTAACGGTTGGGAGCGCGCCAGCTTCCATATCCGGCTCCCCAAGGATCGCCCGGAGGAATCGGTACCGCGTAACGGAAGTTCCGCGCCGGCGACGTCCACTGACATCGACCTTGAATGCTCCTCATCTAGTGAAGGGGCGAACGTGCGAATGTGCGGATCAGCCGTAACGGATCCGTGGATCAAGCCAGGCATAGCTGAGGTCTACAGCCAGGTTCACCAGCAGGTAGCTTATCGCCACCAACAGCATGATGGCCTGCACCACGGGAAAATCGCGCACAAACACCGATTCGATGAAGTAACGGCCCATGCCGGGCACGGCGAATACGCGTTCTGTGACAACGGCGCCGCCGATCAGGGCGCCGAGCTGGGCGCCGAATATGGTGACGATGGGCAGCATCGCGTTGCGAAGTCCGTGCTGTCCGACCACCGCCAGCCGCCCTAATCCCTTGGAGCGCGCTGTGCGGATGTAGTCCGAGCGCATGACATCGAGCATCGCCGAGCGCGTGATCCTGGCCAGGAGCGCCATGAAACCCGTGGCAAGCACGAGCACTGGCCAGATCATCTGCTGAAAGTTGCGGCCCGGATTCTGCCAGACCTCGGCGTAGCGAATCGGGACCACCCAGTTGAAGTAATTTGACAGGACCAATATCACGAGGATGCCCAGCCAGAAGTGCGGGACCGACAGGCCCGTGACCGCGATCAGTCGGGCGCCATAGTCGAGCGGTGAGCTGTGCTTCACCGCTGATATCACGCCGAGGGGTACGCCGATGGCCAGCGCGATCAGCGGCGCCACGATCGCCATTTCGAGCGTGACCGGCAACCGCGAGGCGATCTCATCGCGAACGCTGGTTTTCGACCAGTAGGATTTGCCGAAGTCACCTCTAACCGCGCCACCGATCCAGTCGGCGTACTGGACGGCGATCGGCTTGTCGAGGTTGAGCTGCCTCTTCACTTCGCGGTAGGCGCGCTCGTTAAATTTGCCTTCTCCGCCGCCCGTGACGATGAGCTTCGCCACATCGCCGGGTACGATGCGCATCAGCGTGAAGATCATGAGCGTCACGAGCACGAGCGTCGGTATGAACAGCAGCAACCGCCGCACAATGTATCGGGTCATGGCCGATCCTGTGGTGCTACCCCGTCTAGCGGCGTGCCAGGGCCGTGTTTGGACCCGTTACTTCGACAGCCACACGTTCTCGTAGCGCTGATTGGTGTACTGCGAGACCTGGGGCTTGTAATCCACCAGGAAGTTGTATTCGGCCGTAATGCTCGGATCGTACAAGACGACCATGTTGGGGTAGTTAGCCAATCCCGCCTTGTCACAGTCGTTCGAAATCTGCTTTCGCTTTGCCGCGTCAAATTCCACGCGTTGCAGGTCGAACAAACGATCCACTTCGGGCGTCGTGATCTTCGCCCAGTTCCTGCCGGCACGGTCCGGCGAGATAATCATCTCTGCGAACCCGTCATCCGGATCGTCGAACGGCGTCGCCCAGGTGTGGCAGAGCAGATCGAACTGCGTATCGGTCGCGCGTTGGGTCAGAATCGCTGACTTCTCCACTTCGATGTTGAAGTCGAATCCGGCCTGCTTGAGCATCTGCTGGAGAGCGACTGCGTTCTCCTGGAAGTCCTCCCGCACCGGCATTCGGCCTTTGTAACCGTCGCCGAAGCCGGCGGCTGACATCAACTGTTTCGCTTTTTGCAGATCCTGTTTGCCGTCGTAGCCCGTGAATTTCGCCAGATCGCTGTCGGGCAGCCCCCACGGGCCTTTGGGATTCAGGTACGCGCCTTTGAATCCCTTGCCTTCGTCGCGGATCTTGTTGTACTCATCTCTGTCGATAGCCGCGCTAATCGCTTCCCGCATGCGTACGTCGTTGAACGGGGGGCGGGTGCCGTTCGGAATCAGGGCTGCGCGGCTGAGGCTGGGAGTGACCACAATTGTGCCGCGATCCGCAAGCGTCTTCTGTATCTGGGCGAGGTCGCTCACCGCGATCGGTCGCAGCAACGCCAATTGGCCGTTCAGGAACTGGGCTATCTCTGTCGCTGGCTCGGGGATAATGAAGCAACTGATGCCGTCGAGGTACGGTCGATCGGGCCGCCAGTAGGTCTTATTCCGTTCGAAGTCGAGAACGCTGTTGCGCTTGTAGTTCTTGAACACAAACGGCCCGGTGCCGACCGGTTGCTGGTTGGAATCCAGCAATGTATTGGTTTGGTCGATGATGTGCTTGGCGCCCATGGCGAAGTGGTGGCTGGAGATACCGGAAATGAATGACGCCTGCGGGTGCTTCAGTGTGAATTTGAGCGTTTTCTGATCGACGATCTCGATCTTGTCGATGCCGCGCGCTGCCGTAGTGCGCTGACTGACCACGCCCTTGGGCAGATTGCTCAGCCAGTCATAGGTTGCCTTGACGTCTTCGGCTGAAAACGGCTTGCCGTCATGCCACGTAATCGAGGCATCCTGCAATTTGAAGACGATTTCTGTCTTATCGCTATTGGCGTACTCCCAGGATTTCGCGAGGTCGCCAATGACCTTTGATTCGTCAAGCGGGTCGACCTGCAGCAACTGGTTGTAAACCGGAGCGACCGCGACATTGACGATGTATGTGAACTCGGTCCACAGGTTCAGGCTGGGCGGGTCGGCGTTGATCTGGTGGACGAGGGTGCCACCCTTCTTTGGCGTAACCGAGGGCGCCGCCTTCGCGGCGGGCGAGGCCGCAGCCGCCGATGCGGCGGCGGTACCGGGCGAAACGGCGGCCCTGGTACTCGCAGCGGTCGGTGCTGAAGTCTTACCGCCGTTGTTGTTGCTGCTGCCGCTGCAGGCAGCAAGGAAGCCTGTTGCCAGGCCGGCTCCGGTAATGGCTCCGCCCTTCAGCGCCGTTCTACGGCGAATACGTGTATTCGCGATTCGTCCCCAGTACTGCTGGTTCTCCATGGTTTCGTCCTCGGCTGCGCAACACGTCGAGCGGGTTACGGCCCGGTCGGGCCTTGCTCGGTGTGCATCACCGTACGTCCGGCCGAAATTGGATGTCAAATCGACCAATCCACCTCGCCCGGCGATGGCCTCTTCTGCGCCGGCGCGAATAAGACCAACAGCGTCAAACCGTCAGCGTAATCGACGAAGCGGTGCTGTGCTCGCTCGGGAGCAAAGATGAAGCTGCCCGGCTGAACCGGCGTTTGCGCCCCGTCGATCTCGATCGAGCCACGGAGCATTCCGAGCGCTGCTTCCTGTGCTACATTAGAGCCGTTCTGCCGGGAGGCAACGCGATGACGACCAAGCAGCCCGAAACCGACCAGCCGGCCCCAGCCATCCGCTTCACCGACACGGCGCGCGAGAAAATCAAGGGCTTTATGGTGAGCCAGGGGAAGCCGGATGCGGTGCTGCGCGTCGCCATTCAAGGGCGCACCGCGGGCGGATTCCGCTACTCGGTGGGCATCACCGATCCCAAAGACCGCGACGACCGCGACGTGGAGATCGACGGCGGCGGGTTTCCGGTGCTGGTTGACGAGGTGAGCCTCGAGAATCTGCGCGGCGCTACGGTCGACTATGCAGATGGTACCGATGGCGCCGGCATTCGCGTCGACAACCCCAACCCGGTATGGCGCGACGAAAAATCGCTGGCGGTTCAAAAAGTGCTTGACGAGCAGATCAATCCGGGCGTCGCGAGCCACGGCGGCTCTGTCGAGCTACTTGACGTGAAGGACGACGTCGCCTACGTGCAGCTCGGCGGCGGCTGTGTGGGCTGCGGCATGGCCGACGTCACCCTGAAACAGGGGATTGAGGTCATGATCAAGGAGGCGGTGCCGAGCATCACGGCAGTGGTCGACCAGACCGACCACGCCTCCGGCACTAACCCGTACTACCAGCCTTCGAAGAAGTAGTCGGGACGGTTCAGGAAATATCGAAGTCCAGGCGGCGGTGCGCCTCGCGCAAGGCGGCCTCAACGTGGCCTGCCGACTCACCACGGGCGAAGACAAAACCCAGGTAGCGATTTCCTTCCGGAAGCGGCACCAGCCGTTCGCCGACCGGAATACTGATCGTCACATCCACGATCCCAGGCACCGCACGCGCCTCCGCGACTCCGTGCACGCCACGCAGGATTCCTGCTCGCGGTGTAGGCAACATCATCACCCCGGACGGTTCGGGTTCGCGCTCGAAATGCGAGACGTCGGCGCCGACAGCGTGGAGCAGGATCAGTTCTTCCAGCGTCGCGCCGCCGCTGAACTCGAGCGTGTTCGAACAGAGACCGCCGATCGAGCGGGCCGCGATCTCCACGATCCAGGCGCCTTCGTGGTTGACGCGCAATTCCGCGTGCACCGGACCTTCGCGCAGCCCCAGCGCGCAGGCGCCGCGCGCGGTCGCGTCTACGACCTGCCGCTGCTCGTCATCAGGCAGCCGCGAAGGCGTCACGTAGATCGTCTCCTCGAAATACGGACCGTCCAGCGGGTCGGGCTTGTCGAATAGGGCGAGCACTTTAAGGCTGCCGCCGATCAGGATTCCCTCCAGCGCGACTTCGATACCCGGGATAAACCCTTCCACCAGAATCTTTCTGGCGTCGATGCCGCCTTCCGCCGCGACGTCTGGATCGACGAGGATGGCACGAACCCCCTCGATCGCGGCCTGGAACTCGCCGGCGTCATTCGCGCGGATGACGCCGCGGCTTGCGGATAGGAAGATCGGTTTCACGACGCACGGATACGGCACACGCTCGGAAATCGCAGCGATATCGTCGTCCAGCGAAACGACCTCAAACCACGGCGACAGTACGCCCGTTCCGGCGAGCAGGCCGCGCATGAGCGCCTTGTTGCGGGTGGCTTGTACGGCGGCTACGTCGTTGTGCGGTAGGCCAAGGGCTTTAGCAACGGTGGCCGCGGCAATCGACGTGGCGTCATCAACGCCGACCACCGCGTCAAACGGCCGTTCCTGAACCAGTGCAGCCGCCTGCTCCGCGGCCCGCTCAGGATGGCGGAAGTCGATCACGGCGGTGGTGCCGGGTCTCGATCGCGAGAGCACCTGTGGCCGTTCAGACCCGACCACCACCTCCGCCTTCAGCCGCTGCGCGGCCCGCATGAACGCCCTGGTGCGATAGGTGCGCGTGGGGATGAGCAGGAGGATACGAGGCACGAGACGAGCCCTCCAGACCAACGGCTGGCTGTTGCCTTTAGCGTATCACCGCCGGCGCTCCATCCCGCCAAAACCGGGCCGGGGCCGGCATCCATCGTCGCGAAGCGATCGCTGCCAGATGGAGTATCGCCGTGATAAATAGATCCGATGACGATGCACGAGCCTGGGTCACATGACCCTTCTTCGATACCGACCTGGTTGGTCCTCCGGGTGTAGATCAGATCATGTAACTGGGGGTGTTGGCTGTGCACTACGAAATCTGGGAAGCGGCCGCGGGCAACTGCGTAGGGACGTACCCAACGCTGGAAGCAGCGCTCAGTGTCGTTCGTGAGTCCGTGAACGCCTACGGCAAGGAGGCGCGGAGACGTGGCTGTTGGGGACTGGGGACGAAGGCGGCGGGGGTAGCTACATCGCTGAGGGACGAGCGCTTGTAGACCTTGCCCTTGGGCCGCACGAAGATCGAGCGCGCATTCCTGCCTAGGAGCCTGTCCGGCTAACACTTGAACCAACTCGGTGGACCGGCCTACGCG
>DAINSK010000049.1:0-25003 GCA_036741355.1 Chloroflexota bacterium
ATTCTGGGGGTAAGGGGCGATCCCTGGGTGCTGGATGCGGGACGCCTCGGGCATCTCGCGGTCCGTCTTGCACCGAATTGCCTCACCAACCTCCGTGCTAGTTCCCTCTTGCCCCTAGAATTGGGGGAAAGAGGGCTGGGGAGATAGGGGGCCACCTCCGAGGGTCGGTGAGTTAGGGGGCCCCGTCGCCCGACTGCCGACTGCCGATTGCCCGTCGGCGAAGCCGCCCGACTGCCTACTGCCCCCCCCGTGGCACCGACTCCCCGTCCGGCAGCGCCTCGATCAGGGCGACGACGCTGGCGACGGCGTAGTGCCTCGAATGCGACAGGCTGACGTCGATCGTCGAAAGACCGAGCGTTTCGGCGCGCATCTGCGCGTTGCCGTGGAGCAGCACCAGCGGATTGCCGCGGCGGTTGGGAAGCACTTCGATCTCGCGCCAGCCGATGCCACGGACACCGGTGCCTAACGCTTTCATCACCGCCTCTTTGGCGGCGAAGCGGGCGGCAAGCTCCGAGACGCGCCCGCGACAGTGCTTGACCTCGCCGGCCGTGTAGACGCGGCTGAGAAAACGCTGCGGGTGCCGTCGCAGGACTGACTGCACCCGATCGATCTCGATCACATCCACGCCGACCGACAGCTTTGTCATGCCGCCGGATTGTAGCATGCGGCCGGCAGCACCCAGACGGCCGGCGCCGTCAGCCGGCGGCGACTACGCGCGGCAGCGACCAGACCGGCCGCGGCGCTTCGGCGCTGAGCGTCACGCCGACATCGCTCGCCCCGGGCTCCATCTGGGTGGTGATGCGGATGCTGGTCCCCATCAGGTAGGTGACTGAATCGCCGTCGAGGCGGAACGGCCGGTCGTGGCCCGGATACAGCGTGCGGCAATGGGCCTTGATTTTGGACGCGCTTTCGCGGGCGACGGCCGGATCGTAGAAGATCAGATACGGCGTTCCGGCCAGGGCACAGCGGGCGTTGGGCAAAGCGTCTCCGGTAATACCGATCATGCCCGCTCCGTCCTCGACCAGGAGCGTGATGCTGCCGGGGCTGTGGCCGGGAGTTTCCAGGATCTTCACCCCGGCATCGATCTCATCGCCTTCGCTTACCTCTCGCAGCCGCATCCGCTCCAGCACCATGCCGGTATACGACGGGGTTGCCCAGTCGTCGGGGTTCGGCGCCGAGGCGTAGCGGCGCTCGTTGGTGCTTATCAGTACGTCGGCGTTTGGAAACAGATCGATGTTGAGCATGTGGTCCCAGTGGGCGTGGGTGAGCACGACCATATCGATGTCCGCGGGCCGCAGTCCCCGCTCTTTGAGGCGGGCGAGCAATAGCTCACGGCGGCCCGTGTGTGCCACGTCGACCAGGATGGTCTTCGTCGAGCGGACAAGCGTGACGCCGCAAAAGGCTGCGCTCCCCTGGTCAGTTCCCAATGTGAATCCCTGGAGCAAGAGATCGACTTCCGGCATGGTGCACCCTCCAATACTTTCGCGAACGTGCTATGGGTAGCGCGGAAGGGCGGTCGTGTCAAGGCTTAGAGGCGGACGCGACGGACGCTACCGCCGGGATGGCACTTGCTATTGCTATACTGGCCTCGTACGAGTTCCGCGAGGGGGTCGCTAGAGATGCTGAGAAGAGCTGTCAAGGCCGTCCGCAGGAACCACGCGCTCGAGCACGGCACGGTTCAGATCCTGCTCAGCAAACTGGGACCCGAGACGCGGCTGGCCGGGCGCGCTGTCCCCGACGGCTTCTACATCTACGGGCGCATCCCTTCCGCAGCGATCGAGACGAGTGCCACCGAGGCGCTTTCCCGGCTGAAGGGCGGCGAGTCCGGCCTGGCGGTGACGCCGCTATGCGGGACGAACATCGCCGTAGCAGGCGTGCTGACCGGGCTGCTCTCCGTGATGGCGATGGGCCGGGCGAAGAACCGGATGGAGCGGCTGCCGTCCGTGTTCACGGCAGCCATGCTTGGCGTGCTGGCGGCGCAACCGCTGGGCCGCGTGGTTCAAAAGTACTTCACCACCTCACCCGACCTCGCCAACACCCAGATCGTGGGCGTCCGCGAGTCGGGCAAGGGCCTGGTCCACAAAGTGCAAACCGTCCGCGAGTAGGCCCGTCCGCCGGACACCGTCACAAAGCCTCAAGCGTCGCGTCTACGCGCCCCAGTAGCTCAGAGGATAGAGCAACGGTCTTCTAAACCGTGGGTCGCAGGTTCGAGTCCTGCCTGGGGTACCAGGGTTGCACCATTGCATTTGAGTTGGTTGGCTGGGCGCGGATCCAGCCCTGCCCATGTCCTGCGTTTTCTGGTGTGGAACTCCGATCTCGATACTCTGCGCTAACCTACTAGTCACAGCCGACGGCGACCGACAGCGCGCCGCAGAGCGCCTTCATGGTGGACGGTCGGACACGGCCTACCCGCCGGACGAGACGGGCACGGGCGACAAGTTGCACATTGTCCAGGTTGGCTACGGACTCGACGCGCACGCCGTCCTCCGCGCCCACGGACACCTCGGTCGACAGATTACGGACGGTCGACGTGATTGGAGCGCCAATCACGGCGTGAAGGAGGCTGCCCATCGGGTCGCGGGTGAGCACGACGAGGGGACGTACTTTATCCAGCCGGGCAAGCCATACCTCCCCTCGGCGGGGGGGGGGGTCGCTCATGCTTCGTTCTCGTCGTAAAGCGCTTCCCAGTCGGTGTCGTCATCGAGCGTCGCCCCCCCAAACAGCGAGAGCGCAACTTCAGCGTCGCTGGGTGGAACGCGGCGGTAGGCAGCGACGTCACGGCGCAGGCGCTCGGCATGAATGAGGCGGTCGAGGGCAATATCGAGGACTTCTGAGGTTGAGGCAGCACCAACAAGAGAGCGGGCGTTCTCAGCCTTCGACCGATCGAGGGTAACCGTCACCTTCATCTTGGTCATACCGTACATACTATATCATCGTGGTATGAGTGGTAGGGCGACGGGGGCGGGTGAAAGGGACCCGACGGGTCCCCCGGCTTCGGTCATGCAGACACCCGGTGACAAGTGCGCCATGCCACGTGACTGTTCGATCACGCCCGTCCACTTTACACCGTGAACGTGCATTGCAGTGCTCGGCCCGCCGTCGCGGCCGGACCCGCCCCAGTTGCTCAGAGGATAGAGCAACGGTCTTCTAAACCGTGGGTCGCAGGTTCGAGCCCTGCCTGGGGTACCAGGGATCGGCCGCGTTGGCGACGGCCGCACCGTGGCCACGGTCGTGACGCCTCGCAGGGGCAGGCTCCGCGTCGTCACGACCTATCCAGTGCGGCGCGGAAGTTACTACCGAGCGTACATGAATCGAGGAATGGTATGACGAAGAAAGTTATCCGCAGCATGGCTGATATCCCGGCCACTTTCCCCGATGAGAACACCGAAGCGGCATTTTGGGAGAGCCATGAGCTGTCCGAAGAACTGCTACGCGAGCGGCGAGTCACGGCGCCGCCGTTGTGGCTGCCGGCGCCAAAACAAGTGCTGGACGAGGCGCGTCGGAAGTAGACGTGGCCGCTTCCGGCGCATCCTGCGCGCTGCCGGCGACGAGCCACTATTCTTATGATTAATCCTTTGGATACACGCAATGCGCCTATGGCGTATAGTGACTGGGACGGGGTGCCTGCGGTCTCTGCGAGTGTCTTTGGGTGATCCCGGGAGGGCTGCAATGGGCCTGGAATTCAAGCCAAAAGTGATCGAGCTGACCGACGATGTACTGCAGTCGGAGTTACGCGAACTTGAAGACAAGCACGGTATGTCAAGCGAGCGTTTCCTAGAGCGGTATAACCGGGGCGAGTTGGGCCACTGCGCAGAGTTCGTACGCTGGTCGGGACTCCTAGGGGTTGCCAGCAAGGCGGGTATCCTTGAGCGGGTCCAAGCATAGCCTCGGTGCGTGAACTGGCCCTATACTTCGAGGATGTCGCCCGTCTACTTGGAGAAGAACTCGGCGCAGAACTAATTTCAGAGCCAGAGATTCGCAAAAGAGGCCACCAGTCTGGTGGTCTCTTTTGCTCTCTACGATACTCCGACGGGTCCAAGCTACACATCGAATTGTGGGTGGATTGTGACGATGACCCCATCCTCTGGACCGACTATAGCTTCCAATACCTGGACAGCGAGAATGATGAGCTACCGTTGTTCCCGCATCATCTACATTTGCCCGATCGCCTTGCAGGTGTCCCCCAGCCCCGTCTGCGAGGAATCCGCGAGCGTATCAGTAGCACTGGAGACGCGACCCGCGGAATCGGGCTTTACGGTGTTGCCGATGACATGCGCAAGACTGGTCGCCAATTGATAATACATTCCGGCCTCGGCATGCTGGAAACGAGCGAAGAGGTGGAGAGTGAGTCAAGAAGAACGACCTTGTTCCCAGGTACTCTCGTGTACGTCTCAATACCATCGTAGGAACGAACATGGATTCATTGGAAGTCTACCCGCTCTTCAACATGCGGGCGCTGGTCACCAGAGAGTCCGCGAGGAGCTTAGAGAATTCGCTCAGGCCTTTGCTGGGCGGCGCTGAATCCGAACTCGTCCTGGACTTCAGGGGGGTCGATGCCGTCACGCCATCATTCGTGGACGAACTCCTTCTAGTAATACAGCAGCTGATGACAGCGGCGTCCACACCGGCAGAGCTTCGAATTACATTCCTGAATCCGCCGACTCGTCTATCTGCAAAATTCGCATCCATCGCGCGAGCGCACGAAGTGGAGGTTACCGAAAGCGCTGACGGATCCTGGTCCATCTCGAATGCCAGCAAGGGCAAGCTCGCTCGTTCGCTTTAGGTAGCTGGGGCGCTATCGGCGCGGCTGGCCTACCGGACCCGAAGGAGGTGGTACAAAGGCGTTCGGTATATCTTCGAAAGCTGGACGCCTAACGTGCGTGCTTTGCGTCGCATCGACTATGCAGGCGGTTACCGGCGCACCCTGCTAGGTTGGCCAGCCACTGGACCGCCGCCTATTCTGCGGCCAGGCTACCTACCTCTAAGCATCCCTAATGAGCATTCCGGTGGTGAGGGATCGCATGCATCCGGCTAAGCAAAGCCCGCCTCGCTGAACTCATCGCGCAGCTCGCTCGTGACGCTCAGCCGATCGGCCCTTCACCCCAAGAGCCCGAATCCTTCTTCGTCCACGAGGGCGTCGGCGTGTCCTTCACAGGTGAGCAACGCGATATCTACGACCGAATTCTCTCGGACTTTCAGAAGGAACCAAGCTGGGGTAAGACCTTTTCCACCGGTTTTCTTCGAGACAAGGTGAACCAGATTATCGCAAATACTATCGCGACCGGTGACAGTAATACAGCAGCCGAACACCTTGCCTCTATAGTGACTGACCTCGAAGGTTTCGATGAAGAATATGTGATATACGTTCCCATAGATGGATTGACCATGGATTTTGACGCGCTCATATTCGGTAACATAACGTTAACTCACATCACTGACGAACGCTTTGTCTACCTATTGAATCTGTTCACCTCAATCATGAACACGACCACGAGTGACGACGCCACCAAAAAGGTCATGTCGACGCAGTACATCCCTTCAGTCATCGGCCGCGTGCGCGGCGGTGTTTGTGCAGTGGTTACTGTCAAGGCTGAGCACAACAAAGCCACAGATTACGCTATTCATGAAACGGAACGTGCTCTTGAGATTTTGAGATATGTGATACCCGCACTGTACCCGTCGCAGTTCAGGGTGAATATCGCGATACAAGGAGAATTAGCCGGTGGCTCCCGGACGTCCTTTAGCTACAGCTCACACGAGAATTCTGTCCAGCTAGCGAGTGCAAATGTCGGCAGGCTTGCTAATTTCGAACTAAACGCTGATGCTCTGGCATCGATGGTAGGATACGGTTTCTTCGCCCTCGGTGATTTGCTTACCCTGATGACGTTGAACGACTTGCAGGAAAGCTTGCTCCGGGCAGTGCACTGGTCCGCCGATGCTCATGGCCAGCGTGATAATGCTAATAAAGTCACCAGCATGATGATAGCTCTTGAATCATTGCTCAGCGGCCCACCTAATAGCCCAATTTCCACTGCTGTAAGTGAGTCGGTTGCAATCATTCTTGGCAACGATGTCGATAGCAGATTACTGCTCAAGAAGTTAGTGAAAGATTTATACGACAAGCGCAGTCGCATCAGTCATGGCGGCACTGCGGACATAACGGATGAGGATGTGAGGCGGCTACAGAACTTGACTGGGAACGTTATTGTGACATTGGCACTAAGGAGCGATGACTTCGAAACGCGGAGCAAATTGTCGGATTGGGTGGAGCGGCAAAAGTTTAGTTGAAGGCTTGGTAACAGGGGGAGCACCTGGTACCGGCGCTCGGGTTTGTAGTTCAGAATATTGTTCGCCGCATCACCTCCGCCTTGGCCCTGTTGAAGTCGAACCGCCAGGGGCGCGATGGGCACTCGTAGCTCGTCAGCGCGGGTAAGAATCAGCGCGAAGCGTGGTTCAATTCAAATCTCTCCGTTGAATGCTCGCTCCGTCAGCGACCGCGACAGCGCCTCCAAACGCTCGCCGCTCTCAGCCTGCCGGGCTGCGATCGCTCTAAGTTGCTTCACGCGTCGAGCAAACTCCCGCTGGAGCGCCAAGGGGGGCACGGGGGCGGACACACGACCGAGGATCTCAAGCGTAAGCCCTTCAGTGTTGAGGCCGCGAGCTTGGGCTATGATCATCTTGGCCGATCCCCGTAGGAGGCTCGCCAGATACTCGGACGCTAATCTCTCGCCACATATTATGGCCTTTAGGTCTTGCCCAAAGCACACGTGGACCTCCGCGATTGCCACCGGCAGTGTCCGCGCTAGGATCTTGCTCTTCACCACCACCAGAACGGAGCCCGGCGGTACGATGCGCGTCGCGCTGTTAGCCACTGCCTCATTGGTCACGTGCTCTTGAGTGTCGCGGAGATAGTCGAACTTCATATCCTTTGACGTCGCCCAGGGAATCGTGCCTTCGAAATATTCGGGTCGTGCCCTCGCTGGAGTACCGCCGCCGACGAATTGCACAAGATTGCCAAGCCGCTCTCTGGGCCACCCCTTTGGGTTCGTCGCTGGATCGCCGAACATCTCGTCGAAGATGGCAGGGACCAGCTCGGCGGTGCGGCGGTCGGGGGAACCCGTCGCCGTTTGCGATATGTCGGAAGTCAATGGTGGACAACCACAGGTAGAGCCAAGCCGACTCGACGCCGTTCGGCACGAGGCCCATCACGTTGTTATCAAACGCAGCCTCGACGGCTAAAATACGCCTCTTATTTGTGAGCAGCGCAGCACCGACCTTGGGAAAGATAACTGTGCCTGGTGGGTAGGTGCGTGCCCGGATGGCTGAGAGGATTTGACGGTCAACTTTGTGGGCGGAGGTCGAAATATTGACCTCTGCACCATCCGCATTCATGTCGCTGACTTTGACAAACGGTATGGCCAAGTCTGGTTGGCCTTGGAATGCCTTCGGGAATGCAAACCCGCTTGCGGGTTGCGCGATGTCGCCGATCCTGACGACAGCCCAGCTTGCTGGCACGGTCGTCTCTAATCGCCTTGCTAGCCCCCTCCCGAACTCGTTTGATTTCTCGTTCATCTCTGAAGCATTTCAGCCAAAACTTTTACCCTCACGACGATCTCTTCTTCTAATCGCAAGATTTCGGCTAGGATGTCGCTCGGCTGGTCATGCTCGGTTGCATCTTCGAAAATCTCGCGGTATCGGCCCGGCGTGAGGTTGAGGCTATTGTCGCGAATCCGAGCGACCGGAACGCGGAAGGCGCTGAGCCCATCCTGGCGTTCGGGCCATTTCGCTAGTAAATCGGGAATATCGTTCGCATCGATCGGCACGCGCTTGTCGTCGAGGCTGAAGCCGTCGGCCTGGAGGTCGTAGAACCAAACGCTCTCGGTTGGACCGCCCTTTTGGAAGACAAGCACGGCGGTGCCAACGCCGGAGTAGGGCTTGAAGACGCCCGAGGGCAGGCTGACGACCGCCTGCAGGTCGCACTCAGTGAGCAGCATCTCGCGCAGGCGGACGGCGGCCTTGTTGCCGCCGAAGAGGACGCCGTTGGGAACGATGACGCCGGCGCGGCCGTCGGGGGCGAGGTGGTCGATGAACCACTTGAGGAAGAGCAGCTCCGTGTTGCGGCTATCGAGGTTGAGGTCGGCGAGGATGCTCTCGTTCTGGATCTTGCCGGCAAACGGCGGATTGGCGAGCACGACGTCCCAGGTGCGGCCGGGATAGCCCCCGCGCAGGCTGGTGGTGAGCGGGTTGAAGAACTCGACCTCGGCGCGCTCCAGGCGGTGGAGGTAGAGGTTCATGATCGCGATCTTGACCATGTTGGCGTCGTTGTCGAAGCCGGTGAAGGCGTGCTGCTCGATGAACTCCCATTGCGCGGGGGTGAGCTGGTCGCCGGTGAGCTCTCCGCGGGCGGCGCTTGCCGGCGAGGTGTTACGGCGCAGGATGTGCTGGAAGGCGGAGACGAGGAATCCCGCTGTGCCGCAGGCGGGGTCGCAGATGCGCTCGCCGGGCCGCGGATCGACGAGCGCGACGATCATGGCGATGATGTGGCGCGGCGTGCGGAACTGGCCGTTCGTGCCGGCCACGGCCAGCTTGCCGAGCAGGTACTCATACATGTCTCCCTTGAGGTCCTGGCCGTCGCTGCTATCGAGCTCCATGCCGTTGATGCGCTGGACGATGGCGCGGAGGGTGGGGCGGTCGTAGATCTTGAGCGTGGCGCGGTTGAAAAGCTCGCGGCCGGTCTGGGAGAGGCCGGGCAGCGCGTGTAGCTGCTCGATAGCAGCGCGCACGGCGTCAAAGAGGGCGTCGCCGGTGAGGGTGACGAAGTTGCCCCAGGCGTATTTGGCCCACTCGCCGGCGAAGATGCGGGAGTAATTGCGGTCCAGCTCGCCGAGTATCTCATCCTTCTCTGTCAGCAGTCGAAGGAAGACGAGGTAGGACATCTGCTCGACAGCGTCCATGGGGTTGTTCAGGCCGCCGGACCACAGCACGTCCATGAGCTGGTCAATGTCCCGGCGGAGGCCGGAGGAGAAGAAGTTGCTTGCGATGATGCCGGCCGGGGCGGGGGAACGATCGTCAAGCGCGGTCATGTCGGGGTCAACTCCTGCATGGTGGCGTACGGCTTCCACAGGGGCCCCAGGGCTGCTCAAGGGCCATCGACCGGCGCGGAGACGGCTGACCACCGAGGGCGCGGACGACCGGCGAGGAACGCACTGCCTCGAAGACTTCGTCGCGGCGCCTGAAGCCGACGAGGGCCCTCAGCCCACCGAGGGTGGTGAACTGGCCGCGATCGAAGATGCCCATGTCGGAGGCCATGAAGCGCTTGCGGGCGGTCGGGTCATCGACGACCAGCTTCACCGTGGTCTCCAGCCATTTCTGCTCACTGTAGCGGAGGTCGAAGCGGGCGGCGAGGCCGTCGACTACGTCGCTGACGACCTGGGACTTGCTCGGTACCGGCCGCTTGCCCAGGGCACTGTACACGAACGCCGCTGGAGGAGCGGGGACGCCGTAGGAGGCGACCAGCTTCTCGGGCGAGTAATACATCTCGGGGCGGTTGAAAAAGCGAGCCTGGAGCAGCTCGTCGACGGCATCGTCGTCTTCGTTCTCCACGGCCTGGTGAAACTCCGCGTCGCTGCCGGCGAACTCGCGGAGATCGCGCTCGAACGCGCCGCGGTAGGTCATGTAGTCGACCTTCTCGCCGTTGGGGCCGATGATGCGCAATTCTTCCGAGACGAGCACATCGCTGCCGGTCCAGGTCGGAATCTCACGCTTGCCGCCGGCCGCGGGCGTTTCGGGCGCTATTTCGCTATACGGGTCCACGGGACCGGGCTCGGCTACCGCGCGGGCAGCGGCCTGCCGGGGCTGGGGCAAGCGGAGCGGCTCGCTGTAGTCGTACAGCTCTTCGAAGTACTCGGCCACGCCGCAGAAGTCCAGCAGGTAGTAGAACTCCTTTTTGTACTCGGTGTTCCCCTCGCGGAACGTGTAGAGTCGCGTGCCGCGGCCTTTGATCTGGATGTACTCGGTGGGTGAGAAGATGGGGCGCATCAGCACGACGTTGAGCAGGTCCTGGCAGTTGTAGCCGGTGGAGAGCATATCGACCGACACGGCCACACGCTCGGGGCGCCGGCCGTCGCGGAAGTCTTTGGCGATGGACGAGGCGTCCTCGATGCGCGAGGTGATCGTGACGGCGAGGTTGGGCCGGAGCTGGTTGAGGATCTTCGTGATCTCGGTGGCGTGGCGCTGGTTGACGGCGAAGACGATGGAGCGGCCGATTTTTTTGAACGGGTCCTCCTGGGCGAGGCGCAGGAACGCCTCACACATCAGCCGGTTACGCTCGGGCGTGAAGATGCGGCGCTCCAGGTTTTGGACCTTGAAGCTCTCCTCACGCTCATCGATAGTCACCGTCCAGCCATGTTCTGCCAGCGCCCGGGTGGTGATGTCGGAGCGGATGTCGTAGATCTTCGGCATGCAGAGGAAGGGGCCGTCGGGGTCCCGCACGGCGTCGAGGATGTCGTAGCGGTAGGTCGGCACGCCGGGCTCGCAGCCGAAGTAGTGGTACGTGTCGCGTAGCTGGCGGGCTTCGAGCGCTTTGGGGTTCTCTTCCCCCAGCCGGGCGAGGTCGATGTTTTTGAGGTACGCCTTCGGTGTGGCCGTGAGGCCGACGCGGGTGGCCTGGAAGAACTGCACCACATCGCGCGCGTCGCCATAGATGGAGCGGTGCGCCTCGTCGTTGATCACGAGGTCGAAGTGGAAGGGCGTAAACTCTTCGCGGTAGCGGCGGTCGACCATCAGCGATTGCAGCGTGGCGATGACGACGCTCGAGCCGAGCAGCTCGCCGGTCCGGCGGGCGGTCTTATAGATGACCGGGTTGTACTCGCGCAGGATCAGGTTGAATTCTTCCAGCGTCTGCTTGGCGAGCTCAATGCGGTCGACGACGAAGAGCACGCGTTCAGCGTTGCGGGTCTGGAGGAAGCGGCGGATCAGCGCGGCGCAGAGGAGGGTCTTGCCGGTACCGGTCGCCATCTCCAGCAGGAATCTATCGCGACGCTCGTGGTCGAAGAGGCGGGCGACTTCATCGAGCGCGGCGATCTGGTAGCGGCGCAGGACGCGGTCGCGGGTGAAGCGCTCGAGGTAATCAGGCCCCACGACGTCGGTTTGGAGCGGGCGCGGAGGCTGCATGTTCTTGAGGCGCATGCGGTCGAGGTCTTCAAACGAAGGCAGGCGTTCGATGCGGCCGGCGTCTTCCTCATTCAGCCTTTCCAGTTTCCAGAGGTAGTGGATACGGCCGTTGGAGAGGATGACGAAGGGGGCCTTGAGGTTTTCGGCGTAGCGGCGGCCCTGCCCCTTGGCGTCGTAGGGGTCGAGGTCTTCGCGCTTGGCCTCCAGGACGCAGAGGGCGCGGCCGAGCTTATCGAGCAGCACGTAGTCGGCGCGGCCACCGGCGCGCTGTTCGAACTTGACGCGGGTGTGGTCGAGGAGATCCCAGCCGCTCTCGCGGAGCGCCTGGTCGATGAGCACGCGTGAGAAGGCTTCGCCCTGACCGGGCATCGCGCCGCCTTAGCTCGTTCCTGTCACATCTTACATCCCGCATAAAGTACTCGCCCTGTTATCACAGGGAGGGGAGCGGTTCAAGCGGTGCCCGGATGATCCGATGCTGTCGTGACGCCGGATAGTAAGTTCAGGTCATCACCATTCGCAGGAACCCTTCGTTCGTCCATCAGCTTCGATATCAGCGGCCGTTAGGAAAGCCAGGAAAGGCACCCAGGCAAATAGCGGTCGGCGGTGGCGCGTTCCGTGAGGGCAGCAGTAGAGGAGGCGAGTTGGCAGACATATTTGCGATGCCGACGACCGCGGATAGCTGTGTGAAAGCGTGCGCGGGGTGGAGGGGATCAAGGGGTTCGGACGCGGGGAAGCGGAGCGATGGTCAGGCCCGTCATCGGGTAGTGCCTGACGTTCCCCGTGACCACTGTGGCCCCGTGTTCAAACGCCACGGCCGCGATAATGGTATCGGTTGCGGGAAGGGTGACGCCGCGGCGGGCGAAGTCGTAGCGCCAGAGGCCAGCCTGCTGAGCGGCCACCTCGGACGTCGGCAAGAACTGCAGCGTTACAAGGAACTGCTGGGCACGAGCCCGTTCACGCGGAGCCAGGCCGGCGTAGACCTCGGCGACGACGATGTCGCAGCTGCAGGAGATATGGCCCTGCGTCGGCAGGTCCTGGATAAACGCGGCGGTGCTGGCAAAGCCTTTGAGGAAGTCAATAATAGCGTCTGAGTCGAGCAAGTGCAGGCTCATGGTTTCGGGCGATGAGAGAGTTTCTCTTCGGTTGCCTCCTGGTCGAAGCTTCGCAGCTTGCGCACCCACGCCGACGTCTTCTCTGGCGTTTCCCACTCGGGGTTCTTGGCGTCTTTGAGGATGCCTGCTGTCCGCCCAAAGGCCACGCGCTGACGCTCCAGCGTCGCGCGGTCGTCACTGCTTATTCCTGCTGTGATGACGGCACGGCCCTTGCGACGCCCGGCAAGCAGTGCAATAACCCCACCAACCGCGGCCAGTGGGAGAATGTCTGTAATGTGAAGCGGTAATCGCTCTCGTGCCATAATTGTTTATCCTCACTACTATTATGCACCTATACACCGCGACAAGGGGCATGCTTCTTTGCCATATACGACGACTTGATCATCTGTAAGTCGTTATTCAACCACCGAAGGACTGGGTAGATATAGACAACATCTGCAAAGTGCAACAAACCCTCGATGCGCAGTATCTGCATTCCGGTCTTTATCTGTTAGAGATCGCATGTCAGGTGCCGGACAGGGCGAGCAGCTTGGTGACGGTGTTCCAGTTGCGCATGGTCACGGACACGCCGAGAAGCTTGTCCCACGGCACCTTGCTCAGCGGCGAGGCAAGGAATCCGGACGGGCACCAGAGGTGGGCCTCGCGCCCGACCAAGCGGACCTGGTCGGGCGCGAAGTCGAAGCAGGCTACGGTGCGCACTCCGGCCGGGTCCGGGTCGCCGGCGAGGAAGGCGACAAAGTGTTTGCTCGGGTCGGTCGCGACATCGAGCAGCGGGTCGGCAGCCACAGCGGCGGCGAGTTCGGCGTGGCTCCGCACGATTACTTTGGCCTCGACGCCGAGGTTACGGTCGAGAGCCAGTTCGATGTCGCCGGCAGCGATGCCGGCGGCGCCTGGCGGGCTGGTAAAGATCGCGTTGCCGCTCTGCAGGTAGGTCGTGACGTCGGTGTAGCCGAGACCCCGCAGCAGTTCACGCAGCTGTGCCATGCCGACGCGCTTGGCACGGCCGACGTTGATACCGCGCAGCAGCGCGACCTGTCGGAAGGAGTCGACCATCGCGTACCTCCGCTGGTGCTGGGCGATAGCCCACTGTATCGCTATGCTACGCTGACCGCGACGCCGGACCGGCGGCAAGCGTCCGCCGCTCCTGGACGTATGGATCCGCATGTCGTTGCACTACGATCTGGTTGTGATCGGGTCCGGACCGGCCGGCGAGAAAGGTGCCGCACGCGCCGCCTATTTCGGCAAGCGCGTCGCCATTGTCGAGCACTCTGAGGTCCTGGGGGGCGCCGCCGTTAATACCGGCACGATCCCGTCCAAGACGCTTCGCGAGACCGCGCTCTACTTCTCCGGCCTGAGCCAGCGCGGCCTGTACGGTATTGATTACTCCTTGCGTGAGGGCGTCACTATCGCCGACTTCATGTACCGCGAGCGCACCGTCGTCGAGCACGAGTGGGAGATCATCGGCCGCAACATCGAAGCACACGGGATTGACCTGTATCGCGGGCAGGGCTCGCTGACCTCGCCGCACACCGTTCGGGTCGCAAAGCCCGACGGCGTCAGCCTGGAGTTGGAGGCAGACGCGGTCCTGATCGCGACCGGTTCGTCCCCATATCACCCCGAGAACGTGCCGTTCGACGACGAGTTCGTGTACGACTCGGACACGATCCTGCGCATGAAACTCATGCCGCGGTCGATGGTCGTCGTGGGCGGCGGAGTCATCGGCTGCGAGTACGCGGCGCTGTTTACCGCTCTCGGCGTGGACGTCTGCCAGATCGTGTCGGGCGACTCTCTGCTTCCCTTTGTAGATCGCGAGATCGCGGAGCGGCTGCGGCAGCATCTCGATGGCCTCGGTCTGCGGTTCGTCTTCAACGAGCGAGTAGCAAACCTAGAGCGGCAGGGCGAGGGCGTCACGCTGACGCTGGGCAGCGGTGACAAGCTCCACAGCGAGATCGCCCTCTACGCTGTTGGTCGCACCAGCAATGTCCAGGGGTTGGGGCTCGAGGCGCTGGGCGTCAAGCTCGGCGAACGCGGACTCGTGATCGTGGATGAGCGATATCAGACGTCAGTGCCCGGCGTCTATGCTGCCGGCGACGTTATCGGATTTCCCGCGCTCGCGTCGATATCGATGGAACAGGCAAGAGTCGCCGTCGCGTGCGCATGCAACCTGCCGGCAAGCCAGGATTTCTCACCGGTCGCGCCGCTCGCCGTGTACAGCATCCCCGAAGTCGCCATGGTAGGCCTCACCGAGGAGGCGTGCCGGGAGAAGGGAATCGAGTACCTGGTTGGCCGCGCCAACTACAGCTCCAGTCCGCGTGGGCAGATCATTGGCGACATGACCGGGATGGTGAAGCTGGTCTTCTCTCCTCGGGACCTGAAGCTTCTGGGGGCCCACCACATCGGCGAGCTCGCCTCGGAGCTCGTGCACATTGGCGCTCATGTTCTCGCGGCGGGCGGTACCATCGAGACGTTCACCTATATGGTCTATAACTACCCGACTCTGTCGGACAGTTATAAGTACGCGGCTTACGATGGTCTCACCGCCCGAGACCGCTGGCTGAGCAGGGGTTGAGCAAACTTGGGGGCCGGCTAATAGGTGGAGTCGTCCGCGACGGACGAGAGCAAGCTCAGGCCGATGTCTTGTCGCGCCAGCGTCCAACCGTAGCCATTCGACGCGGGCAGGAGAATGAGGTCGTGAACGGCAAATGCGCCGCGCCGCACTTTTTCGATCGGCAGGTAGTGGTGCGCGTCGTCTTCCATGCGCGACCACGATGGCGGGAAGCTGCTGTAGCGACAGTGGATTACAACCGCTCGCTGACCCCAAAAGAGAACGCTGAGACGGTCGCTGTCGGCCTTGTAGCGGTTTAGCGTGTGACCGCCTAACGCTCCCGAGCTGATTGGAGCGCCCATCCATTCCGTGAAAGCGGTGGGTGACGACCCGAGACGAGGAAATGCGAGGGACGGTGGGGCTGAGCTCCGACCCGGCATAATTGTCCTCCGCAGCGCCGGTCGCGCAGATGACATAAGTCATTGACAGAATGCCGCATCCTGGCCGAAAAGACAAGTTTTGAACAAGACGGTCGCAAATCATGAATTGAGCTACTATTTGCGGGCGGCCGTCTCCGGGCACCACCAAATGCTGGTCTCGCCCCGCGGCTATGACGGTGTTGCCGCGCAGGCCCAGTTGCTCCAAGCGGAGAAGCCGGCAGCATTTGACGCGATCAGGATGTAACAGTGGTACGTGCCGGGCGCCAGGGCCGCCACGGTGTACGAAGTGGTCGGTCCGGCGAGGGTCACGAGTGGAGCGCCGTCTCCGTACAGGAGCACCGAAGCACCGGCGGCAGCGTCGATCATCCAGCTCAGCTGAATGGTACCGGAATCAACGGCAACGGCCTGGACGTTGGCCGGCGATGCGGGCGGTATCGTTGCCGGCAGGGCAGCGGCAGTCGCCGGAACAGCGGCGCCACAGGCATACACACCGTCGTAGTCGGTGATCGTGAACTGGACCAGCCAGACCGGTCCGCCGTCGAAGGAATTGGACTGTGCACAGCCGGCCGGTGCGGCCGCCTGGTCCAATGTGCCGGCCAGCCAGACCGGAAGATCCGGTCTGAAACCTCCCGCGATCTTCTGCCAGTCGCGCGCCGCGGAGTAGATGCCGGTCGTGATCGATTGCGATCGCAGAAAGTCGATCGCGCCCTGGATCACCTGCGTGTTCTGCGCAGACTCGTCGGCCCAAGAATTATCGGTTTCAACGTTGAGCCACCAGGTGCTCGACGGAGTGCCTTGCGACTGGGCGTCCGCAAATGCGGATTGGGCGGCGTTGTAACCGTAATTGTAGGAGAGACAAACAGCGTCAGTTGGGGCACACGTCCCCCTCGGGCCGGTTTGTGCCTTGAAGGCGGTCGTTCCTACGGGAGCGTTGAGGTTCATGATCAGCGACGGCGCAACCTGGGCGGACTGCGCCCAGTGGTATTCGCTCACCAGGCAAGGGTTCTGGTAGAAAGCCCGTCCGCCCGTAACGCCGACGATCCCAAAGGTTCCCGGCTGGCTGGTAAAGGCACCGCCGCACTGTGGCCATGAGATGCTGCGTCCCGTGGTTCCCGACGGATAGACGCCGAAGGCTCGGGCGTTACCGGTGTGAGTCACCAGCAGGCCCAGCAATACGAAGATGGTCACGCTGATCGGGCGGCTATGCGCGAAAAGCTTCATCATGGATCATGTTACCGGACCACGAGCCTGTCCCAAAGCGTTTATTGCGCGTAGCTCGATTGCCTTCACAGGATATAGGTGCCGCAGCAATGGAGCAGTATACGTACTAAATGAAATGGGATATCGCGCAAGTTAATCCTTCTGTAGCTCGCCCGGTTCACTGGGATACGCGTGTAATCGGTCGGCGGTGCGGGACGTAACCGGGCACGCAATATCATCGTTGTCTGAAAGGACGGCCGCGCCAGAGTCCGCCCTCTACGGCTTCTGGCCCCAGAACAGCAGACGGCGGAAGGGGTAGAAGTAGGGCGAATGGTCGCCGATCTCGTCGATCAGGCGACGGCGGTATTCGGCCAGGAACTGGCTCTTGCCCGTCTCATCAAGTCGCGATAGGTAGGCGTTGAGTGACGTCCCTTTGACCCATTCGATAACGTCGTCGCTGTTGGGCAACTCGTGTCCGTACATCTTCTCGATGCACACCTGATCGGTGAGACCATGGTCGTAGAGCAGCGTGCTGTACTGCTCGAGCGAGAGCGCGTAGTTGTAGCGGACATACTCGTGCAGCAAGTTGCTAAAGCCGGGTTCTTTCGCCATCTCTGCCGGGATGCGGTGGGAGGGATGGTTCTCGTTCATTGGCACCTGGATGGCGATCTGTGCGCCCGGCTTCATTGTGCCGAGCATGCGAGAAACGATCGAGTGGTTGTCGGGAATCCAATGGAGCGCCGCGTGCGAGAAGACGAGGTCGTAGGCGCCGTAGTCCTCGATACGGGCAACATCCTCAAGGCGGAATGTGAGCCGGTCTCGAGACCTCTTGGAGGCCTGTTCAAGCATCTCCTCAGATGAATCGATCCCCTCGACCAGTGAGTCTGCGAGCATGTCGGCGAGCATCGCGGTCAATTCCCCTGTGCCGCAGCCGAGGTCGATGACCCGCATCCCCGGACGCCTGTTCACGTAGCCGGTTAGATCGAAGAACGGCTGCATCCGCTGGGCGCGGAACTTGTTGTACTGGACAGGGCTCCAGCGCTCCGTTTTATTCATGCGTTGCTCTCCGACGCCGGTTGGCGCCGCTCCGTTCATATCACACGCGGGCCCGGTTCACACTCAGGTTAATAGAGACGGATACAATAGACGTTGGCCGGCTGTTAGTCGTCCGGGAGGTCCCATGGCTGTACGCGGAGATGTCGTCGCTTTTGAACCTCTATTGCCGCGAGTGAGCAAGCCGGCGCGCTACACAGGGGGCGAGTGGAACTCGATCGTCAAGGAATGGGACGCCGTCGAGGTGCGCATGGTGCTCGCGTATCCCGATGTCTACGACATCGGGATGTCCAACCTCGGCCTCGGCATCCTCTACGATCTGCTCAATCGTCACGACAACTTACTAGCCGAACGAGTCTACGCGCCGTGGGCCGACCTCGAAACCGAGATGCGCAAAAGCGAGACTCCGCTCTGGAGCCTCGAAACGCATCACGCCGTGCGTGACTTCGACGCCATCGGCTTCTCGCTCAGCTATGAAATGGACTACACCAACATCCTGAATATGCTGGACCTCGCCGGAGTGCCGGTCCGAGGATGCGATCGCGGTGAGGGCGATCCGATTGTTCTGGCCGGCGGCAGCGGCGCGTTCAATCCGGAGCCGATGGCAGACTTCATCGACGTCTTTGCGTTGGGCGAAGGCGAGGAGTTGATCCAGGAGTTTGCCGACGTCATCGCCGGGTGGAACCGGCAGGGCGGAGGACAACGTGTCGACCTGCTGCGGCGCCTGGCAGGGGTTCAAGGCTGCTACGTGCCGTCGTTGTACGAGGTGGACTACAAACCAGACGGCACGATTGAGCGCACCCGCAGCATCGATGCGGCCGCGCCGCCCGTGGTCTCCCGTCGCGTAGCGCAGTTCCTGCCGCCGGTGTTGATGAAGCCGATCGTTCCGTACCTGGAGACCGTGCACGACCGCGGCGCGATCGAAATACAGCGCGGTTGCACGCAGGGGTGCCGCTTCTGCCAGGCGGGCATGATCTATCGGCCGGTGCGCGAACGCTCAAAAGAGGAGATCGTCGAGGCGGCGCGTGAGTTGCTCGACAGCACCGGCTATAACGAGTTGTCGTTGATGTCGCTGAGCACGACCGATCACACGCAGATCGCCGATATCGTCGAGATGCTGAACGCAGAATTTGGCGACCGCGGTTTGAAGATCTCGATTCCAAGTACCCGCGTCGACACCTTCTCGGTGCGCGTGGCGGAGGCGGTAGCTCGGGGTAAGCGACATAACATCACGCTGGCGCCGGAGGCCGGAAGCCAGCGGATGCGCGACGTGATCAACAAATTGGTTACTGAAGACGACCTGCTCAGCGCCTGCGAGAATGCGTTCAAGAACGGCTGGACCGGAGTAAAGCTGTACTTCATGGTCGGCCAGCCGACCGAGACGCTGGAGGACGTGCAGGCGATCGTCGACGTGGCGGCAAAGGTGAAGCAGATCGGCCGCAAGTACATTGGCGGGCGCGCCCGTGTTCGCGTCAGTACATCCAATTTCATCCCCAAACCGCACACGCCCTTCCAGTGGTGCCCGCAGGCCACGATCGAAGAGCTGATACCGCGTCATCGGCTGTTGGGGGAAGGGTGCCGTCGGGCCGGCGTCGAGTTCACCTGGAACGATCCTAAGGACAGTCTGCTCGAGGCCGTCGTTTCGCGCGGTGACCGCCGGCTGGGCGCCGCGATCTTTCGCGCTTGGCAGTTGGGCGCGAAATTCGACGCCTGGAGCGAGTTCCACGACTGGCGTATCTGGGAGCAGGCCTTCGTCGAAACCGGCGTCGACGGCCAATGGTACGCCTATCGTGAGCGCGACGTCTGGGAGACGTTGCCCTGGGCCCACATTGACTCCGGTGTCAACGCGGCGTATTTGCGGCGCGAATGGCACAACACCCTGAACAAGGTGAAGACCCTCGACTGTCACCGCGACGGCTGCAATGTATGCGGCATGCAGAACCTCCCGGCAGAGCAGTGCATCGTCAAGATCGACGAGCTCAAACAATCGCGCCGCGCCGCGAGGTCGGGCGGCACGTACATACCGGTGGCGGTGCTGTAGCGCAGCTTCGCCGGTTGGCAGTCGGCAGTCGTTGGGGTTCCGGGGGTGCAGCATGGTTGTTAGTGCAAAGACGTACGAGCAGGTAGCGCTGGAGGATCCTGATGGGCAGTGGGAGCTTGACCATGGCTGCCTGCGACAGAAGCCCGGCATGACGACGGAGCACAACCACACGGGAAGAAGGTTGGCGAGCCGATTGTCGAAGCAGCTCGACGAGAACGAGTTTGCGGTCGACGTCAACGCGACCCGCCTGCGGGTCTCCACGGGTTCGTTTTACATCCCCGATGTCACGGTCATCCCCATCGCCGCGGTGCGACGGAGGCTAGCTGGGCCCCGCCGTTTGGAAGTATACGAAGAGACGCTGCCGTTGGTGGTCGAAGTTTGGTCGCCCTCGACCGGCGACTACGACGTGGAGACCAAGTTGCGGGAGTACAGATTGCGCGGCGACGCGGAGATCTGGAGACTCCATCCTTATGAGCGTACCTTGACTGCTTGGCGGCGGCAGCCGGATGGAAGCTATACGGAAACGCTCTATCGCGGGGGGATCGTCGTTCCGGTCGCTCTCCCCAATGTGAGCATCGACCTCGATTCACTGTTTGAGCTATAGGCAGCCTTGCCGGCGGGCAGCCGGCTCCCAATCTATGGTGATCGAATCATGCAGATCAGCTTGAGGACAGAAACTCCTCCACAAGCCTCGCCGTTTGTTCGCAGGCTTCCCAGAAGAAGTTGTCAACCTCTTTGGTGTAGCAGCACCAGCAGGGGCGCGCGGCCGAGCGCCCCTGCAATCCAGCCTACCCTACCGCCGGCGGAAGAGCCGGAACAGGCTCGGGAAGAATCCGCTGCGGCCGGGCGGCGGCGCCTCTTCGATGAGCATCTCCCCCGCGAGCTCGACGATGACGAGCGTTGCATCGTCCCGCCCTCGACGCTCGTCGACAAGTGCCAGTACCCGTTTCACAGCCGCCTGTAGCTCTGGCCCCTGGACCAACTCGGCGAGTTCGTGGTCCTCCAGCACGCCGTGTACGCCGTCGGAACAGAGCACAAGGCGAGCGTGCGAGTTAGTATCGGTTTCGGTCCTTACTTCGGTCTCTACTTCGTTGGAGAGGCCGAGGGCGCGGGTGATGATGTTGCGCCGCGGACTGTGACGCGCCTCTTCCGGCGTCAACTTACCGCTGTCCAACTGGTCCTGAACCCACGAGTGGTCGTGGCTAAGTTGCCGGATGCCTTCGCCTCCCACGACATAAGCGCGGCTGTCTCCGACGTTGGCGACGACGATCTGGTCATCGAGCACCGCCGCGGCGACGACCGTGGTTGCCATGCTGAGGTCGTCGCCGCCGTCCAGAGTTGCCGACTCGTGTACGCGCAGATTCGCTTCGTTGACCGCTGTCACGAGGTTGTCGATCGGACTGTCGCCGCGCGCGGCGAAATACGCTCGCTCGATGACTTCGATCGCCAGGGCGCTGGCCACCTCTCCCTTGTGATGGCCACCGACGCCGTCCGTGACCACGTACAGGTTGCCGTGTGAACTGCGCAGGTCGGGCGCATCCGGCTCGACGATGCCGAAGCAATCCTCGTTTTCGCGGTGTTTCGGCCCCATACGGCTGCCACCGGCTGCAAATCGGCCGGTCAAATAGTTGAAGCGCTCGCGCGAGACCATCGGCGCAGTAATCTCTCCGAGGGATAGCTTGCATGCTCACGCTACGAGGCGCTGCCGTTCTTGGCAAGTGTTTGCGCTCTGCGCCGCATCACGGGCTCTTCAATAGCAGGTACGGTCTATCTGCATCGCGCGTTCTGATCTACGCTTTCGCTATCTCGCTGGGCCGGAGGTGAGACATGCCCGGGTCATCCACGATCCATGTAAAACTGCGCGATCCCGGTGGCCATGAACGCGAGGTCACATTTGACCGGGACGTGATCCGAATAGGGCGCGCCCGCGACTGCGATCTGTCGCTCGAAAGCGGCTTTATCTCGCGATACCATGCCCGGATCGAGCGTGCTGAAGGCGGCTGGGAAGTGATCGACGAAGGGAGTAAGAACGGTGTCTTCGTCAACGGCCAGCGCGTCGGTACCTCCGCGAGCCAGCCGCTGCATCAGGGTGATTCATTGCGCGTCGGCGACTACGGCCTGACCGTGGACTATGAAGAAGAGGACGACCTCGACCGCACCGTCATTATTCCACCGGCGGCGCGTCGGGGATCAGCGCCACTGGAACCTACGGCTCCGAACGAGGCCGGTATGACCCAGCCGCCGGCCAGGCCCCGGGCTGCTGAGCCGGCCGAACCGCCTCCAGCGCCCGAGGCAGTCATAATCGTCGAAGATCCCGAGCCCGTTTTCGTCCCCGAAGCGGCCGTCCCGGAAGTCAATGAGCCGGCAAGCGCCGCACCAGCTTCGAAGCCACCCGCACCGCTCCGCAAAGCCGGCGGTGGCTTGATCGTCGATTCTGCCGCGCGCAGGGTTACCTGGGACGGGCAGCCCCTGCCAAGCGCGGTGAGCAATCGCGAGCTTGACCTACTGATCGCGCTAACGGGTCAATCGCCGCGTTCGCCGCGGGAGTTGATCGAAGCGGTCTGGGGGCCCGGCGGAGGCGACGACGAGATGCTCGAACGACTGGTGCACCGCACGCAACTCAAGCTGCGGCCGGTCGCAAGCGATCGCCGGCTCCTCATACAGGAGCCCGACGGCGGCTACCGGCTTGGCGATTAATGCCGGTCTTTCAGCTTCTGGAGCACTAGGGCAAGTCCTGAGAACGCGATGATGAAGGCGCCGAGCACCACCCACGGTATGTACGGCTGGCCAGTTAGCGCCGGCGTTTGCGGGAACTGCTCGGCGATTCCGGCCAGCTTCACAACTCCGAATACCCGGCCGATCGCCTCGTAAGACCAGCGCGTCGCGACAATTGCCGAAAACGGCTTGACAACTCCCAGGTCGCGGACGGGCGTCAAGCCGCCGGCAAACAGGATCTGTGGCACCATGATCAGCGGCGCTAAAACGATCGCGCGATCCGAGTTTGTGACCGCGGCCGAAACGGCGAGAGCGACCGCAACCGATGCAGCGCCGGCGAGAATCAGACTGGCGAAGGTAGCGGCGACGATGTGGACCGGGATGTTGACGTAGCCGGCGGTCACTCCGAGCAACATTCCGCTCTGGACAACGACCAGGAACCAGAGCACCGCGAGCTTCGAGGCGACATACGGCATGATGCGCAAATTGACCATGCGCTCGCGTCGGTAGATCGCGTTCTCCTTGGAGATTTCGCGGATCGCGTTCAGCGTGCCGAGCCAGACGGCCACGGCAGCGAGTAGGAACGCGAGCTGTGCCGCCTTGAGCGCGACGCTGTTGCCGTTTCCGGCGGCTACGTGGCATTCCGTGCCGACCGTAAAGTTGCCAGAGGTTAGGTTCGAACAATCGCGTCCGGAAATAGCTACGAGGTCTGAGTCGGGAGGCACGTTGATAAGCCGATTAGTCTCGGGGTCGCGTTGTATGGCCAACACCGAAGGGGTTGCCGCGTGCCACGCGAAGACCTCGAGATTAATCGGCGGCTCGAAAACGCTCCGACTGAAAAGGCCCCAGAGCAGCAAACCGATAATTGGCGCCTGCAGGAGCAGGATCGCGAGGTGCTTGCGGTCCCTGACCATCGTGTCAACGTAGCGCCTGGTGAGGATGCCGAACTGGCGCCAAACTCCCGTGACCTGACGCCCGTTGCCTTTTGATAGGTCAGGGCGCGGACGCGATTCTGACGGGAGGGTCATCGCCTGTAACTGGACAAGCGGGGTTGTAATCTCCGACTGGTAGTCCGGCGACTGCCGGAAACGCTCTTCCCACTCCTCCGGCGAGTATTCGTTTTCGATCTGGTCGTAGATCTCTTCAAACTCGGCGGCACCGAAGTACTGCAGTGCATCGCGCGGCCCGCCGAAGTAAGCAAGGCGCCCGCCGCGAGTCAGGAATGTGACTTTGTCGCACATTGAGATATCGCGTGTCGCATGGGTGACCAGGAGTATGGTGCGACCCTGGTCGGCCAGTTTGCGCAGCAGGTCCATCATGTGCGAGTCAGTGACCGGATCGAGACCAGAAGTCGGCTCGTCGAGGAAGAAGAGGGGTGGGCGTGTTAACAGCTCGACGCCGATGCTCACGCGCTTGCGCTGACCGCCGCTCAGTTTATTAATGACCGTCTTACGCTGCTGATCCAGACCAAGCTCGGCAATGACGTTGTCGACACGTTTCTCCCGCTCGGACTTACTCGTGTCGGCGGGCATTCGCAATTGCGCCGAATACCGCAGTGCCCTTTCGACCGGAAGTTCGCCGTGAACGATGTCGTCCTGGGGAACGTATCCGATCTCTGAGCGGAACGAGGCAAAGTGGTCGTAGAGCTGATAGCCGTTGAGCAGCACCTCGCCGGATGTTGCCGGACTGATGCCGCTTGACGCGTTCAGCAGCGTTGTTTTGCCGGAGCCGGAAACGCCAACAATGGCGACAAACTCTCGTGGCTGAATAATCAGCGAGACGTCGTGAAGGATCGTCTTCTTACCGACGCGTTTACTCAGGTTAAGTGCCTGGAGCAGGATGCCCGCGGCCTTATCGACGTACTCAATCTCTCCGTTCTGAACGACGAGGCTGTACGGGCCGATCCGAATGACGTCCCCTTCAGTGAGCCCGCGTTGTCGAACCGGGACGTTGTTGACGAAGGTCGGAACGGTAGACGAGAGGCTGGTGATTGACCACTGGCTCCCGGCGCTGGATCGCTCAATGACGGCGTGTTCGAGCGATACGCTTGGTGAGCCCAGCACGAGATCGTTAGTCGGCGCGCGTCCCAGGCGAATACGCGCAGCATCCGGGGCATGCGGAATAACGTATCGCTGCTGCACGCCATCAGCGTCTCCAATGGCCCGGACATGGGAAGTTGACTTGCTTTCCCAGGCTTTCCGTACCTGCTGATTGACCTCCGGCGGCGGCACCAGTGACCGCTCCACCGATTCGCCGTGCACAGGAACGGAAGTTTCGACGCTGACCTCATACGGACCGATCACGATCGCTTCGCCGGGCGTTACAGTGGCCGTTTCGTTGTGCAATAGCTGGTCGCGGACCTGCGTCCCGTTGGCGCCGCCGAGATCCTGGATATACAAGCCGCCATCTCGCCGCAGCAAGCGTGCATGTTGACGAGAAACGCGCTTGTCGGGCAGGACTACGTCGTTGTTCGGCGCTCTGCCTAGGGTGACGTCGTCTTTCTCGGTCGCTTCGTCATGAGTCTCATTACCATCGGTGATGCGTAGTTCAAGCATTACGGCTCGATCATAGGAGAGGCTCGCCGCCGTCCGCATACGCCGTTCGGCCGCTCCACGACCACTCGACTACGTCGGTGGGAGTTATGCGGATCACCGGCAACTCCTCTAACCTCATCGACGAATACTGCGGATAACGGGCCTCTAACGCTTCGACAGCCCGCCGTTGT
>DAINSK010000050.1:0-24410 GCA_036741355.1 Chloroflexota bacterium
CGACCCCACCGTTCGCAGCGTATCGTACCGGCGTCTCTATCGCCAGCGGGAGCGGATTGCGCCACGAAGTTTTGCGGAGCACGGTGCGGAACTCCGGCGGCTTCGGGGCCCACCCGCCGACCGAGGTTGCGGGAGTGGACCCACCCTGCGACTAAAGTCGCAGGCTCATGCAACGAAGTCCGCCTGCGCGGACTGCTGTTTAGAATCCCCGCCGGCAGGCTTGGTCGACTCGCTCCGGCGGGTCCCGGAACTGGCATGGGCCGGTTTCGTTGTACGAGCCCGCGGTTTCAACCGCCGGGCGATCGGGCGTGCTGAAATCGCTGGGCATTCATAGCGGTAAGCATCCCTGCGTTGAAGAATGCGCAGCACCTCGATTATGTGGTCATTCGGGTTGTAAAGAGAACCGGACCCGCCAGGTTCCGACGCGCATACGCCACTCATTGGACACACCCGGCATTTTGCGGATGTCCACAATGTTGGGGTTCCTGGTCAGGCGCTGCAACGCCTGGTCAACCGCGACTCGATCGCGGGCTGGTAGGTCGCCATGATCGCGTGTGCCAGCCGGCGTAAATACAACGGTCCACGGTGTCAAGCACTGACCCGCTCGGATCGTTGTATCTCGTCCCAGGGGATAAGTTCCCCGCGATCACGCTCAGCACGCGCCTGGCCGACGGCAGTGGCTTCTTCAGCCGTCTCCGGTTCGTCATCGACCGGCGCCCTAAGCAGGGCATTCATCACGGGGTCAATGTAGGACGGCTCTGCCTGCTTGCGGCTCAGCCAGCCGGTCAGGAAACCAGCAAGAACGAGCGCCCCACCGAGCACGAGAAGACCCACTCGCCCGTCAGTGGGTTGATACTTCACAGCCATGGTGGCGCATCTCCCTGCTCTGTCTACTCACCTCTACTTTACCATGCTTAGACTCTGCGGCGGTCGTTCCGCACAAGGGCAGCGGAGCCAGGCCGTCCCCCCGACCACCTATTGCCCGGCCGCGCGCCCTACCACCCTTCCCGTCGTCGCAAAGTGCAGTTTGGCCACGTTTGTCAGTTCGCCGACGCCGTAGCGCTGAACCACATGGCGGGCGGCGGCGATGATCGCCGGATTCGAACCGCCCTTCGGCAGCCTTATGCCGTGCTGGGATGACGCCTCTTCAAGCCAGCACAGGAAGCGATCGCGGGCGAGGATCGACGCGGCCGCCACAGCGACGTTCGCTTCGGCGCCTGGCGTTTGGACCAGGGGCGGCATTGGTAGGTCCCGGCTGTCGAGCGCCTGGTGCAGCCGCTCGCGAACGTAACGCTCATTCGCGAACTGGTCGGCGATCACGGTGACGGTGTCGATCGGAAGACCGCCACTCGCGAGCAGCGGCTCGAGCACGTGCACGTGTTCCCAGGCAAGCAGATGGTTCAGGTTCTCATTTCGTGCCTTGAACTGCTCGTAAAGGGCGTTGTATTCGGCCGGCGGGATTACCTCTTCGGCGAAGCGGCCATCGCAGACGCGACGAACTGCAGCCGCGACCTCATGCGCCATCGGATCGGTCAGCAGCTTGCTATCACGGACACCGGCCGACCGCAATTCGTTTTCCTGCTCGGGCGAGACGAATACCGCGGCTGCCACAAGCGGCCCAAAGTAATCGCCTTTGCCCGACTCGTCGGACCCGATCCACGGACCTGGCGGAAATAGGCCGGCCCTCGAATGTGAAACCTGCTGAAGCGGCAAGGCCCGTTGCGCGAATTCGACTGCGACCTGAGGCCGTGGCTCTACGATCCCGGCAAGAGCCCTGTACAACGACCTTCCCGGTGCGCCATTGACGACGGTGCGCACGCCTTTACGCCCGCCGTAAACATTCACGGTGACAACCTTCAAGCCATCGTTGACAGCCAGTTGCAACCCGTAATCTATCGGGCGAACGCCCGTTATCGTGAAGCCCGCGGCAGTGCAGGCATCGGTGAGCGCCACGACGGCCGCCTGGACTTCGCTTGGACGGGGGCTAGGAACAGGCACGGCGAGCGGTGGAGATTGAGTTTCGCATGGCCGTATCGTACCGATATCAGGCATTGCGAGCGATAAACCTAATCACCGTTATGGTTAATATTCGGCCTTCTACAACCGGGAGGATGACGCTTCGTGTAGCGCCGCTCCCTATAGTGATTTGAACAGCCCCGTGATTCCCCCGCCGCCGACTGTAGAGGTTTCATGTGGCTGAGTCAGATTCCGGCGACCGGGCGCCCGCGCGCCTGCAAGGCACAAGCCGCAGGAATCGCAAGGCAGCTGCGAATCCGGACCGCGGCGCCCTTTCCGAGTACATCGGCGCCGTTCAGGACGTTACACGCGCTGCATCGGCGGAGCCGTCACTTCTAGACCCAATCGTGGTCGCTAACGAAGCCGTCATTGCGCTGGTGCGGATCACCGGCCTGCCGGCCTGTTCGATCTACTTGGCCGATCGCGACGCGGGAGTCGCGCGTTGCATTGCCCAGCGTGGGTATCCGGAAGGGTTTATCGAGCGCTACGGAACGTTGCCGCTCGGCGGAGACACGCTCACTGCCCGCGCTCTGCGCACCGGCGAGCCACAGTATTCCGGGCTCGTATCGCCGCCGCCATCGACCGCCGACGTCATGAACCTGGCGGGCAGCAACACCTTCATTATCGTTCCCTTCCGCAGCGGCAGTGAGGTCGCGGGGACGATCAACATCGTGGGCACCAGCCGAGAGGCGCCGACGGCAGACGAGATAGCGCTGTTGCAGGTATTTGCCGGCCAAGTCGGTCACGCGGTCCTGGCTACTCAGCTTCAACGGGAGACAGCGCAATCGAACCAGCGGGCCAGCTTTCTGGCCGGGGTCAGCCGCGCCTTTAATGCGACCCTCGACCTCCGCGAGGTGCTGGCGGTCGTTGCCGAACACGCTACCCGCGTGCTGGGCGACTGGAGCGTGATCTACCTGCGTGAAGGCGATCTCATGCAGACGCGGGCGGTGCATCACCCCGATCCGCACCGCGCCGCGATTGTGCGCGAGGTCTTCGCCGCCCGTCCCGTCCGTGTAGGCGAAGGTGTAGCGGGGACGGTGGTTGTCACCGGGCAGCCGCGCATCTTTCCCCGATTCGGGGAGGACGAGATCCGGGTGCTGGCGCCGCGCGACGATCCGGCGTACATGAACGAGCTGAGAAAGGTCCAGTCCTTGGCGTGCCTGCCGCTGTTCTCGCACGGCGAAGGGGTGGGGGCCCTTGTGATTGCCACGGTCGAGCGAGCCCTCACGCAAGAGGACCTGGACTTCGCCGGAGCCTTTGCCGAGATCGCCGCCGGGGCAATTGCAAACGCGCGACTGTTCGAGACTGAACGCAACCTGCGCGAATTCGCCGAAATCGCACGCCAACGCCTGGAGGAAGCCGACCGCCTGAAAGATGAGTTCCTATCGATCGCTTCTCATGAACTGCGCACACCGCTGACGTCTGCTCAGGGATTTACCCAGGTGCTGCTGCGCCGCGCCGTGCGCGGGGAGAACCAGGACGAGGACCTCGTAAAGACACTCTCTTCTGTCGAAACGCAGTTGCGCCGCATGACCATGCTGCTGAACGACCTGCTGGACTTCACGCGCGTACAGTCCAGCGCATTGCCGTTACACCTGAGTACCGTCGATCTTCGCCGGCTTGCGACCGACGTCGTCCAGCGCCTGAGACGTGCGCTCGGCGAGGGTCGCATCGGCATTGAAGCGCCAGATGAACCGGTGACAGGTTCGTGGGACAGCGACCGCATCGAGCAGGTCATCGTTAACCTGCTGGACAACGCCGTGAAGTACAGCCCGGGCGGCGGCGCCATCGAAGTTACAGTCGGCCGCGAAAATGGATGGGCGCTGCTTGCGGTTCGCGACCACGGTCTGGGTGTTCCTCCGGCATCCGTGTCGCGTCTTTTCGAGCGATTCTACCGTATTCCCGACCGGGCGCACCAACAGATCAGCGGCATCGGCATTGGTCTCTATATTTGCCGCGAAATCGCCGAGCGCCATGGCGGCACGATTGCGGTCGAACAGCCGGAGGGTCTGGGCACAAAGTTTGTGGTGCGGCTGCCGCTGGAAACCAAAACGGCACCAGCACCTTGATGATCGAACCGGACAACGGCTCGTTATCGGTACAGGCGCGGCGGCTTTATGGCGAACGGACGTCAGGTTAGCAGCGAGAAGGGGGTCACTCTCGGGTTCGCCGTAGGCCCACCCACGGCTGGCGCAGCACGTAGCCGTAGCGCCCCGTGTACTTGTAGTAGTAGTCGTAGCCCGTCCCCGTCTCCCGCGTCACTCCGTTCAGCACCGCCCCCACCACCCGCGCCTGCCTCCCCTGCCCCAAGTTCCCCAGCGCCCGCGTCTGCGTCCGCCCCGCCGCGACTACCATCAGCACCGCATCGGCGTAGTTGCCGATCAGCGCCGCATCGGTGAGCGCCACCACCGGCGCCGAGTCCCAGATCACCCCCAGGTCCGCCAACAGCGCCAGCCGCGTCATCACTTGGCTCAGGCGCGGCGAGGAGAGCGCTTCCACCGGCCCCGCCGGCAGCGGCCCCGCTGTCAGCACCTGCAGCCGCTCCACCGCCGTCCCCTGCAGCAGGCTGCGCACGTCCTCGTCGTCTGACGCAAGCACCGTCGACAGCCCCCGCCGGTTCGAAAGCCCGAAGAAGCTGTGCACCGCCGGCCGCCGCAGGTTGCGCCCCGCCCCGCAAACAGGATCGCCAGGTTCGACGCTACCGTGGTCTTGCCGTCTTTCGGCGCCGTGCTCGTCACTAACAGGCTGCGGATCCCTTGCTCCCGTGCCGCAAAGTCGACGTTGGTCCGCAGTTGGTGGTAGCCCTCGGCAAAGAAGCCCTGCGCGTGCTCCGCACTCAGAATGCTCAGCCGCTCGCTCTTCTCCCGCACCCGCGGCACGACCCCCAACAGCGACAGCCCCGCGGCTTCCACGTCCTCGCGGTCCCGCACTTTGTCGTTGAGGTATTCCCGCACCACCGCCAGCCCAAACGCCCCCAGCAGCCCGACAATCGCCGCCGTTACCGTGTACAGCGCCGTCCGCCCGCCCGCCGGTGCTCCCGGCACGGTCGCCGGGTCGATGATGTAGGTCGTGTTCAGCCCGCTCTGCCCCGCACTGCCGCTCTGGTCGCTCTCTGGCTGGGCGCCACCCGGCTGCTGCGCTTCCCGTACCCGCGATTGGAAGACCTGCGCCACCGCGTTGACCGCCCGCGCCGCAAACACCGGGTCCCGCCCCGTATACGACACGGTCAATAGCTCCGTGTCCGGGGTGCTCGTGCCCGTGATGCCCCCCAGGTCGTCGCCCGTCACGCCGCCGCCCATCAGCTGCGCCGCCGCGTCCAGCGTCGGCTCTGGGCGGTGATGATGCGCGCGTAGGTCTTGGTCAGCGACTGGCTCGCCGCTACCGCGTCACTGCTCGGTTTGTTGGGCTGGGCCGCCAGGTTGAGCATGAGCGTGGCCTGGGCATGAAAGAGCGCGGGCGCTGGACACTGGACACTGTAGGGGTAGGCCGCCGCTCCCGCCAGCACCCCCTCCACCACCAGTTCCGCCACACCAGCACCAGGTATTGCCGAAGTTCCACCTTAGCTCGGCTGTTCTCGGGTATGGATGTTCAGGGTACAGGCATTATTTCGCCATCCGCCGCAGGTGCCCGGTATTTGCCGGTCAGCCACTTCACGAGAAGACGCGATGGACGCACGACCGCATACAGGGCGCGAAATCGCGGCGTAATTGGAAGCGATAAGAGGTCTGCTTCCTGCGGAGCCGTCAGCAACATCAGTCCCATTCGAGCCCTTTGCAGCGCAGTATCCCGCAACCGCATATGAAAACGTGTTACCCAGAATATTCCGGCCTCACGCCGCTCCGGATGCGAAAGCCTTGCATGTACCTGGTCCGCCAGCGACCGCAGCGCCTGCTGAGCCTGTAATCGCCTCAGCAGTCCTGCAGGTAACGGCGCATCGAGCAACTCGCCGGCAAGCAAGAGCCCCAGCGCCACACTCCGGAATCGACCGGCAGACCGAGCCCGTTGCAAGACGGCCTCCGCGTCCAAGCGTGGATAGGTTCTCAATAGCTCCGCGACGTCACAGACCCAGCCCAGCCGCCCCCACGTATGCAGTCCGCCATGGAAGCACAGATAATCCAGCAGGTCGTCGGGCGCGAACGCTGGGACGAGCCTTCCACCGAGGGGTACGGTAACCAGCCGTCGGCGGATGTCATCTGGAGCAAGCGAATAACGCAAGAACGGAGCGGCAAACTGCCATTGGAGCTCGACAATCATGCCGTCGTCGCGCCAAAACAGTGACTCGTGTGCATAACGCTGTACGGAACGGGACACAGCCGGCGAAAAATCATAATTCGCCGTGTAACCCTCGCCGACGAGAACCGCCTGCGCTTTCGCAAGGTCCGTTTCAGTCACCAGGATATCGAGGTCGGCGAACTGCCGGAGCGAGAGGTTGCCATAGACCGTCGCCGCCAGAGACGGTCCTTTGAACGGTACCGCTGCGACGCCGGCTTCCTCCAAAAGCCCCAGCAGCCGGATGAGCTCGGCGGTCATACGAAGGTTGCGCCGCGCAAGATCGCGAGCTCGCGCCGCGAGCTCGTCCATAACCGGCCGCGGTACAATGTCGAGACAAGTTGCGTGAATATGGCGGTACAGCAACGGCAGCAGACCGTGCTTATGGGCCATCGTGACAATGGAGTCCCAGCAAGTCACCCGCTGAGCCACGGCGACAAGCCGCGCCTCGTTGCCCTGATCCAGGTGCGTTCTGGCGCAAGCCACGAGCAACTCAAACGGATGAAGGCCGCCGCTGTTTTGTGGCTGGGAGTCGCCTTTGCTCAACGCTGATATCCGTGTCCATTAATTGCTAAAACGAAATCGTATAGGCTGAACAGGCACATAGATATTTAACCACGGTCACCGATGTTCTGGCGCATGTCGCGGTAGCGCCATGCACTTGATGGCGAGAGTGTCATGAGCGGCATAGCCGGGATTTTCAATTTCGATGGTCGGCCGGTTGATCGCGAGCTGCTCGTCCGCATGACTGATGCGCTCAGTCACCGTGGCCCGGATGGAGCGGGCCACTGGCTCAACGGTTCCGTGGCGCTCGGCCATCGCATGCTGCGAACGACACCGGAAGCGCTGCACGAAGAGCAGCCACTCACCGACGCGAGCGGTCAGTTCACGATAGTGCTCGACGGCCGGGTGGACAATCGTCAGGAGTTACGCCAGGCTCTCGCTGTCCGCGGTATTACGCTACGCTCGGATACCGATGCAGAGTTGGTGCTAACCGCCTACATCTGTTGGGGCGAGGACTGCCCCAAAAAGATTCTAGGAGACTTTGCATTTGCCGTGTGGGATGCCCTGGAGCAGCGTTTGTTATGCGCACGTGACCAAATCGGGATAAAGCCTTTCTACTACTACCGAGATAGCCTTAGCTTCGTTTTCGCGTCCGAAATGCAGGCGCTCTTTGCGGACCTGGCCATATCACGACGTCCCAATGTGCCTTTGATCGGCATTTTCTTGACGAACCGGTACAGTCACAATGAGGAGACGCTTTATGAACATGTCAACCGTTTGCCGGCCGGTCACCTTCTGGTTGTTGAGCCTGGGACTATCCGTCAGCGTCGCTACTGGGATATAGATCCCGCTCATACTATCCGCTATCGCAATGACAATGATTACGCAGAGCACTTCCTCTACCTGGCGCGTGAAGCGGTAGGTTGCCGGTTGCGCAGCTCTTCCCCGGTGGCGGCGATGCTCAGTGGCGGCTTAGATTCCACATCGGTTGTTTCTATCGCCCAATGCCTGTATCAGGATGGGACCGCGCCGTTCACAGGCTTTGAGGCGCTGTCGATTATATTTGATGGCTTTCGGTGCGACGAGCGCAACTATATAGATGCTGTCGTCCAGAAATCAGGAATATCAGCACGCAAGCAGGTGTACGAAGAGATAGATCCGTCACTTTTGGCGCCTGACCAGGCTAAACACTTTCCAGATGTATTCTATTCGTTCACGAACCTGATGTTTGTTTCAGGTCTCACAGATTTACGGGACCGGGGGCTTCGTGTAATGCTCAATGGCTTCGGTGGCGATGAACTCCTTGCGGCCGGGTTTGAACACCTGACCGATATGGTGCGCGCCGGTAAGTTCCGGCGCCTGATCCCACAGGTGAAGGAGGACGCGGCCAATTACAGCGTCCCACCTTGGCCGCTGTTCCTCGATTTCTGTGTGAGGCCATTCATTCCGTCGGTGGTGAAAACGATGGTGCGTCCCCTTCTGCGCACAATCCGCCGCGGCGAATCACCTCCCTTACTGACGAAGAAATTGCTGCAGTCGACCGACCTTCACTCCCGGCTAGCCACCGGCATCCAGGTTACGAAGATGCCAACGCGCTCCCAACAGGTCATCTATAACGGACTGTTCTACGGTTGGAATACGATGGCACTGGAAATGCGTGAACAGTTCGAGGCTCGCTTCTCGATAGAGAGCCGGAGTCCGCTTCTGGATCGGCGTCTGGTCGAGTTCCTGATCGCCGTCCCTGAAGATCAGCGTTGGAGGGGTGCCAATCCAAAATTCATCCTGCGCCAAGCTATGCGCGGCATTCTGCCGGAAGTCGTTCGGACGAGGCAAGGCAAGGCGGGCTTCACCCCAGTGGTGGACTGGGAGTTACGCCATCGCTTCGCGGACGAGGTAGGACTGCTGTTTCAGACCTCCGTGCTCGTAGCCAATGAGATCATTGATCGAGATGCCTTAATTAATCTCTTCTCGCAGTACCGGAACGGCGGACCGCTCCATCCCACCGGTACGATTGACCTTGTACTCTGTCTTGAGCTCTGGTACCGTGATCTTAATAGATGAAAGCTGCGTTTCTTGCTGGAGGAACCAATGGTGGACTCGCCGCGCCCAAGAGTGAACCCTGTTCCCAGGTCCCTGGGGAAACAGGTGTATACCACGCCTGAGATAGTCGAATACGGCACCGTTGGAAGACTGACCCAGTCCGGTGGCGCTACGACGGCAGACGTTGGCACCAGGAGGCACGGCGGATAAGCAGCTGTAATCGATGAAGTAATGTCAGTGAGCACGATTGCCATCGATTTGTGGCAACACATCTAGACCAATCAAGCCATCCTGTGCTTCTAGCCGGTGCTTTCGAGCGCGCGAGCGCTCGGTATTCGCTGTAATGGGTCGCGCAACGGCAAATCTCGCCCCTCGCTCCCACCTCACGGTCCTCTGCATATGCCCAAGAGCACGATGCGCCGGGCGGTGGGCACCGATCGACCCTCGGGAAAGCGAGGAGCGTGGCACGGTATCGGATCTATGGACTAACACTCGCGAGCGCCGAGCCGCTTCCAGAATTGCAGCCGGCTGAAGGGTCAATCGACTGCCGTTTCCGGCTGCTGGCCGCTTCCCCGGCTGAGCCGGCACCCGTGGACTGGTTTCATCGGTGGCTACTGCCGGATGATACCGTGGGCCTTATGTTTGCCAAACATGAAGGCGGCTATCTACTCCGCTTTCCTGGCACAGCGGATTTCCTGGTATCCCGCGATGGCCGTGAGATTTCGTCTTACTCACCACCGGAGTCAGCACCGGAAACGGTGCGGCACCTCCTGTTAGATACCGTGCTTCCACTGACGTTAAGCCTGCGGGGCGCGTTGGCGCTGCACGCCGGCGCTATCATGACTCCCCACGGTGCCATCGGCTTCGTAGGTCCGTCTGGTCGTGGAAAATCCACGCTGACCGCCAGCTTCTGTCGCGCCGGCTTTCGGCTGGTGACGGACGACTGTCTCGTCGTTAGAGAGCGTAGTGGCCGAATCTGCGCAGAGCCGAGCTATCCGGGTCTACGATTATGGCCGGAGAGTATGCACTCGCTTTACGAAACTCCACCTCCGACTATGCGGGTTACTCCGTATGCGTCGAAGCTGCGCTTAGCCGCTGGACAGGGCGGCATTACGTTTGAAAACGGACTGGTCCCCTTACGCCGGCTCTTCCTTTTGGCTCCCGAAGTGGATTTGGGAGAGTCACAAGAAGTCAGCATTTCACCCATCTCCCCGCGCGACGCCGTTATCGAATTGGTCCGATACGCATTCAAGCTCGACGTCACCGACCGCTCGCTGCTCCAGCATGAATTTGATCGCCTCACTCGGTTGGTGAAACATGTGCCGCTGCGAAGGCTCAGCTTTCCGCACGACCTCTCCCGACTGCCCCAAGTCCAGGCCAAGATCCTGGCAGATATAGCCCGGTCTTAATCGCGGCATTTAACCGACCGGCCTTCCCTACCATCGCAAATATCGTTCGAATCGGCACGCCCAAATTCCGAGCGCGACTGGCAGCAGCGCCTCCCTCCAAAAGGCGGCGCGATATCCGCCGGACCCGGCATAGTAGTGCGCATACCATCGACGCAGTTCGTTCTGGTCGATGATGCCGGCCGCACCGGTGACTAGCAGGGCGTTCACGATAGACGATATAACCGGCCGCAGCCCGTCTTGAAGCCGCTCTCGCTCTGGAGAGACAAAACCCTGTTTATCCTTGCCCCAAGCGATTGCGGGCGGCAACAGCGGCTCCATCGTATTCCGGAGAATCCATTTCGTCCACCCGTCACGCAGTTTGACGTTTCCGGGCAACGCATGTAGCAGGGAGACCAGGCGGTAATCCAGAAACGGTGCGCGTATTTCCCGCGACCATGCCATCGACATCCTGTCTTCCGAGTGGAGAATCGCCGGTATCGAGCCGCGATACAGGTCCTCGACCTCACGGCTGCTGATGTCCATCGGGGTGTGAATGCTTCGAATGCTGGACGTCGATTCCTTCAGCAGCGGTCCGCCAATATCGATGCTATCGGTCCGGACCCGCCTGGCGACGAAATGCCGGATATCTGCAAAGCGATAGTCTCGTATCACCGTACCATGTCGCAGGAAGCCCGCCAGGTTATGGGCCGTCTCTACCAGATTCCCCTGCCTGATCAGCCGCGCTACATGGCGCACCGCATCGGACTGGTAGCCAAGCAACAGTTCGTCCGCGCCTTGCCCGCTCAAGAGCACGGTCACGCCCAGTTCCTTCGCGCGCTTCATGAGCAAGAACTGGGCGACGCTGCCGAAGGTACCGAGCGGCTCCTCGTTGAACCAGGCCGTTTCGTCCAGCAATGAAAAGACTTCGTTTAGGTCGGAGCCCATCCGGACCTTGTGCACGGGCTGACCGAGATGGAGGGCCATCAGGTCGATCCAGGGTTCTTCACTGTACCTTTGGTCGTCGCAACGGCAGACAACAGGTGCAAATCGCAGTCACGGCCGTTGATGGCCCGGACAGTGGCGGCAATAGACGACGAATCGACGCCACCGGACAGGAGCACGCCGACCGGGACGTCGCTTCGCAGCCGGAGCTTCACCGCATCGGTGAAGGCATTGCGGACGCACTCGACGAGGTCGCCCGGGCTCTCGTACGTTGGCGGGAGAGGCGAGAGAGCCCAGTACGGCTGCTGTGCAGCGCACCGCGGCCCCGTATCGGCAATCGAAATTTCCATATAGTGGCCCGCGGCTAGCTTCTCGATGCCCGCAAAGAACGTCTGGTCGTCGGCATCTAACCGATGTTGGCGAAGAAAGCGCCCGGCCACCGTGGCATTGATCGTGAATCGCGTTCCGCTGCCTTCCAGGATTGCCTTGATCTCCGACGCAAACAGGAGCGATCGTTCGCCCGCGTAGAAATACAGCGGTTTGACGCCGAATCGATCGCGCGCCAGCAAGACCGATGACCGGTCCAGGTCGATGAAGGCAAGTCCCCACATTCCGTTGAACCGGGTGAGCGCCGCTTTACCCCATAGCCTGAGTGCTTCGAGTACGACTTCGGTGTCGCAGGACGACCGAAATGTCCAGCCAAGCGCGCGCAGCTCGTTCCGCAACTCTATGTAGTTGTAGACTTCACCATTGAAGGCAAGCACGAAACGACCGCAGGCGGACACCATTGGCTGGTGGCCGGCGGATGAGCCATCGAGGACGGCGAGGCGGCTGGCGCCCAGCAAAACTTCAGTCTCGCTGACGGTTTCGCTCCAGACGCCCTCGTCGTCCGGGCCGCGGTGAGCTTGTGCGAACAGCATTCGACGGAGCGCCGGACAGGCGAGCCCGCTACCTGGCGAACCGATAATTCCTACGATCCCACACAATGGCAGGGCCTCGCTGCGCACCGGTTACTGAAACATCAGCCAAGCGGCACTTGACGAAGCGGCGCATAGAGGTCAACGTCATCGCCACCAACTACCGCACCACAACACTCTACCCACGCGTGCGCCAACAGTGGTGCGGAACCGGCTTTCGACACGCCGATGCGCAGCCGCGCCTCGTGTCCGGCCCGCGAAAGCAGGAATTGAATCGTGATTGCCCGGGTAAGGCAGGTCGAACCGGGAACCGCGCGGGCTGCCCGTACAACCGCCCGCGCCACCGATTCGGGCTGAACCGACTCAGCCGTTCCGCCGGCACGGTGGCTCGGAGCGAACCTGTCACATACCCGGCGCAACCGTTGGATGCCGAAAAGGGCCAGCGCCGGCCGGCATAGCGACAGCAACAACGCGGCTTCCAGGAATAAGCGTCGCTCGGTGGGCGCCAGGTCCAGTACGCGGCGGAGTTCACGCATCCGTCACCTCAGCCAGGCCGCGATCGATCAGGTCCGCGACAAGTGCTCGGACGTCACACTCACAGCTCTCGGTGTCGACGTCATAGTCCGAGAGGATGGCGTCCCGAACTGCACCCAGCGTCCGCGGTTCCTGGATCAAGGTCCAAATCCGCGCGCCGACTGCCTCAAGCCCGTAGTAAATGCCATCCTTCAGCCCAAGAATGATGGCCTCGCCGCCGAGGTCGGTCGAAACCTGCTCCCGCGACGCCACAACGGTGCTCGCGGCCGTTAACCCCATCACTACTTCGTCCTCCGTTGTCCTTCGTCTGCCGGCATGCCGGCGGGCGCCTACGCCTCAAACAACGCATCGAGATCGATGCTCACATTGGGGAGCGCAATCGGAACGACGATGCCCCCGCGATAAAGCGTTTCCGTATAACTGCCGTCCGGTTGCAACCGCCAGGCGGTGAGCGTGTGCTCGTAGGGATGCAGTCTCCAGATCTCGGCGTCGCCGCGCAATTTATACTCTTGCAACTTGGTCTCCACGTCGTAGTCGCCGGTCGAAAGCGACCAAACTTCGACCACTAATGGCATGGGCTCTTCGTACACTTCGAGCCGGTCGCGACCAAGCCGTTCGCGCGCTTTCCGGACCAGTGCTCGGGGGATGACCGTCACGTCCGGGATGTAGAACGACCCCGTGGACACCCGCAGCCGGGTCGCGTTCATATCGACTGCATATTCTTTACGATCGAGTTGGGCATGCAACTCCTCGACCAATGTCCGCATGGCACTATTGTGTTCGTTCGTCATGCCGGGCTTTTGCCGCAGACGGCCGCGGTCGAGTTCCCACTGGCCATCGGGATCCTCCAGCGCCACCTGTTCGTAGGTTTTTGTACTGACGACCATCTTTTTTCCCTCGGTGATCCCATGACCGACCAATGGCACTCTTGGGCACTTAAGCCTCAAACAATGCGTCGAGATCGATGCCCACATTGGGGAGAGCGATCGGAACGACGATACCTCCGCGATAAAGCGATTCCGTATAGCTGCCGTCTGGCTGACGCCGCCAGGCCGTCAGCGTGCGCTCGTACGGATGCAGGCGCCAGATCTCGGCGTCGCCGCGCAATTTATACTCTTGCAGGTTCACTTCGACGTCGTAGTCGCCCGTAGAGGGTGACCACACCTCCACTACCAGCGGCAGCGACTCTTCATAGACCTCCAACCCCGTAGCACGGTCCTTCTGCCCTCGCCGTGCCAAGGCCACAGGGATTACCGCAAGATCGGGAATGTAGTACGAGCCCGTAGTTATATGGACGCGGCTTAGGTCCATCGCCCCCTCGAACTCGAACTCGTCTAGCTGTTTGGTGAGCCGAATAGCCAGCTTTCGTATGGTGCGATTGTGATCAAACGTCATACCGGGCTTCTGCCGCAGGCAACCGTGGTAAAGCTCCCACTGGCCATCGGGATCCTCCAACGCCACCTGCTCGTACGTCTTGGCACTGACGACCATACTGCTGTCCCCCGGAACCCCTTCGACTGCCCGGTTGCGGGCCCGATTGCCTGCTGCCTAGATCACCCACCGCCTCGCCCCGACAGGATACCGACAAACAGGAGCGCCAGCACGACAATTGTTATCCAAGTATAAAGATGGTCGCCTTCGATGGCGAACGCGACAATCGAGACGGCCACCCGCAACACGGGCGTGGCAAGCAGGATCATCAAGCCAAGCATAATCACGCCGAACGCCTGACCGTGGCGCAGCGAAAGCAACGCGTCGCCGTAGGATGAGATCGAAGCCGGCTGGCCGCGAAGACCGTCCTTCAGCAGTCCGTTGAGGCCTCCTACATGGGCACGGGTCAACGCGGTATGGTCGGTGACCACCAGCATGACCAGACCGGCGACTATGGTGACGATGCTCGCCCAGACCCCGACCCGGAGCAGCCAGGAGACGATGATCTCGATTGGCCCGTCTGACAGCCGCCGGCGCGCCGCAACGGCCGAAGCGGGCACGGCCGGGCCGTCGGTCCTCGGCGGCGCGAGTGGGGTTTGCTCACCTTCCACACCCATCCGCTAGTACCGTATCCCCTTCCACAGCATCTCCAACGTGATCATCACCAGAACGATGAGAAACGTCCTGCGGATCGCGATGCTGCGCAGGTTGCCGAGCAGCTTTGTGCCCAGCGTAGCGCCCAGGAGGACACCCACCGCAACCGGGCCGGCCAGCAGCGGGTTGATCTGCCCCCTGGCAAAGTAGACGCTCGCGCTCGCCGCCGCCGTCACACCGATCATGAAATTGCTGGTCGCGGTGGATACCTTTATGGGCAGCCGCATGGCAAGGTCCATCGCGGGCACTTTAAGCGCACCGCTGCCGATGCCCAGCAGCCCAGAGACAGCCCCCGCCACGTACATCAACGCCAGCCCCGTGCGGGCCCCCGTCACCTGGTACACCACTTCCCGGTCGATCGCCTTGTCGTAATAGCTGCTCGCCAGCCGCAGACGCTTCGACCAGGGGTCGGCCGGCGTGAGCGCCGACGACTCGTCGTGGCGTTTGCGGAGCATGGCCGTCGCCGAGTACCCGAGTACGGTCGCAAAGATCAGGTACAGCCATCTTCCTTCGAGCACTCCGGCAAGGTAGGCACCTGTCAAGGCTCCGGCGGTCGTGGCCAGCTCGAGAAACATACCAACGCGGATGTTTGACAAGTGGTCGCGCACGTAGGCGGCCGCTGCGCCCGAACTGGTGGCGATCACGGAGACGATGCTTGCGCCGATCGCGAAGCGGATATCGACGCCGAGGAAGGTCGTCAACGCCGGAATGACGATGATGCCGCCGCCCAGCCCCAGCAGCGACCCGAATAGCCCTGCTGCCGTCGCGACGAACAAGATGATGATGATGTAGAGGAGCGGCGACATCGGTTCCTCTTTAGCGCCGGCCACCGGGGGCCGACTGGCCTCGCACCAATTCCACCGAGTAGAGGTAGCGGTCGCCGCAGATCAGGCTACGGCGCCACTCGACGGGCTCCGTGCCCGCTACACCGATGCGATCAACCTGAAACGCGGCCGCATTGCGCCGCTGTCGTAGGAGACCGGCTCCCCGCGACCGCAGGTTTACGGGTCTGATCCCTTCCTGCGCTGAGGTAATGAGGATGCCGCAATGCCGTTCAAGCAACTCGTACAGCGGCTCGGTCAAATCGGCATCACGAAGCAGGACGGAGCAACGGCCGGCAGGCAGGACGATCTCCTCTAACACCAACGGCACCCCATCGAGCAGACGGAGCCGCTCCAGTTCGACGGTCGCCGCGTCGGGACGCAAATGCAGCCGGTCGGCCGCCTCCGGCGAGGCACGACCTTCGCGACTGGCAAGAAGAGCCGTTGAAAGGACAAGGCCCGACCGCGCCGCCAGGTCAGCGAACGTGTACAGTCCGTGGAGCGGCTGCTCCAAGTCGGGTCGCGCGATAGTTGTGCCGATACCGCGCCGCCGGCTCAGCAGACCTTCTGCTACCAGCGTTGCGATGCCCTGCCGCACCGTCGCCCGGCTGAGGCCGAACTCGCCGGCGAGTACTGTTTCCGGTGGCAGTAGATCCCCCGAACGGTAGTGGCCGGATGCGATCTGCTGTCGCAGCGCCCCTGTCAACTGGTGATGCAGCGGCACGGGCGTCGAACGGTCGAGGAGGCCAGCCGATGCGAGCACAAGTGCTCCAGTAACGTCGCTGTGTGTCGCCGGGCGGAGACGATAATGTACGAATGTCCGTACATAGTTTCCTCCATCTGACATGCGGCTGTCAACTTTTTCGCGGGGAGATCCCGCCTGCAGTGAACTGCGTACTTACGAGTTGGGCCCCGCCGTTACGATCAGGTTTCCACTACGTATACCGCTGGACACATGTGATAATCTTTCTGCCTACCAGGGACGTGCGTACCTGTTTGGTGGGGCAGCCTGAATTGTCGGAGTCCACCCGCAATGGCCGACCTGCTCAAGGTTCGGAACCTCTCAACCAAGTTCTTTACGCGTGCCGGCGTGGTCAACGCCGAGGAAGAGCGTCAGCACCGGAATGACGATGATGCCGCCGCCCAGACCCAGCAACGAGCCAAACAGGCCCGCCGCCGTCGCGACGAGCAACACGATAATGATGTAGAGCAGCGGCGGCACCCGTTTCATCCCTCGCAGTGATGGTGATCATAAAACCGACCATCGTCTGGCCGGAGGCGGACTCGGCCCTCTTACTGGCTTGACCGATTGTGGGCATTGACCGGCGCTACAGCCCGCTGACCATCATCTTGTCGACCTTGATAGTTGGCGCGGCGGCGGCGCCCAGGAACTCGACGTCGTCACCGACCATCGTAATGCCGGCCAGCATATCGCGCAGGTTGCCGGCGATGTTGATCTCGCTCACGGGGTACGTGAGCTTGCCGTCTTCGATCCAGAAACCGGTGGCTCCTTGCGAAATATCTCCGGTTGTCAGGTTGATCCCGAAGCCCATCAGCTCGGTCAGGAACAGGCCGTCCTGTACCGAACCCACGATCTCATCGTAGCTGTGCGGGCCGGCTTCCATGATCAGGTTGGAAACCCCAACCATCGTCATGGAACCGACACCGCCGCGGGCGTTGCCGGTCGAGCGATGGCCGGTGCGGTTGCCGGTGTAGGTGTCGAACAGGAACTGTTGAAAAACGCCCTTATCGAACAGCACGTTGCGCCTGGTGGCCACCCCTTCGGCGTCAAACGGCAGGCTGCCTATACCGCCGGGGATGGTCGGATCGTCGACGATCGTGATCAGCGGCGATCCGAGCTGCTGGCCTTCACAGCCGACCAGAAAACTCGAACGCCGGTACAGCGCCGATCCCGCGACCGCCTGCCCCAACTGGCGCAGGAGCGATCGCACCATCATCTTGTCCCAGACGACCGGTACTTCCCGCGTGTTGATTTTGCGCGGGCCGAGCTTTCGGAGCACGCGTTCGGCGGCGATCCGTCCGACATCCTCGGGCGATTGCAGACGCACCAGCGAGCGCTCCACCGTGAACCACGAGGCGTTGCGCTTTTTCTGGTCCGCGTCCTCCGCGATCGCTTCCACCTGCAGCGAGGCAGTCGAGGTCGGGTACGAGCCGGCGAAACCGCGGCTGTTGGCGAATGCGACCGTACCAGTCTCGCTGGAGAATTCCGCGCCGTCCGAGTTCGTGATGCGCGCATCAGTTGCGAAAAGGGCCTGCTCGCAGCGGCGCGCCCAATCGATCTGCTCCTCGGCTGTCAGGTTCGCCACCGCCGGGTCATACAGTCCGAGCTCACGTAGCTGCGGGCGCTCGTCGAACTCGGGCAACGCACGGAACTCGTCCGGGTCGGCGATGTTGGTCAAGTCCAGCGACCGATCGATGAACTCTTCCAGCGACTGGGTCGCGAGGTCCGACGTGTAGGTCGCGGCGGCGCGGCCGTGCCGGTAGATGCGCAGACCGAGCGTTCGCGAGTCGGCTTCGATCAGCTTGTCGATTTCGCCCTTGCGGATTGCTACCGTGAACTCACGTCCGGAGCGGATCGTTACTTCGGCGTCGTCGGCTCCTTTGGCAAGTGCTCGGCTAACGACGTGTTCCGCGAGCATCTGATAATCCTCGCGCATGCTTTATTGCTCCGTTCCGCCGACGGTGATTCCCGAGACGAGCACGGTCGGCATGCCTACGCCGACGGGAACGCTCTGGCCGTCTTTGCCGCAGGTCCAGCGACCGTCGCTGAGCTTGAAGTCAGTACCTACCGCGGACACTTTAGACAGGACGTCCGGGCCATTGCCGATCAGCGTGACACCGCGGATTGGCGCCCCCACGTGGCCCTTCTCGATCATGTATCCCTCGGTGACCGAGAAAACAAAGTCCCCGTTGCTGATGTTCACCTGGCCGCCGCTGTACGACACGCAGTAAATGCCGTGGTCGACAGAGCGAATGATATCTTCCGGCGGCGTTTTGCCGGCAAGCATGTAGGTGTTCGTCATCCGCGGCATGGGGTAGTGGCGAAATGTCTGGCGCCGAGAGTTGCCGGAGGGATCGGTACGGTAGTAGTTGGAGCTGATCTTGTCCTGCATGTAGCCACGCAGGATACCGCCCTCGATCAGCATGTTGTAGCGCCCGGGGTTGCCCTCGTCGTCGATGTTGATCGAGCCGCGGCTGTTCGAGATGGTTCCGTCGTCCACAACCGTCACCAGCTCCGATGCCACAGGCTGACCCATGCGGCCGGAGTAGGTGCTCGTCTGCTTGCGGTTGAAGTCGGCCTCGAGCCCGTGGCCGACCGCCTCGTGCAGAAGGATGCCGGAGTCGCCCGCACCAAGTACCACGGGCATCACGCCGGCCGGCGCCGGAACCGCCTCCTGCAGCTGCACCGCCTCGCGCGCTGCCTCCTCCGCCAGAGCCTCGGGGCTGGTGAAATCAAAGTACTCCATGCCGAAACGGCCGCCGCCTCCCGAGCGTGCAGTCTGGCGTCGACCGTCGATCTCCGACAGACAGCCGACGTTGAAGTAGATCAGCGGTTGCACATCCGACGCCAGCTTGCCGTCGGAGCTGGCGATCATCACGCGCTTGATCTCGTCGACGATGGAGATATCAACCCGCGCAATCGAGGGGTGATAACGCCGGGCTGCCACGTCGGCGCGCCGGATGACGGCGAGTTTATCCGCGGCCGCCACCTCGGTGGAGGGGTTGAGCACCGGGTAATAAGACGGGGGCGTAACCGGGCTGGCGTCCACCGGCACGGTGCGCTCACCGGCAGTGCTGATGTGTGCCGCCGTCTCGGCCGCCTTCCGCATGGATTCGAAGCTTAGGTCTTCGGTATAGGCGTAGCCGATCGAATCGCCGCGAATCACCCGGATGCCGACGCCCTGCATCACGCCGCCACCGGCACTCTTGACCTTCTGGTCCTCGAACGTGATGTTGCCGGAATCGCGGTGCTCAAAGTAGAGCTCGGCGTAATCGCCCCCTCGCGACAGCGCCGCCCCGAGCAGCCGCTGACAGATATTCTCGTCGATTGCAAAGCGCGACGCGAAAAAGACCGCGCCCGCCCCGCCACGTGCCTGATCCAGTGTCATGTGGAACCTTCCATATCCGATACCGCGTTCATAGTCGCGGTGGATTGTCGAGGTCGAGTATATCGGACTGGCCAGACCACAACCGGATAGTCAACGGTTACGATCGGGTTTCCATTACGTATACCAGCGGACACATGTGATAATCTTTCTGCCTACCAGGGACACGCGTACCTGTTGGTGGGGCAGCCTGAATTGTCGGAGTCCACCCGCAATGGCCGACCTGCTCAAGGTTCGGAACCTCTCAACCAAGTTCTTTACGCGTGCCGGCGTGGTCAACGCCGTCGACGACGTTTCCTTCGACATTCGCGCGGGCGAGACGATCGGTATCGTGGGCGAAAGCGGCTGCGGCAAGTCCGTGACGGCACTTTCGCTGATGCGGCTGATCCCGAGCCCGCCGGGGCGGATCACCAACGGCTCGATCGAGCTCAGCACCGGCGAAGGTCCGTCGATCGATCTGGTGAAAGCCGACGACTCGGAGATGCGTGAGATACGCGGCAACAAGATCTCCATGATCTTCCAGGACCCGATGACCTCGCTGAACCCGGTTCTGACGATCGGCTTCCAGCTCACTGAGCCGCAAAAGATCCATCTCAACCTCAGCGAAGGAGAGGCACGGAAACGCGCCATATCGCTGCTCGAAGCGGTCGGCATTCCGGCCGCGGGGGCGCGCTTGAAGGAATATCCGCACCAGTTCTCGGGCGGCATGCGTCAGCGCGTCATGGTGGCGATGGCGCTCGCCTGCAATCCACAGCTGCTCATCGCTGACGAGCCGACGACCGCGCTCGACGTCACTATCCAGGCGCAACTGCTCGACCTGATCAGCAGCCTGACACACGACATGGGCACCGCCGTGATGCTAATCACCCACGACCTTGGCGTGGTCGCGCAGATATGCGAACGCGTAATCGTGATGTACGCCGGCCGCATCGTCGAAGAAGCGACAGCCGACGAGCTTTTTGACCGGCCGTTGCACCCATACGCCGTGGGGCTGATGCGGTCGATGCCCAGGCTGGGACCGACGGTGCGCGACCGGCTGACACCGATCGAAGGCGCGCCCCCCGATCTGGTTTCGCCCCCAAAAGGTTGTCGCTTTGCCCCGCGTTGTCCCCTGCGCGTGGAAAAGTGCGAGGAGTCGCCACCGCTGCGCGAGATAGTTTCCGGTCACCGCGTGGCCTGTTGGCGGGCGGACGAGCAGTTGGTGGGGGCCGGGGCAAGAGGGAGCTAGAGTTCGGGGCTGTGCTGGTGTGAACGACGGCGAGCCCCCGATGACCGTCGGACCCGTACCCGGCTGCGCGCTTAGGCGTAGGGGCGCCAGTACCCGCGTACCGGCTTAGGCGTAGGGGTAGATTTTAGATGACAACGCAGTCGGTTCGAGGTCAGGACAGCGACTCCATTAATTCGGGCGAGCCGATCCTTAGCGTTCGCAACCTCAAGACCTACTTCCCTATCGGCGGCGGCTTCATGCGCAAGTCAGCGATGCTTCGCGCCGTAGACGACGTGAGCTTTGACGTTCATCGCGGGGAGACGTTTGGCCTGGTGGGCGAAAGCGGCTGCGGCAAGAGCACGCTAGCCCAAACCGTCGTGCGCCTGATCGAGCCAACCGACGGTCAGGTCATTTTCCAGGGCGAGGATATCTCGAAAGTTCGCGGCAATCGCCTTCGCAACGTCCATCGCCAGTTGCAGATGATCTTCCAGGACCCATACACGTCGCTGGATCCGCGAATGACCATTCGGGGCATCATAGAGGAGCCGCTGCGTAACTTCGGTGTCGGCAACGGTTCCGACCGCGAGAAGCGGGTACACGAACTGCTGGAGCGGGTCAACCTCAACCGCTACTTCGCCAACCGCTACCCGCACGAGTTCTCCGGCGGACAGCGCCAACGCATCGGCATCGCCCGCGCTCTGGCGATTCAGCCTCGGCTGGTGGTCTGCGATGAACCGGTATCGGCGCTGGACGTGTCGATCCAGGCGCAGGTTCTGAACCTGCTGACCGACCTGCAACGAGATTTCCAGTTGACCTATGTCTTTATCGCTCACAACCTCGCCGTCGTGGCGCACATCTCGGACCGCGTCGGGGTGATGTACCTGGGCAAGATGGTCGAGATCGCTCCAACCGACCAGCTAATGGCGGACCCGAGGCATCCTTACAGCAAGGCGCTGCTCTCGGCGATTCCCATACCGGATCGCAAGATGCGTCGCGAGCGGATCATCCTACGGGGCGAGGTTCCGAGCCCGTTGTCGCCGCCCTCCGGCTGTCACTTCCGCACCCGCTGTCCGATCGCCACCGGCTACTGCGCCGAAGTCGAACCGCCGCTGCGCGAGATCGCCCCCGGTCACCAGGCGGCGTGTCACTACGCGTGAGGCAGTTGCGGACCTAACCCCCTAACCCCTTCCCTAACGCCGGGAAGGGGCGATCCTGGGGAGGTGGATCCGGGCGGCGTAGCAGCGTCGGCGCGCAGCCGGGCGCATCGCCATGCGCCACTACCAGTGGACAGAATGCTGCGTCAATTGCCGACGACAAGCTCCCCTTCCCTGGTTAGGGAAGGGGCCGGGGGTTAGGTCTCCCGCGACTGACCGCCCGCGAACCCCGCCCAGCCTACACCCGAATCAGTTTCCAACGGCCTTGGCGAAAGCGCAGCGCGGTGAGCGAGGCGCGGGTCCACATGTCGAGTACGGCGCCGATCCAGGCCCCTTCGACGCCCCAGCCGAGGATGATCGCGAAGAAATAAGCGAACAGCACACGCATGATCCACGGCGATACGGCGAATATTACCATTACGGCCCTCGTGTCGCCGGCACCGCGCAAAGAGCCTGCCAGCGTGAAAGCGATCGCGATGCCCGGTTGGGCGATTGCAAAGATCAGCAGCAGCCTGCGACCCGTCTCGGTCACCGAGGGATCGTCGATGAAGACTCGCGTGATCACGCCGCCGAACAGCGCAAGCAGAACCGCCACTGAGCAGAGGATGATCAGGGCATAGCGGGTGGCCGAGAAGGTGGCGCGCTCGGCGAGTTTGGAGTTTCGCGCTCCCAGCGCCTGTCCGGTCATCGCCGTCGCGGCCTGAGAAAACGCCATCCCCGGCATAAAGGCAAGCCCCTGGATGCGAATAGCAACGCTATGCGCGGCGAGGGCGGTATCGCCGAGGCTGCTGATGATGCGCGTGTACGCCAGCAGCGCGAACTGGAACTGCACCTGCTCCAGACCCGCCGGAACGCCCACGTTCAGGATCCGCCGTGTAACCACGCGGTCGACGCTCATGAGCGACGGCCAGTGCAGGTGCAAGCCACCGCGCCCGCGGCTCAACATCGCCAGCACCATCGCCATCCCCGCGAACTGCGACACCGAAAAGCCAAGCCCTGAACCGGCAACGCCGATCTCCGGCAGGAAAAACGAGCCGTGAATCAGGCCGAATGCCACAAACCCGTTCACGAGGTTGACGCACAACATGACGAGCATGGGGCTGCGCGTGTCACCCGCACCCTGAAGGCCGCTGCCCGCCACAAACAGCAGCGACCCGGCAAATGCGCCCGGCGCGGCGTACCGCAGCCAGGTGGTGCCGAGTTCGAGCGTCTTGCCGTTGGCGCCCATGACCCCAAGCGACCAGTGGGCGGCGACGAACACGAAGAGCGTCGATACGACCCCCCACGCCAGCGATAGCAACAGGCCATGTCGCAGCGTTACCGACGCCTGGTCCGTCTTCCCGGCGCCGATGTCGCGAGCCAGCACCGCCGTAGTGCCGGCAGCCAGGGCGAATACGCCGGCCTGCGGCGTAAATTGAATGAACGTGGCGAGCCCGACTCCGGCCAGCGCGTCGGTGCCAAGGTGTCCGACCAGGAACGTATCGACTAGCTGAACCAGCGACAGCGCCATCTGTTGAACGAGCACTGGCCAGGCTAACGCCAGCACTGATCGGTTCAACCGGGCTTCGTCCAGCAGCGCTCCGCGGCGCTTCGGCGCCTGTACGCCGGAGCCGTCAAGCTGCGCGTCGTCGTCCGGCGGTCTCGCGGGCGTGATCGTAGACATGGCGGCGGTTTTGTTCCCGTCTCGGCCCCACGCAACCGTGTGTAGCCGGTGGAAGGTGGAGAAAAACAGCAGACATGGCCGAGCTGGCCGGCCGGGGGATCCCCGTGATGCTAACACATGATCTCCAGGTGCGCCCCTTGACAGATGTAATAGAATAACAGCAAATACAGTTACATCATTACAGGTCACGGGAGGCTGGCAATGCGTGCCAAGGAGATCATCGCACAGGCGCGAGCCTATGAGCGGATGGATGGAATCTCGGTAGCGGAAGCATTGCTCAGCGTCGTGATCGACCTGTTCACCGGTTCGGCCGCCGAGGAAGCCGTCGATGCACGCGTCGTGCTTCAGGCATGGAAGAAGCTGACCCGCGAGCTGACCGTGCCCGAGTGGCTTGCCGAGTCGCAGAAGCTCAGCGACGGTATCGACGTTCTGGCCGCCAACATGGTGGAAGCACAGCGGCACGACCTCGCGGTGGTGCTTCGCGCCATCAGCCAGCCCCGCTTCGAAGGCTCGGTTCGCAGCGACGACGTTGAATTGGATCGCCTTCGCCAGACCGAACCCCCGGCGCAGCCGGCGAACGATAATCTGCTCTGGGTCCCACGAACCGTCGGCCACGGGGTATAGATGGAACGTTCCCACGTTTACTCTCGGTTGTCCTGAGAGAACGCTCTTGCCGCGCTCTGTCGGCAGAACGACGTGGGCAATAGCGGCGCGGTGCAACTTCGAATGAGCCGCCGTCGTGT
>DAINSK010000051.1:0-24393 GCA_036741355.1 Chloroflexota bacterium
AGGAGGCTGGCCGCGAACCCTCAGCCGTCGCCATCGAAGGCAGGCTCAACGCCGCGAGGTCAACCGCCGACCAGTGGGTGGACACGGCGGCTAAATGGCGCAAACTCGGCGCTACCCATATTTCGTTCAACACGATGGGGGCGGGCTTCACGTCGCCGCAGCAGCACATTGACACCATCAGGCAGTTCAAAGAAGCGCTCGCTGCAGCCAGGGTTTGATGGATGACCGCACGGCGGTGGCAGCTACGGCATTGAGGATTGACATGCAGGACGCGGCCACTGAAGAGGAGGCGCTCGCTGCGATTCCCGGCATCGTGCAGGTTCACCGCAATCCGACCGGCTGGTACAACAACGCCAGCTTTGCCTTACCGCTGGCCGCGGCGCTGGTGGTGGCGATCGCCGGACTCATCCTGCGCCGCGGAGACGTGCTCGCTTTCGCCGGCTTTTTATTCGCCGTAACCGCGTGCATGGTACCCGTGGTACTCGTGTCATGGCGGCAGACGGCGACAATGGTCGTAGTCGGCGCCGACGGAATCACGAGCTTGCACGGCCGGCACGTATTGAAGTCGCTGCCGTGGACGGTAGTGCGCTCGATTACTCGGCGCGAAACCCAGGGGAACGTCCGTTGGATCGTTGCGGCGGACGATGACCGTCTGGCCTTGGACGGTGAACTCGACCATCTCGATCGGCTGGTCGCCACCGCGCAACGGCTGGCCGGGTTGTCCGGCGTCGAATGATCTCGCCCTCACGGTAACTCGGGTAGCCGTCGCCGCCGGTTAGTGAGCGCCATGGTTGCATTGCGTTACGCCGTGCGTCCCTGTTCACAGGTGCTGTAACGGTAAAGAAACGTATACGCAACCTCCCCGAAATGTCGCTGTAGCATGCTAAGGCGTGCGTGGACCGTGTCGAGTGACGGCACGCGTCGCGGAGGCCGCGAGTCAATGGACATCAACTCCGGCGATACCGCGTGGGTGCTCGCCAGCGCCGCTCTCGTCCTGTTTATGACGCCCGGGCTGGCGCTTTTCTACGGCGGCATGGTCCGCGCGAAAAACGTGCTCGGCATGCTGATGGCGAATTTCTTCACGATCACGATCGTCACGATCATCTGGGTGTTGGTCGGATACACGCTCGCGTTCGCGCCGGATGCCTGGGGAGGGCTGATCGGAAAGCTGGACTTCATCGGCCTCAAAGACGTGCGCGGCAATAGCCTGTTTCCCGGAACACACATCCCGGACATCGTCTTCATGTGCTTCCAGATGATGTTTGCGATCATCACACCCGCGCTCATAACCGGAGCCATAGCGGAACGGATGAAGTTTTCGGCATGGGTCGTATTTTGCATTCTCTGGTCGCTGATTGTGTACCTGCCGGTCGCTCACTGGGCGTTCGCTTCGGACGGCTGGATCTACGCTAAGCTGGGCGCGCGGGACTTTGCCGGCGGGTTGGTCGTCCACATCAACGCCGGTGCCGCTGCGCTGGCGTGCGTCTTCGTGCTGGGTCCACGCCGCGGCTTTCGTCGCGAAGTAATCCGGCCGCACAACCTCACGTTGACGCTGCTGGGCGCCGGCATCCTGTGGTTCGGGTGGTTCGGCTTTAACGCCGGTTCAGCGCTCGGCGCGAACCGGCTCGCGGGCAGCGCCTTCGCGGCCACCCAGATCGCCGCGGCGGTCGGAGCTGGGGCCTGGATTGCGATGGAATGGTGGCGCGTGGGGAAGCCGACAACGCTTGGCGCCGCATCAGGTGCGGTGGCGGGGTTGGTTGCGATTACTCCGGCGGCCGGCTTCGTCAGCCCCTTACCGGCGATGGCGATCGGCGCGGTCGCCGGAGCAGTGTGCTTTTTGGCCGTGGGACTCAAGTTTCGCTTCAATTTCGACGACTCGCTCGACGTGGTTGGCGTTCACCTCGTGGGCGGTATCCTTGGTTCGGTGCTGCTCGGCGTGTTCGCGGAGCGGGCGATTAACCCCGATCAGTTGAGCACGAACGGCCTCCTGTTCGGCGGGGCTGCTTTCTTCGGTAAGCAAGTGATTGCTGTTCTAGCCGTGCTCGCTTTCAGCTTCGTCGTCAGCTTCATCCTCGCAAAAGCCGTCGATATGATCATGGGGCTGCGTGTCCCGGATGAGGTCGAGACGAGCGGTCTCGACATCTCTCTGCACGAAGAGCGCGCCTACGTGTTCGCCGAATAGGGTCCGGCGCCTCCCAGGCGGCTGCCGAATCGACAGCAACAAAGCACGCCGTTGGCGCGCTGAGGAGAGCAGCAGATGAAGCTCGTCATCGCCTTCATCAAGCCTTTCAAGTTGGACGAGGTCAAAGACGCCCTGAAGGCGGCCGGGGTTACTGGACTAAGTGTGACCGACGTCCGCGGTTTCGGCCGTCAGGCGGGGCATACCGAGGTCTACCGGGGAGCCGAGTACGAAGTGGACTTCGTCCCCAAAAGTCGCATCGATGTGCTCGTGGACGACGATATGGTGGCGACGGTCGTCGACACAATTGAACGGAGCGCGCATACGGGTAAGATTGGCGATGGCAAGATCGCCGTTCTTCCGGTTGTGGACCTGGTTCGGATCCGTACCGGGGAGCGCGGTCACGACGCTCTGTAACACGCGGTGACCGTGAACGCCACAATCGCCGGTTTTCTCGAATGGCGCGAGTCCTGCATTCGGACCGCCCCTGATGACTCGGGGCTTGCACTCTGCCACAGCCTGGTCGCCGCGCTCGATGCCGCGCTGCGTTCCGCATTTCCCGCGCACAGCGGCGAATTTGCGCTCGTCGCGATTGGCGGCTACGGGCGGCGTGAGCTGTGCCTGTACTCCGATATCGACCTGATGCTGCTGTATCGTGGTTGGTTGCCGCCCGGGATTGTCGACACCGTTTTCTATCCACTGTGGGACGCCGGGCTGAAGGTTGGTCACGCAGTGCGCACGGTGCCAGAAGCGGTTAAGTCTGCGGACGAGCGGCTGGAAACGTTGACCTCGCTGCTCGACCACCGTCTTGTCGCGGGTTCGCCCGAGCTAGTCGACCGCTTGTCCAAAGACCTCGCGAAGCTGCTGAAGCGCAGGCTCCCGCGAGTACGAGAAGAGTTGAGGACGGCGGAGCGGCAGCGCCGGAACAGCGAACGGTTCCAACTATTGGAGACGGACCTCAAGGGGGGCCGGGGAGGGCTGCGAACACTACAGCGGGAACGCTGGCTGCGGCGGGCCGAAGCGCTTGCCGGTGTCCCGCAGGCGGCGGAGTCCTGCAGTGACGCAGTCGATGCAGCGCACGAAGTGTTGCTGCGCTCTCGCAACGCCCTGCATGCGGCGGCCGGACGCGCCAGCGATACCTGGCTGTTCGACCTGCAGGAGCCTGCCTGCCGATGGCTGGGATCCGACGTCGACGTTTGGGCACCGCTGCTCTACGGTGCCTTGCGAGACATCGATCACGCGGCTGAGGAATTTTGGGAAGTGACGGCCCCAGTAAAGGGCGAAAAGAGTAGCGGACGACTGAGCGGACTGGTACCACGACGCCGCAACGCGCTGAGTGTCGAACGGGAACCGCCGGTCGCTGGACAGTCGGTCTTCGCCTACGCCGCCGGCATCAGCCCGCTCGACATAAGCCCGCCACGGTTGCCCGCGGTGGCAGCAACGGCTATCGGCGGAGCGCCGGGGCCGTCGTGGACGGCCGAAGACCGCCAGGGGCTGGTGTCGCTGTTGAGATCCGGCGAACGCGGCTACCGGATATTCGACGCATTGGATCGTCTGGGATGGATCGAACGCGCATTGCCCGAATGGCGGCACGTTCGAGGGGCGCCGCAACACGTGCCGTTTCACGAGAATCCCGTCGACACGCACCTCTGGCGAACCGTGATCGAAGCGATCGCGCTGGCCGAAGGTAGAACCGACGATCCATGGGCAGCCGGCATCGCCATCGACCTTGGCGGCCTCGACGAGTTGCTGCTGGCATCACTCCTGCATGACATCGGCAAAGGCTGGCCGGGAGATCACGCCGAAACCGGCGCCGCTGCAGCGACGGCATTCTGCCAACGGGCACACTTTGGCCTGGAGGCAACGCTTACCGTCGCGACAAGCGTCAGGCATCACCTGCTGCTGCCAACGATTGCGACTCGACGCGATATCGCGGACGCGCGCGTGATTGAAGACGTCGCCGACCGGGCGGGTCGGGCGCGCACGCTGCGCATCTTGTATCTGCTGTCCGTAGCGGACTCGCGTGCTACCGGCCCGACCGTATGGAACCCCTGGAAAGCTAGCCTGATTCGTTCACTGTTCGCCGCGGCGCTCGAGGTCTTGGAGATGCGAGCGGGCGCCTCCCCGCTTTCCACTTCGCGGGCGGCTGCGCGGTCCATGGTGCTCGAGGCCGCCGAAGGCCGTGTCGCGCATGCCGCCGTGGCCGCCCATATCGACGGAATGGCTCCCGGCTATCTCCAGTCATTCGGTGCGGCAGACGTCATCCGCCACATCGAATTGATCGATAAAACGAGCAAGTCCGATGCCGCACGGCTCGACGTGCGCGGGGAAGGCGATGCGTACGACCTCGTCGTGACCACGCCGGATAGACCGGGTCTCATCGCGATGGTTTCCGGCGTCCTGGCGCTTCACAACCTGAGCGTCCTTGATGGCCGCTTCTTTACCCGCGAGGACGGCGTCGCGCTGCAGGCGCTGCATGTCGTCGATGCCCTGGGAAACGCTGTCACTGAGGATCGCTGGCGACGGGTGCAGACGGACCTCGAGCGAGCACTACGCGGCGATCTGCCGCTGGAGCAGCGCCTGCGGGAAAAAATTCATGCGTACCGCGGCCGTCGACGGCGCGCGCAGGAGGCCGAGGTCCGGTTTGTGCGTGAGGCGTCGGACGAATACACCGTGGTCGAAGTTCACGCCGCGGACCGCGTAGGACTGTTGTACGCGATTGCCGGGACGCTGTTCGCGCTCTGCCTCGACATCCACCTCGCTAAAATCGACACACAGGGAACCAGCGTCGTAGACGTCTTCTACCTGCGCGATCTCACCGGCGCTCCGCTCCGGGATGCCGCAAAGCTCGAAGAGCTGCGGATGGGATTGCTCGCGGCGGTAGAAAGCTAACCCGTACATTGGCCGGCGCACGGTATACTGACATCTAACCATCTCGGGGCGGCTTGTCCGCATCCAGGAGCGACTGTGAGCGACTGGTACGAGCCACGCAGAAAGCGTCGAGCGCTCGGGCGAGCACTTCGCCGCGTGGAGGCATTCGCGAACCCATGGTCACCGCGGCGTCACCGGATCCTTGTAGAACCGCCTGCCGAGCTTGAATGGTCTGCGATCTACAACGTTACCCTTGCCGACCCGACAGGAGCCGACTCATCCTTGCAGGCTGCGGTAGCGGAGGGAGGGATTCCGTCGGTGGACCAAGAATATGCCCGGCCGGATTTGATGGTGGACCAGACGGACGGCGCGCAAGAAGACGATGCAGAGGCGTTTGAGCATGCGACTGCGATAGTGGTGGATCCGCTGGAGCGAACCCGCGCGGCACTTGAAGATGCGCGACGCCAGATGCCGGGGATGCTCGGCCTGGAGACCGCGGCCGATCGGCCGGAGATCGGGGAAGGGCAGCCTGACCGGTTCGTTGGCGTCAGGCACCTGGCGGCTGAGTCGACCGATCTGATGACCCAGCTGCGCGACGAGCGCAGCCAGCTTGCGGAAGAGATTACCGGTCTGCGGTTGCTCGTCCTTGATTTGGCCACGGAAGTGCGCCGGCTCGCCGGCATGCTTGACTTGGTGCAACACGGTACGGTCAGGGCGGCGGACGATGAAAACGTGCCGCTCGCTCTCAGCAGCAGTGCTGCCGTCGATCCGGCGACGACGGGGTTGTCGGAGTTAAGCTTCGATGGCTCCAACGTCGGGAACGGCTCGACCTTGAAGATGCCGCCTGACTTCGGGTGGAGAGACCGTCCGGAAGCGAGCCCGGGACAGCCGTTGGATGCGGACGGGGGTCCGGGACCTGACGCAACGCAGCCGGATGATTCAACACCTGGGTCCGATGACGATGGTGTAGCCGCGGACGCTGGATCGGACATAAGCGCGCACCGCGAAGTTCCAGCCGGCCATGCGATAAGGCTCCTGGTCATCGGTGTCCCGGGCGTTCGTTCTGTTGCTGCGATCGAAGCCGGCCTGGCGACGCGTTTTTCTCCGGGACACAGTGAGCTCGCCCGCTTTCGGGGCGGCGATGCAACCTTCACGTTGAAGCCGGAGGCTGACCTGTCAGTCGATGCGCTGGTGGACGCCGTCGAGCAAGGCGGGCTGCGCGTCGGCGAATGCGACGTTCAGGACGGAGGGCGTGTTATCCGGCTGCTCGTCGCGGCCTCTCCGCGGGCCGGCACAGAATGAGCCGCGCGCGGCCGGCGGCAGCGCGGGCGGCGGTATGTTCTTAGCGCACCTGACCCTGAACAACTTTCGCAATTACCATCGGCTGGACCTTGCTGCGACTCCCGGCATCACGCTTGTCGCCGGAGCGAACGCCCAGGGCAAGACCAACCTGCTCGAATCGGTGTACCTGCTAGCTACAACCAGGCCCGCGCGCGGCAGCAGCGAGGCCGAATTGGTGCGGTGGGGCTCCGGTGGGGACGGCATCAACGCCACGCGGGTGTCCGGCAGTGCAGAGCGGGAACAGGGTCCGGTGACGGTGGAAGTTGTCATCGTCGGTCGCGATGAGGCGACGGGGCCTCGCGGCAGGGTCGAGCACGCGAGCAAGCGGCTTAAGGTAAACGGCATTCCGCGGCGCGCCTCCGAAGTGATTGGGCAGATTACCGCGGTCTTGTTTACCGCATCAGACATCGAGCTGCTCACGGGTCCACCTGCCTGGAGACGCCGGTATCTCGACATTACCATCGCGCAGACCGACAGCGTGTATGTGCGCGCTTTGCAGCGGTACGCGCGGATCGTTTTGCAACGCAACCATCTCTTGCGTCGCATCGACGACGGCCATGCGAGGCCTGAGGAACTGGCATACTGGGATGCTGAACTGGTGCGAGAGGGCGCTCGTATCATGCACGTTCGACAGGGGACGGTTGAGGCAGTCTGCATCGCCGCCCGCGAGTACCACCGGCGGCTGAGTGACGGACGTGAGGATCTTCAGGTCACCTACGCCCCGCAGACTCCGATTCCCGAAGACGATTCCCCGTCGATTGAGGCAATTGAAGCGCGATTGCGGGTCGCGCTGGGCCCGGTGCGAAAGGTTGAGATCGCCACCGGAAACACGCTGGTTGGGCCTCATCGCGACGACCTTCACTTCACCCTCGATGGAGTGCCAATCGGCGCATACGGCTCGCGGGCTCAGCAGCGGACCGCGGCGCTGGCGTTGCGCCTGGCCGAGTCGTCATTTCTGAACGCCGTCAACCACGATCCCCCGATTCTGTTGCTGGACGATATCCTCTCGGAGCTCGACGAAGAACGTCGCCACGCCGTCCTCGGTTTGCTGCATGATGCTCAGCAAGTGTTCGTGACATCCGCAGAGCCCGACCGCTTCAAAGCCGAGTTCCTGGAACGGGTGACGCTTTTGACCGTCCACGGTGGCGTGATTTCCCGGGCAATGGGGGGAACGTAAGGGCGTGCGGCTCTTTTGGCGCTGGGTCCTGTTAATTGCCGGATTCTGTACCGGAAGCGTCGGTCTCTTCATGGTCATTGGCGGTTTGACGAGCCACGCGGGAAGCACGCCCGGATCGGGAGGGGCCAACCTTGTGGTCTCCGGTATCGGCGCCGCCCTCTTCGTCGCCGGCTGGCTATTGGGGGCGCTCGCTTTTCCGGCATTCACCGCGTTTTCCGGGCTTCTATGCGCTTTTGTCGGCGCCCTGAGCGCGATGTCGATTGGGCTGGTGGCGATAGTTCTGCCACGGGCCCGGCCGCGAGGTTTCGATGCGGATCGGGCTGCGACGGATGCGTGGGTCGGCGCCGGCTTTTGCCTGCTGATAGGCGCCGTACTCTTCCTGAACTGGCTGTTGTGGCGCCGTCGTACCAGCGCAACGAAGACAACTCGAAGCGTCCTCCATGCGACGGCGGTGGTGTGGGGCGTCTTGCAGTTCCTAGCTGGTCTGCTGATGGCGTTCGCGGCGACTGTCAGCATGATCCAGGTTCGCGGGATCAACGGTAGTACACACGCGAATCTCGAGTCGGCCGTCCTCCTTGCCGGACTCGCGGCTATTTCGCTTGGGTCTGGCACCATCCTTGTGTGGCATGGGACGGCAGCGTCCGCCGGTGCGCCTTCGACGCGCTTCCGTCCGCCGCCGGTGTGGGTGCCGCTCGTTCTGATGGTGCTGGCCGTCGGCGGGTCGGAGGCGTTGATTCAGACCGATACAGCGATGGGAATCATGCCGCTTGGTCAAGCGGTCGCCGTCACGATGCCAGGTCTGGCGATCCTGGCGCTCGTATCTCGTGCGGGCGAGGGTCTCCGGGCGGCGGCTCATTCCACGTGGGGCGAGCTGCTGCTGATGGTCGCGTACGGCGCATCGGCGGCGACGGTGATCGCCGGAACCATCAACACGCTGGTCATTACAGCTTCGGTCATCGTAGCGATGACCGCGAACGGCTCGCTGAATGGCGTTCGCAACTACAATCAGTTCTCCAACCGGCTGGGGCATGCCTCTGATTTTCTGGGTACAACGGGGCAACTCGTACCGTTGCTGGTCAGCATCGCGATCATCGGTCCGCTCAACGAAGAGTTTTGGAAGGGTTTCGGGGTGCGGCTTTTGCGCGGCCACCATCCGACCGCCTACCGAGCCTTTCTGTGGGGCATTGCCTCGGGCGTCGGATTCGGCGCTACCGAAGTCACGCAGTACGGATTCGCCGCCTTCGCACGATCGCCATACCGCTGGTGGGACGTTGTACTGCTGCGGGGAGCGGCGAGCTCGATGCACGCCCTTGCGAGCGGAATCGTCGGAATCGGGTGGTTCTACGCTTTCGCCGGACGGCGGATGCGATTCCTCGGGCTATACCTTGTTGCTGCCGGGCTGCACGGCTCGTGGAACGCGCTCAACGTCCTGACCGCGGCGCGCGTGCTGCCGCCATTCAAGAGTCTCTCCGAGCACGACCTCGAGATCGTGCTGGAAATAGTCCTCGCCGGGGTCGCGGTCGCGATCGTCTTTTTCCTCGTACGGCTCGCACGGCGGTTGTCCGATGAAGAAGCCTTGCCGGTCGAGGATCTACCGCCCGCCGTACCCCCGGGAGACGCACCGTTCATTCTGGGGCCGGCGGCTCCGTGAACAATGGCGAGCGCAGCCCTCGCGGCACGATCACGGTCAGCGCTTTTGGCACGATCTGGAATGTCATCGGCGATCGACCGATGTACTCACCGTCGACCTCGACCGCAACGGGGTGGGTCGGTTCGATTCGGATGCTTCGGACCTGGCGGTAGATGACGCCGACGGACCGATCGTGTCGATGCCGAATCGTGCGCCAGGCGTGGCCCGCCAGTTCTCTCCACCCGTGTCCGGTGTAGACGCAGAGGTCGAGCAGGCCGTCGTCCATGTGCGCATGGAGAGCGGCGACCATGACGCCGCCGTACGAGCGCGAGTTCCCCGCGATTGCGACGAGGGCGCGGGTCGTGATTCGCTCACCGTCGGCGTCGATTACCATCGAGCGGCCGCCGTTGCGGAATAAGTCATTGAGTCCCGCGGCCACGTAGACGAGCCTGCCCCAGCGGCGTTTGCGCGCCGCCGTGACCGCGAAGACGGCCTGGCTGTCCGTGCCTACGGTGGCCAGCAATAGAAAATACCTGCCGTCTGCGCTGCCGACGTCGACCCGGCGTCTCTCGCCTTCGTCGACACACCTGGCGGCAAACAGCGTGTCTCGCCGGACGCCGATCTCTTTGGCCCAGACGTTTGCCGTGCCGGCCGGAATGACGGCCAGTGCGGTTCCCGTGCCGGCGATGCCATTTACCACCTCGTTGATCGTGCCGTCGCCTCCGCACGCCAGTACGACGTCGAATCCCGAGGCCGCTGCGGCGGTCGCCAGCGCTTTCGCGTGACCCGAACATTCAGTCTGATGTCGGTCGACCGCCCAGCCGCGGTCCTCCAGCCAGGTGGTCGCGGAGACGAGCGCACCTTCGTCCGGGAGATGGCGGGAGAGCGGATTCACGATTAGCCGGACACTGCGCTGCCTCAACTTGCGGAGTGTTTCAAGCGCTAGTGTCCGTTGATAGCCTTACGTTTTGCTGCAACGTAGTCGACTAGGATGTATTGCCCTAGCTTGTCCGGCGTCGTGTAGAACACGCGACCCTTGTTGATCTTCGCGACCTGGTTGACGAACTCCTTGAGGTAATAGTTGCGGTCCAGCATGAACGTGTTGATCACGATGCCCTTTTGCGTGCAGCGCTTCACCTCTTTGAGCGTTTCGCGGATCGTGATCGGGCTCGGCGGATAGGCAAAATACGAGCGACCGTGTTCGAGGTGCGCCGTGGGCTCGCCGTCAGAGATCATGATGATCTGCTTGGTGCCGGCCTTGTGCTTGGCAAGCAGGCTCTGTGCCAGCATTAGCGCGTGGTGCATGTTGGTGCCCAACACCGACTCGTCCCAGCGCACGTAGGGTAGCTGTTCCGCGTTGAGCTCACGGGCGTAGGCTGAGAAGCCCACGATGTAGAGGCTATCGCGTGAGAACTGGCTGCGGATTAAATTGTTGAGCGCCAGCGCGACCTTCTTGGCCGCCTGGAAGCTGCCGCGCAGCGCCATCGACCATGAGAGGTCGAGCATCATCACGGTAGCTGTTTGCGTCAGCAGCTCCGATCGAAAGACTTCGAAGTCGTCGGGGTGCAGGCGCACAGGAGTTTTTGGCGTCTCGCGGTAGAACGAGTTGAAGATCGTTTTTTCCAGATTGAGGTGGAAGGGATCGCCAAACTCGTACTTCTTGGTGTCGTCGCTCCGCTCTCCGCCTGTGCCGCGTTCGCGCGTGGCGTGCTTGCCGAAGCTGTCCTTCTTGAGCTGCGCGTAGATCTCGCCCAGCGCTTTCTGGCCGATCTTACGTGTACCCCGCGGGGTCAGCTCCCACGTGTTGCCCTTCTTGCGGATGTAGCCCGCGTTTTCGAGGATCTCCAGGAACTGCTTGAGCTGTTTGAGTGTTTCGGCAGCCTCGTCGCCGAGCAATTCGCGCAGCCGCTCCTCGTCGATTTCGTCGATATCGCCGCCATACTGGGTGCGCTCGAGCTGGCGCTCGAGGTCGTCCATCCCCTGCATACGGTCCATGAGCTGCATCGCCTCGTTGAGGTCGAGCTCTTCGTCGCCGCGGAACGCGTACTGGTTGCGCATGTCGCGCATTGGGAACATGTACTCGAGGTTGGCGCCGAGCTCGGACAGCTCCGATTGCAGCTCCGGGTCACCGATCTTGTCGCCCAGTAGGTCCTGTAGTTGCCGTCGCATCTCCCCCGGCATGCTGTCGAGCAGATTTTGCATCTGCGAGATCTGCGCCTGCATTTGCGATATCAGGTCTTCGAGGCTTTGCGGCGGGTTGTCGCCAAACAGGTCGCCGTATTGCTGCATGAACTGGTCGAAGTCGGGCTGACCGCCCGCCATCTTGTCCTGCAGCATCTTATTGAGGTCGCGCACCATCTGTTTCATGCGCGCCATGTCCTCAGGGGACATGTTCTGGATCTGCTTGTAGATGTCCTTGAAGAACGTCTCCATCATCGCCTTCTTCAAGGATTCCATCAGCTCCTGAAACTGGGCCTGGGCCTCGGGGTCCATGAACTCGTAGTTCTGCAGCTCCTTAACGGCACCGCCGAGGTCGCTCGGCAGGTTTTCCAGGAAGCTCTGCTTGCGCCCCGCGATATTGCGGAGCATCTGCTTGAACTCGTCGTTCACGCCAGCGGCCTGACCCTCCTGGCCGCCCTGCTCTCCGCCCTGCTGTCCGCGCTGAGACGATTGCTGGCCAGACTGCTGAGACGACTGTCGGCCGGACCGCTGGCCGGATTGCTGTCCTCGCGTCCGCTGACCCGAGCCTTGCTGTCCCTGCGTGCCCGATTGCTGCATGCCGGACTGACCGCCCTCCTGACCCTCCTGTCCTTCGCCCTGCTCGCCGTCCTGGCCCGCCTGTTGACCCTGCCCCTGCTCGCCTCCGGATTTCGTCTGACCGTCCTGTGGTCCCTGCGCCTGCGGCTGGCCGTTTTGCTGCTCACCGCCCTCGTTTGCGTCCTGCATGCGACGGTCGATCGTATCGCGCTCTCGCTGGACAATCTCGTTCAGCTTCTTCTTGAGGTCGTCAAACACCGAGCTCAGGTTGTATTTGTCGAGCGTCTGGCGGCGCTGCTGTCGTAACTGTTGAAGGAGATCGCGCAGCCCCTGCGTGCGCTGCTGTCCGGGGTTACGCATGCCGCGCTGCAGCATGTTGCGCAGGGCATGCTGCAGATCGCCGAAGTTCATCAGGTCGTCGGTCAGGTTCTCGAGGATATCGTCCGGCGCAAGCTCCGGAATCTCCTGGGTGCCGTCCCATTCGGAATAGCGATAACGAAGCATGCGTCTTCCGTCCTAGCCGCGGTACTGAGCGCGGCCGGCGACCTTGTCCTTGTTCAAGCGCTTGTTCAAGTGCAGCCCTTCGAGCACAAATTCGACGGCTGAAGCCACCGCGGCCGGATCGTTTCCCGTGCCTAACTTGTCGACGGCCTTGCCCAGTGCGTCGATCTGCTTGGCGATGCGAATATACTCATCCGACGGCATCAAATCGGAGACTTCCAGCGACAGGCCGGCCTTGAAACGGGTAACGACCTCTTCGAGCTCGCCGATATTGAAGTTGCGGTTGAACACCGACACGACGCCGCCCTGGATCAGCTTGTCGATAATCTGGTCTTCGCGGCCGTCTTCGACGGTCTCCAGCTCGATTTTGCCGCTTATCGCCGGCACGATGTACGGCAGGTCACTGATGCGTGGGACAACAGCCTCTTCATCCAGCCGGATCGCGCGTCGCAGCGCGTTGGCCAGCAGGCTTTCATAGTCCGCGATTGAAGCGCGTACCGAGACGCCGGACCGCTGGTTGACGTCCGGACTGCGGCGCGCCAGGCGCGTGATCTCGGCCACGATCTCTTTCATGTACTGTGGGACTGTAACCCGGTAGTTCTCTACCGGGAACTGCCACATCTCCCGTTCCATGATGTCGATCTCGTGGTCGACGTTGCGTGGGTAATGCGTACGGATTTGGGCACCGTAACGGTCTTTGAGCGGTGTGATGATGCGGCCGCGGTTGGTGTAGTCCTCTGGGTTGGCGGTGGCGAGGACGACCACGTCCAGGGGCAAACGGATACGGTACCCACGGATCTGAACGTCGCGCTCCTCCATGATGTTGAGGAGACCGACCTGGATTCTTTCGGCGAGGTCGGGAAGCTCGTTGATGCAGAATATGCCGCGATTTGTGCGAGGGATCAACCCATAGTGAATCGTCAGCTCGTCGGAGAGATATCGTCCCTCGGCCACCTTAATCGGGTCCACCTCGCCAATCAGGTCGGCGATGGTGATATCCGGCGTGGCCAGCTTTTCGCCGTAGCGGTCCTCGCGGCGTACCCACGAAATAGGAGCGTCGTCGCCTTGCTCGGCGATGATGTCGCGACCGGTCTTGGTGATCGGATCAAAGGCATTTTCCGGAATCTCGCAACCGGTAAGAACGGGAACCTCTTCGTCGAGAAGACTGACAAGCGCCCGGATCATCCGCGATTTGGCCTGGCCGCGTTCGCCGAGAAAAATGATGTCCTGGCCGGCCAAGATGGCGTTTTCGATCGACGGAACCACCGACTCCTCGTAGCCGATGATGCCCGGAAACAGCACTTCGTTCTTTTTGATCTTCTCGATCAGGTTCTTGCGCATCTCCTCGCGGACCGGCAGAACCTTGTAGCCCGAGCTTCGGAGCTCGCCTACGGTGCGGGGTTTCTCCATTGTTGCCACTGCGACCTCATTTTTCTCTGGAAGTAACGCCGGTCAGCTAGACGGCTTCAGTATACCGCTTCGGCGCCGTCGGGGCGGCGCCCCGGGACCATCCGCCCCACCCAAACGTCCGCCTCCCCATATGTCTGTTCCCGCCTCCCCCGACCGGCGACAGGCGATTGGACGTGGTGCGCGCATGATACCCCGCGCTTTGCGGCCTCTCAATCATCGGTGAAGCGCCCTAGAGCAAACGGAGTAATCGGATGCCTGGTTTGTCCGTCTGTGGCGAGGTCGGCCATGACTTCGCCGGCGACGCTGGCGAATTTGAAGCCGTGACCGGAGAAGCCCGCGGCGATCGACACCTGTGGCAGGGTTGGATGCACGCCGATAGCGAAATGCTCGTCAGGCGTGTTGGTGTACATGCAGACCGCCGCTGACCGCAGGCTACCGTTCATGGCAGGGAGGCATTCTTGCAGCCGCTGCCGAATCGCGGCGACCTCGTGCTCGTGAACGTCGCGGCAGAGATCGGATGGATCGACTGTCACGCCGCTATGGTGGATTCCTGCCTTTGGTCCGTCGCCGCGGAGGTCGGGGAGGCCGTAGAGCGGAAAGCCAGGGCCGTCCCAGATGAAAATCGGGAACCGGCCGGGTGCAAACTGCTCTGGGTTTGCGGCCGGTACGAACCAGTAAATCAGGTTCCGTTCGGGCAGTAGCGGCAGGCTCAGACCGGCAAGGATTTGACCTGCCCATGCCCCCGCCGTGACAATTAACCGCTCGGCTCGATACGTTTGTCCGCCCGCTTCGACTTCGACACCGTCATCGATTGCACGCCAGGCGGTGGCAGGAGTCTCGAAGTGAAGCTCGGCCCCGCTCGCCGCAGCCTGTTCGATATGCGCGGTGACGCAGTCCTCCGGAAATAATGCGCCGGCAACCGCCTCATACAGCGCAACTTCCCGGTCCACGTGGAACGCCGGGAACCGGCGCCGCACGTCAGTCGAGTCGAGTAGCTCGTGCGCCAAGCCGTATTGGCGGGCGCTCGCAAGCGCGCCGGAGACCGTCTTGCTGCTCGGATCGCCGATCATCAAGCCGCCGGTGATCTGCATGAGAACGCGGCCGGTTTCCATTTCAAGCTCGCGCCAGAGCTCGTAGGCGCGCAAAAGGAGCGGCACATACATTGCCCCCTCGGCGTAGGCCTGGCGGATAATGCGGGACCTGCCGTGCGACGAGCCGCGGTCGTTGGCGGGAGTGAACTGCTCCAGACCGAGCACGCGCTTGCCTCGGCGCGCCAGGTGATACGCGGCGCTGCTACCCATGCCGCCGAGGCCGAGGACGATGGCATCGTACGTTTCGGACATGCTCGTCTCCCGGCTGCGGCATACGGCCATTGCTTACAACGGACTGGGAATTTCACTCGGCGCGCCGTACGCCGACAATGGTCTCCCGGTCGGGTACGATGGTCAATGCGGCGCCCTGCCGTTCGGCGCAGATGGCCTGTGCTACCGTATCGCTAGCGCCCGCTCGCTATTTGTCTTTCACGGAGCCCTCCCCGGCCTGGTGCAGAGTTTATGGCCCGCATCCGTTCCATCGGCACGGCAGTACCGCCGTACCACCTCGACAGCGCGGCATTTAAAGATGCGCTGGACCGCGCCTTCGGCCGCCATTTTTCCGACCTTCGCCCGATTTTGCGCATGGCCGAGCGTTGCGGCGTTCAGTCCCGCTTCATCGCCGTGCCGCCCGATGAAATCCTCGCGCCGCGCACTCTTACCGATCGAAACCGTCGCTACGGCGAGTGCGCCGTGGAGCTTGGCGAACGCGCCGCGCGGCAGGCGTTAGAGCGCAGCGAAGTCAGTCCCGCCGAGATTGACCTCATTGTCACCGTTTCGTGTACCGGCTACATGCTTCCATCGCTTGACGCGCATCTCGCCGGAAGGCTCGGGTTGCGGCCGGACGTGCGACGGCTCCCAATCACGGAGATGGGCTGCCTCGCCGGGGTGGCCGCGTTCGCGCGCGCCGCGGACCTCATATCCGGCCGGCGCGGCCAAAAGGCTCTGATAGTAGCGGCCGAGTTCCCTTCGCTCACTTTTCAGCCCGCCGACGACTCAATGGATAACCTTGTCTCAACACTGGTCTTCGCCGACGGAGTCGGGGCCGCGGTGCTGTCCGAAGACGACAGTCCCGGGATCGAGATTGTCTCCAGCCGCAGCCTGCTGCTACCGGATTCGCTGACCGAGATGGGGTTCGACCTGCGCGACGGCGGCTTTCACGTCGTTTTGAGCAAGGACGTGCCCGGGCTACTGGCCGGACCGTTTGGACGAGCGACGGACCAACTTCTCGCCGATTATGGACTAACGGCGTCCAGACTCGCCTTCGCGTGCATTCACCCCGGCGGCCCGAAGATCTTGCGGGCGGTAGATGAGGCGCTAGGAGTAAAGGGTCTGACGCGTCCGTCCTGGTCGGTGCTCTCGAAGTTCGGCAACCAGTCGTCGGCTGCGGTCTTTTTCATCCTTTCGGAGCTGTTAGCCTGCGGCGCGCCGAAATCCGGCGCGTTCGGCCTGATGGCAGGCTTTGGTCCGGGTCTCTCCCTTGAGCTTTGCCTGCTGCAGCAACGGCCCTGATGTGATGCCGCCGTGGCGTCGCCCGTTTGCGCTGCTCGTGCTCGTCGTTGCTATCCAACGCTTTTACGAGCTGGTGATCTCTCGGCGCAATGAACGACGATCTGGGACACCGCTGGGCACCGGCGGAAAACGAAGCTTCCCGTTGATGGTGCTGCTGCATATGGCACTCTTCTGGATGCCGCTGGTCGAGAGGCGATTGCGTCCGCCAAGGCCGCGTCTCGCGATCGCAGGTCCCGCACTGGTCGTCTGCGCACTCGCGACGGCGCTGCGGCTATGGGTGATTCGTTCTCTGGGGATTCACTGGAACGTGCGAGGGACAGTTCACGCTGGCACGAAGGTCGTCGTCATCGGACCCTATCGCTACCTTCGCCATCCGAACTACGTGGCCGCAGCGCTGGAGATGGCGGCGCTTCCGCTGGCCGGCTCAGCGCCGATATCGGCGGCACTGCTCAGCGCCGCCAACGCTCTGGTGCTTATTCCCCGCGTGCGCGGCGAGGAGGCGCTTCTCGACGCCATTCCCGGCTATCGGGAACGGATGGGAGAGAAGCCGCGCTTCATCCCTCGCCTGCGCCCCAGGCAATGACAAACGGGGGCGGCTATGCCGCTCCCGTTTGCTGTCATCTCACGGCACCCCGCCGAACCGTGAGCTTACAGGGAGAGTATGGCTATCGTGACGGCGGGCGTTAAATCGCCCAATGGGAGTACTTTCGACCGGCATACTGCCACGGCCGAATAGCCGCAGTAATCAATGCTAGCGGGCGCGGACCCACGACTCGTTGGCGTTGGCGATACGCGTGGCTGAATCCGAAAGCGCCCTTCGGTTGACGGGAGCATTCTTGGGATCGAACACCACCGTGGTCTCACCGGGGAAGCCCTGTTCCCAGCTTTCCATCAACAGGAGCGCATCGGCTGCCGTTTTCGCCTGCGAGACTCCGGTGATGTGCTGAGGAGCATCCTTGAAGCGGACGAGGGTGTACCACATGGTTTCTGCCTCCCAGGTAATGAATTCGTTGTGCAGATTGTGGTATCGGAGACCGTTCGCGACGCAGCTTACCACGTCGAGCCAGCCGCCGCATTGAGTATCGCGGCATACGCCCACCTGGATCGCAACAGGTTACCAGTGTTCTGCGCCTAACCTCGATACGAGATCGCGTAGCGGAGAAAAAGCTCGTCGGTTGCCTGATCGTGAAAGTACTGCAAAAGCCGGAGACGGGGCATCGTCAAGCGATGGAACGGAGCACCCTCGGCGGCGGTCAGGTTCTCCTTTCCGGCCACGATCCATGGAGCCACCGTCAAGAACAGTTCGTCAGCCACTTCGGCGAGTAGGAGCGTCTGGTTGAGCGTGGGTCCCCCTTCGCACAAAAGATGTCGCACACCGAACCGATCGCGCAACGCGCGCACGATTTCAGCGCCGTTATCGGGCCTGTCGGGGACCGTGATTATGTGCCGCCCCGTGGCGCTGATCGCCGACACCCGCTCCTGCGGCGTGGTATCCACAACCACCACAACCGCGTCGTAATCCTTCAACGTGAAAAAAGGGGCGTCAAGCGGCAGGTCTCCGGATCGCGTTACGACGACACCCAGCGCCTGAGGAGCGAGACCCCGTTGTATCCGTTGCGCCTTTAGCCCTCTGTCGCGCACGCGAGGCGACGAACCGCTGATGCGCAGGGTGCTCGCTCCGTTCATGACGGCGTCCGCGTGCACCCGCAGCTCGTGCATCATGCGCTGGTCGTCGGGACTGCCGAGGCCGCGTTCCGAGCCGTCCACTGTCGCCTTGCCGTCTACTGACGTGACCATGTTGATGTAGACGAATGGGCGGCCAGGCGGCGGTTCGGGCAGTACGAGGCTACTGTAGTGCCCGGCAATGGTGACGCCCGGATGCACCGGTCCCGTGTTTTCGGGCGGCTGTGTTGCGGTCATCGGTATTGGCCGTATCCCTGTTTGTAAAGCTCGTGCCAGATGTCGCCACTGTCGGCGTAAAGAGCCATCAGGTAGAGGTGAACGGACGGCAGCTCCATCAGTTCGTCCATACACCGTTGAGAAAGGTAACGATCGAAGATTGGTGGGTGACGGTTGAGGTCGATCTGCCCGTACAGCGCCTCGGGCTGCGTTACCGACGGCTTCATGATCACAACGTCCTGCGGGGCGCCGACTCCGATCACCTGCTTGAGATCGAGGTCGACGATCGCTTTGCGCAGCCTATGACGGAATTCTGTTGACGCCGTAAATTCCTCGTCGCCGAGAAATCCGCCCTCCGGCAGACCCTCAACCATTGCATGGCAGACCGCCGTGATGAATTCCATGCGGAAGCGAGTGTCGCGCGCCAGGTCGGCGGGAACCAGCCCGGTGGCGAGCACGCCCAGGTACGTGCGCTCCAGGGGGGTCAAATCTTCGGGCTTGAGCGTCGTCATCGCGCCTCTCGCCCCCAAGCTACCATAGCGAACCGGTTGGCCCCTCACCCCGATCGCATCGACCGCTGTTCGCATGAGCTTGGGCAGGAGCGCGGGCGCGAGTAGCATGCAGAAGTGGTCGGCTCCGCGCGGATCACACGTCATCGCTCGAGCAGACAATTGTTTCGTCCTTTCCGTTGCGGATGCGCTTTTCTTCTAGTAGGGCTGTTGGCCGCCGCTGGCGCAGGCGCGCTCATTCTGGTCCTGGCAACGAGATCGATCGGTCCTCAGTACCGGGATGGCATGTATACCGTTGACCTCGGTGGCGGAGCCCATCGGGTGGACACGATCTCGCTGGCGGCTGCCAGCCGATTCGATTCCAAACGTGACGTGCGCCCCGATCCCCAGGAGATCACCCGGCTGCAAATCCAGGGGATCGACTTCACGGAGGAGGAGGTGAACTCCAAGATCGAGCAGCAGTTGTTAATCCATCCACCTGATAGCGGTGGTGTACAGATCGATCGCGTCTTTTTAGAGCTTCACCCACAAGGAACGACGGCCTACCTGTACACCACGGTGCTGGGAATCCCCGTTACATTCTCAGCCGGAGTGATCTTTAAAGTAGTCAACGAGTCAGCACGGGCCGTTCTGAGTACCCCGCACGCGGGCAAGGTCCCGGTTCCGCTGGTATTACCGCGACTGCTGGAATGGACCGGAAACACCGACCGCGTGGAGCAAATTTTGGCGGTCTCGTTACCGCCGCAGGTCACCGGGATCCAGCCGCGCGAGGGAAGCCTGCATGTTGCCGTAAATGTCTTTCGATTGGCCGCAAACACGGGGCAGCGCGCGGCAAATGGCGCGCTCTGCGCCGGGAGTGCAACAGATGACGGCGCCTCCTGCGCTTGTACCCATTCGCCCTACGGCGTTCCGGTGAGCAGACCCGCTCCGCCCGCGACCAAGGTCGCAGGCTCATGCAACAAAGTCCGCCTACGCGGACTAGCCAATCAAGCCAGTGAACCGGCGCAGGCCGGTTTCGTTGTACAAGCCTGCGGTTTCAACCGCCGGGCGACCGGGTGAAAGCCCATTGGTACTACGAACCCGCCGAAGGCGGCTTGCGGGCAGTGCGTTTGCGTCCGCTGGCCTTTGTGGCACCCGGCAGCTCGATCACCGTCTCGGCTTCGGGCGCGCGCGGCCGCGCTTCGCCGTCACTCGTTGCGGCCGCAGCGGGCGCCTCCGTCGGTTCTTCACGAGCGCCTGCCGCTTCAGACGGGGCCGGTTCTGCTCTGCTCGGTCCGTGCGATGGCGCTCCCTCTGCGGCGGTTCCGTCCGTGGTGGCTTGCGCGCCCTCGGAATCGTCTGCAGGGGATTCGGCGGTTTCGGCTTCAGGTGCCGGTCGGGAGCGCTGCGGATTATCGAAGGCCTGCAGCAACGCGGATTGGAAGCGCTCTGCAGTGGTGGGCAGGGTCGCGAGCAACTGTTTTTCGCCCGCGATGAGAATGCTCATACGCTGGTCGCCCGCGGTGTTGCCGGCGTGTGCACCCAGGAGGTACCGCGGACCGATTCTCACTTCGAGGCTGTAAACCGTGTCTGGCGGGGCGGAGGATAATTCCTTCCGCGGATCGTCCATCGGATACCAGAGCATCGCTGCGGAGCGCGTCAGACCGTAATTGAGTCGCGCAAGGTGGATTCGAGCCGCGTCGTTCAGAATCCGTCGCGAAACGGCGCACATGGCGTCGTACACGGCGAGATCTGCGAAATGTCGCTCAATCTGTTCCGCCACGTCGCGAAACCCGTCAAGCTGTTTCTGAAGCTCGTCGGCGCTCTTAGCCCACTCTTCGTTGGCTTTCCGAATGCCACTGACGAGCGCGTCTAACTCGTCCCACGTTTCCATCGTTTCGCCTCACTCTACTGACAGTATAGCGAGCCGTGGATGGGAACCTTGAGTCACATCGAGTGGTGCATCCTGTACTCGACAGCTTTTCTCCTGCAACGTACGATGGCGCCGGGTATGAGCAAGGGATGACTCGGCGATTGCCGAACCAGAGGGAGAGTCAATGGCCCGCGTGTATTTGGACCACCTTTTCAAGCGTTTCGACGGCGGCGTGGTAGCCGTTAACGACCTGACGATAGAAGTCCGCGACCAGGAATTTCTCGTCCTCGTCGGCCCATCGGGCTGCGGCAAATCCACAGCGCTCCGCATGATCGCGGGGCTAGAGGAGATCACCGCGGGCGACATCTACATCGGCGACCGGCGCGTGAACGATACGCCGCCGCGTGACCGGGACATCGCCATGGTTTTCCAGAGTTATGCGCTCTATCCGCACATGTCGGTCTACGACAACATGGCCTTTGGCCTGAAACTGCGCCACGTGCCCAAACAGCAGATCGAGCAGCGTGTGCGTGAGGCGGCCCGCATGCTGGGCATCGAAGAGCTGCTGAAACGCAAGCCTCGCCAGCTCTCGGGCGGTCAGCGGCAGCGCGTCGCCCTGGGACGAGCAATTGTACGTGAGCCGCAGGCGTTCCTCATGGACGAACCACTCTCGAATCTGGATGCCAAGCTGCGTGTCGAGACCCGCGCCCAGATCGTGAAGCTGCACCACCGCCTACGCACGACGACGATTTACGTCACGCACGACCAGGTCGAAGCGATGACCATGGGCGACCGCATAGCTGTGATGCGCGATGGCATACTGCAACAGCTCGATACGCCGCAGATGCTGTACGACCAACCGTCGAATACCTTCGTCGCCGGGTTCATCGGCAGCCCAACGATGAATATCATCCCGATGGAGGTGCGCACCGAAGGCGACGACGTAGTCCTTCAGCGCGACTCGCTGCGTCTGCCGGTGCCGCCGCGCTATGCCGCCGCGTTGCGCCAGTTCAACGCGACTGAGGTGCAGGTTGGGCTGCGTCCCGAGGATATCAGCGAGCGCGCCCAGCACGATTGGGCGGCAGCCCCCTTGCCGGCGATGGTCGACGTCGTCGAGCCGCTGGGTAACGAAGCGTTCCTCTACGCAACCGGAGCCGGTCAGAGCATCATCGCCCGCATAAACGCCCGCGCCCGGATGGGAATTGGCGAGCCTATCACCCTGCAGGCAAACATGGACCATATGCACATCTTCGACGCCGCTACCGGCTTGAACATTCTCCACCCGGCCAAGGAGCTGGCGGGGGTGGCGTGAGGTAGCGCGTCATCCCTTCACCGACCCTTAATAAATTTACTCACGGCGATTCGGGCAGCGTCTATCATCTTAGTAGTCGACATAAAGATCAGCGAGTAGAGCAACTCGTTCTAAGAGTGCCACTTTCGCTGATAAGTGGCGCGATTTCTTCAGGGGTATTTGGCGTAGTGCTGGGCTGCTACAGGCGCGGTCAATGTCAGTTCCTTCATAACTGACGTTTTCAGTGGACACTTAACGCTGACGGAGTCTCAGACTCTCAACATTTCCTATTGACAGGCGCCGTATACTCTGTGGCAAAACCGCAATGAGGAGGCACGGACATGGCCGTGGCAGTCGTAAGCCAGTTTCGGGTAACCCAGGGGCGACGTGACGAGTTCATCAAGGAGGCTGGCGTGGCAAAGTCACTGCACGAGAAGCTTGGGGGGCGGGTACGGATGTACAACTCTTCACTTGCAGGGCCGAATACTGGGATAATCACCTACGTCAACGAATTCGATGACCATGCCGCCTACGCCGCCTACACGCTGAAGGCGCAGGCCGACCAGGAACTACAGACGTTTCTAGCCCGAGCACTGGGCGGCGCCAACCCGGCAGCTACGTACGTCTCACAGAGCATGCTCGTAGAGATTCCCTTGTAGCGTCAAATGGGCTCGAGTAGAGTAGGAGGCTGGCACCCGACTACCAACGTCGATGCCCATCATGGCGAGCGCTGCGCTCAGCTCAGCTCGCAGTTTGCTCGGCCAGAAATCCCGGACGCGGCGTCGTTGCCGAACAATGATGCTGCGCCTGACCTGCTCATCCTCCACCAACCGCTTCAGGACGCTGGCGATTTCGTCGTACTCCTTCGTTCGAAACAACACGCCCGCACCGGCTAGCGTAGCGGGAATATTCGAGGAGGCATAGGCAGCGACCGGCACATCCCAACTCATGGCTTCGAGCAGCGGCACACAGAAGCCCTCGTGCTCGCTCATCGATACCAGCACGGCAGCCACGCGATACCATGCCCGCAGGTCCTCACCGCTGACATGCCCAAGGAGCTTCACCTGCTCCGTGAGTCCGTACGTCAGCACGAGATGCTGAAGATACTGCCAGTACGCTCCATCAACGCAACTGCCAATCAAGACGAGTTGCGATGGCTGTTCTGCGATTCTACGAAAGCGAGCATAGGCTTGAATGACGTCGTGCTGACACTTATGTGGGGTTATGCGGCCAACTGAGAGTATCGTCTTTATGCCCACGTTGTGTTCAATGATGACCTGGCTACTGTGGCCGGACGTGGTCGACTCCAGGTCAAACACCAACGGCACCACGCTCGGGGTCATGTAGCCGCGCGCGACCAACTCTTCGGCGTTGTATTGGGAGACAGCAATTGCGCCGACGACCTGTTCTTTGTACTCCAGGAGTTGTCTGCGGCCGAGTTCAGCGTCCCGGTGTCCTGGGGTACCAATAGGAAAGAAGTGCGCAGGCGTAATATTATGATAGACCAACACTTTGCGGTCAGGGAGACCCAGAACCCAAGGCACGAACTCGTGGCCGAAGGCGTGATGCACGAAAAGCAGCTGCTGTGGTGAGGGGACATAGTCGGTGTACTGAGACACCTCTTCGCTCAGCTCTGGTGCCCGCTTGCCGACGTATATGTCCGAGCGGGCACCAAGGGTCCGGAAGAGCCGGCGGGTCAACAACATACTGTTGGTGACCGCATCCCCGGGTGCCGCGAGCTCGTTGAACTGATGAATGGCGGTCGGTCGCATGCGTAACGTCGTCAGGGGCTGCTCTCTCTCCATGTCTATCTCTGTCCTTTGCCAGGCCCAAGGAGCTGTTGATCCCTCTGATACACATCGCACGAGCGGTAACGCCGACCGTCACCGCTTGCTGTAGTATGAGGTGCAGGACAGTCCTCGCCCCGTTGTCACGCATGCAGCACTTGGAGACGAGCAATGTACGCAGTGGTTCGGCGGTACAAGACTTCCAAGCTCCTGGAGACGCTGCAGCAGCGACAAGCAGACGTCGCGAACGTGATTCGCCTCGTCCCCGGTTTCGTGGCGTACTAACTGTTCAAGGCTGGGTAACGAAGCGTTCCCCTACGCAACGGGGGCGGGTCAGAACATCATCGCCCGCGTGAACGCCCGCGCCCATATGGGCATCGGCGACCCAATCACGCTTCAGGTGAACATGTACCCACATGCACATCTTCGACGGCGCCACCGGCTTGAACATTCTTCACCCGGCCAAGGAGCTGACGGGCGTGGCGTGAAGTAGGGCGTCATCCCTTCACCGACCCCGCAGTGAGCCCGGCGACATAGTGATCGACAAAGAACGAGTAGGCGATCGCCACCGGGACCGATCCGATGA
>DAINSK010000052.1:0-23811 GCA_036741355.1 Chloroflexota bacterium
GCATCGGCCGACGGCTGGACTATACGCGTTTACGATCCGACGTCGGGCAGCGATACCCTCGTCGGGAGCGGAACCCTGGGTGGCTGGACGCCCGACGGCGGCTACCTGTACTACACGACGGACACCGGCTCCGGCCCTGCTATCTGGCGAGTGCGATCGGACGGCAGCAACAACCAGATGATTGCCGCCGGCAACTTTCCGGATTGGGCGCCCTAACGAGCGAGAGGATGAGTACGGGTCACCGTTTTGCGTAGCCTACCTACACGGTGGCTCGGGGCATCGCCCAGCGGTTGAAACCGCGGGCTTGCAAGACGAAACCGCCCGCCGCCGGTTCCGGGAGCCGGCGCTGGCGGGCTTTGCTGTGTGAGCCCGCGACTTTAGTCGCCGGGCGGCGGTCGGATGCGACCAGCCCCCGGCGGCCGGCATCACGTTTCGCAACTCGCGAGAGGTTGCGCGGGGGATGTAGATGGACGTGGCGGCTGCGCACGGCCGATGGCGGGCCCTTTATGCACTTCGGGTCATCCACCCACTTCCGACGGTTGCCAACGCCCTGGCGGTGGGGATGTTCGCGCTCATCGCCCGCCATGGACATCCGCCTATTGGCTCCGTGTTGGTGCTGTTGGCGACGATAATCCTCATTCAGGGCTCGATTGGCGCCGCGAACGACGCGTTCGACGTAGACCTTGACCGTCTGAGCAAGCCGTACAAGCCGATCGTGGCGGGCGCGATTTCCCGAAGGGCGGCGGTCGCCGTCGCAGGAATCAGCGCCATCGCCGCCTGTGCCGTCGCCGCGAGCTTCGGAGTCGTCTCGTGGCTGCTCGCGATGGCGGGCCTCGCCTGCGGAATCACGTACGACGCTGGGCTCAAACGCACGCGGTTCAGTGTCCTGGCCTACGTTCTCGCATTGCCGCTGCTGCCGCTTTGGGTTTGGGTTGCGCTGGACCGTTTTTCGTTGGGGCTGCTCTGGGTCTATCCATACGGGACATTGATCGGCATTTCACTCTACCTGGGTAACACTGCCCCCGACATCGCTTCTGACACCGCCGCTGGAATAGCCGGAACCGCCCACCGCATCGGTCTCGCCCGCACCTTGATCTGTGCGTGGGGCTGCCTGGGACTCACCCTGGGACTTGGACCGATCCTCGCCGGCGTTGCGGGGCTCAACACGGGCCTGGTCGCCGCAACGTCGGCCGGCGCATCGCTCTGTCTGGTCGCGGCCGTACTGGTTTCGGTCGGCAACACCGACGCCGCCAGACTCCGAATCAGTTGGGTCCTCACGATCGCGTCGAGCCTGATATTCGCGCTGGGCTGGTTGACTGGCGCCTCATGACGCGAACGGGGTCAGGGCTCCGCTTCGTTCTCCCTAACTGGTTCCATCACCTACAATGTTTCGGGTCGCGGCGGTGAGGCGGTCCGTCAAAGGGGAAGCGATGAGTCGAGAGCAACAGCGCCAAAACGCGCGCGACCAAAAGAGAATCGAACAGCGAAAAAAAGCACGCCAGGCGTCAGCGCGTCCGTCACAGCCGCAACTAAAGAAGCGTCCGGGCGCGGCCCATCCGGCAGCTAGAAGCTTCGCGACCGTGCCTCAGCGGCGCAGCCGGCTGCCGCTGCCGCACTGGTGGCCCTGGGCCGCGGCCGTCGCGGCGCTGGCGATCATCGTTTTGCTGTTTTTCCTGGTCGATCCGCTCGGCCTGTATAGTCCGCTTCCCGGCAAGAAAATGCCGGCGCAGGGCAACAACCACGTGCAACCGGGCGGCACGCACGTCGTGTACAACACGAACCCACCGACGTCCGGGCCGCATTTTGACACTGTTCCACGCCGCGGCATCTACACCACCCCGTTCGCCACCGAATTCTTGCCGCACTTTATCGAACACGCGGGCGTGGAGGTGAGTTACAACAACTCGGCCTCTCCCGACGTGGTAAAGAAACTGACGGACATCGTCAACGCGGAGCTCGACCGCGGCGCGGGCCAGGTCTTACTCTCCCCGGTTCCGGATATGCCCTGTCAGGTTGCGCTGACGTCCTGGCAGCATATCCAGACGTTCGGTGCGTCCAATTGTCAGCCCGGCTCCGTTGGCCACGATTTCGATCCGAAGTCCGGCAAGGATGTCGGCATCGTCAAGACATTCGTCGAACGCAATCAGTGCGCGTACGATCCTGAGGGGATTTGCGGCAGCAAGCACGGAGAGCTGAATACTGCTGCGACACCGCGCCCGGGCGAGCCGACCGTGACGGCATCGCTCGGCACCGCGACCCCGGGTGCCGGCCCTCCGGCAACTCCGGCGCCGGCTCCGCTCGTACCCGGCGCAACCCCCGCTCCGTAAAGGAGCGATGGATGCATCAGGCGCCGGCTGACCGAGGCGAGGGCTGATGGCCGGACGCCCGGTCATGCTCGTCCACGCGCGTGTTCGGCCTTCTGTGCTACCCGAATTCAAGCGGTGGCACGGTACTGTGCATGTGCCCCACGTACTGGCCATTCCAGGCATCATCGAATATCGCGCGCTTCTGCCCGGTCCGCTCGCTCTGCCGGGGACGCCGAACGTACTCAGCGCGTTTGTATTTGAAGACGAGAGCGTCATCCAAAAGGCGCTGCGGAGCCCCGAAGCGGCGCTCGCGACGCGGGATTGGGAGCGTTGGAGCGAGTACGTGCGCGGCCTTTCGATCCAGATCTATTCGGCGTTTGACGCCCACGCCAGCGTGCGGCATCTCAGCTGATCGGCAGACGCGAGTTTGTCAGTCGGCGCCAGATTGCAGCGGCGCTGATTGGCGAAGAAACGTCGGCGTGAACCTGCGTCGGAGGCCCTCCGGGGCGCGGGCCAGGGCGCAGGCGGCGACAAGACCGATACAGCAGACGGCGAGGCCCGCCACGGCGTCGAGTACGAAATGGTTGGCCGTCATGACGACGCCGCCAAGCATGAGCGCCGGCAAGACCGCTGCGATGATGACGCCAAATATGTTTCTGAGCGCGAGAGCCACCGCCAGGCCGATCAGGAATGCCCAGCCGAAGTGCAGGCTCGGCATGGCGGCGAAGGGATTGACGAACGGCTTCAGAGACTCCGCCTGATAGCTGACGTTGCTGTACTCGCGCATGGTGTCTTCGAATCCGTAAGCGGGGGACGACAGCGACGTTACACCGTACTCCTGGTAGCCCGACGCGGTCATAAGACGAGGCGGCGCCACCGGGTACGTCGCATAGACGAGGAGACCGATGAGCGCCGACACAAGGAAGGCGTTACGGATCAGGTGGTATTGTCGCCGGTGGCGGAAGAATAGCCAGAAGGCCGTCACGGCGATCACCGGCGCGTGCAACCAGAAATAAACGTAATTCCAGAACCGCGTGGCCATTGCGCTACCGTGAATTGCCCGCTGCCACTGCGGTTCCCAGAACATGCCGAGGCGCTTTTCCAGATCGATCACGTCGCGGGCGTGCAGGAAAGCGAAGGCGGGCCGGTTCACGACGTTGCCGCGAATCAAGAAATAGATCAACAGACAGGCGCCGACGATGCCAAACTCGATGATGCCCGGATGACCGAGAACCCAGGCAGCCGGACTGGTGCCAGTTTTGCGCCGCTCCGCGACATTCATGGCGCGATTATAGCATCCGTTCACCTTTGACCTTTGAGACTTCACATGGCCGGCGCACCTCATGTTCGCGGTTTCGCCACACGTTACCGCGCAACGCGGACGGGTATACTCTGCGTCTGAGCGCCAACATTTCGGTCAAGTGAGTTAAGACGCGGCGCTTGTCGCACATCACCGATGCGGGGGTATCCGATGACTGCAGTATCCGAACAAAGGGACGTACGTACCGGCCGCGCCGGTAGCTGGCAGCAATACGACGCGCTGCCGGATCGCGACGTCATGGTCGGGATGCGCGATGGGGTGAAGCTGGCGACCGACGTCTACTTTCCCGCGCTCGATGGCCGGGCGGTGGGCACAGCGTGGCCCGTCATCCTGGAGCGCACGCCGTACAACAAGCTTCGGAACGACCTGGTAGGAGTGGGCCGTTTCTTCGCGCGGCATGGCTACATTACGGTCATCCAGGACGTGCGTGGCCGGTTTGGCTCAGGAGGGGAATGGTATCCGTTCGCGCTTGAAGGCGAGGACGGCGTAGACACCGTAGAATGGATTGCGGCCCAGCCCTGGTGCGACGGCAAGGTAGGGACGATCGGACTCTCTTATAGCGGCAGCGACCAGACGGCGATCGCAACATTGGCGCCAAAGGCGTTGGCGGCCCAGTTCGTCAGCGAAGGGATGTCCAACTACCACAGGAGCGCCATGCGCCAGGGCGGCGCCATGGAGTTGCGCTTTCTGATTTATGCCTTTCACATGGCCCAGTCGTCGCCCGAAGCGATGCGGGATCCGTTCCTGCGCGGCGCGCTGGAGCGCGCGCGGGCGGACGTTCGCACTTGGCTGGGCAAGATGCCGTTGCGTGAAGGGGTCACGCCGCTGCGGCTGATACCGTCGTACGAACGCTGGGCCCTGGACGTACTCACACACGGCGACTATGACGACTACTGGAAGAAACACCGCGGCTACGTCGCGGACGAATTCTACGACCAGCACGCCGACGTGCCGCTACACCTGTTGAGCGGTTGGTACGACTCATACGCCCGCTCCGTGACCGAGAACTACATTGCGCTCAGCAAAATGAAGCGCGGCCCCGTACGGCTGATCATGGGTCCGTGGGTACACGGCGTCGCCACGATGGCGCAGTCGTGGGCCGGCGACGTCGACTTCGGCCCCGACGCGCCGCTCGACGACTACAACGGTTATCGGTTGCGCTGGTTCGATCGCTGGCTCAAAGGACTGGAGACCGGCGTGGAAAGTGACGCTCCGGTTCGGATCTTCGTCATGGGGGGCGGCAGCGGACGGCGCAACACCGAAGGACGGCTCGACCACGGCGGCCACTGGCGTGAAGAGGACGAATGGCCGCTCGCCCGTGCTCAAAACACTCCCTTCTACCTCCACGACGACGGCGTTCTCAGCCCGAGTGCGCCCGCAGAATTCGCTCCTCCTTCGACGTATCGCTTCAGTCCGTTGGACCCGGTTCCGACAGTCGGCGGCAACATCTCTGTTGGATACGACGTGATGCCAAACGGCGGCTTCGATCAGCGCGGGGCGCCATGGGTGTTCGGCGCCAAGGACATGCTTCCGCTCTCTGCGCGCAGCGACGTGCTCGTATTTCAGTCCGAACCGCTCGATCGGGCAGTCGAGGTCACCGGTCCGCTCGAAGTACGCTTGTGGGCGTCGTCCAGCGCAGCGGACACCGATTTCACAGCCAAACTGATCGACGTGTATCCGCCGAGCGCCGACTACCCGGAAGGCTACGCGTTGAACATCAGCGACAGCATCATCCGAGCCCGCTACCGGAACGACCGCACAAAAGCGGAGCTCATGAAGCCCGGCGAGATCTGCGAGTTCACCATCGTTCCCTATCCGACGAGCAACGTGTTCGCCGCGGGTCATCGCATTCGTCTCGACATTTCGAGCAGCAACTTCCCGCGCTTTGACGTCAATCCGAACACCGGCGAGCCGCTCGGCAAGAGCCGCCGCATTGTGATCGCCGACAACACGATCTATCACGACGCGACGCATCCCTCGCACATCATGTTGCCTGTAATTTCCGCGGAACTGAGCGATCGTGCCGTCTGAGCGCCTCGAAATTCCCTGTGGCGACATAAAGCTCGAGGGGCTGATTGACTTCCCGCAGGATCGAAGCGGCCCGTGCCCGGCCGTCGTGGTCTGTCACCCGCACCCATTAATGGGCGGCGATATGTTCAACGACGTCGTGGGAACCGTTTGTAAAGCGCTGCTCGCCCGCGGTATTGCGGCGTTGCGCTTCAACTTTCGCGGGGCCGGCGGCTCGGGCGGCGAGCATGCCGGGGGCTACGGCGAGCGTGAAGATGTTTGGGCAGCGCTCGACCACCTTCGCGGTCGTGCCGACATCGCAAAGGCTCGCCTGGGCCTCGCGGGGTACTCGTTCGGCGCGGCGGTGGCGCTAAATGCCGGCATTGCCGCGGGAGTTAAGGCGCTGGCGGCGGTTTCGGTCCCGCCACGACTCGTCGACTTTACCGCGCTGCAGGGCTATGAGATCCCGGTGTTGCTGATCGCCGGTGACCGCGACCAGTACGCTCCTTCGCAAGAGGGCCAACAGCTCGCGATAGCAACAGGCCCGCTCACCACATGCACGATCGTGCTCGGTGCCGACCATTTCTGGTACGGGCACGGCGGCGAACTGGCTAAGGCCGTCTCGGACTTCTTCGCGAACTTTCTGGCGGTACAATCGGCTGAACGGTGAGGGAGGGGCGTCGAGTGCTGGAGGAAGGGTCATTGATCACGCCCGAGCTGCGTGCCGCGGTCGGTTCTCGAACGGAACCGCGTACGTTTCCAATCGACCGCCAGGTAGCCGCCAGGTTGGCTGAGGCGCTCGACGAGGATCCTGCAACGATCTTAGGCGAGGAGTTTGCACCGCCGTTCTACATTGTCGCTTTCGAAACCCAAATGGCGCCCGCGGCGCTGCCGGGCGCCGGGGGTGGAGGTGTGCTCGCCGGCGACGAGTGGGAGCTGATGCGTCCCCTGCGCTGGAATGAGCGCATCACCGGCACGGGCAACGTTGCCGATGTCTACGAGCGATTCGGAGGGCGCCACGGCCAGACGTTGTACCTGCGCTATGAATGGGTATTCGTCGATCGCGAGGGCGAGTTGGTGGCGAGAGCGAGCCGGATCATGGCCCGCTTCGGCTCCGAGACCGTGGAAGCTCCATGACCGACGCCGGCCGGTATTTTGACGACATTAGCGAAGGCGAAGAGCTCGCCGTGCTCGAAAAACAGCCGGATCTCGTCCAGGTCGTCAAATGGTCGGGCGCGACGTGGACGTTCGTGCCGATCTTTTACGACCGTGATCTGGCGCGCAGCCACGGCCTTCCCGACAGCCTGATTCCAGGACCGATGAAACTGGCGTACCTGACATTGATGCTGCGGCGATGGGCCGGTCCGAACGCATTGATCCGGGCGTTACGAACTTCATACCGCCGGCCCGATATGCCGCGACAACCAATCACCTGCCACGGGGTTGTGACCCGAGCAGTTATCGAAAACGGCCGGGGGGTGGTCGATCTGGAAGTCTGGGTGCAGAACTACCGTGGCGAACGCACCGTGGCGGGCGCCGCGACGCTCGAGTTGCCGTTGCGCTCGCGCCAAGATACGCCTATTGGACCGTAATCGAATCGAAACTGTCGTCGTCCGCAATGATGTCATGTAGTTCGGCTGTGAATGTAGACGTGGTCGTCGTTGGAGGCAGCGTTGCGGGATCCGCCACGGCGGCTTTCCTCGCCCGTCGCGGACACAACGTGGTCATCCTGGACCGGGCGCGTTTTCCCCGCGACAAACCGTGCGGCGAGGGGTTGATGCCGCATGGCGTCGACCTGCTTTCAGATCTCGGTGTCCTGGACCGCGTCCGTGCTTCCGGCGCCACCGAGCTAACCGGCGTCCGCTACACGCTCGAAAACGGGCAGACGGTCAGAGCTGGATTTCCGTCGCTTTCTGGTCACTCGAGCGTGGGATTGGGAATTCGCCGGCTGGCGCTAGATCAGCTACTGCTCGATTTCGCGCGAGAGTCTGGTTCAGTCAAGGTGTGTGAAAACTTTCGGGTCGCCGGCCTCGTTCGCCGCAATGGAGCGGTCGTCGGCGTAACCGACGGTCTCCGAGAAGTCCGCGCTAGCGTTGTCGTCGGTGCGGACGGAATACGATCTACTGTTCGACGGTCGATGGGCTGGGACGTTGCGCGGCGCGGGACCCGTCGCTACGCCGCCTTGGGACATTTCAAATGCGCCGATGTCCGGACAATCGGTTCCGACGTGCACGTGGTCATTGCACGCGGTCTGGAAGTATATGTGACGCCGGTAGGACGCGGAGAGGTACTCGTCGCGCTGCTGGGCGGTCGGGGGCTCATGCGCTACTTCTCCGGTGACCTGTCCGGCGGTTACGAGCGGGTGGTTCGTGCTGTACCGTGCCTAAGTGGGCTGTTCCAGCGCGCGGAACTGATTCCGGGAGTTCGGGCGGTCGGACCGTTCGCGGCGCGTGCCGGGTGCGTGGCCGGCTCCGGCGTGCTGCTGGTTGGCGATGCGGCGGGGTTTCTCGACCCGATCACCGGGGAAGGGATGGCTTCGGCGCTGCAACAGGCGCGTGCGGCAGCCACGGTTATTCATACCGCGCTGAGAACCGGCGCCGCCGATCCGGATCTCTCAACGTACGCATCGGAGCATCGGCGGATCACGGCCACAGGGAACCGGCTTACGTGGGTCGCACTGTCAATGTGCAGCTCACAGGCAATGGCACAGCGCGCGATGGCCGGCCTGCAGCGCCGTCCGGAGCTATTCGCTAAACTGCTTGCAATCAACTGCGGGTATTCCGGGTTGCGATCTGTGACTCCGCGGGATTGGCTGGCGCTCGTGAGCGGCCGTTAAGGCTCATTCCGGACTTTCCAACTCAAAGGCGCGATGCAGGGCACGTACTGCCGGCAGGACGTCAGACTCGGCGATGATACAGGTGATGCGGATCTCGCTCGTCGTGATTAGTTCAATATTGATCCGCGAGTCCGCCAGCGTCCTGAACATTCGCGCGGCGTAGCCAGGAGTGTTCTGCATCCCCGTGCCAACGATGCTGACTTTCCCAAGCTGGCTGTCGGCCGCGATACCGGTCGCTCCGATCGCCGCAGCCAGCGGCTCGGCGATCTCCAGCGCGTGCGACAGGTCGCCTTTCGCTACGGTAAACGTCATGTCGGTCAGGTTTTCGAGACTGGAATTCTGGACGATTGTATCGATAGAGATGTGAGAGTCCGCCAGTGGGCCGAACATCGCTGCGGCAATTCCAGGCTGATCCGGCACGCCGCGCACCGTAATTTTGGCGACGTCGAAGTCGTGGGCGATGCCACGGACCTTGTTGATTGGTTCCATTGCGGGTCCTCCATGGATCAACGTGCCGGGTTCGTCGCTAAAACTCGAAGCGACGAGGATCGGCAGGCCGTATAGTTGCGCGAGCTCTACGGCGCGGGGATGCATAATCTTGGCGCCGTGGCTGGCTAGCTCGAGCATCTCTTCATAACCGATGTCCCGCAGCTTGCGCGCATTCGGCTCTATGCGCGGATCCGTAGTATAGACACCGTCAACGTCGGTGTAGCGCTCGCACTGCTCGGCCTTGAGCGCGATTGCCAGCGCAACGGCCGACGGGTCCGATCCGCCGCGGCCGAGCGTTGTGACGTCAAGGTCGGTGGTTACGCCCTGGAAGCCCGCCACCACGACGGTGCGGCCGCGGTCGAGCTCATCGCGAAGACGCTGCGAATCGATGTTCATGATGCGGGCCTTGCTGTAAACCGAATCGGTCTGGATACCTGCCTGCAGTCCTGTGAGGCTCACCGCGTCCTCGTTCAGCTCATGGAGAGCCATCGTCAGCAGTGAGCTGCTCACCATCTCCCCGGTGGAAAGCAGGACGTCCATCTCGCGGGCGCGCGGGTGCACCGTGACTTGACGCGCGAGCGAGATCAGGTCGTCGGTCGTATCACCCATCGCGGAGACGACGACCACCATGCGATTGCCCTCGCGGCGGCGGCGAGCCACACGTTCCGCAACGTGTCGTATGCGGTCGACGTTCGCCACGGAACTGCCGCCGTACTTCTGCACGATGACGCGAGAAGCTTGCGTCATGGTCTTGAGGTGTCCTCGACGACTTCGGCCCCGCAGCTTCTCGGCAGCGTCACGATGTAGCTGCCGGTTGTGCCTCTCCGTTTAGACGCCGCGAGCATTGCGCCGCCGATACCTTCGGGATTGTCAGTGGTGAGAGCCAACACCGATGAACCGCCTCCGGAGAGGTACGCGCACAGCGCACCTGCATCCATCGCCGCTCTGATAACGTCGTAGAGCGCCGGATAGAGCTGTGCGCGGGCGGGCTGATGCAGGATGTCCTGGGTTGCCACCCGCAGCGCATCCAGACGGCCGGTAGCCAGCGCCGCCACCAGCAATGCCGCTCGACCGATATTGTGCACCGCCGCCTGGCGTGTCAGCTCTCCGGGAAGCAGCCGGCGGCTCTCGTTGGTTGGCATATCCAGGTCTGGAATCAGTAGCACCGCCCGTAATTCGGGCGGAAGCGGCACGGAAACCCGGGTCAGCATGCCTTCGTCAAATACAACGACCTGGAAACCACCGAACATCGCCGGGGCGGCGTTATCCGCGTGCCCCTCCAATTCGGAGGCGATCACCAGGGCCTCGTCCATCGAGAACCGATCGCCGAGCAAGCGGTTAGCGGCCATGACCGCGCCAACGCGCAAAACAGCGCTCGCTCCTAGTCCGCGCCCGGCGGGGATGTCGCTCCGCAGTTCCGCCTGCAGTCCGACGGGAGCCGGTTTGCCGGCGTGCATGTAGACCGCCCTCGCGGCGGCGAGCGCCATGCTTTGGCCGCGGTCCGCCGGAATCGGGGCAGGCGCGTCGAGAAGCGATAAACGTACGTCTCCGGTGAGGTCGAGCGCGATTCCCAGCGAGTCGAACCCGGGACCGAGGTTTGCGCTCGAAGCGGGCACGCGTACCGTAACCGACGCAGCCATTGGATCTACCTTCTGCGCTCTTGCCGGCGGCCGGCGCAGAGCCGATCGTAGCAATCGCCGCTCGGGACAAGCAAGAACGATGCGGTTCTGGGGGTGTGCGGCAGCGGATTGCGCGTCCCACGCACGGGCGGGCCCGGAAGGCGCTGGCGCTCGGCAGCGCGCTCCGTAAGCCATGAGGCGCACCCCTGTTCCGGCCGAGTCGCGCCGGTGGCAGCGTTGTACAGTTGATCCTATGGACCGCGTCAGGCGAATTCTTCCCCGCTGGCTGGGCGGATACCCACCGGACAATATCTTCTGGCTGACCCCGTCACTCGCCGTGGGCGGGGAAGTGATGGTTCTCTATCCCCGCGGTTTGCAAAGACTGGGAATCGGCGCCGTTCTCGATTTACAAGCGGAATCAGAGGATCGGTCCTCAGAGTATGCTGCGTCGTCTTTGACGTATTTGAAGCTCCCGGTTGGAGATTTCGGTGCGCCTTCTCCTGAGCAACTCGATATTGCGACTGCCTGGGTTCTGGATCGAATGCAGCGCGACGAACGCGTCTTCGTGCATTGCCGCGTTGGGCTCGGCCGTAGCGCCACCGTTGCGATTGCGACGCTGCTGCGCATGGGGTACGAGCTGCCCGATGCGTACAACACGGTTCGTGAGCTGCGTGCCGAGATTGCGCTCTCGGAACCACAGCTCACTGCGTTGCGCCGCTTCGCCGAGGGGCCGAAGTAGCTTGCATATTAAATACTTGGTGTGACAAGCTATTTATGGTCAGTTGATTGATTGTATGGATGCGGTCCCAAGTGTGCTGTTTTTCTTGACGCCGCTCCATACTGTCTGGTATACGAGTAAAAGCGCTCGTGGTTTTCGGGTGCATTAGTTCGAGAAAACGCAGGAGGGTTCTAGTGACCAAAGTAACGATCCGGCGGTTCCGGCCAGGACGTGGCGCACTGGTGTTCGCGGCCAGCGCGGTGTTGGTCGGTGGTCTTGCCTTCAGCATGGGTCACGGTGGCGCCGTGAACGCGCAGACCGGCACTGCTACGGCAACGGCGGGCGCGCCACCACCACCGCCGCCGCCTCCGCCGCCCCCGCCACCGGCACGGTCTGCCACTCCGTCCGCACCGCCCGCACCACCGGCCCCACCGGCGGCGCCTGCAGCTGCAGCACGCACTGCAACGGCTGTGGCCCCGGCTGCCCAGCGGCCAGTTGCCCCCGCGGCTCCGGCAGCCAAGCCGGCGCTCCCGAATACCGGTACCGGTGGTCTCGCGGGCCACAACGACAGCATTCCGATGCTGCCGATCGTGATCGGCTTCGGCGCCTTGGCTCTGGTTGGTGGATCGCTGGCGCTGCGGTCGCGCAAGAACGAGGGCTAGTCTCGGCGGTACAGCCCGAAAGCCACAGAAAAGAGGCCGCGCTTGGCGCGGCCTCTTTTGCGTATTGAAGGCCGGGGCCTATGCCTTTGCCGTGGCAAGCGCGGCGCCGGCCTTGGATTTCAACTCGTTGACCTTGTCGGTCCGCTCCCATGGCAGGTCGATGTCCGTGCGTCCGAAGTGTCCGTAGGATGCGGTTGCCTGGTAAATGGGCCTCAGCAGGTCAAGGTCGGCGATAATCGCCGCCGGCCGCAGGTCGAAGGTGTCCTTGATCAACTCCAGAATGCGATCTTCGTCAATGTTTGCGGTGCCGAACGTCTCGATCGCCAGCGACGTGGGCTCAGCCTTGCCGATGGCGTACGAAACCTGCACTTCGCAGCGGTCGGCTAAACCGGCCGCGACGACGTTCTTCGCCACGTGTCGTGCCGCGTATGCCGCCGAACGGTCGACTTTGGACGGGTCTTTGCCGGAGAACGCTCCGCCGCCGTGCCGCGCGATGCCGCCATACGTATCGACAATGATCTTGCGACCCGTCAGCCCCGCGTCGCCCATCGGCCCGCCGATCGCGAAGCGCCCCGACGGGTTGACGTAATATTTTGTGTCTGAATCGAGCAACGACGAATTGAATTCCTCGATCACCGGACGGATTACCTTCGCGATTACGTCCTTCTCGATCTTTTCCTGACTCACAGACGGGTCGTGCTGGCTCGAGATCACGACCGCGTCTACGCGTTGCGGCTTGCCGTAGGCGTATTCGATCGTCACCTGTGACTTGCCGTCCGGTCGCAGATACGGCAGGGTGCCGTTTTTGCGCAGCTCCGTGAGCCGGCGGGTCAACCTGTGCGCTAAGGCGATGGTGAGCGGCATCAGCTCGGGGGTCTCGTCGCAGGCGAAGCCGATCATCATGCCCTGGTCGCCTGCGCCCTGGAGGTCGAGCTCGTCAACTTCACCAACGTGCTGTCGGGCCTCGAGCGACTCCTGCACACCACCCGCGATATCGGGTGACTGGCTGTGCAGGGCGACCAGCACGCCGCACGTATCGGCGTTGAAGCCGTACTCGTCGCTCGTGTAGCCGATCCGCGTCACCGTGTCGCGCACAATGCGCTGCACGTCTACCCAGGCGTCGGTGGTGACCTCTCCCATGACCACCACCAGGCCGGTGGTGCAGGCGGTCTCGCAGGCAACGTGCGCCTTGGGATCGGCTGAGAGGATTGCGTCCAGAACAGCATCCGAGATCTGGTCGCACATCTTGTCGGGATGACCTTCAGTCACCGATTCCGACGTCAGGAATAGCGATCGCGAGTTGCTGAACGTTGTGCCCACTAAGATTGTCCTCCTGTTGTTGCGGCGCCATATCAGGCGCTGATTTCTATTGACGGCTTGGAGTGCAGCAATATGCTCCTAAGTGCCTGACTCCCATGAGGCCAGGTAATGACGTTGTTCCTCGGTCAGCGTGTCGATGCCGATCCCCATCGCGTTCAGCTTCAGCCGGGCAATCTCCTCGTCGATCTCCCGCGGCACACCGTAAACGCCCGGCTTGAGCTTGCCGGCGTTGATGACGATGTGCTCGGCGGAAAGCGCCTGGTTGGCGAAGCTCATGTCCATGACGCTCGCCGGGTGGCCTTCGGCCGCCGTCAGGTTGATCAGCCGGCCCTCGCCAAGCAAGAAGAGCTTACGACCGTTGCCCAGCCTGTACTCTTGAACGAACTCTCGCACGGGTCGCTGACCCTCGCTGATCGACTCGAGGGCGCCGATGTTGATTTCGTCGTTAAAGTGGCCCGAGTTGCACAGGATGGCGCCGTCTTTCATCGCTTCCAGGTGCGGCCGGTCCAGGACGTTGATGTCGCCGGTCAACGTAATGAAGATATCGCCGACCGCCGAAGCCTCCATCATGGACATCACGCGGAAGCCGTCCATCACGGCCTCGAGGGCGCGAATGGCGTCGACTTCGGTAACGATGACCTGTGCACCCATGCCGCGTGCGCGGCTCGCGACGCCGCGACCGCACCAGCCATACCCGGCGATCACCACGTTCTTACCGGCGAGCAGGATGTTGGTGGCGCGGATGACGCCGTCCAGCGTGCTCTGACCCGTGCCGTAGCGGTTGTCAAACATGTGCTTGGTGTCGGCGTCGTTGACAGCCACGATTGGGAACTTGAGCGCGCCGTCCTTGTCCATGCCGTGCAGCCGCACGACGCCGGTCGTGGTCTCTTCGGTACCGCCGATTATTCCCGGAATGAGGTCGGTTCGCTCCTTGTGGATCGTCGCGACGAGGTCGCAGCCATCGTCCATCGTTAGCTGCGGCCGCGCGTCCAGCACCGCGTTGATGTGCCGGTAGTAGGTTTCGTGGTCCTCGCCCTTGATCGCGAACGTCGTGATGCCGTACTCGACGTTAAGCGCCGCGGCGACGTCGTCCTGGGTCGAAAGCGGGTTGCTGGCGCAGGCGGTGACCTCGGCTCCCCCCTCTTTGAGCGCGATCAAGAGGTTTGCTGTCTCGGTCGTGATATGCAGGCAGGCGCCGACCCGCACACCGGTGAGTGGCTGCTCCTTGCGAAAACGTTCGCGGATGAGGGCGATGACGGGCATCTCGCGCGCGGCCCACTCGATGCGGCGAATGCCTTCGTTGGCGAGCGCCCGATCCCGGACATCGCCGCGAGTCTGAGGCGTCATGGTCCCTGTGGTCAAGTTCCTTGCTCCTTTTTGAACCGTACTGTTGAATCGTTCTCCGACGGGGTCGAAATGAGGGCAAAAGCACCCTCACCGAATCACGATCTCTGTCCCTTCCTGGCGGCCGCGGATTCGGGCGGCCAACCGCCTGACATAGCTGCCGGCCCCGATCAGTTCTCGGCGGGTCACGGCCGCTTCGATCAACCGGCAGTCGGTGCTGTAGCCCAGCCGCTCGTACGCGCGCACCGCCGGTGCATTGCCAGGATCGACTGTCAAAACGACGTCGCGACAGCGCTGCAGCAGAAAACTAGTCGTCGCTCCGGTGGCGATCTGGGCGAGACCGCGGCTCCGCCAGTTCGGATGGGTGAACACGTTGCCGACCACGGCGATGCCCTCTTCGGGGGTCACGACGTGGGTGCCGGCTACGGAGACAAGCCGGCCGTCCTCGTACACGCCGAAGTAGCACCCTGTTTCGATGACCTGGCCGCTGTAGTAGGTCGGGGAGCCTTCGCTGTTATAGAGCCGGTTCAGCAGCCGCACGTCGGTCGCGAGCAGGCGACGAATATACAAGTGCCCGCTCGGTTCAGCGGGACGGCGGAACGTCCGGAGGCTCACACCCATGCGAAGCATCGGCCGCTCTAACGAGAACCGAAAGTAGCGTCGCATCGTGTCGAGGTGTCGGGGCTCGCAGCTTGCATAATTCTGCCTCGGTCCCGGATGGAGCGAGAGAATCGCGTCGAGCGACTCGGGATCACCCAGCGTGAACATGGCGTCGCCCAGGCCTCCCCGCGAGTAGAGCGCCAGTGCGCCCTCCCCTCCGGTTTCCTCCGCTGAACGCCAGACGTCCACCAGGGGAAAGAGATCAGAACCCAGCTGGCCGAGAGCATAGGCGGAGTAGAGGCGCCGGGTTTCGAGCAGCGCGCGGATGCGCCCGGGCTCAAATAGCCCGTCCACCTGGTACCGGTGACGGTGGGCATGACCCGCAAGGGACAGTCGCGCTCCCTTGACCACGCTAGACCTCTCCAAAACTGGTGAATCGCTGGAACTCCCGGCAGCGGTCTTCGACCTCTGACCGCGTTAACGTCTTCAATCGCTCGACGCCAAACGCCTGCACGGTGAAACTGGCGACGGCACTGCCGTGAATGACGGCTTGCCTGAGCGTGGCACCGTTGATTTCCGGCGCCTGCGCGAGATATCCCATAAAACCACCAGCAAAGCTATCGCCGGCCCCGGTCGGATCGTAAACCTCCTCGAGTGGATACCCGGGTGCCGCAAAGTAGTCGTCTTCAGTAAATAGGACGGCGCCATATTCTCCGCGTTTGACGAGCACGGCCTTGGGTCCGAGCGTCAGGATTCTCTTTGCAGCAGCCAGCACGCTGCTGGTCCGCATGAGCAGGCGGGCCTCCGTTTCGTTGATGCTGACCATGTCTACCATTCGCATTATCGCTTCGACTGCGTCCCTCTGCGTCTCAATCCACAGATTCATCGAGTCCATCATCGTCAATCGGGGCGAGCGCGCCTGTTCGAGCACTGAACGCTGCAAATCCGGTTGAATATTGGCCAGGAAGACAAAAGGGCTATCGGCGTATCCATCCGGAAGCGATGGCCGAAAATCGGCGTAGACGTTCAGGTCGGTGACTAGCGTCTCCGTCTGGTTGAGGTCGTAGTCGTAGCGCCCTGACCAGTGGAACGTCTTGCCGTCCTCTACCTGCAGGCCGCGCATGTCTACACCTCGCGCCTTGAGAAAGTCGTAGGCGTCAAGCGGCATGTCGGTGCCGACCACGGAGACTACGTTTACCGGCGCGAACAGACTGGCTGCGGCCGCAAAGTAAATTGTGGAGCCGCCAAGGATATGCTCGGCACGGCCAAACGGCGTTTCGATGTCGTCGAAGGCTGCGCTGCCAACCACCAGGATGCTCAAACCAGAACCCCTCTTTTCAAACTGGATGGAATAGTCCGTGGCACCCTCACGTAGCAGAAACCGTCATTCGAAGATAGCGCCCGATAATCGGCGCTAGATCGCGCTTGACCTGTCGCGGCACACGGCCAGGCTGAGTGATGATCGCCGTCTGCAGGGCGTTGGCGCACGGACAGGTCCGATCGGCCGTCAACCTGGTTACGGCGTCACGCACGATGCGCTTTGAGACCTCCACGTTCTTCAACAGGTTGGCCAGGATCAGGTCGGCGGTCACGTCGGCTTCGGTTTCATGCCAACAATCGTAGTCAGTTGCGCAGGCGACCGCCGCGTAACAGATCTCGGCTTCGCGGGCCAGCTTCGCCTCAGGCAGCGCCGTCATGCCGATCAGGCTGGCCCCCCACGTCCGGTACAGCTCAGATTCGGCGCGGGTGGAAAAGGCGGGTCCCTCCATGACTACCAGCGTGCCGCCTCGATGCACGCGAGGGCCGGCCCCTTCGGCGCAGTCACCGAGCACGCGTGATAGATCGGGGCAAAAAGGATCGGCGAAACCGATATGTGCGACGATTCCGTCTCCAAAAAACGTGCTCGGACGCCCCTTCGTGTGGTCGATCAGTTGGTCCGGGATGACGATATCGAGGGGTGCGATCTGCTCTTGCAAGCTGCCACAGGCGCTGATCGAAATGATGTGCTCCACGCCGAGCGTTTTGAGCGCCCAGATGTTGGCGCGCGACGGCACCTCGCTGGGAAGCAGCCGATGGCCGGCGCCATGGCGGGGCAGGAATGCGACTTGTGCGCCCTCCAGCGTCCCGATCGTGATGGCGTCGCTGGTCTTGCCGAAGGGCGTATCGAGGTTGACCTGGTGGACGCCTGTCAGGCCTTCTATCTTGTAAAACCCGCTGCCGCCGATGACCGCGACCGTGGCCTCAGCCATTGATTTCTCCGGATTCAGAGAGTACCGCGAGGCTTTCGCGGAACGGAGCCCGTGCCACACCGCGTTCGGTGATGATCGCGGTTATATACCGGTTGGGTGTCACGTCAAATGCCGGGTTGCGAACGGTTATGCCGTTTGGGGCGGTGCGCCGGCCGCCAAACGAGGTCACCTCATCTTCTCCGCGCTCTTCGATCTTGATGCAGCGGCCTTCCGGCGTGGCCATGTCCACCGTGCTCCACGGCGCGGCAACATAGAACGGCAGGCCGTGCTCTTTGGCAAGGATTGCCACCTGGTAGGTGCCGATCTTGTTCACCACGTCGCCGTTGGCTGCGATTCGGTCGGCCCCGACAATCGCACAGTCAATTTCACCGCGACTCATGAGGTAGCCAGCCACCGTATCGGCAATCAGCGTTGTTGGGATTCCATCGCGCTGTAGCTCCCACGCCGTGAGCCGCGCACCTTGCAAAAGCGGCCGAGTCTCGTCGGCAAAGACACGCACCCTCTTACCCGCCTCGTGTGCGGCGCGTACGACGCCCAGTGCGGTTCCGTAGCCGGCCGTTGCCAACGCTCCGGCGTTACAGTGCGTCAGCACCGCCACGTCGTCGGGCAGCAGTTCAGCGCCGATGCGGCCCATTTGACGGCACGCCGCGACATCCTCTTCGCAAATAATCTGGGCCTCGGCGATGAGGGTCGAAACCGCGTCGTCGACACCGGCTGCGGACTCGGCGATCGCCCGCATTCGGCCGATCGCCCAGAACAGGTTGACTGCTGTCGGCCGCGTTGCGGCCAAAACCTTGCATGCGTGATTGATGCCGATCAGGAACTGATCGCGACTCCCACCCTTTAGCTCCAGCGCTGCCAGCGCGATGCCGAAGGCGGCGGTGACGCCGATGGCCGGTGCCCCGCGCACACGCATGTCGCGAATAGCCGAGGCTACGGCGCGGTAGTCGCGCAGCTCGAGGTACACCTCTTCAAGAGGAAGCAAGGTCTGGTCGAGCAGGCGAATGTGGTCGCCGGCCCATGCCACGGTTTCCATTGAACTTCTTGAGTCCCTTCATGAGACGCCAAACGCACGAATCAAGAGCGGCTGAGAGACAGTTAGCCACAAAAAAGGAGGCACTCGTGGGACGAGCAGCCTCCAGCTGGCAGGTAACTCTCATCTTCCTCCGCGTCGGGCGCGGAGTCGGAATTGGCACCGCTTCCCGCCGTCTGGCGGGCTCGGTTGCCGGGCTTCGCAGGGCCGGTCCCTCAACCACTCTGGATAAGAGCGTTACGGATATTCAGTTTTTAACCTAACCGCCGTGTGGCGGTCACTGCAAAGATCGTATGGTTTGCGGCCAACTCTGTCAACGGCGTACGTCCGTCTCCGGGCACCGCATGTCCCCGATCGAGGGGCGATTACGGGCGCTGATGCTATAGTTGACCGACGCCGTGCGGTGGAGAGGTGCATGACCGCCGAGGTGATTAACGGACACGAGGTCGCCGCGCAGTTTCGGGCGGAGCTCGCATCGCGCATAGCGGTGTTGCGACGTGCCGGAGTCACACCCGGCCTCGCCGTCGTCCTGGTGGGTGACAACGCCGCGTCAGTCTCGTACGTCCGCGGGAAAACCCGTGCCGCCGCTGAGCTCGAAATTTTGTCAGAATCCGTGAGGCCTGACCCCGACATTAGCCAGGCCGACCTATTGAATCTCGTCAACCAGCTCAACGCCGACGATCGTTTTCACGGCATCATAGTCCAGCTGCCGTTGCCCGACGGGATCGACGAGCGAGCGATCACGGCTGCCGTTGACCCGCGCAAAGACGTCGATGGTCTGCACCCGATAAATCTCGGCAGGCTGCTGCGAGGAGATGGTCGTCTGCTGCCCTGTACGCCGGCGGGAGTTCGAGAACTGCTCGTTCGCAGCGGGCATGGCCCCGATGGACGCCATGTCGTGATCTGCGGGCGGTCGAACCTGGTCGGCAAGCCGCTTGCTGCCATCCTTCTGCAAAAGCAGACCGGCGCAAACGCCACGATCACGGTCTGCCACACGGGAACGCCGGACCTTGGCGCGGTCACCCGACTGGGCGATATCCTCGTCGTCGCAACGGGGCGGGCGAACATGATCACCGCGGACATGGTGCGTCCGGGCGCGGTCGTCGTGGACGTTGGCGTCAACCGCGTCTCAGACGCGAGCCGGAAGAGCGGCTACCGGTTGGTCGGCGACGTCGACTTTGAAAGCGTATCGCGCGTTGCTCGGGCAATCACGCCCGTACCGGGCGGCGTGGGCCCGATGACGGTGACGATGCTGCTCGTCAATACGGTCCTCGCCGCCGAAGCCTCCTCCCTCCGCTATACTTGACGTGTGAAACTCAACCCGACGCATAGCTGGGATGTTTCCCCCGCCGACGCACGCGGCATCCAGGAACGCCTACGGTGGCGGGTTTCAGCCGAAGGCGGGCCTGCACCCGAAGACGTGCGCTTCGTCGCCGGCACCGACATATCGGTCGGTAACAAGGAGCGGCCCGGGCGAGCGGCCGTGGTGGTGATCGAGTACCCGTCTCTAGAGCCGATCGAGCAGTCAGTGGTGGAGGGACGGCCTGCGTTCCCTTACGTTCCCGGTCTGCTGTCGTTCCGCGAGATCCCGTTGCTTGCTCCGGCGTTCGAGCGGCTGGAATCGACGCCGGACCTGGTGGTCGTCGATGGCCACGGCGTGGCGCATCCGCGGCGATTTGGCCTGGCATCCCACCTCGGCATGTTGCTCGGTGTTCCGACCATTGGCTGCGCTAAATCCCGCCTTGTCGGCAGCTTCGATGAGCCCGCCGACGAGACCGACGCCGTCAGCCCGTTGTACGACGGCGAACAGCTCATCGGACAGGTCGTGCGCACGCGCAAAGGCATGAGGCCGATATTCGTTTCCGTCGGCGATCACATCGGCCTGAAACAGGCAACCGAGTGGGTGCTGCGATTGACCCGCGGATTTCGGCTGCCGGAGCCGACACGACTGGCCGACCAGGCCGCCGCCGGACGAACGATTGTCGATCGTAAGGAAGGACAACCGTGGAAGAGCTAAAAGAAGAGCTTCAGGAGCTTCTAAGCCGTATCGATACAATCATGGTGCGACTTTGACATTGCGACACGAGAAAAGCAGGCCGCCGCGCTCGAAACGGAGACGGCACAGCCTGATTTCTGGCAAGACGCTCAGTCCGCGCAACAGGTAATGCGCAGGCTCTCCGACCTTCGCGGCTCAATCGAGCCGTGGACACTGGTTCGACGGCGCGTCGCAGACCTGTTGGAACTTATCGAGCTCTCGCTGGCCGAAGGCGACGAAAGCATCGTCGCCGACCTTGCCGCGGACGCCGACGCCTCGAAGCGCGAGGTAGAAGAGCTCGAGTTCGAACTGATGTTGGCCGGCGAGTACGACAACAACGCGGCCATTCTGGCCGTGCATGCGGGCGCCGGCGGCACCGAATCTCAGGACTGGGCGGAGATGCTAATGCGGATGTTTCTCCGCTGGGCAGAGCGGCGCCGCTTCGCGGTAGAGGTATTGAGCGTTACTCCCGGTGAGGAGGCCGGCATCAAAAGTGCGACGCTCGAAATCACCGGGCGGCACACGTACGGCTACCTGCGGTCGGAACGCGGCGTGCATCGCCTGGTGCGGCTGTCGCCGTTCGACTCGGCGCACGCGCGTCACACGTCGTTCGCGCTGGTCGAGGTCATGCCGGTGGTCGAAGAGGCGACCGCCGAGATCGACATCAACCCCGACGACCTGCGCGTCGACGTCTTCAACGCCAGCGGACACGGTGGTCAAAACGTCCAGAAGAATGCGACCGCGATCCGGATTACGCATCTGCCGACCGGCAAGGTCGTCACCTGCCAGAACGAGCGATCGCAGCACCGCAACCGTGACTCGGCGATGAAGGTGCTCCGATCCTGGCTCATGGAGCAGGAATTGGAGCGTCAGGCCGACGAGCGGGCGCGGCTGAAAGGCGAGCATGTCGCCGCGGGTTGGGGTAATCAGATTCGTAGCTACGTCCTCCACCCGTATAAGCTGGTGAAGGACCACCGAACCGGATATGAGACGGCGGACCCGGCGGCAGTACTCGAGGGCGATCTCGATCCGCTTATGCGAGCGTACCTGCAGTGGGACATCGGCAACAGCGGCGGTGCAGCGGCTTGATAGGGCAGGTGCAGGGCGGTTGAGGGGGAGGCAACTGGCGTGAGTAATTCGCGGTTCCCAATGATGCCGGTGCTATTCGCGCTCGTCGCCGCCTGCTCGATTGCGCTGGGCTCGGCCCCGGGGCCTATTCGCGCCGACAACGCACTCACGGTTGACGGGACGCCGAGCGTCGATAACAAGTTCCCGACCGAAGTGCAGTTCAGCATCGACGCCACGTCCAGTGCGGGCGACATTAACGACGCAACGCTGCACTACCAGTTACTGCCGAGCAACGTTGGCGTCAGCGCTCGCGCCGAGTTTGACACCGGCAAGACCGTGCACGCGGTCTATCACCTGCGTACGGCCGGGAATCCGCTCTACGTTCCGCCGACCAAGACTATTCGCTACTACTGGGCGCTGCAGGATGCGTCGGGAAACCAGACGAAGACCGACCCGGTCGATTGGAGCTACGACGACACCCGTTTCAAGTTCAAAAAGGCGTCGAACGGCAACCTGACGCTGTACTACTACACCGGGAGCGACGCCAATGCACAGCGCATTCTGGCCGTCGGTCGCGGGGCGCTCGACAAAGCCAGCGCCCTCAACGGCGCGCCGCTCGACTTCCCGATCCACCTCGTTACTTATGGCAACCAGGCAGAAGCCGGCGCGGCGTTTTCTCACGAATCCAAATCGTTCGATCCCTCGATCCTTGGCCAGGCCGACCCGCCAGACATCGTCGTGCTCGTGGCTGGAGACCTCAGCGGCGCGGAGAACGAAGACACGGTACGCCACGAGCTGACGCACCTCGTCAACGCCCGAGCGGTGCAAGGGCCGTCGGGGCAGACCTCGCCCACGTTTCCGTTGTGGCTCGACGAGGGGCTGGCCGTAAACTCGCAAAACGATCCCGGTGGGTTCCAGAACTCTGTGCAGGATGCGATCCGCCGCGACTCGGTTGTGCAGCTTCGCAACCTGACCGGCGGCTTCCGCGGCTCGAACTCGGACCTCTTTTACGGCGAAAGTTGGAGCATCACGCACTTTCTCGTCACAACCTACGGGCCCGACAAGATGGCGCAACTGCTGGCCGCGTTCAAGTCCGGACAGGCCGAAGACGTCGCGCTTATGAAGGCATACGGACTCGACCGCGACGGTATCTATAACGCCTGGAGAAAGAGCGTCGGTCTGAACGCCGTACCGGCCTCGGGTTCGCGGCCTGTCGCCGCCCCATCCCAGGCGCCGGCTACCAATCAGGGCAGCGCTCCCGCGCCCCCAGCTCCGAGTCAGGGCGGCGTGGGACCAAATTCCGAGCCATCGGTTTCTCCACCGTCGAACCCGACGAAGTCGGCAAACAAATCGTCATCGTCCGACGATACGCTGCCGTTCGTCTTGCTTGGTGTGGCCGGCGGCGCCCTCTTCCTCGCGCTAATCGTAGCGGCCGTGTTTGGAGGCCTCGCGCTGAGCAGGCGGGGGCGCTCCTAACCTTGCCATGCCTGGTTAGCACCAGCCAACAGATGAAAGTCGCGCGTATACGCGCTAGATCGGGCGACGAGTTTCATACCACCCTCTTTTCCCTTCCCGGTGCGGGAAGGGACGATTATTGGAAGCACGGTTCAGACTGGGTTGCAGCGCGGGGCGACCCCGGGCGATCGTTGGTAGAAGCAAATCGTTTCGTATTTAATCTCCCCTTCCCCCCAGAATTGGGGTGGAAGGGGTCGGGGGTTAGGGGGCCGCGGGAGCTGGGGCAGAAGCATGGCGCTTGCTCAGCGCCCGGGGATGATGAGGCCGCTTGGCCGCATGTTTTCGGCCGGCGCCTGCGGCGGACCGAAGGGGGTCGCGCCGGTGGAGTGCGGCATCTCTACTGTGAGCGCGCGGCTGGTTGCACCCTTCACGATCTGTGCGGCGAACACATCGAGATCCACCACCCCTGGGAAGGTAGTCCGGTCGTTGATGACCGTGAACGGAACCTGTTTGATCGCGTAGCGCTCTGCCAGGCGCGGGAACTCCGCTACTTCAATCACCTCACCCTTCACCATCTTGTTCTCGATCGCGAAGGCGAATGCGGCGGTCGCCATTGGTGGGCAGTACTCGGAGTCGGGAGTCACGAACACGCGCACGCTTACAGGGTCGCGCAGCCGCTTCAGCCGCCTCACGGCTGTCGCCGGCAGGTCCACGTGGTTCTGCGACATGAGCACGATCGTCTCGACTAG
>DAINSK010000053.1:0-20687 GCA_036741355.1 Chloroflexota bacterium
TGGGTAGTCGTCGACGGCCGGAGGGTTGGCTACCTTTACCGGATGTGGCGCAACTGTCTGGCCTGCACGCCCAGCAGGTCGCGTATGTTTGACGACGAATACAAAGCAGTGCGTTGGCTGGAATCTCAGGCTGCGGACGTACCACCAGCCGGGTAGTCTGCGCTGATATTCAAACCGTGCGCCCGCCGGTGACCTTGCGGTCACGCCGCGGCTCGAACTAGAGTCCTGACATGGTTGATACGTCGGTACAGCCTCCGGACTCCCCTCGGGATCCCCTTCGGCTCACCGGCCTCTATCGCAGCGCCGTGGCGACGTACCGGGCGCGATTCGCGCGCGTAGCCGGAATCGCGATCGCCGTTTTCCTGGTTCCTGCGTTGCTTTCGAGCGGTATAGACCAGTGGGCCGAGCATCACGGCCGTCATCTCCCGGGCGTTGCGACGGTGCTCATCATCGCCGGCGTGATCGGCGCCGGTATGTCGGTCTTCAGCGCCACGTTTTATGCGGGCGTCCTTGACGAGGCCGTCGGCGAATATCAGCACGGACATCCCAGGCGCAGCATCGCTGACTTGCTGCGCAGGCTGCCCTACGTTCGGTTGATTGTGGCGAGCCTCCTCGTCTCCGTGGCTACGGGGGTCGCTGCCCTCGCCTTTGTTATTCCGGGCATGATCGTGTATACATTCCTTGCCCTGACGGGTCCCCTCATTAATATCGAGCACCTGGGCGTTGTCGCGGCGTTCCGTCGCTCGTTTTACCTGGTGCGGCCAAAGTTCTGGTTAACTCTGTGCGCCGTCACAGTGCCGGTGACGATCGAAAGCTGGCTGGACGAGACCGGAGACCTGATATTTCACGGGGCGCCGTGGCTGGCCGCGCTGGCTCTGGACGGGCTGCTGGCGGTGACTCTGCTGGCCGGCATTGGTCTGATCGAGGTGACGCTGACCTACGAGCTGATCGAGCGCGACCGTTAGCGCCGCGGTTTCGGGGCCGGCGCCTGCAGGCCGTTTGCGAGACACTGCGCCAGCGTCTGCTTCAGCTTCTTCGCATTGGGAGGCCACACCCGGTAGGCGGTGGCCCACAGCTTTGCCAGGCGCGAGGGTCGTTCCGGTTCGAAGGTCTTCATCATCGTCTCGGTATCGGGCAGGCCCGCCAGGGTAACGATAGTTCTCCGGGCATCGGCGTAGAGAACCGACTCGGCAAAGCCGCGACCAACGTCGTTCCCCTGCTCATCCTGGAGGTAGACCGCACCTTCCGAGTACTGTGCACCGAAGGCGAAGAAGCCCGATTGTCCGGTCGAAACGATCGGTACCATGTTGAAACGCCGTAGATCCTCCGGGATGTCTTCGAGCGTAAATTCCCAGCGGTCCGGGTGCCACGTGCGCGTCGCCGGGTATTGCTCGGCGTCGGGTGTCGTAACGCTCCGTATCCACCGCGTGATTTCCATGACGCCCGCGACTTCAGTGACTGTCCCTGATGGATCCATGTACTTGCCCGAGATCGGTACTCGCATCGTGCCCGGAGCAGTGGGACCGCTGCGTGAATAGAAGTCACGAAACTCATTGGCGTGCAACGAGTAAAACGTCAGCGCACGCCCTTCGCTGAAGTGGGCCATGAACCAGTCCCAGCCTCCCGCACCCGGCTCCGCCAGGCTGCCGGCCGCGCGCAGAACGGCGGGCCGAGGGCTGCCGGCCGGAATCATCCCGGTGCCCCACTGGTGGTCGAACCAGAACTTGCCGTCTACCAGTTCTACCTGGTCTCCGTTGATGGAAAGCGTGCTTGACGTAGCGTCCAACAGCAGGTCGGGAATCGAGTAGTAGAGCGTGCCGACGCCGCCGCAACACGGCGAGCAGCCGTTTGCGCCTTGCAGCAGCGGCGGCTTCTCCGACGATAAGGTCAATTCGACGCCGACCTCGACAGAGCCATCCGGCTCGTGGCACGTCCCGCGCGCCTCGACTCGGAGCGGGAAAAGGTCGGTTTCCGAAAGCGAGCGAATGACGTTTTTGCCCATCCGCGCCGATACGGGCTTTGTGGTGTAGTCGATCAGCCCGGTCGTACCCGCGACGACGATGGGCTTCATGCGGTGGTGCCGGCCGCCGGCCACGCTGATGGCAAAGTGCAGCTCGACCACCTGGTTCTCGATATCGCTCAGCTTGAACTGGCGCGCCAGTGCCGGCGGCAGGAGCGCGTAGCGGAAAAACATGACCTCTACGCCGTACTCCTTGCCCTTACGGTCGGAACAACTGCCGACGCAAAAGTACCAGCCCACCTGCGCCTGCAGGTCCTCGGGGTGCGCATCGGGAAAACGGAGGCCGGCCACGTCGGGGATTGGACTGTAGCCCTTGGCGTTGTCTTGTCCCAATAACACGCTCATCGCGTACGCCTGGTGCGCAGAAAGCGTGTCGCAGTTGCGGAGCAGCGTCTCGTACCGCTGCTTGTAGCTGGGCGTGAAGGAGTCCGGGGCGGCGAGCATCTCACGAATACGACGTTGCATGCGTCGGCCGAAAGCACGGTTGCTGTTCTCGGGGCTGACGAGCCGGTCTTGGATGCCGCCCGGCAGATCCTCAGGGAGCAGCGCGTCCAGCCACAGCGCCTGCCTGACACTCTCTCTCGTGTCTTCGTCGAGCGAATCGAGGCTGTCCGGCGGGGCTTGTACATGCATGAGTAAAGTCTCCGTACGTAATGGCGGCGCACGCGAAGGCACCTATCCCAAGAGCCGTGAGAAAGGCCTCGTAACGAGTGCCGTCCCCGCCATAGTACATAAAGGACGCCGAGCCGTCTGGTTGGCGCTAAAAGCCGCAACGGGGGCGCGTTCATCGCACACTCCCCCGTTGCGGCTTTTATGGCACCTGGTGCGCAGAGCTTACTCGTTAAACGAGCAAGTCCCTGTCACGGGGTTGAAGAAAAATCCGACCGGACAGCCGCCGACGGTCGAGAGCGGCACGCAGCCGCCGAGTGCCGCTATGTCCACAAAGCCCGGCAGGCAGGCACCCGTGCCGGAGAACGGTACGCAACCGCCAAAGGCCGGCGCAAAGCCAAAGCCCGGCGCGCAGGAGCCGGAGAGGGGGGCTGGCAACCGCTGACAGTCGCCCCGAAGCCAGCCGGGCACCCGCCGATGCTGGCTGTGGGGAGACAACCGGCCGCGGTGAGGACGAAACCATCGGCGCAGCTTGTGGTCGAAGCGCCCTGCGGCACGAACGTTCCGCCGGCGCTAACGCAGATAAAGATGCTCTGTGACGCCCCGGCCGTGGTCGCGTCCGTCGGCGCCCCAACCGTGCCAAAATACAGTGCGATGAGTATGTGCGATGAGTTGCTAAATTGCCAGACGCTGGTCACAATCGCGCTTGGCTGGACCATCGCCACGAGCGTTGCGACGGGCGTAGCCGCCCCGAAGCTGGTCGGTAGAACCACCTCATCACAGCCGGGCGGCAGGCTGGTTGTACCAGCCACGAACACCGATCCAGCGGTCGCCACGCAGCCGCTGGCCGTCAAGACGAACCCGGCTGGGCAGGTGTTGAACGTCTGTGCCGGCAGGCAGCCCGCGGAGGTGAGGACGAAGCCGACGGGGCATCCACCTATCGCGGATACCGGCACGCAACCGCCGCTGGTAAAGACGAAACCAACCGGGCATCCACCAATCACGGATGCTGGCACGCAACCGCCGCTGGTAAAGACGAAACCAACCGGGCAGGGCCCGACCTGGGCATCGACAGGGCGCGTGCCGAAGGAAGCAGAACCAAAAATGCCCGCGGTGACCAGAATCGCCAGCAGTAACAGCTTGATCGGTCGCGCCCACGAGTCGCTCATGTCAGCCTCCACGGCATCCTATGTTATAGAATAGGTGGCTGCGCGGGGAAGTACCTGAGAATATCCTCAGCAAGAGCGCAAGGCGCCGCGCCGAAAGAGTGCAATTTGCTAGTCTATCTAGTCTATGCGGCTGTTTCCATTCGTATGGCGCCGCTGGCGAGGCCGGTGATCAGGCGGGCGAAGGAGGTTGCGTAGCGCGCAACCGCACCCGTATTTATCGCATCGGGCCAGCGGTCGCTTTCGAGGTGAAACAGCGCGTTGCCGCCGACGATCGAGACGTAGCGGCCGCCGCGGATGTGGATGTTGTGCGCTTCGCCGTTTGGCACCCAGCCGCGCGGCGCCGTCGTGACGCTCCCTGCCTCACGTTCTGAGAGTTCCCGCAGCGCCAGGCGTTCCAGCTCATCGTCGGAAGTGGCCAGGCGGCCGCCTGGCCCGTAAGAGGCGCCGATATTCGCGCCAAAGTGGAACCAGGCCAGCGCACCGGCTGCCAGCGTCGACCGGTGGTTGATGTACGACTCGAGGCCCAGGTGGCCAAGCTCGTGCCCGCTTGAGGCAACGAAGAAAACGTCGCGTTCCACTGGGGCCGCGGCGACAGAGCGCATACTTTCCAACCAGCACGCCATGCCGCCGCCGCGTTCGCTGGCGCACTGCCACCAACCACTGCGCGGTGTCATCACGACCAGTGGCGCAATGTCCGGCTGTCCCCCCGCTACGCAGGCCACGACGTTGAACGCCTCCGCCGCCTCTCGCTCGGCATGGGCAACAACGCGCGCCGGTGTGCCGATTGCTGCCCGCTCGGTCAGCCAGCCGCCTTCCTCGCTGCTGACCTGCAACACCGGCGGGCCGAAGGGCTCGGTAAAGGTCCGGGCGTTGCTCGGCGCTAGCCCGGGGCTTCTGCCGCGGGTGATAGAAACGATCGCCTGGTGTTGCGCCGACCGGCGGGCATCGCCCAGCGGCCCGGCCGCGGCAGCGTTGGGCGGTCCCTCCGTCAATCCGATCTCGGTAGAGGAGCCAAGCGGGCCAAAACTTCCCGAGACCCCCTCCGGCGGGGTGAAGCCGCCGTCGAACAGCGGCAACCCTTCGATGCGGCGGCCTTCGACCTCGACGTAGGCGGATCGCGGCACGACGCGACTCAAGCTGAAGGGTTCTAGCTCGGCCACTGCACCGCACTTCCGGACCCTTTCGGCGAGCCATGCGGCAGAGCGCCGATCGACCTCGGTTCCGGTACGGTGCCAGCCCTGATCGTCGAACTCGCGGACTATGCGATCGATGCGTTCTTCCTGTTCAGTCATGCTGTCCCTCTTTAGTTGCGATCCGTTCGGTGGCGGTGGAACGCGCGCTGCGATCCGCGGGTAGTTAGGGCTTGTTCTTGGAGTAATTCGCCTTGTCAAACCACAGGTACGGGTACGTCTCGGCCGCCGGCACCGGACCCGTCACCGACGAGCGTGCGGTTCCCGCGTTGCCCACCCACGGCCAGGTCAGGCCGTAGCCCGCCGCCTGGTAGAAGACCGGCGTCGCGATCATCGTTTCCGGCAGGTACCGTTGGGTATCCTGGATCAACTGCGCCCGCTTCTTGGGGTCCGTCTCTCGCAGTTGGGCGTCGATCATCTGGTCGAGCTTCGGGTCTTCGCCCGGCGGCTGGCGGGTCGCCGCTCCCTGGGAATGGAACTGGACCTGCAGCTGGTGGCCGGCGTCGTCGCCCTGCGCGGCGGGCGTCAACGAGATGCCGTCCCAGGCGCCGGCGTGATCGCCGCCGAAGTGGATCTTCGGGATGTACTCCGTCTGATAGTCGACCGGCATCAGCTTGATGTCAAAGATTCCCGTCTGATTCAACATCTGCGCGACGATCTGCACCGTTTGCTGGTAGACAGCGTTATAGCCGTTCATCGGGTAATAGAACTTCACCGACGGCTTCCCCGTGATGCCGGCGGCCGCAACCAGCTTTTTGGCCTCGACCAGGTTCTCCTGGAAGTACTTGGCGTTCGGCCCAAAGTCCTTGCCGAATGGATCGAGCCACTCGGGCCAACCGGCGCCGATGTGCGAGTTGATACGAACTGCTTTGGGGAGTCCCGCCGCCTCGAACTTTGCCGAGTCAGAAATCGTGTCGGCGACCAGTTGCCGGTCGACCATGTAGGAGACGGCCTGCCGAAGCCGCAAGTCCTTGAACGGCCCTTGAAAGCCGAAATATAGCAGTGGAGAGTCCGTGCCGTAATCGGCCTGGTACATCGAGATCTGCGGCAGATCCTTTTTGAGCTGCAGGACGTCCTCTTGCTTCGGCACCATTCCCCAGATGTTCGCCGCCCGGATCTGTGCTAGCTGCGTCGCATACTCGGGCACGATCGGCATGCTCCAACCGTCCAGAAAGGGCCGGCCTTTGACGTAGTAATCGGGGTTGTGCTTGAATTCGAGCCCCACCGACGGTCTATAGCTATCGAGGATCCAGGGACCGGCGCCGCGGGCGTCGGTCTTGGGATCGAAACCGCCATCCGCCTCGTGCGGGATAACCCAGATGTTGAGCGCCCGAGACAGCGTGGCGAGGAGCGGCACGTATGGGAAGGCGAGCTTCATGACCAGCGTGGCGGTGTCTGGATACTCGATCGACGTAATCGGCGCCGCCTTACTTTTGCTGTTAAAGTAGTTCGAGGCGTACGGCGACTTTGCCAGAAAGCGGCCCACGCTGAACTTCACGTCCTGGGCGTCGACGGCTCTGCCGTTGGTGGGGGCACGCCTGTCCCAGATGACCCCCTGCCGCAGCTTCATGGTGAGCTGCAACCCGTCAGGGCTGAACTCCCAGCTCTCCGCCAGATCGCCCACCGGCTCATTTGTAGAGATCCCGCTGAAGTTGGTCTTTTTCTTGAGCAGCCGCAGGTAGGAGAAGTTTGCGACGGTGATCGTCTGGACCGACCCGGCGGCGTGCGGGTCCATTCCCTCGATGTCCTGCTCGGCGTATCCCTGGTAGATGCCTCCTGGCACAGCGCTGGCCGAAGTATCCCCAGGCGGCGCCAGGAGACGGTTACTCCCGAGTGCCGGGCTCGCGTTTTGCTTCGCCCCGGAGGTGCCTGTGCCTGAGAGGCTAACGGCTTTGTGGTTCGTGGAGCCGCTGCAAGCGGTAATACCAGCGGCCGCCAGCGAGAATCCACCGGCGCCGATGAGCGCGCGGCGGCGCGTCAGCCGCCCGGCGCGCAGATGATTCCAATATCCCGGGTCCGATGCCATCGTTCTTCTGCCCTTTCTGTCAGCGGTAGAGCGGTCGTCTATGGCGGACGCTCTGTTAGTCACCCGCCATAATACGGCAGAACGTGGCATATGCTCGGCTTGTCAGCAATTGCCAGACTGTTTCAATCGGTGTTGAGAGGCCCCAACGCACCGAGTTGAGTAGCAGCGATCAGTCTACTATTGACGATGGTACTATGTACGCGTTTACTAAAGCAGATGGGGGACTCGATGGCAGCCGGTATCACGCTAGTATCCTACCATGCGTGGTCGTACGACTGGACTAGGTGGTCTGGCCCGCTGAGGCGTGGCCATGAATCAGGCCGCACCCTGACCGTGAAGGGAGGGCCCCATGTCCGATGAATTGAAACTGACCGTCTTTCGGTCAGCCCGGCCCGGCATCCGCAAGGTTCTGGGTGACCTCGAAGCCGACGTGATGGAGGTTATCTGGCTGAAGCCGGCCGGCGAGGGCACGACGGTGCGCGAGGTGTTCGAGGCGCTCTACGACCGCCGGCATCTCGCATACACCTCGGTGATGAATACGATGACCCGCCTGGCCAAAAAGAACGTCCTGAAAGCAGCCAAAGACGGCCAAGCCTACGTGTATTTTCCGACGCTCACGCAGGACGAGTTCGTCTCGCGCTTCGTGCGACGTATCCTCGAAGATCTGTTTGTCGCCTTCTCCGGCCCGACCGCCGCCGGTATCCGCGCGTTGAGCAATCCGCTGGCCGCAAAGCGAGCGGAGGAGTTCGTGGCGGATATTGCCCGCCGACGTTCCACCGAGGAGCCCGGCTAAATGCATCCCTTGCTCGGTATCGGCAGTCTCGTAGGCGTTGTCTTGGTCGGCGTCCTGCTCCTTTCTAGCCTGCGCCGCGTGCGAAGCTGGTCGCGGCGGCGCGACCTCGAATTCATTTTGCTCGTCATGCCAATGGTCAGCCTGGCGCTGAGCGTCGCGGGGCTCCGCTTTGGGGCAGGCTCGCTGTGCTTCCTTGGCCCGCTGCCGGTGGACTACCGCGTCAATATCGCGCTGGCCCTCTTTATGGGGCTCATGGCCGTGGCCGGGCTCGCGGGGGGCGTCCTGCGTCTGGTGCTGTTGCAGCGGACTTTCGCCGCCCGCGGACAGGCAGCGCAACCTTGGCTGGCTGCAGAGATAACACGGCTTGCGGGTCCGCTCGGCATCAGCCAGCCCGCTGTCCGTATCGTGGTGCACGACCGTCCGCTGGCGCTGACGTACGGTACACGCCGGCCGACGCTCTTGCTTTCAACCTGGATGCTGGCGCAGCTCGACAAACAGGAGCTCAGCGCCGTCCTCGCGCACGAGCTGGGCCATGTCGTCCAGCGTGACTGCGCGATGGTCTGGCTCGCAACCGTGCTGCGTGACGCGTTCTGGTATTTGCCAACCAGCCGGATAGCCTATCGGCAATTGCAACAGGACAAGGAGCCAGCCTGCGACGATTTTGCCAATGATATCACCGACCGACCGCTGGCACTGGCGAGTGCGCTGGCCAAAGTTTGGCGGCACGCGGCGCTGGCACCCGCGGTTGGTATGGCTCAATCGCTCACGGGCGTGGACACCTCGATTGAAACCCGGATTACCCGGCTGCTCGTAGACGCGACGCCGGGCGTCGCGTCTATCCGGCACCATCGGCGAACCCTGGCCGCGGGCGGGGTGGCGCTGGCCGCGCTCGTGACCCTGGCGGTGACCAATGCCGTCGTGCTCTTAGCCCCGATGGGCTGCGGGTCGATGGCTCCCCTGGGAAAGCTCTTGTAGTCATGCGTGCTGTACCACCGGATGTCGAGACGCCACAAATGCAGTCACAGGGTGCCAGACGGCGGCTTCCCCGCGTGGCGCTGGCCATCACCACACTCGTTCTGGTGGTTATTGCTATCTGGTGGCTGAACGCTGGAACCCCACTGCCGGGACGAAGCCGCACCTCGGACGCGACCGGCCAGGCGGTCTCGGACGGCGCCGGCGGCTACGTGGCCTTTGCCGTGCCGGCGAACCATTCAACCCTCGCCAGCGTACCGGCGCCAAAGATCGGCGCTCTGGCGCCAGATTTTACCCTGCCCGGGCTCGACGGAACGCCGGTTCGCCTCAGTGACCTGCGCGGCAAGACGGTCCTCATCAACTTCTGGGCCACCTGGTGTGGACCTTGTCGTAAAGAGTTTCCCGAGCTTGTTAAACTGGTCCAGCAGCAAGGCGACCGCGGGCTGGTCGTTTTGGCGGTCGACGTGAGCGAGAGCCGCGACGACGTGGCCCGCTTTGCCCAGGAATTTGGCGCGACCTTTCCGATTGTGCTGGACAGCGACAGCAGCGTGGTGCAGAGCTATCGACTCATTGGGTTGCCGACGTCGCTGTTCGTCGATCGCGACGGCATCCTGCGCGCTCAGCAGCTGGGCCCGCTGTCCGAAGCGAGTCTGACCGCGAAGTTGGGCCAGGCCGGCTTGCACCTGTCCATAGGGCGATAAGGAGAATCGATGGAGCTTGCCGGCGTTAACATCCTGGTCGCGTTCCTCGCGGGGCTCGTATCCTGCATATCGCCGTGCGTGCTGCCGCTTGCGCCCGTCTACGTCGGCAGCCTGGCCGGCAATATGGCGGCAGCGGGGTCTGTTGACCGCCGTGCCCCGGTGATGCATGCACTCGTGTTCATGGCCGGCTTTGGCCTGCTCTTCATTGCCCTTGGTCTTTCGGTTGGCTTGGTGGGCTACGCCCTGCGGGATCAACAGCCGCTCCTGCAGAAGCTGGGCGGTATCGCCCTTATCGTCATGGGCCTGCATATGAGCCGGATTATTGAAATCCCGGCGCTCTATCGCGGCATCGGCCTCAACTGGGGTACCGGCCCCACGCCTGGCTACCTGCGTTCGTTCCTGGCCGGCATCTCTATCTCTGCCGGCTGGCTTCCCTGCATCGGCCCGACGCTGGGCACCATCCTGACGTTGGCGCTCACCTCGGGTGCCGTCGTGCAAAGCGGCATCCTGCTCCTTGTCTACGCGCTGGGCCTGGCGGTGCCGTTCGTCGGTATCGGCCTCACCCTCTCACGGATGCCGCCGGCCGTGCGGTTCCTGCAGCGCCACCACGACCTCATCGGTCTGGTCGCCGGGCTTCTACTCATCGCCATGGGCATCGTCGTCTTCACCGGAACCATGGCCCGCTTGAATGCCGCGTTCGGCTTCACTTCGAGTGGATTGGGGGCAAAGTTATGAATCGATTGAAGACGGTGGTTCCTGAAAAGGAACGGGTTTGAAACATCCGATTCGCGTGGTGAGCATCCTCGGCTTCGTGCTGTTGCTGCCGCTCCTGATCAGCGCCTGCGGTACGAACAAGGGGTCATCCGGCCCAGCCGTGAGCGAGTTGAACAAAGTTACCTCGATCAAACGCGGTGAGCCGGCACTCGTCTTCGTCTACACCGACGGCTGAGTGCCGTGCGCACAAAGCGCGCCCGTGGTCGATGGGCTCGAGCAGGACTACGCCGGCAAGTTGCAGGTAATCCGCCTCAATTTCAACGACACCAAAAACGCCAAGGCTCTTCAGACGCTCAACGTCTCCAGCCACCCGACGGTGGTGCTGATAGACCGCAAGGGGACGCCGCAGGGGTCGCTCGCCGGGATTGCGACAGACGCCAAGCTCAGGCCCAATATCGACGCGTTGCTATCCCAATAGGGGGAGTCGTGTGCGGCTCCACGACTATCCGCAGGACACTCGTCGGACGGGACCAGCGGTCGTTCTCGTGCCACGGTGGCTGCGGGAGCGCCGCGCGGGCTTGAAGGAGGACACCATGCCCTGCACCGCGGTCGGGCGACCACAGCGTGGCCATCGCCTGTTCGCCGCCCTGTACGACCGGGTCACTGCGGCGTCCGAGCGTAAGTTCGTGGTACGGCACCGAGCCCAACTCCTCGGGTTGCTAGACGGGAAGGTGCTGGAAATTGGTGTCGGCACCGGGGCCAACTTTCCCTACTATCCGCCGGCTGCGGAGGTCGTCGGTATTGAGCCCGACCCCTTCATGCTCCGGCGGGCGGAGGTCAGGCTCGCCCGGTCCGGCCGGCCGAACATCACGCTGCAATCAGGCAGTGCCGAACGGCTGCTCTTCGCCGATCAGAGCTTCGACCATGTCGTTAGCACGCTCGTGCTCTGCACCGTGGCGGACCCGCTGCAGGCCCTCGCCGAAATCCGGCGGGTGCTCAAGTCGGGCGGAGCGCTGCACATTATTGAGCATGTGCGCGCTGAAGGGTGGCTGGGTCACGGCCAGGACCTGCTGCGCCCGGCCTGGCAATTCGTCGGTGCGGGCTGCGTCCTCAATCGCCGTACCGCCGAGCTCATTCAAGCGGCCGGCTTCCGTATCGAGACGCTGGTGCCGTACCGGATGGCGTTCGGGATACCCATGCTGGTCGGGATGGCCCGCCCAACCTAACGAGTGTCTGCTCGTCCCAGCCAGCGAGTGCCATGCGACAACGTCTCCAGACGCTCAACGACTCCAGCCACCCGACGGTGGTGCTGATAGACCGCAAGGGGACGTCGCAGGAGCCGCTCGCCGGGATTGCAACAGGCGCCAAACTCAGGCCCAAAATCGACGCGCTGCTATCCCAATAGGGGGAGCGCGGTCACCAGTTGCTCGTTGCGGCACCGGACGCTTGCGTCCAGGCGATTCGATCGGCGGTCCTGCTGCCTTACGGCTGAGTGCCGACCACGGTAGATGTGCCTGCAGATGCCGCCACCGAACTGATGCGGACGAGGGCGTTGCCATCGTCAGCAGCCTCCGCAATCCACACCGAACCGTCGCCTGCTGGGGCCGGCCACCAAGGGCCTGCAGCGGTTCTGAAGGTGCGGAATTGCTGTGTAGTGGAATCGAATGCATAGACGGTATTTCCAGTCGTCCCCACCCAGATAACGCCGTTGGCGTCCAACGTCACTCCGTAGGCATCCCCACCCGGCAACGCTAGGAGCGAAACCTGGCCGTTGTGCGGGTCCAGGCGACCCAGCTTTCCGCCTTCTGCGTTTGCGCCGAACCAGACGGTTCCGTCGGCAGCCACGTCGATCCCGGTCGTTCGCTTGGTGCCCGGCACGCTGGTAATGTCGATACGGCCGCTGGCGGGATCCAGCACACCGATCGAGGCGGAGGCGATGTCGGTGAACCACACCCGACCATCCGGTGCTATGTGCAGCCAATAAGGCAGGAACTTCGCGTCCGGGACGGGATACTCGGCAAAAGTACGGGCAGCCGGGTCGTACACCCCGACCTTGTGCATGGCGAGTTCTGTGAACCAGACGCGGCCGTGGCTGTCCAGCGCAATTCCCGAGGGGTTCGAATTCGGGGTGGGTATGGGAATCTCTCGATAGTCACCGGTAACCGCGTCGAACCGGCCGAGCGCACTAACGCCGCTCTGGGCGAGCCAGACTACATTCGCGGCGTCGACAACGACGCCCATGGATCCGATGGACCGGCCAGGTGGATAGGCCATTTCAGTGTACGTGTTGGTGGACGGGTCGAGGACGGCGAGCTTATTCGCCGTCATCTCGCCAATCCAGATCCGCCCGTCGGAACCGATCGCCGGAATCATCAACCCGCTACCGGAAGTTGGCACCTTCCAGCTTGAGTAATCAGCCGAGCGGACCGGTGCGACAGTAGTTGTGACCGGACGACCGGTGCGTCCAGCGGCCGCCGCCCCTGGGCCGGTTGAAGGCGACGCCACGGGTCCGGCGGCTGCTTGCAGTTCGCCGCCGGCGCCTGTGCGTGACCCCGACGAAGGTAAGGAAACCACGAAAACGGCCACCGCTACGAGAGCAGTCGTGGACGCGGCCAGCGCCACGGTCCGCGGCGGAAGCGCGGGAAACCCAAAGCGCCAGCGCAGGACGGCAAGCAGGACCGCCGTCGCAAGCAGCACAGCGGCCGCGCCCTGGGCCGGTGTAATTCCATGCGCCGGGTATGCGGTCGCGTCGATGGCTGCGGCGCCGGAGCTGCCGGGAACCGTGACCCTGAATGCGCCTTCGACGTCATCATGCTGTGCGCGTCGCACATTGACGCGGATCTCCCAGCGGCCGCCAACGCCCAGGTTTGCTGCGCTGGCGGCGAAGAGTCCGGGGGATCCGGCCACCGGGTCGAGCGTGACGGTTGAGCCGCCGGTCTGTTCCTTCGCGGACTGGAAGCGAAGCTGAACCCGTTGTGCCACATCCACACCGGGACTCGCGAGCTGCACGCGGAACTCGTTGTCGCCGATCCGGTTCGGATTGACGCCCAGCGATATTCGCAGGTCTCCCGCGGAGGTCTCGCGGCTGTATACGGACGAGGCGGCAGCCGCCGCCGGCTGCCGGCCGTTTGCAGATGCCACCGGATTCCTCGCCGGAACGAGGAACACGAGAACGGCGGCGGCGGCGACAACTATTGCGCCGGCGATACTTTCGAGCACGATCACACGCGCGAGACGGCGCCCTTGCTGCTCGGTCTGATCGTCGTTGCGGTGGGAGAGGCGTTCGAAGCGCGCCGCGATGCGGACCGAGTTCAGCAGCCCAATTCCGAGCAGCGGCAACACGAAAGCGAGCTTGACGAGCAATGTACGGCCATACGCCGTGTCCTTCAACGCGGCCGGCGAAGCGATCTGTACGAGGGCATTGAAGGTGCCGCTAAGCAAGACGATGGCAACGCTGCAGGCCGCCAGGATCGAAAACCGGCGCAAAGCCGAGGATTGCAGCCGGCGTCGAATCGGGTTCGATAGGCCGGGTCCCATGCTCAGAACCGCCGGCAACTGCACTAAACAGCCGAGCCAGAACGCGACGCCGGTCAGGTGTAGGAAGTCACTGAGGACGGACCAGTCAGAGCCGATTCCGGCCGCCGCGTGTGAGGTGAGCGACATGGTGAGCAGCCCGCCCAGGCCGGTGACCAGGCCGGCCCACAGCAGCGCCGCCGTCAGCCGGTCGTTGGCACGACGGGCGGTTCTCGTCACCCACCAAACCAGGCCCCCGGCGATCAGCGCCAGCGCCTCGCGGGCCAGCCAGTAGGTGCCGGTTCTGCCGCTCAGGAGGTCGCGCAGGGCGCCGAGCGAGCCGATCTGCTCTGCTTGCCGCAGCAGAACGGCCGCGTTGATGATCGCGACGAGAATCAGCGCGGCAGGGACGACCGCGCCGAGCAGCCAAAGTGTAAATTGCCTGGCTTTGAGGCGGTCGGAGCCTGCCAGAGCTCCGGCTGCCGGAAACAGTATCAGCGCCGCAAACCCGAATCCGCCGGTGATCCCGAACAGGCCGAAGTAAAGTAGCCAGCGGAGGACCGCATCGGGAGGTTGGAGCGCGGACGACCCGCCGCCCTCAGTGGGCGGGCGGGCTATGCCGGCCGGCGCCGTCCCGTCGGCATTGAGCACCGTAAACGGGAACGTACCTTGCCAGCGGTGGGCGTCGACATCAGAAACAGTCACCCAATTGACGTAATAGAATCCCGGACCGAGCGGCTCAACGCTCACGGTCACTTCCGTTGGGTCGTCCGTGAATCGAACGTCACGCTTATCGTGCCGAGCGCCGGAAGAATCGAAAACCTGGATCGTGCTGAATGAATGGTTGGCCGGCTCGCTGAAGAAGAGATCGATGCGCTGCGGAGACGCGGTCAGCCGCGCGTTCTGCGGCGGATCGGAGCGCACCAAGACAGCGTGGGCCAGCGCTGCCGAAGGATGACCTCCGAGCACTAGCAGGGTGCCAGCCACGAGGAATACCACGCAGCGAGATGCCCACCACGGCATTCGTAGCCGCGCCCAGCGCGCCGAGTCTCCATACCTGCTGCTGGTCACCACGTTACCTCGGTGAATGCGGGAAGGCGTGTTGCCGGCTCAGCATCTCATCATTCGGCGCATCATATCTTCCATCGGCCCGGCTGAATCGCGCATGCTGGACACGCCGTACCAACTCTGGAGGTAGCCCTCCATCTCGGTGATCCCGACCGCCTGCTTTTAGACTCTACCTATCGGTCTGCCAGGATGAGCACCGGCCCTACGGCAAAGCCTACCATGAACAGTAGTACTACCAACATATGTATCTTGTCATGCGGGCCGGGAGCCGTTGTTCTACGATCGACAGTCGTACGATGGCCGTGTATACTTTGCTTTAACACCGCGACCGAACGCTGCCAAGTGCGGTTGTAACATTGGGTGGAGGTATCCGACGTGAACTTGAAAAGCTGTCTGAACTGGAAAGTCATCGGTGGACTTGCGGTGGTCGGAGCCGGCATCTGGATCGTGCAGCCCGGGCTGATCAGCCGTGCGCTACCGCTACTGCTCATTGCTGCATGCCCGCTCTCGATGATGTTCATGATGGGCGGCATGGGCAAAATGATGGGGGGCAGCAAGCAGGACGGTGCCACGGGCGCCTATACCTGCCCGATGCATCGTGACGTACAGAGCGACCAACCGGGTACGTGCCCCAAGTGCGGGATGAGCCTGGTTCCGACCGCGGCACCCACACGGCAGGCGCAGGCGACGCCGATGGGCGGCACGAGCATCGCTCCAGCACAAGGGGCGAACGCGGCACAGCTCCGAGCGCAGCTTCAGGACCTCACGGCGCAGCAGCAAGTGCTGGCGCAGCGGCTCGAGGAGCTGGACGCTGCCACAGAGACGGCCGTACCGAGCAAGGTGCTCCGGGACGCGGAAGCGGTAGCCGGAGCGGCCGATGCGGACAATCGCCACCCGTGAACGGCACCGAGATCGGGATCGATCCAACGATGGCACAGCTTGGGCCGTTCGCGCTCCGTTGCTACAGGCCGGGAGCGTGACACAGCAAGAGGTCTGGGATCTCTGGTATCCGAACGCCGCTGCTCAGGGGCTCTCCTTTGCCCGCGGCCGCCTGGATAGCACCGACGTACTGCTCGTCCACGCTGCCCCGGATAGCCTGCGCGTTCAGGTTTCTGACGATGCCGGCAAGCAACTCGCCTTTGCTGACCAGCTCAGGCGCACTGCCGACCGACCGATGACGCGCCTGCGCCGCGTGGGCAGCACGATCACGCGCGAGGATCTGTGGCCGGAGGAGCAGGATATCGGTCGACCGGTCATCGTACCCGGCGGGGAGGTCGGTATCATCAGGTCCTGGTGGAACGCCGCCGACGGGAGTGAATGGCGCTGGCAGGTCGAGTTCTATAACCGTCGGTAGCTCACCAGCCGCAGCGGGTGTGGGATCATCGTGAAGCGCCTGCTGAACTTCAACGACAGCCGCTCGTCGGTATTGCGACAGACGCCAAGCTCCGGACCAAACTCGACGCGTTGCTATCTCGGTAGGGAGACCATTTATGGCCCAGCCGCTTTTTGTTCACTGCACCGGCCGCGGCGGGCCGGCAGTCGTTCTTTTGCATGGTATGGGGGCCAGCGGTCGCTTCTGACGGCTGGTGGCTGAACAGCTTGCGGACGAGGCGCGCATCTTTTGCCCGGACCTGCTCGGATTTGGTCGCGCGCCGCGCCCGAGTGCGGCCTACAGCGTTGCCGACCATCTGGCCGCGCTTGACGCCTGTCGGGATAGCCTAGCGCTGGGTTCCGAGCCGGTCATCCTCGCCGGCCAATCGGCGGGTTCGGTACTCGCCCTCGCTGGGCTGCCGCCAGGCCGGAGCGGTTTGCCGGCCTCGGGTTGCTGGCGCTGCCTGCTTATTCGTCGGTCGAAGATGCCCGGCGACACATCGGTTCCATTTCCGCGCTGGCATCGGCGACCGTGGACCGCCCCGACCTCGGAGGGCTCATCTGTGAGTGGCCTGATGTGCGTCGGGCGCCCCCTTTGGCAGCGCCTGATGCCGCTCGTGATGCGCCAGTTCCCGGCAGATATGGCGCGAGACATGGTCCTGCAAGACCGGGTGTCCTACCGCAACACCTGCAACAATGTTCTCGTGGACCATCGCTGCGCGCCATCGGCAGCGCAGGTGGCGAAAGCCAAAATACCGGTGCAGATGCTCCACGGCAGCAAGGACAAAACCGCGCCGCTTGCCCATGTGCAGCAGCTCGCCGGACAGTTCGGCTGGCCGCTCACCGTCCTGGAAGGCCGCGGCCACCGGCTCCTGGTGGAAGCGCCGCATGCCTGCGCCGGAACTATTCGCACGTTGCTCGCGGACAACATGGCGATCGCCGGGCACTAGCCGGGTTACCGTCTGCGCAAACCGATCGCCAGCAGAACCATGCCGGCGACCAAGCTGTCGAACGCAGCCCCCGGCGAGGGGGACGGATGTAAAACTGCCGTTAGCCGTCCGTGACGCGCCTCGACACCAATCGCCCGAGAAACGAGTTGCCCAGCACCACGCTGACGCTGGCGGCCATCGCGACCATGGCCCAGACCGGCTGGACGAGGCCCGTCACCGCCGCCAGCACCCCGATGCCGTTGAATGCGAGCGCCAGGGTTACGTTGGTCACAGTCAGCTGATAGCTGCGTCGCGACAGTTCCCGTGCCTCGACCAGCGTTCCCAGCCGCTCACTGACCAGAACGACGTCGGCGGCCTCCAGCGCAATATCGGTTCCGGCACCGATGGCGATGCCGACATCCGCTTGCATGAGCGCCGGCGCATCGTTAATCCCGTCGCCGACCATGGCGACTTTGTTGCCCTGTGCCTGCAGTCGTCGAACTTCGGCCGCCTTCTCCGCGGGCAGCACCTCGGCCAAAACCACCTCGATGCCAACCGCCTCAGCAACCGCCCGCCCTGTGCGCCAGTTATCGCCGGTCAACAGCACCGACGTGATGCCGAGCGTCCGCAGCCGAGCAATTGCCGATTGGGCATCCGGCTTGAGCCGGTCCGCCAGGGCAAACACGCCGGCGGCACCTCCGTCCAATGCCGCGAGCACCGCAGTCTGACCGCGTGCCTGCACCTGCTCGACCAGGGCCGCAATGGGCGTGGTATCGATACCCTCTTCGCTTAGGAACCGCTGCGTGCCGACTACCGCACGCTGCCCACGGACGCTCGCAATGATGCCGCGGCCAGGTCGAGCTTCAAAGCTGGTGGTCGGTGTGAGCAGCAGGTTCTTCCTGCGTGCTTCGTCCACAATCGCCTGGCCCAGCGGGTGCTCGGACAGTGCCTCAGCGCTGGCCACAAGCTGTAAGAGTTCCTCGGCATCGCCGGCCGGGGAAAAGTAGGCCACGAGCTCTGGTTTGCCTTCGGTGAGGGTGCCGGTCTTGTCGAACACGATGGTGCGGACGTTCTTAAAGACGTGGAACGCCTCGCCAGAGCGCATCAAGATGCCTCGTTCAGCGGCTTCGCCACTGGCCCGGATGATGGCCAGTGGTGTCGACATGCCCAACGCACAGGGGTACCCCATGATGAGCACGCTTAACGCGGCGAAGCTGGCCCGCGGCCAGTTGGGCTCGCCGGCGAATGCCCAAGCACCCAGCGTCCAAATGAGCGCCCCTGCAGCCGCCGCCGCAAACACGACCGGTACGTAGACAAGGAGCACGCGGTCCACCAGGCGAAGAATGCCGGGTTTGAGTGCCCGCGCTTCGGCCACGTGCCGTGCCACCGTGCGTAAGAAGGTATCGGAGCCCACGCGCGTGACGCGAATGACGACGCTGCCGGCCTGGTTGAGTGCGCCGCCGATAACCTCGCTGCCGGGCAGCTTATCGACGGGGATGGACTCGCCCGTGACCAGGCTTTCGTCCACCGCCGAGGCGCCCTCGGTCACGACTCCATCGATGGGTATGCGCTCGCCCGGACGGACGCGAACAGCATCACCGACCAGGAGTTGCTCGACACCAACCTCGACCTCGCTACCATCCGGCTGGACACGACGGGCGGTGGGCGGCTCTAACGCCAGGAGCCGGCGCACCGACTGCGAGGCACGGACGTGGACGAGCACGGACGCGTAGCCACCGATGAGATGGAAGCTCAGTACGAACACGGTGGCGCCGAAGAAGCCGCCAGCGGGCAGGCGATGGACGAACAGACCGACTACGCCACCCAGTAGCCCGCCGAGCGCCGAGCTCGTGACGAGCACGTCCTGATTGAGGATGCCGCGACGAACGGACTGGTAGCCGTTGCGGGCGATGATGAAGCGAGCCGGACCTAAGACAATGAACGCTGCCAGCACGCCCATCGCCAGCGAGCGATAGAGATTGGCGCCGGCAACGACGGTGAACACCATCAAGGCGGACGCGGCCAGCAGCAGGCCAACCGAGAGGAAGGCCTTTCGGCGGGCCATCGCCAGGTCGTGCTCCTCTTCTGCGAAGCGTTCGGCCTGGTCGGGCTCACGCACCGTGTAGCCGATGTCCTCAAGCGCCGCTTGAATCGTCAGCGGGTCCACCCGTGCTGGGTCGTACTCGACCAGCGTCTCCTCGTGGGCGATGGAGACCTGCACATCCTTGACACCATCCAGGCGACCGACCGAGCGCCGGATGGAGTCGGTGCACAACGAGCAGTGCATTCCGCCGACTTTGAGCTGCAATTTCTGCGTGGTGTCGGCTGGTGCGGGCAGCCCGTCCGGGCTATCCAGCGACCGAACTTCGGTGCGTGTGCTCATGTGGTTTCTCCTTGAAGGGCGGTCTCGAAGCCGCCCTGGGCAAGCTTGGTGCGGATGGCGTCTGCCTGGACCTGGTCGGGGTCAAAGGTGACGACCGCCTGCTGGGTTTCGTGACTCGCTTGTACACGCTCGACGCCTGTGAGGCGCCGCAGCATGGTGTTGATACGCTGCTCGCAGCTCTCGCAGTGAATCGTGTCCCCACCGGTGACCGCGAACTGTATCGTCTGTGTCATGGTTTCGTTCCCTCTTTATGGGAATGGCCGGTCGTCTCGTACCCGTGCGTTGCTGACGTCACGGTCAACGCTACGGCTTCCAGTTGACTGGAATGTCAAGAGCCACGCGGAGTACGGGCTTGGCCCTTGCGGCGGATCGTGCCGATGGGGGTGATGGCGTTACACGGCGATTCGTGTTTCGTGGCGAGTTCGTGGTGTTCAATAATCGCACAGACCGGTGCATCCCTATCCACGCTCTTGGCGGCTTCATCGCGGAGTGCCGCCAGCTCCTGGCGAAACGCTGTCAGGGCGCGGAGGTGCTGGTCGACGGCGGCGACCTTCTGGTCGAGCAGGCCCAGAACGTGCACGCAGGGTGGCTGGCCCTCACCGCGCAGGGCGAGGATGTGGCCGATTTCCTCGAGTGTGAGGCCAATCGCTCGGGCTTTGACGATGAACTGCAGGCGGTCGCGGTCGGCGGCATCGTAGAGTCGGTAGCCGGCGGGCGTGCGGCGCGGTCGCGGCAGGAGGCCGATGTCCTCGTAGTAGCGGACCGTCTTCGGATTTAGACCCAATTGGCCGGCAAGCTCACCGATGCGCATTTCGGCGCTGAGCAGCTGTTCGCTCATGATGGTACTCCTAAGGTTCCACTGCACAGGAACCTTCATCAGTGTAAACCTTCCAGGGAGCTGGAAGGTCAAGGAGTGCCAAGGCAATGAGTTCAATCCACCGCGATACAGGCTTCACGAGCAGATACCAGACGGCCGAGAGCTTCTTTCGCCTCCACGCCCCGCGCGTCCGCGACCATCCCGACCAAATTCGCCGGTCTCACACGGAAAACGCCCGAGGTCTATTTACCGCTTGACTCTGGTGCTAGCTCCAAGGTTTAGCGTGCTTCTGGAGGCGGTAACGATGGCACAGCGCTCTTCAGACCACGGCCTGCATACCGGCGAGCTGGCCAAGCGCGCCGGGAGGTCTCGGCTCGCTTACCGGAACGACGTACGGCGACGTGGTCATCGC
>DAINSK010000054.1:0-20531 GCA_036741355.1 Chloroflexota bacterium
GCGCTGATGTCCATCGGCAGCGGCGCCCAGGCGGCGATTGCGGCCAACATCAAGAGCCTGGGCTCCAACCTGATTACCATTACCCCCGGTGCCAGCAACCAGGGCGGCGTTTCGCAGGGCAACGGCAGTGCCGTCACGCTCACGTTGGATGACGCGACCGCCATCGCCGACCCGAACAACGTGCCAGATGCGGCAGCGGTTTCGCCAGAGCTCAATCTGCCCGGCAACGCGCGCATCGTCCAGCACGGGCAGAACATTTCCACCAAAGTCGTTGGCGTCACGCCCGCGTATGCCGACGTGCATGCCTTCCCCGCCGTGCTCGGTGCCTGGTTCACGGAGGATGACGTGACATCGCGGACGAAGGTGGTGATGCTCGGCGCCAACGTAGCGCAGCAACTTTTCGGTGCCGCCGATCCTACCGGCCAAGATATCAGTATGCGGGTCGATCGCCCGATCTCGGTTCATGTTGCCGGGGTGCTGCAGAGCAAAGGCGGCGGGCCGCTGGCGAACGTGGACGATCGGGTGCTCATGCCGATCAGCACACTGCAGCGCCAGTTATCCAACCCTCGCAACCCACGGGGCATCGCCAACGTGAGCCAGATCGTCGTGCAGGCGGCCAGCACAAAGAGCATTCCAGCGGCCAAAGATGAGATGACGCAGCTGCTGCTGCAGCAGCATCGAGTGAGCGACCCCGACTTTGTCATCCAGTCGCAGGACGACCAGGTCTCCGCCCAGGCCGGTACTACGCAGGTGCTGACCATTCTGCTGGGCGCCATCGCCGGCATCTCGCTGGTGGTGGGCGGCATCGGCATCATGAACATCATGATCGTCTCGGTCACCGAGCGCACGCGGGAGATCGGCATCCGCAAGGCGGTGGGTGCCAAGCGAATGGACATCCTCACCCAGTTCCTGGTCGAGTCGCTGGTGGTCAGCGTGCTGGGCGGGCTGATCGGTATCATTATCGGCGTGGGGGCATCCAGACTTATCGACGGTCAGCAGCTCAACGGCCAGCCGATTCGGACGCTGGTGTCGAGCGCCTCCATCATTCTCGCGGTCAGTGTTTCCATCACCGTTGGGCTGGTGTTCGGCGTCTATCCGGCGTACCGGGCGGGAAGCCTGCGTCCAATCGACGCGCTGAGGTATGAGTAGTGGTCGGTGGGTCGAGCCATCGGACGTGGCGGCAAGTATCGGTACCCCGTGTGACCTGATGGCCGCTCACCATTATGCACGACACTTCGTGCTACAAAGGACGTAGCCCCAACTGAAAGACGGCCAACCAACCAGCAAGAAAGTGCGCATGGTACCATCGCAACCCGGCTCACTAGATCGAGCGCCGGAGCCATTAGGCGCCGCAATCATTCAAGCCACGGACCTCGTCAAGACCTACACCGCCGGAAGTGTGGCAATCCAGGCGCTGCAACGTGTGTCCCTCACCGTGTCACACGGCGAGATGCTGGCGATCATGGGCCCGTCCGGGTGCGGAAAGACGACGTTGCTCAACTGCCTGAGCGGGCTCGACTCGGTCGATTCAGGCACGGTGATGATCGACGGCATCGACATCAATTCCCTCAACGATAACGCCAAGACGCTCTATCGCGCGCGCCATATGGGGTTCGTATTCCAGTTCTATAACCTACTGCCGGTGCTATCCGCCGTTGAGAACGTCGAGATCCCGCTCGTGGTCTCCGGTGTGCCGGGCAAGGAAGCGCGCGAGCTCGCCGGGCAGGCGCTGAACCAGGTGGGGCTCGGTGATTGGTCCCGGCATCGGCCGGCGCAGCTATCCGGCGGTCAACGTCAGAGAGTCACCATCGCACGCGCCCTGGTGAACAACCCGGCGATCGTCTGGGCGGACGAGCCGACCGGCGACCTCGACTCGACCAACGCCGACGAAGTCATGACCCTCATGCAGGAGCTCAATCAGACGAATGGCCAGACCTTCGTGATCGTTACCCACGACGCCGGCATCGGCGCCCGGTGTCACCGCATCATCCAAATGAAAGACGGCCAGATCGTTGGCCAGGACTATCCCGGGCAAGACGCGCGGCGATGAACACGCTCTTCGGCGTCCCGATGACGGGCATCATGGTGGCCCTGCTTATACTGGCTGCCGCCTGCATGGGTTGCGTGATCTGGATTGCCGCGCGGGCGCGACTGATGTTCTCGCTGGGTGTGCGCAATATCCCCCGGCGGCGGGCGCAATCGATCCTCATCGTGCTCGGCCTGATGCTGAGCACGCTCATCGTGTCGGCCGCGTTCACCACTGGCGACACGCTGAATTACTCCGTCACGAGGACCGCCTACGATGTCCTGGGACCGCTGGACCTGACCCTCAACTTGCATGGCTCGGGGCGCGACGCCGGGCCGGCGCCGTTTGTCGACCAGGGCTTCGTCTCGGTCCTCGACGAGCGCCTGCGGAACGACCCCGACGTCGTTGCGGTGCTTCCCGCCGCCCGGTTCCAGGTCCCGGTCGTGAACCGGCGTTCGCGCCTCGGGGCACCCAACGCTTTCGTCATGGGCGATGACCCGGCAGCGGTCGACCGTGTCCATGCGCTGACCACGCCCGGAGGCGTGAACGTCAGACTCGCGGGCCTCCCATCCGGCGAGGTGCTGGTCAACGACACGCTGCGCGACAAGCTGGACGCCCGTCCAGGTGACGTGCTCGACGTCTACTTCGACCCTAATGCACCGGTGCAGCTCCGCGTGGCGAACGTCGTTCACGCGACGTTGCTAGCAAGCGCGTCGGGCAACTTCGGCCCCAGCGCAGCCGACCCGGGCGGCCTGGTGCTGTCGCTGGCGACGGCGCAGCAGCTCGGCGGTCACAGCGGGGAGATCAACTTCGTTGGCTTTACACTGCGCGGCGGCGTGCGCAGCGCTGTCGCTCACGCGTCGGCGGCCCAGCAACGGATCGATCAGTTGCTGAAGAGCGATCCACTGCTGTCGTCATTACAATTTGTGACCGCCCGCACAATACCCGCCGTGGGACTTTCGTCCAGCGGAGGGCGAGGCCTGGTGCGACGCGACAAGGCAGACGCCGTGCAGCTCGCCGAAACGGTGGGCAGTGTCGCTACCTCGGTATTCGTCGTGCTGGGGCTCTTCTCCGTTGCGGCCGGCGTGATGCTGATCTTCCTCATCTTCGTGATGCTCGCCGCGGAGCGGAAACCGGAGATGGGCATGCTGCGGGCGCTGGGAGTGCGGCGCAGCGGCCTCGTGGAAGCGTACGTGGCCGAGGGTACAATTTACGATGTGCTGTCGGGCCTCGTCGGCGCCGGTCTCGGCATCGCCATCTCCTTTGCGGGCGTTGTGGGCGGCACGAAGCTCATCGCCGGCGGCTCTGCGCCAATCTATGCGCACGTCACCTGGCGAAGCGTCATCGTCGCCTACTGCCTTGGTCTGACGCTGACCTTTGTCACCGTGCTGCTGTCGGCATACCGCGTCTCCCGGCTGAACATCACCACCGCGATCCGCGATCTGCCCGAGGTCGTGCGTAGTGGACGGGAGCGTTTTGTCCGGCGCGGGCTGGTGCGCATCGCAACCGGCTCGCTGTTCACGCTGCTGAGCACGCTGCTGCTTATGCTCGCCGTCGCCGGCAGGCAGCAGCGCTCGGAGGCGCCGCTGGTTTACCTGGCCTTCGTGCTGGGTGTAGCGGGAATCAGCCTGTTGATCCGCGGCCTGGGCGGTCCCTGGATGCTCGCCCATGCCGCTGTAGGGCTTGTGCTGGGGTCCGTCTTGGTCGTCGTCGGCCGGCTCGCGCATGACCCATTCCCGTTCCAGCTCGGCGTTTCGCTGCTGATTCTCGGCACGGCGCAACTCGTCTGTTACCACGGACGCGCGGCGCGTCCTGTGTATACGGCGGCCGGCGCCGCGCTGTTCATCTACTGGGCGCTGCCGCAGGGTGCGCTGCATGCCATCTCTGGTCCGCTGGACGCCGGGGGGCCGGAGATGTTCTTCCTCAGCGGCGTGATGATGGTCACCGGCTCGACGCTGCTGCTCGTCTACAATGCCGATCTGCTGACCGGCATCTTCGCACTCAACCGGCAGGGTGTTCGCCGTTACCTCCATGCCGGCGCGGGACTTGGGATCGCCGCCGCGCTGCTCACCGTGTCATTGGCGCTGCGCGGGGTCATCGGCGATACCACGCAACTGCTGTACATGCTGGTCCTGCTGTTCGCGTTCGTCGGTGCGCTGGGCCTCGTGGGCGCGCGCTTCACGCGCATCGTGCCGGCCCTAAAGATGGCGATCGCTTATCCGCTGGCCAACCGCTTCCGTACAGGCATGACGATCGCGATGTTCTCGCTGATCGTGTTTTCCCTCACCCTGATCTCCACCCTCGACGCCAACTTCTCGGCCGTCTTTTCGGCGCCGGACGCACAAGGAAGCTGGGACATCCGCGGCAACACCGTGCAGGACAAGCCGATCGCCAACCTGCGCGCCGCGCTCCAGCAGAGTGGCGCATCGTTTGCGGTGAGCGGGCTGGCGGTGGTGGGCCGTCGGGGGCACACTGCCGAAGATGACACGCGCGCCCAAGTGCGCAACGCTGGCGAGGACGATCGTAGCTTCCGCCGGTACGCGGTTCTGCCCGTGGACGACGAGTATCTACGCCGAAACGCGATCAAGCTGCAATCGATCGCCGACGGTTATCGTGACCGGCAGGCTGTCTGGAACGCCGTGGCGACGACGCCGGGGCTGGCGGTCATCAGCTCCGGTGCAGTCCCATCGGGTGGCTTCCGCGATCAAAATGACTTCATGCTCCAGGGCGTCAGCAGCCACCAGTCGCGCTTCTCACCCATCGCCGTCGACATGCGAGATACGCGCACCGGCGGGGTCAGCCGCGTGACCGTAATCGGCGTCGTGGACCGCGGCGTCTCAAACGAAGCGTTCGACGGCATGGTCGTGGCGCAGGGCACGTTCGAGCAGACATTCGGCCCTGCGTCGCTGGACACATATTTCATCCGGCTCGCGCCCGGGTTGAACGCAAAGACGGTGGCGAAGCAGATGCGTGCCGCGCTACTGACGCAGGGGTTCCAGGCCGACGCCCTCGCTGAGGTACTGGGAAACCAGCAGCGGTTACAGCAGGAGTTTACCTACCTGCTCCAGGGCTTCATGGGGTTAGGGCTCTTCGTCGGCGTGGCCGCGCTCGGCGTGATCGCCTTCCGTTCGGTGGTGGAACGGCGGCAGCAGATCGGGATGTTACGGGCGCTCGGCTTCCAGCGCGGGACGATCGCGCTGAGCTTTGTGCTAGAGAGCACGTTCATCGCCATCCTGGGGATCCTGGCCGGCGTGGTGGGCGCCACGCTGCTGGCGCGCAACATCGTCCACGGCGGCGCCTTTCAGGTGTCGGGCGTGACATTCTTCATCCCATGGGGCCAGGTGCTGCTCTTCGTCGCCGTTGGGTATGGCTTCTCGCTGCTGATGACGATCGTTCCCTCACGCGGCGCCGCGCGTATCCCCATCGCAGAGGCGTTGCGCTATGAATGATACCGATTCGGAGATAAGTGGGGCCGCAACACTGATTCATCTGAAACGGGACCCACCCACCCTGAGGGCCATGCCGTACCGAGCGGGCTGGCGAGCCCGAACTAGCCGTCCGGACGTGGTGGGAACGGACCGGAAACCGCGATAGACCGATGGTCGCGAGCGCAAGCAGCAGCCCGGCGAGCAAAGCGGCGCCGACAGCAGCAAGCCGACGGGTTCTTTGGGACGACGTGGTTGGCGGCGTTGGGCGGACGTCGTCCTGCGCTGCCCGGAGCGTCTCTGGCAAGTACATGCCCAGATGAAGAAGCACGATCCCGCTGAACGCGACCGCTGCGTCGGTGTGAATCCATCCCCAGGGGTCAGCCTGCGAGTGGGTCAACCACATAGCGATGCCGCTGACAAAGAGGACGACCACGGAGACGACGAGCGCCGGCGAGGTGAGCCTGGCAAGCGGGTACGGTGGCCTCACATGCCGGTACAGCCCGGACTGCAGGTAGTACCGAACCATCCGATAGGCGGTGCTGCCTGTCTTCACAACCGCGACAGGCAGAAGCATGTAGCCAATGAAGTAGTGAGCGCGCCATAGGTCGCCGAAGAAGAGGCCGGTGAGCAACACCAGCACCGCGAGAGGCAGCACGACCGCCCCCGTGAGCGCGGTTAGTCGCTGGTTGGCTCGGGGACCAGCATCGCCTGGCTCCCGACTCTCTGCACTGACCCACCAGGCGCTCATACTGGAGAGGTCCGCTCCGGTGAGTGAGCGAACGACCGTGGTCACGCGCGATAGCACCAGCGTCATGCTTCCGACATATCGGTACCTCAGTGCGTTGGTGTTACCACGCTTATCGCGTTCGACAATTCACTTTGGTTCTCGCGAGTGGTACCTGCGAAGCATTATAAGCACCGGGTCAACCCAGCCTGTTGAGAGTCTGAGACTCCGTCAGCGTTAACTGTCCAGTGAAAGTGTCAGTCATGAAGGAACTGACATTGACCGCCCACGATCAAGCGCGTCTGCAGATCTTGAACCACGTGGCGGCAGGCCAGTGCACGGCCCTGGAGGCAGCTGGCCTGCTCGAGCTCGCCCACTATCTGTACGTCTTGTACGACCCGTTGCCAGACGAGACACGTCGAGAATTTGTCAGCACCTCCGAGAGCGCCTAGGATCCAAACGAACTGCGTACACTTGGCGGTGATGACCACGCGCTCCTACGACGGCCTGTTTTTGAGCCTCGCGCGCGAACGCGCGTCGCTGTTGCCCGGCCTCCACCTGATCGAGCACCGCGACGGCTACATCGCATTAGATGGACTGCGGGCTTTGGCAAACCATATCCGTTTGCCCGCGGTGGAGGTGCACGCCGCCGCGTCAACCTACAACGAGCTTCGCTTCGCGCCTGCTCCGGACGGGGTGCGCCGCATCTGCACCGGTCTCGCCTGCCGCCTCAACGGAGCGGACACGCTGCTGGCGGAAGCGGATGCGGACGGCCAACCGTTCGAGGCGGTGCCGTGCTTTTTCGCCTGCGGTGTAGCACCGGTCGTCGAGCACGGACAGCCGGCTTGCATGCAGGGCCGGGTTGGGAAGCTACGTGAACTGACTCAGGTTGTTCCCTCCACTTCAGAAGCGTCGAGTCGCGTTTCGCCGGGACAACGGATTCTCTTGGTGGGTTCCGGGAGTTGCGGAGATGCAGTCGGTGCGGCTGAGGTCGCGTCCGCGCTGGCTGAAGCGGCTGGCCACCATGGCCTCGCCGTAGTGGCAACGGGTTGCGATGGCGCCTGTTGGGCGCAGCCGGTGCTGCGGCTGCGGGAGGCTGACGGCAGAAGCCGTGTTCTCGCCGTAAATGCGCGAGCAGAGGACATCGAACGCGTGCTGCGACAGATTAGACAACCCGGCTGGAATGCACCGGACACCCACCAGCTGTGGCTTCGTGGCCAGGAACGGCGTGTTCTCTCCCGCTGCGGCCTGATCGACCCGGCATCGCTGGCGGACTACCGAGCAAGTGGCGGTTACGAGGCATGGGAGCGGGCACGCGCGGGACTGCGTCCCGAGGACGTTCACGACCTGGTACGCGCGTCGGGGTTACAGGGTCGCGGCGGGGCTTACTTCGCCGCCGGGATCAAATGGCAGACCGCCATCACCTCCCCGGGCGAAATCTATCTGGTCGTCAACCTCGAAGAGGGCGAGCCGGGCGTGTTCAAGGACCGCCACCTCTGCGAAGGCGACCCGCACGCCGTGGTCGAGGGGACGCTGCTGGCCGCCTACGCGCTCGGGGCGCCGCGTGTCTACGTGTACATCAACGGCCAGGCAGACGAGACCGCGAACAGGATGGCGGCCGCGGTGGCACAGGCGCGGGCAGCCGGCCTCGTGCCGGACGGCCTGTTCATCGACTTCTACCGTGGTGCGGGCGGCTACGTCTGCGGCGAAGAGAGCGTGATCCTCAACAGCATCGAAGGTCACCGCGCGGTGCCGCGGTTGCGCCCGCCATTCCCCGCTGAATCCGGGCTGTGGGGTCACCCGACTGTCGTCAACAACGCCGAAACACTTGCAAACCTGCCGTTGATCGTCCGCCACGGGGCAGAGTGGTTTCGGTCGGTCGGCAGCGATCAGGCGCCGGGAACGAAGTTGCTTTGCCTGGCGGGCGCGATCGAGCGCCCGGGACTGGTGGAAGCGCCGTTCGGGACGCCCCTGAGGACGATCGTCGAAGAGATGGCGGGCGCGATACCCGGAGAAACAGTGGCACTGGTGATGGGAGGCCCGTCGGGCGGCTTCGTGCCCGAGTCGCTGCTCGACATGCCGCTGCGTCCCGGCGCACTCGACAAGGGCGGCGCCATCCTGGGCGCGGGCGGTGTTACAGTTGTCGATAAGCAGTTGTCGCCTTTGGAAGTGGCCAGGCACCTGACCGCGTACAACGCGGCAGAATCGTGCGGCAAATGCACACCCTGCCGTGAGGGAACGGCGCGAACAGAGGCGATTCTCGCCGAGGCGCTGAACGGTTCCGCGCCCGATATGGACGGCGAATTGCTCGATAACCTGAACGAAACGATCCGGCTGGCGTCGCTCTGCGGGCTAGGCCAGGCGGCGCCAAACCCGGTGACCAGTCTGCTGGAGCATTTCCCACCAACCGGGCTGCGTAGGGCTGAGGAGCCCAGCCAATCTGGACTACCGGCTACCCTGTCCAAGGCCGAGGCGGGGCCAGGCGCGTGAACGTCACGATTGGTGATTGACCATGGTAACCACGGCGGGCGTGGCAATTGAAGTAGACGGTTACATCGTCGCCGTCGACGCGGGCGCGAGCGTGCTGGACGCCGTACTCGCGGCCGGGATCGACCTGCCCCACCTCTGTAAAGACGCTGATATGCAGGCGATTGGCGCCTGCCGCACCTGCCTGGTCGAAGTCGAAGGGCAACGCGGACTTGTCGCGTCATGTGCCTTGCCCGCCCGAGACGGAATGCGCGTGAAAACGGAGAGCGACCTGGCCCGGCGTGTGCGACGAACGGTGCTGGACCTCACCATGGCGATGGGCGATGGACCGCGTGAGGCGGTGGGTGCGTCCGGCGTCAACGAGCTGGTGTATCACGCCGACCGGCATGGGGTGAGTGCCGCATCGATCGTGCCGCGCGAACAGCCGAAGGCACACGAGCCGGACACGAGCAACCCGTTCTTCACGCTCAACATGAACGATTGCATCCTCTGCGGTCGTTGTGCGGTCGCCTGCGACGACGTTCAGCACATCGGTGCGATCAGCATCCTGGGCAGCTCTCGCCTGGCGAGAGTAGGGGCTCTTGGCGACGGACCGATCGGCGAGTCGAACTGTACATCGTGCGGCCAGTGCGTCTCGGTCTGTCCCACCGGCGCGCTCCTACCGAGGGCAGGCGTGCCCACACAGGCACAAACAACGGGCAGCACCTGCCCCTACTGCGGTGTCGGCTGCGGCATCCAGGTGCAGACACAGAATGGAACCATCATCCGCGTGCTCGACGAGCCGGAAAACAAGAGCAGCGACGGCATGCTGTGTGTCAAGGGGCGCTTCGGAACGACGTTCGTCAACCACCCGGACCGGCTGACCACACCGTTGATCCGCAAGGGCGGGGTGCTTCAGCCGGCAACCTGGGAAGAAGCGCTGGAATTGACCGCCGAAAAACTAGTCGAGCACCGGGGCAAGTTCGCCGCGTTCGCTTCGGCCAAGGCGACCAACGAAGACGGTTACATTCTGCAAAAGTTCACCCGCCTGCTCATGGGCACGAACAACATCGATCACTGCACCCGGCTGTGCCACTCACCGTCGGTTGAAGCGATGCTGGAACAGGTTGGCTCCGGAGCGACCAGCAATTCATACCAGGACTACGAAGACGCGGGCTGCGTCGTGATCGCCGGCTGCGATCCGAGCAGCAACCATCCGGTTGTCGCATCGCGCATGCGGCGCGCCATTGACCACCACGGCGTTCGACTGATCGTGATCAATCCCAAACGGATCGACCTCTGCTCGTACGCCGAAGTCTGGCTGCGACCCCTTCCCGGTACCGACGTTGCCCTGCTGAACGCGATGGCGCGTGTCGTGCTCGACGAGGGGCTGGCGCACTCGCGCTTCGTCGACTCGCGCACAGAGGACTTCCAGGCGTGGCGCGAGGCAGTAGAGGCCGTGTCTCTGGAGGAACTAGCCTCGCTCTGTGGCGTCCCGCTCGAAGACATCCAGAAGGCGGCGCGGCTCTATGCGAAGCCCCACGAATACGGCGGACCGTCCGGGCGCGATGGCTCGTGCCTCGTCTGGGGCATGGGCATGACCCAGCACATTAACGGCACTGACAACGCCCGTGCGCTGATCAACCTGGCGCTCGTCACCGGACAGGTCGGCAGGCAGGGCAACGGTATCAGTCCCCTGCGCGGCCAGAACAACGTACAGGGCTGTGGCGACGCCGGCTGTATTCCCGACGCGCTGCCGGGATACCAGCGCTACGAGGGGCAAGTGCTAGAGAAGTTCGTTGCGGCCTGGGGAGCCTCCATCCCGGCCGAAGAGGGGCTGCGCGCCACCGAGATCGTCGAGAGCGCGCTGACCGGTGAGATCCGGGCGATGTACATCGTCGGCGAGAACCCGTTGCTGACTGAACCCAACCTGCACCACGCCCGCGAGGCGATCGAGCGGCTTTCCTTCCTGGTGGTGCAGGACATCTTCCTGCACGAAACGGTCGAAGTCGCCGACGTGGTGCTGCCAGCGACCAGTTTCGCTGAAAAGGAAGGCACCTTCACCAACAGCGAGCGCCGCGTGCAACGTGTCCGCAAGGCGCTGGACCCCGTCGGCGACTCGCGCCCCGACTGGTTCATCACCGGCGACCTCGGCCGCCATGTGGCGCGACGGCTGAGTATGGACGAAGGCCAGTTCGCCTATGCGGAGCCCGCCGGCATCTGGGACGAGATGGCCGCGCTCACTCCGTCGCTGGCAGGCATCTCCTACGATCGGCTCGACCGGGAGGGCGGTATTCAGTGGCCGTGCCCGACGTCGGACCACCCCGGAACGCCGCGGATGTATGGCGAGACGTTCCCGCGAGGAAAGGGCCGGTTCATGCCGGTGCGCCAGGGTGCTCCGGCGGCCGAGCTTCCCAGCCAGCGTTTCCCGTTCGTGCTGAATACGGGCCGGATTCTCTATCACTGGCACGGCGGTACGCTGACGCGCCGCGTAAGCGGTCTGATGGAGAGGGTTCCCGAACTGCGCATAGCGGTAAATCCTCAGGACGCGGCTCGACTTGAGATCGTGGATGGCGAGGCGGTCGTCGTGACGTCGCGGCGAGGCGAGATCGAAGCGGTCGCGTCGGTTACCGACGCCGTGCGACCCGGCGAAACGTTTGTGCCGTTTGTGCAGCTAAAGGGCGCGGCGGCGAACTTCCTCACCAACAACGTCTATGACCCAACGGCCAAGATCCCGGAGTACAAAGTCTGCGCGATCCGCATCGACAAGGTCGGCGATCCAGGTAGCTGGCGGCACGGGAGACGGGAGAAGGCTCGGGCGCGGTAGGAGGGGCTACCCACTATCCCTTACCTTTCCCCGAGGCGGGGAAAGGCGATCTTGGGTTGCTGGGCGCGGGCCGGTCCGGAAGGCGTTTCTCAGGACAGCCCGCCGGAACCGCGGTCGGCCAGGAGCGCGCGCATGATTCGGGTCAGGACGCTCGGTAGATCGCGGACCACGTCGTTATTCGAGACGCGGACGACCCGCAGGCGGAACCGTGCCAACGCCAGGGACCTCTCCCGATCGTACGCCGCCGTGTGTTCGTGGACGGACCCATCCACCTCGATGACGAGGCCGGCAGCCGCGCAATAGAAGTCGACGATGAAGCCGCCGATGACCTGCTGCCGCCGGAAGCGATAACCGCCGAGCTGCTTACCTCGCAGCGTCTGCCACAGCAGACGTTCCTCGGGCGTCGGATCATGGCGTAGCTGCCGCGCACGGTTGGCCTTCTCTTCGTTCACGTGCTGCCCGACGACGATATCGCGCGTGACGCGACGCTGGGCTTCGTTACTTGCCACCGCTCTGATCCCCGCCTCTGGAACGGCTTCTATGACCACGCAGCGTCGATCACCAGTGCTTCGTACGTAACAAACACACCCGCCTGCAAGCTCCCCTCCCCGTTTCGGGGAGGGGTCGGGGGTGGGGTTGCCCCGCAGCGCGCTGAAGGGGGCTGACAAGCGCTCTCAGAGTGTGATATACGACGTACATTATTCAGGGTGAATAAATCAGCGACGAGGAGTAAGTCCATGAGAAGCATCCCCCCGGGCAGCAAGCTCCTGCTGGGCGCCGTCTTGGTCAGCCTACTGGGAGTGTTTGCAATCACGAGCGCCGCCCCCAGACCGGCTGCCGCCCAGGTGACGCCGCCAGCGGACCTCAGCCGAGCCGCCGTCGTGCTGCAGTTCTTTGCCGCCGTCACTGCCGAAGATGTGGACGGGGCGATAGCGCTAGTCGCTGACAACGCCAGTTGGATCGCCGCCCCCAAATGCCCGGCGGTAAGCCCGTGCCAGGGCGCCGATGCCGTGCGTGAGCAGGTCCAAGCCAACGTAGCCGGGCACACGTCGCTCACAGTCACCAGCATCGAAGCGGTGGGGAGCGTGGTGATGGGCCAGGTCCAGGCGCAGTCGGACGCGACGCGAACCGCAGGCATCGCCGGACTCGCCTTGACATTCTTGGTTCAGGTCCCGCAGGACAAGATCACCGTCTGGGTTACCCTGCCCAAGTAGCGGGGCGCTCGGACGGTCACCTCTCTACGCGAGCGGCCGGGCCACGGTTTCGCGCCTAGGGTATCGGGTTTCGCGCATCGGGTACGGCGTGGGATCGCCGCCATTGGGGGGAGCTGACGCTTTGCGGGCTCGCCGTTTGCCTCCGGCGCTGGCCGAGCGTCCGGAGAATCTGACGGGCCTCGCGCCGATGGGCTGTGTTCTTCGAAGACGGCATCCTGCAACAGAACCCGGTGTCCAGACAGGCGGCAAACGCGGCCTAACTATCCACGCGGCTCGCTGGAGCGTCTTGCCCCAATATTTGACAAGATCTCGCCAAACACGCGGCAACCACTTCCGGATTCAAGCTTTCCTCCCCGTTTCGGGAAGGGGTCGAGGGTGGGGTCGCCCCGGCCACGCGACCAAATCGCCTATCGGCTGCCGCCGCCTGCCGATCGCTGCCGAAGCGAGTACTGCACGCGGCCTTTGGCGAACAAGCGTCCCTTGCCGTCCGAAACGTCGACGTCTACAACCGCGAGCGTGCGACCCTTCTTCAGAACCCGCCCTTCGGCGACCACCACGGGTCCTAGCGCAGGCCGCAGATAGCTGATATTGAGCTCAGCCGTGCCGTTCATCACGTCATCTGGACCGATGGCCGATGCGACGGCGTTGATGCAGGCGATGTCCACGAGCGTAGCGAGCATGCCGCCGTGCACAGATTCGCCGACGCCGCCCTTGGTGCGCTCGCTGGTCTTCATCACGATACGGGCGTACCCCTGCCGCTGGTCCTCGATGTCGAGGTCCATGAACTGGTGGAATGGTTGCTCGCGGAAGCGCTGTCTCCGCTCAGGCGATAGACTGCGGCCTGCGGCGCCGGCGTCGCGCTTGTCTCCCGGCTGCCCTGTATCCGCCACCTTTGGCTCAGTCATTCTTCGCTCCTCGCCGGGAGTTAGAAGATCTCCAGCGGCATTCGTTTCACTTCCACGAACTCTCCCAGGCGCACCAGGTTGATTGTCTTGGATAGGTCGGGAGAGCCGGAGTAGTAGGCGGGCAGCGGGCCGTCACCGATGGATGTCGCGAGATCCCAGTGGCCCAGGGCCAGGTAGTCGGCCTCAAGCTGATCTAGCTGCTCTTGCTGGATGAGCCACGAACGGTGGAGATCTTGGGGACCGCGGACGAAGTGGCCGTGCGCCATCGCAATGCTCCAGCGGGCGCTACCGCGCAGCCGTGGGTCGCCGATCGGTGACATGTCGACGTGATCGAGGTGCGGTCTGCCCCACACTTCAAGGTCAAGGCCGGGAAGTACCGCTGTTTCATCAACGGTGATGCCGATCACTTCGACGTTTGGCACCTCTCCCAGCCCCCCGCGCCGGTAGACCGAACCGGCAGCCAGGCAGTCGTGGTTGCCGGGAAGAATAATGATCGGCAGTCCCGCGTCGTCGAGCGCCCTTCCCACACGGTCGATCAACTCCAACTTCACGCGATTGTGGTCGAATATGTCGCCCGCGAGCAGTAACGCGTCGGCGCCGGCCTTCAAGGCTGCATCGAGGACCGATTGCAGTCGCAGAAGGTCGGCTTCGGGTCGATAGTCCGATGCCAGATGCAGGTCGGATGAATGCGCAACAAGGATCGAGTCGCGGCCGGCAGGCGCCGGGCTTGAGATCATGCAACACCCCGGGGCGGCGTCGTGGACCTGCCCCCTCTACGCGAGACTAGCGTACAGGGCACCGTGGCGTCATCTTCAGGGTCGGCTGTCGGGGAAGACCTAACCCCCGTCCCCCTTCCCTAACGCCGGGAAGGGGCGATCCTTGGAAGGAGAGGGCAAGCTGGTGTGCAGCGTCGGCGCGCAGCCGGGCGCATGGCAATGCGCCCCTACAAGTAGACGGCATGCTCCCCGAACTACCGGCGACAAGCTCCCCTTCCTTCGTTAGGGAAGGGGCTGGGGGTTAGGTCTCGCGGGGTGAGGTCACGCCGCGTCAAAGGCGAGCGGCAGGTGCATGAGCCCGTTCATGATGAAACCTTCCAGCGGCTCCAGCTTGCCGTCGTCCGCGCGGCGAAGGCGTGGCAGCCTCCTGGTGATCGTTTTCAGAGCGATGTTCGCTTCCTGCCGGGCCAGCGGCGCTCCAAGACAGAAGTGGATTCCAAGTCCAAACGCGAGGTGGCGGTTGGGTTGGCGGGTAATATCGAAGCGGTCGGGATCGGGGAACTCGGCCGCGTCCCTGTTAGCGGAAGCCAGCCACACGACGATCGGCTCACCCTCCTTGATCGTCTTACCCCGAAGCTCTACGTCTTCCGCAGCCATTCGTATGGTTGCCTGCACGGGCGAGCGATATCGAAGGACCTCTTCCACGGCGGAACCCCAGAGCGACGGGTCTCTGCGGAGCCGCTCGAACGGTTCTGGATGCTCCAGCAGACAGCGTACGGCGTTGCCGATCAGGTTCGTGGTGGTCTCGTTGCCCGCCACGAGCAGCAGAACGCAGAATCCCAGCAGATCCTCGTGTGTCAGCTTTTCCCCGTCCAACTCCGCCGCGAGTAGGGCGCTGATCAGATCCTCGCGCGGTTCCTGGCGGCGCTGCTCGATCACGCGGGTGAAGTACTCGTTCAGCTCCTGGATCGTCTCCGTTGGCGCCCGGTCGGGAGTCGTGCTGAAGCCGGCGCCGAGGGTGGCGACAAGCGTGTCGGATCAACGCTTGAACTTTGCGCGGTCGGATGGCGGCACGCCGAGAATCTCCGCGATCACGATGACAGGCAGCGGGTAGGCGAGATCGTCGATCAGATCCATGGAGCCAGTCACGACCACCGCATCGAGTAATTCGTCCGCGATTGATTGAACGCGTGGCTCGAGCTGCGCCACCATGCGCGGTGTGAACGCTTTATTCACGAGCTCGCGCAGCCGTGTGTGCCGGGGAGGGTCGGAGTTGAGCATGCTGGGCCGCGGCCTTGTCTGGCCTTCCGGCATGCGGCGGATGAACGACGAGGAGAAGCGCTTGGAATCGCGCAGAATGTTGCGACAGTCCTCATACAGGAACGCACTCCAGACGCCGAACTGTTCGAGCCGCAGCACCGGCATCATCTGCCTCGCCATGGCGAAAAACGGGTATGGATTATCGCGCGCCTCAGGCGAGGTCAGTGGGTTCAGGCCGAGGTTCATGACCACTGCGGATGCCTCCTGTGACGGCTTACACCAGCATCAGACCTGACGCGTGCTCGCGGCAAGCCGCAAAGCCGGTGCGGAAGAAGGAGATCGCGTTCTAGCGACTCCGGCGGCCCCACCGTACCGTTCTAACAGTAGCTTGATGAAGTTCGCGGCGGCCGGCAGGTGTTTGTCGCCCCGACGTTCGACCAGGCACGTCGTTCGCTTTATCTCGGGCAATCCCGCTACGTGTAGTTCCACCAACTGCCCGCCAGCTAGCTCGGCTGTGACCGCTTGGCGGGGCACAATGCCGATGCCATAGCCCATTTGCGCCGCGGTACGTACCGCTTCGTGGCTGTCGAACTCCATGGTGATTCGGGGATACACGCCCGCCTGTTCCAACTCGGCGTCCACGTGGGTACGAAAACGTGAAGGCGCTTGAAAAAGGATCATGTCCAACTCGGCAAGCTGTTCGAGCGGCAAGGGGTCGGGAAGGGCGGCCGCAAACTGCGGAGCCGCCACCGGGATAACCGGGTCTTCGAACAGGGGCGTTGAGATCAGACGCGGGTGCGCGACCGGCGTACTGGTCAGGCCCAGATCGGCGTTGCCCTCGAGCAGCCGGTCCAGCACGCCGTCGGCGCGCGCCGACCAGACGCGCAGACGTACCTCCGGGTAGGCAGCGCGATAGTCGGCAAGCAGACGAGGCAGCGTGAATAGGCCCACGGTCGTCACGCAGGCGATCGATACCTCGCCCCGCTTGGGGTCAGAGAGCGACGAAACGTCGCTTCGCAGGTGCTCTACCTGCGCGAGGATGTGGCGAGCGTGTGCATACGCCGTCTGGCCGACGGTAGTCAGGTGTAAGCCGCGTCCGCCGCGCTCGACCAGCGGGACACCAAGCTCGCGTTCCAACGCTGCGATCTGGCGCGTCACCGCCGGCTGACTGACGTTGAGGAGCTCTCCGGCGCGGGTAAAGCTTCCTTCTTCAACGACCCGCACGAACGTTTCGAGGTGCTGCAACAGCATGAACGGTCCCTCCGAAGCGACGATTCCCGATTCGTCGAGCGTATGCTCATTATAGCGACTATGCATTGGACGTATGGCAAATGGAGAGGTACGTTGAGCACAAGATGACTGGAATGAATCGGACAGGAGGGGGCGTCATGCTCCGCGAGATCGTCTGGAAGATCGGTGGTGAACAGGGCCAGGGGCTCGACCCCACCAGTGACGTGTTCGCAACGGTTTGTAATCGAATGGGCTACTGGGTGTACGCGTACAAGACGTTTTCTTCCCGCATCAAGGGCGGGCATACCGACTTTACCGTGCGCGTCAGCCAGGATCGCAAGCTTTCGCCCGCTCCAAAGCTGCACATGTTGGTCGCAATGGACCAGGAGTCTATCGACATCCTGGTCGAGGACCTGATGGGAGACGGCATCCTGCTCGCCGATAGCGGCTTCAAGCCACAGGCTCCGGACGGTGTCAACATGATTACCGCCGACCTGACCAAGATGGCGCGCGACCTCGGCAACCCCGTTTACCGCAACATGATCGCGGTCGGCGCGTCGGCGCAGGTGCTTGGCATCCCCCTGGAGCCATTCAAAGAGTACGTACAGGAGAAGTTCGGTCGCAAAGGCGAGTCTGTTGTAAAAGGCAACTGGACCGCGCTAGACCAGGGTGCCCAGATCGCCCGCGATCAGGTGGGCGATAAGGGCTTCCGTCTCGGCGATCCGGATGGGAAGTCCGACAGGCTGCTCGTAACGGGCAACGACGCGATGACGCTCGGTGCTCTCGCCGCCGGCTGTCGCACGATCTTTGCGTACCCGATCACGCCGGCTTCGGAAGTGCTCGAGGTCGGGGCCAAGATCTTCCCTAAGTTCGGCGGCGTTTCCGTCCAGATGGAAGATGAGCTTGGCGCCCTCGGCGCGTGCGTCGGCGCCGGATTCGCCGGGGCGCGAGCGCTGACGTGTACCTCCGGCCCTGGTATCTCCCTGATGCAGGAGTTGATGGGCTTGGCAGGGATGACCGAAGTCCCGGTTGTGATCATCGATACGCAGCGCGGCGGCCCTTCCACCGGTATGCCGACCAAGCAGGAGCAGAGCGACCTTTTTGCGCTGATTCACGGTGGGCACGGCGAAGCGCCACGTATTGTGCTGGCGCCGGGCACGGGCGAGCAGGCATTCTACGACATCGCGCTCGCTTTCAACCTTGCCGATAACTACCATTGCCCGGTCATCCTGGCGTCGGACCTGGGCCTGGCGTTGTGGCAACAGACCGTCGATCCCTTCGACGTTACGAAGGTCGTCATCGACCGCGGTCCTATCGTCGAGCAGTCTGAGCTCGACAAGATCGGCCGCGACGGTTTCGAGCGCTACGCCGACAGCGAAACCGGCGTTAGCGCCCGCTCGTTCCCGGGCATGCGCAACGGTCAGTACCTGGCGACCGGCGCCGAACACGGCCGCACTGGCAAAGTGACCGAGAGCGCGACGAACCGAAACCGGATGATGAAGCGACGCTTCAAGAAGCTGGAGAAACTGGAGATCGGCGGTGAGGCCGTTCCCGGTGTCGATTACAGCGGGCCGAATAATCCGGATACCCTGCTGATCTCGTACGGTTCGACGATAGGCGCTGTACGCGAGGCGGCGGATAACCTTCGGGCCGAAGGCATGTCCGTCGGCGTGTGCCAGGTTCGGGTGCTGAACCCGCTTCCGGCCGCGGACCTGACGCGGCTTGTCGAATCGGCCAAGAACACGATCGTGATCGAAAACAACTTCCACGGCCAGCTTGCATACCTGATGCGGGCGAACCGCGTGCCTTTCCAAAACGTCCAATCACTATTGAAGTACGACGGCACGCTTTTCCGCGGCGATGAGGTCACAGAGAAGATCAACCAGGCCGTTACTGAAGGGGTGCGAGCGTAATGACCACGCCGACAATGACCATCGCAGATTTCAAGACGCCCGAAGAGTCGTGGTGGTGCCCCGGCTGCGGCGACTTCGGCGTGCTGGCCGCGCTGCAAAAGGCGCTGCTGGAGCTCCATGTGGCGCCCGAAGACGTCGCCATCGTGGCCGGCATCGGTTGCTCCGGCAAGATCGGTAACTACGTCAACAGCTACAACATTCACGTGACCCACGGCCGCACGATGCCGGCGGCGCTGGGTTTGAAGCTCGCAAACCGTGAGCTCACGGTAATTGCAGCCGGCGGCGACGGCGACGGCTACGCAATCGGCATGGGCCACTTCATGCATGCGGTGCGCCGCAACCCCGACATCACGTACATCGTGATGGACAATCAGATTTATGGCCTCACCAAGGGCCAGACATCACCGACCTCGGGTATCGGGTTCGAGACCAAATCGACACCCGGCGGCAACATCGAGAACACGGTGCGACCGTTGCAGCTTGCCGTGGCCGGTGGCGCCTCATTCGTTGCCCAGGGCTTCAGCTCCAACCAAAAGCAGTTAGTCGAGCTGATCAAGGCGGGCGTTCGCCACCGCGGTTTTTCGCTGATCAACACGCTCAGCCCGTGTGTGACCTTCAATAAGGTCAACACCTACGCATGGTTCAAGCAGAAGCTGGTGGACCTCGAAAAGGTCGACGGCTACGACCCGAGTGACCGAATCACCGTGATGAAGACGCTGATGGAACACGATGAAATGGTGACCGGCGTCGTCTATCAGAACGAGAAGTCACGCAGCTTTGACCAGTTGCTTCCGGGCTTTCGCGAGCAGGGGATTACCAACCAGGACTGGACCGTTACGCCGCAGGACTTCGGCAAGCTCCTGGCCACTTACCGGTAAGCGAAGCACCAAGTATTCAGGATAGCGAGCGGCCGAGTCGACGACCCGGCCGCTTTTCTCGCGCTACAGAGCATTACAAGCTGCGCTATTACAGGTGTGACGCGTAGGAGTAGAGCGGTGATTGTCGTAGCGTCCAGCAACGGTCGGGTTGGCATCAGCGAAGCGATGCGCGTGCTGCGGAATGATGGTTCCGCGCTTGACGCGGTAGAAGCCGGAGTGCGCCTTGTCGAAGACAACCCGGCCGATAATTCGGTTGGAACCGGCGGACTGCCAAACCTGCTCGGCGAGGTTGAGCTGGACGCCAGCATCATGGACGGTCGCACGCTCGCGGCGGGCGCCGTGGGCTCCGTGCGGTTCTACCCAAACCCGATTTCAATTGCCCGTCGCGTAATGGACGAGTTACCGCACTGTTTTCTCGTCGGCGCGGGTGCTGAGCGATACGCCGCCGAGTCCGGCTTTGATCGGGCAGAGCTCTTGACTCCCGAAGTTGCGCAGCGTTACGAAGACTGGATGGCAGGCAAGCTGCCGCTCACCGATGATGCCCGTCCGGCATACCGGCGATACATGGAGAAGGTGCGTGACCTGGCCCGTGTCGCGAAGCAAGTGGCCGATCCCCAGCGCATGGGCGGCACAGTGAATTTCCTCGCTTGCGATCGGAACGGCAATATCGCCAGCGCAGTGTCGACGTCCGGTTGGGCTTGGAAATACCCGGGCAGGCTCGGCGACTCGCCGGTAATCGGGGCCGGTAACTACTGCGACAACCGGTATGGGGCCGCCGCATGCACGGGCCGGGGCGAGATGGCAATCCGGGCTTCGACGGCCCGCAGCGTCGTGCTGTACATGAAAATGGGCATGTCGCTGACGGATGCGCTGAGTGAGGCGATGCGGGACCTCTGGTCGCTCGAAGACGCCTACTACGGCAACATGCACATCGTCGGCCTCGA
>DAINSK010000055.1:0-18930 GCA_036741355.1 Chloroflexota bacterium
TGTATCAAGGCTGCCGTGCTCCGCGCTGCGGATGAGGGACAGGAGGTCCTGGGCATTCGGCGTGGCTGGGCGGGCCTGGTAGAGTTCAACCCCGACGATGCGACGACCTGGGCACGCTGTGTTATGCCGTTGGACGCGCAGAAGGTACGCACGATTGACCGTACCGGCGGCACGATCCTGCACTCCAGCAGAACCAATCCAGCCGCCGTTCCTACGCGCGACCTACCCGCGTTCCTGCGAGGACGGGTGCCGTCGACCGCGGGCGGTGGCTTCGACGCGACCGCACACGTGGTGCGTGTCGTGCGGCATCTGGGACTCGACGCGCTCATCCCCATCGGGGGAGACGACACGCTGTCGTATGCCGAGCGCATCAACCGGGAGGGTGTCGCAGTCGTCGCGATTCCCAAGACCATCGACAACGACGTGTTCGGCACGGACTACTGCATCGGCTTCTCGACGGCAGTGACGCGGAGTGTCCAGTACATCCACCAGTTGCGCTCGTCGGTCGGCTCCCATGAGCGCATCGCGCTCGTCGAACTCTTCGGTCGCAATTCCGGCGAGACCTCGCTGCTTGCCGCCTACCTGGCTGGGGTTGATCGGGCCATCATTTCAGAAGTCCCGTTTGAGCCAGAGCGGTTGGCGACCTTTCTGTTGGCAGACAAAGCGGCCAATCCAAGCAACTACGCCATGGCCACGATCTCAGAAGGCGCGACAATGAGCGGGGCTGCTGTGCTCGAACGGGGCGATCCCGACGCGTATGGCCACCGCAAATTGGGCGGGATCGGCTTCGAGACCGGAGAGGCATTGAAGCGGCTAACCGGGGAAGACGTGCTCTATCAGCCACTCAGCTACTTGATGCGCTCTGGTGCGCCCGACAGCCTCGACCTCATGGTCGCCGTCAATTACGCCAACATCGCCCTTTCGCTCGTGAACCAGCGGGCTGCAAGCCGTATGGTCGCACTTCGCAACGGGACGTATACGAGCGTGCCGCTGCAGACGATCCGCGAAGGGATCAAACGGACGGACGTGGACGAACTGTACGACGTGGACGAATACCGGCCGAAGGTTCGCCACGTCGACGGCAAACCCATGTTCCTCTACTAGAACCCCGCAGGTGGTTGGCGCTGCGTAGTGGCCGCCGTGGTTGGGGATACCCTTGTGCACCTCTTTTGGGAGCATGCACGATTGCCCGATCGTGTCGAGGCACTGGAGGGCGGAGGTAGTGCGAATCCGAATCGGAACCATATTTTCTTATTAAGGACTATTCTATTACGTGATATACTGACCTTGACAAATGGTCCAGGCAACTCTGAGATGGACCTACACACGGCATCGGGCATCACCTGTGCCTCCTCCCCGCGTTGCATGCTGTTCCGGCGCTGAACCGCGCGAACAGATTGGAGGCTACTTTGACTGACCAGGGCAACATCCAGACGGCGAAGGAGAACGTCGCGGCTTTTAGCGCCAAGGACTGGACCCGCTTCAAGGCGACGCTGTCGCAGCCGGCCGTCGTTTGACAGGCTACTGCAATGGCACCATGATCAAACCGGTCCCAGCCGCGCCGGTTGCGGACTCTTCGTCGGCGAGGGTGCCACTGCATGCCCAGCGATCGCGTACAGCGCCATATTGACGCGCTTCTCGATGATGCCGAGCAAGCCGCTCGCGCTCAAGAGTGGGAACGAGCACGTGAACTCTGCGAGCAGGTACTGACGCTTGATCCCGAAAACGCCGACGCACGGGCGTTCTTAGCTGTGGCAGCGCGCGGCATGGCTGGCGCCGGGGGCGCGGGGCCGGGTTCGGTTGCAGATGCCGCACCCAGGCAGGCGGTGTTGCCAACCTCGTTCGCCAACGGCCGCTATCAGGTGCTCGGTTTTCTCGGCGAGGGCGGCAAGAAGACCGTCTATCGTGCCCACGATACGCTACTCGACCGCGACGTCGCCTTCGCCCTCATGAGAACCGACGGGCTCGATGCGGCGGGTAGAGAGCGGGTCCAGCGCGAGGCACAGGCGCTGGGGCGACTGGGCTCGCCGCACATCGTCTCGGTGTTCGACCTGGGTGAGGATGACGGCCATCCCTTCATCGTCTCGGAGTTCCTGCCTGGTGGGGACCTCGACCACCTCATTCGTGCGGCACCGGATCACCGCTTGCCCCTGGCCCGCGTGCTCGAACTCGGCGTGGATATTGCCAAGGGGCTGGCAGTTGCCCACGAGCACGGGGTAGTGCATCGGGACCTCAAGCCCGGCAACGTACTGCTGGCCGCAGACGGCACCCCCAAGCTGGCCGACTTCGGCCTCGCCGTCGCGCTGGACCAGAGCCGCCTCACCCAGGCGGGCATGATCGTCGGTACGGCGGCGTACCTTGCGCCCGAGCAGGCCATGGGTGGCGAGGTCACACCTCGCTCCGACCTTTATAGCCTCGGCTGCCTGCTGTACGAGCTGGTCACCGGGCGACCGCCCTTCGTGGGCGACGACAGCGTCGCGATCATCGGCCAGCACCTGCACGCCAATCCCATTGCGCCGTCGTGGTCCCGCCCCGATGTGCCAAAGGCGCTGGAGACGCTTATCCTGCGCCTGCTGGAGAAGGACCCGAGCAAGCGGTCCGCCTCGGCGCAGCAAGTCGTGGAGTCGCTGGCAGGCATTAACCCAACCGCCAAGCGCAGCACCAGTGAGGCACGGCGGTTAGCCGAGAGCAGCGGTCCCAGCCCCGTCTATCGCCGCATCTTCGTGGGACGGGAAGCAGAACTCCAGCAACTCGAAGCGGCGTTCGACGCCGCGCAGTCGGGGCAGGGTGGGCTGGCGATGGTCGTCGGCGAACCCGGCATCGGCAAAACCTCGCTCACCGAGCAGCTCGCCACCTACGCCACGCTGCGCGGCGGCAAGACGCTGGTCGGTCACTGCTACGAAGAGGGCTCGCTCTCCCTACCCTACCTGCCCTTCGTCGAGGCGCTGCGGACGTATGTGCTCGATCGGGAGCCAACGAAGCTCAAGAGCGAGTTAGGGAGCAACGGCCCCGAGGTGGCCCGCATCGTCAGCGAGGTGCGCGAACGGGCGCAGGTTGAGCCAGCCGATCCCAGCGCCGACCCTGGTGAGGACCGCTACCGGCTGCTGCAGGCGGTGAGCAGCTTCCTGCGCAACGCGGCGGCGGTGCAGCCGCTGGTGCTGGTGCTGGAAGACCTGCACGACGCCGACCGCGGCACGCTCGACCTGCTCACCTTTCTCGCCAGGCAGTTGCAGGGAGCGCGGCTGCTGATCGTCGGCACCTACCGGGACGTCGAGGTGGACCGCCAGCATCCGCTCTCGGCAACGCTGGCTGAACTGCGGCGGGCCAGCAACTTCAGCCGGGTGCTGCTGCGCGGCCTCACCGCCGACGAAGTGCAGCGCATGCTCTCCGCCATCGCGGGGCAGGACGTGCCGTGGAGCCTCGCCGAGGGCGTCCACCGGCAGACCGAAGGCAATCCCCTGTTCGTGCAGGAGGTCATGCGCTACCTCGCTGAGGAAGGGCTGATCAAACGCGACGGGGGCCGCTGGCAGGCGAATGCCGGGGTGACGCTGCTCGACAACATTCCGGAGGGGCTGCGTGATGTGATCGGCAGGCGGCTCTCGCGCCTCTCGGCGGACTGCAACCGCGTGCTCACCGTGGCGGCGGTCATTGGACGGGAGTTTGACCTGGCCACGCTGGTCGGGGTGAGCGGCGAGGGTGAAGAGCGGGTCGTGGACCTGCTGGACGAAGCGGTACGGGTGGCGGTGCTGCAGGAGCAGGCAAAGGTCGGCGCCCTGCGCTACCGCTTCGCCCACGCCTTCTTCCGCCAGACACTGTACGAAGAGCTATCCGCGGCCCGGCGGCTGCGGCTGCACCAGCAGATCGCGCGGGTGCTGGAGCAGCAGTACGCGGGGCGGCTCTCCGAGCACGCGGCGGAACTGGCCGAGCACTTCACCCAGTCCACCGATAGCGCCGACCTGCGCAAGGCGGTCGAATACTCCCGCATCGCCGCCGAGCGGGCGACGTCGGTGTACGCCCACGGCGAGGCGCAGCGGTTGCTGGAGCAGGCGCTCGAGGTGCAGGAGGTGCTTGACCCCGGCGACAGGGCCGCCGTCTGCGACCTGCTGATCGCGCTCGGCAACACGCTGATATTCAGCAGCAATCCGCTGCGCGCAGCGGACGAGATCGCGCCGCGGGCGTTCGAGCTCGCCGAGGCGCTGGGGGATGACGACCGAGCGGCGACCGTGTCGGGGATAGCGATGGACGCGATGGGTGCGCACGCCGCCGGTGACGCAAACCAGCGGCCCGAGTACCGCCAGTGGGCCGAGCGCATGAACCGCTACGCGAAGGAGGGTACCGCGCTCCGGATCAGGGCCGACATGGCGCTGCACGGCGTCGCGACCGGGCGAGCGCGGACCCTCGAGGCGTGGGAGCATGGTCAGCGGGCGCTGGCGCAGGCGCGGGCACTGGGCGACGCCCAGCTTCTCTCGCTGACCGCGGGCCGTCTGGTCAACGGGCCGGGCGACGTACGACACTTTCCCGAGCGGCTGCGCCTGCTCGATGAGTTCGCGGGTCAGCCCGAAATCGCCGATGCTGCAACCACCGGGGAGTCATCGGTGTTCCTGCTAGGCGCCTCACTACTGTGCTTCGACTGGGGACAGCGGGAGCGGTGGGAAGCGCTCTCACGCCGCAACCTCGCCGTGATGGAGCGTCGCCGCTCTGCTCGGCTTCCGGCGTTCTCAGTCTTGCAGGCAGCCACGCTCGCCTTCGTGGAGGGTGATCTCGCAGGCGCGGTGGAACAGGGATACGAGTTCCGGAAGATGGCCGAGGCGCTGGGAGCGGCGGGATGGGGGCAACTGTACGGCGAACAGGCGCTCTGGCGCCCGCTGCTGTACCTGGCACGGTACGAGGATGTGCTGGAGGCGAGCCGTTCACTCGCCTACGCGCGGGTTGTGTGCCTCGCGCACATGGGACGGCTGGAGGAAGCACGCGAGGCCTTACGGGCGCAGGGCGTGCTGCGCCGCGTGCTGAGAGGAGACGAGGAGTCGTACTCGATCGTGCTGAGCCCGCTGCTGGAAGCGGCCGCATTGACAGGCGACGCCGAGGTCGCCGCCGTGCTCGTGGAGCGGCTGGACCCGCTCGCGGACCTCGCCTCCTGCTACATGCCCGAGTCGTGCCCCGGCCGCCACCTGGGCGCCGCCGCGGCCCTCCTCGGCCGTCGCGAGCAGGCGCTCGACTACTACCGCCGGGCGCTCGCCGTCGCGGAACGGGTGCGCTTCCGCCCCGAAATCGCGCTCATCCGCCTGCAGACGGCCGAACTACTCGCGGACGGCGACGCGGAGGCACAACAACAGGCGGCCGAGCACCTTGCCTTCGTCGTGCCCGAACTCGAGACCATGAAGATGGCCCCCGCGCTGGAGCGGGCGCGGGCGCTGCAGCAGCGACTCACCACCACGCCGTTGGTGAGGCAACCCAATGCAACGGCGGAGCGCCAGGTGGCTGGCGGAGCGGCACCGGCTACAGCACAGCGAGCGTCGAGCACGGCGCACGTCTTTATCAGCTACGCCAGCGCCGACCGTCCACGGGCCCAGGCGCTGGCTGAGCAGTTGGAGGCCGCCGGCGTACCGGTCTGGCTGGACAGCCACAGCATCGCGGGCGGTAGCAGCTGGGATGAGGAGATCGTGCGCGGCATCAAAGCCAGCGGCGCGGTCGCGGTGCTTTGCAGTCCAGCTGCTATGCGGAGCAAGAACGTGCAGCAGGAGCTGCGGCTGGCGCTGCAGTACGACAAGCCGCTCGTGCCGCTCTTGCTGGAGCCGACTACCTTCCCCGAAGCCGTGGAGTACGCGCTCGCAGGCCGGCACTACATTGAGCTGCTGGACCGGCCGGAGGACGACTGGCTGCCGCAGCTGTTGGCAGCACTGAAACGGCTGTCGCTGGCCACGGACACGCGATGAGCGAGTCCACCACGTCTGTGCCGTACGTCTTCCTCAGCTATGCGAGCGCCGAGCAAGACCGTGCCCTCGCCGTCGGCGATGCCCTCCAGCAGGCAGGCATCGCCATCTGGCTCGACCGCCATGCCATCGCTGGTGGCAGCGCCTGGAGCACGGAGATCGTTCGCGGCATCAGATCCTGTTCCGCCTTTCTCGTCCTCGGCTCCGAACGTGCCTTTCGCTCGCCAAACGTGCAGCGTGAGCTGAACCTGGCCGTGGAAGAGAACCGCCCGGTGGTGCCGCTGCTGCTCGAGCAGGTCACGGCGCCCGATGACGTCCGCTACGCGCTCGCCGGGCGGCAATGGGTGGCGCTCCTCGACCGTCCCCAGGATGCCTGGTTACCCGAAGTGTTGCGCGCCTTCGCTGGTCTCGGCATAGTGCCCGGCGGGCCACCGGTAATGACGGACCCTGTTGCAGCCGTCCCCGTCAGTCCGCCGACGAACCTTCCCGCACCGCTCACGAGCTTCCTAGGTCGCGAGCAGGAGATCGCCGACCTCACCCAGCTGCTGGCATCCAACCGGCTGGTGACCCTGACCGGCCCCGGTCCTGCCGGGAGCAGTACGGCGAGCGCGTTACTCAAGGGGAGCATCAATCGCCAGCTCATCGTGAATCGCTGGGATGATCTGCTCCGGGTTGCTGGGTCGCTCAAGCTGGGGTGGGTTTCGGCCTCCCTTTTGATCGCCCGTCTCCAGGCCTCGCCGCGCCAGAACGCGCTCACCCGTGCTCTGCAGGAGTACGGCCGGCTGATGAAGACCCTCTTCGTCCTGCGCTACCTGGAGAGTGAAGAATACCGCCGGCGCATCAACCGGCAGCTCAATAAAGGAGAGGCCTTACACGCACTGCGGCGGTTTCTCTTTTTCGCTGAGCGTGGCACAATTCGCCAGCACCAGCAGGAGGACCAGGCCAACCAGGCGAGTTGAGACGCTCGGTCATATCTCGCCAGCGCTCTCCGACCACATCAACCCCTATGGCACATACCAGTTCGATCTGGATGCGGCAGCACAGCGCCACGGACTACGGCCGCTGCGCCGTCCCGAGGTGTCCCCGGCTTAGCGACGTTTTTTGTTCCGTTGCTATCGCTACCCCGAATGCGTATAGTGCAGCCTTGCCAGGCACGCCAGGTTCGCGAGCCACGCACGCACGTTGACGCGTTGGTCACACTGCCGTGGTGTGGCCAGGCATCGGCACAAGGAGGAGCGCATGGCGACAGACCGTGTCGAGACGACTACCAGCGACCAAGCACCGGACCCCACGGCGGCAGCGGCGGAGCACCTCCGCGCCCTGGAACGCGAACGCTGCCGGGCGCTCGTGACGGGCGACCTCGACCGCGCCCGAGAACTGCATACCGAGGACTTCCAACTCATCAACCCTGGCGGGGCCGCGGTGACCAAGGAGCAGTATCTTGGCGGGCTGGCGGCAGGCACCATCAAGTACCTGCTGTTCGAGCCGCAAGGAGAAATCGCCGTGCGCGTGTACGGCCCGGTGGCGCTGCTGCGCTACCAATCGGAGCTGGAAATCGTGGTGCAAGGGCAGGCGGTACCGCGCATGCGCTGCTGGCACACGGATGCCTATGAACTGCGCGACGGGCGCTGGCAGGCGGTCTGGTCGCAGGCGACCACGATTCAGCATCCGACCTCACAGGTGCACATCTTGAGCGAGGATGCCGCGCTTCCGGAGCCGCGTGCGGGCTGACCGTGCCACAGCCCGAGCACGACGCCAACCGCTGCCTTCGCCCACCGGGTCCTCGCGTGCGTGCAGGTAGCTACTGTCTGCCTACCAACGCCGCGCACGCCCCGGGCAGACCCGAGCCATCATGCAGCCGGGGCGCATCGCTGCGGCTTCAGGAAGCATGGCTGGCAGAGGCACGCGGCGATGCCGCCGAGGAGCGTAGACTCCTGGAGGAGTTCGTTCACCGAGTTCTCGTTGAAAGCCCCAACCGGCTCACCGGCCTTGTACACCTCGCGTGGGTCGCGTTCCGGCAGGGCGACATCCAGGCAGCCGTGGCCACCTGCGCCGAGAGCCTGAAATTCCAGCGCCGCCTGGGTCCGTCGCGCTTTCTTCCAGCAGTCCTCAACGTGCTTGCCCTGGCGGGGGAGCACAGTGGCCTGCTCACTCTGAGCGCCCGCTTATCGGCCACCATCGCCGCGATTAAGGGGCAGCCGAATCTCATCTCTGCGGGAATGGTCCACTTGCAGGAGGAGCAGGCGGCCGCGGTGGAGCGGGTGCGCGTCGCACTCGGCGAGGCGGCGTTCGCCGCGGCCTGGGCAGCGGGCGAGAGGCTCTCTGCTGATGCCGCTATCGAGTTCGGGCTCGAGGCCGTGGCCGAACTGCAGCAGGTGTTCGCCAAGAACACGGCCGCGGAGCGTTAGGGTCGAGCCCGATGTTACTGTAACCGCTCGATTGCGGTGAGCACCTGCGGCAGCCAAACATCGGCAGGTTGGTCCAACACCTCGAGCCACTGGCGGCCGGCCAGCGCGTAGCGCACCTCGTCGGGGGCCTGCACCGGCTCCAGGAGCAGGGGTAGCACCGGGCGGTTCTCCTCCACCGCCAGGTTGAGTTCGCGCTGCACGTTTGGCGAGTCGAACGCCCGGGCCGACCCCAGCACTACAAACACCGCGCAGCCCTTGATGCCGCGCACGATCTCGGTGTTCCAGCCGGCGCCGCCCGCGATGCTGTGGCGGTCGATCCAGACCTGCAGCCCCTCTGCCTCCAGCGCGGCGGCCAGGCCGAGCGCGGGCCCCCGATCAGCGCGGGCGTAGCTGATGAATATCTGGCGCCTCGCTGGAGGTGCGACCGGCGCCGCTTCCGCGGCGACCGCGGTTGTCTCACCACCGGCAGTGAGTGGGGCCGGGATTTGGCCGCCCATTCTGTTGCGCAGCGCCAGCGCCCGTTCCAGTGCCGGTTGCATCTCCATCGCCTCGAATTCGGGCATGACAAAGGACAGATGCTCCCGCGCCTCCTGCTGTTCCGCGGTATCACCCTCCGCGAACAACGCCGCCAGCCCCAGCCGCGCCAGCGCCACCTCCGGCCGGAAGCCGATGCTGCCCGCGGTTTCCAGCGCCTGCGCGTAATACGCAAGCGCTTGTTCGGGCTCGCCCAGGAACCGCATTGCGTCGCCGAGCAGCCGCGCCGGGCAAGCTCCACCGGGTCCAGTGAGTGCCATGGCCGCAGCACCGACAAGGAGCGCCGCGAGCAGCGCTACGCGGGGGCGGTCTTCAAGGAGGACATCGGCTTCGAGAATGTAGGACGTAACTTGAACGTTGCTGAACTCGTCCGGCTCGCCGAATCGGCTGCCGAAATCGCGTAGCTCCGTCGCCGCTTCCTCCATCCGCCCCAGATGCGCGAGCGCGAGCGCGTCCACGGCCAGAGCAACCGGACCCGCTGACGCGGGGTCATGGTCTTGGAAACGCATCCAGTCTCGGTTCGCTGCCAGCGCGTCCTCATAACGGCCAAGCAGCCAGAGCGGCCTCAACTGCAGGATGTGAGCTATCTGACGGCCGCTCTGCGCCAGACCGAGCGCGTCGCCGTGCTCAATCAGCCGCTCTGGACCTGCGAGAACGTCCTGCAGCCGGCCGTCGATGACCAGCAGGCCGAGCTCGAAGCCTTCGACGCCCAACCGCAGACGGGCGTTGCTGGCCCGCTCGGCGATGCCGCGCACCTCGCGAAGCAGAGCCTCGGCGACCTCCCTCCTGCCCCAGGAGAGCAGGACCTGGCTGGCTCTGAGGAGCGCGTCGCCGGCCGTGGCGCTGCCCAGGCCGGTGCGCGGGCGCGCGGCGACCGCCTGCGCCACCGCCAGCGCCGCCTCCACGTTTTCGGCGGCCGCCGCCATGGCCGCCTGGGCAGCTGCGCTCCATGCCTCCGCGTCGTCCAGCTCATTGGCGAGCGCCCAGGCCCGCCGCCGCGCCGCCATCGCCTTGCGCCGGTCCGAGGTGCCCGCGAGAAAGACCTGTGCCAGCCAGACGTCGGCGAGGACCTGCTCGCGCGTGCCCGGCGTTGCGTACGCCGCGCAACGCTCCGCCCACTGTCCGCTCGCGGGATGGGTGAACATGATGCTGATGTCCCCGTACCAGCGCAGCGCGGTGAGGGCGGCGTGAGCCGTACGCCAGGCGCGACTCCGGTCGCTCAGCTGCTCCGCCAGCGCGAACGCGGCCGGCGCCGCCTGCTCGAACGCCCGCAGGCTCTCCCCCGCCGCCGGCAACGCTTCCGCCAGCGCCTGCAGCAGCTCAAAGCGGGTTGACGCGTCGTCCGGGTCCAGCACCTCTTGGACCGCCAGCGCCTGATCGAACAGGCGCACCGCTTCGCCGTAGGCGTACACCGCCAGCGCCCGCCGTGCCGCCCGTGTTCCGTATGCGACGGCCTTCGCCAGTTCCGCCGGGTCGCTCGACTGGGCGAAGTGCTCCGCCAGCTCTACGGCGTGCTCGTCCAGCCGGCCGGCGTACTGCGCCTCCAGTGCCCGCGCCACCTGCTGGTGCAGCCGCAGCCGGCGGGGCGTGATCAGTTCCTCGTACAGCGTTTGGCGGAAGAAGGCGTGCGCGAAGCGGTAGCGCACGCTGCCGGGCCGCGAGGTGTCCTGCAACACCGCCACTTTCAGCGCCTCATCCAGTGCCGCAACCACGACATCTTCGTCGTCATCTGAAGTCTGCGACGCTCTCTCGGGGGCAAGCCCCCGATCCCCCGTGGCGGGTCGGGCCACTGCCAGCAGCGTGGCGAGGCCGAAGTCCCGCCCGATCACCGCGGCAACGGCGAGCAGCCGGTTACACTCGGGGCTGAGGCGCGACAGCCGCTTGCCGATGACGTCCCGCAGCCCTTCCGGGATCGTCTCCAGCAGCGGCGTGCTGCCGCCCGCCCGCCAGCGGCCCTCTTCTCGGGTGATCAGCCCTTCCTCGGCCAGGTAGCGCAGCACCTCCTGGACGAATAGCGGGTTGCCCTCCGTCTGCCGATGCACCGCCTCGGCCAGCGCCCATTGCACCTCCTGGCCCGCAATCGCGGAAAGCATGCGCTGCACTTCGTCGGCGGTGAGGCCGCGCAGCGCGATGCGCTCCAGCCGGCCACCGCGGCGCAGCTCGGCCACGGTGCCGGAGAGAGGATGGGTGCGGTCCACCTCGACGTCGCGGTAGGTGCCGACGATCAGCAGCCGCGCACCTTGCAACTGCCGCGCCAGGTGCTGGAGCAGCTCCAGCGTGCCGCGGTCCGCATCATGCAGATCCTCCAGCACGATGACGAGCGGCTGCACCGATGCCGCGTTGCGCAGGAAGGAGGCGACCGCGTTCAGCAGCCGGAAGCGGTCTTCGCCCGGGTCGGCGGAGGGCGCCGATGGGCTGACCTGCACCAGGTCCCGCACCTCGCTCACGATGCGGGCGACATCGGGAGCGTTGTTGCCCAGGTCGCGCTTGAGCTGCTCGGGCTCCCGCTCCAGCACGTAGGAGCGCATCGCTTCCACGAAGGGCAGGTAGGGGAGCGAGAGCGAGCCTTCCTCGTAGCAGTGGCCCACCAGCGTACGGCCGCCGCGCAGCGCGGCGTAGGTGCTGAGCTGCTCGGTGAGCGTGGTCTTGCCGATGCCCGGCTCACCGACCACCATCACCAGCCCGCCCTGCCCCGAAACAGCCGCGTCGAACGCTGCTTCGAGCTGGCGCAGCTCCGCTTCGCGCCCCACGAAGATGCGGCGGTACACCGGGTTGGCGCTGCCGCTGGGCGGCGCCACCGCCGGCGCCGGCTGGCTCGGCGTGCGGGCGGGGGCGGCGCCGATCGTCGCGAGCGCCTCCACGACCTCAGCGGCAGAGGCGGGGCGCTTCGCCGGGTCCTTCTCCAGCAGGCGGAGGATGAGCGTCTCCAGTGCCTTGGGACAGTCGGGGCGGTACCAGGAGGGCGCCACCGGGTTGGCGTTCAGGTGCTGGCCGATGATCGCCACCTGCTCGTCGCCGACGAACGGCGGCCGGCCCGTGACCAGCTCGTACAGCACGCAGCCGAGGCTGTAGAGGTCCGAGCGAGGCGTGACCGTCTGCCCCATCGCCTGTTCCGGCGCCATGTACAGCGCCGTGCCGACCATCATCCCGACCTGGGTCAGGCGGGCCCGATCTAGTCCGACGGCCAGCCCGAAGTCGCCAAGCTTTGGTGCGCCGTCGTCAGCCAGCCAGATGTTGCCGGGCTTGAGGTCGCGGTGCACCACGCCCTTGTCGTGGACGAACGCCAGCGCCTTGCAAACCGCGGTGCCGATCTGGACCACGAGGGGCAGTGGTAACCGGTGGTCCGGCGACTCGCTAATACGCTGAGCTACGTCACCACCGGCCATCAGCTCGGTCACCAGGTACGGTTGTCCGGCTTCGTCGCCGATCTCGAACACGGTGACGATGTTGGGATGCGAGGAGAGCCTGCCGAGGGTGCGTGCTTCGCGCGTGACGCGTTCCCGTTCGTCGTTGTTGAGCCCATCGGTTTTAATGAGGGCGAAGGCGACGTCGCGGTCGAGTTGGGAGTCGTGGGCGCGGTAGACGACCTTCTTGCCTCCTTCGCCCAGTAGCCCCAGCACCTCATATCGACCGCTGGCGAAGGAGGCAGGTAGCGGCGGCGGTGCGGGTGGCGCGGGCATGGATGCGGGTGGCACGGAGTCTACGGCACCACTCAGGCCGCGTTCCGCCAGCGCCAATAACGGGAGCGCATCGACGTTCTCGCCGTCCAGCGTGACTACCTGACGGCACAGCTCCGCGGCCAGGGTCCAGGCTCCGGCGTCGCACGCGGCTTCGGCGCGGCCCAGGAGCTGGTCAATGCGGCGCTGGATGCGTTCGCTGGGCATGGCGGGGGTCCTTCGATCCAAAGCGCGTCACGCGCAGCAGGGCGAATCGATCATGGGGCCGTTACAGGAGCGTGTCAAACTGCTGCCCGCGTTGACGGGCGGCTGCCTCCGCGTGGCCGGCTCAGTCGCTGGGCTTGTCCCCCAGCCGTAGCGCCGCCGGTCCGCTGGACAGCGCACGCGGGCGCCGCTACAGTGCAGGGGCGTGCAGGCTGCCGCGCTGCGGCGCGCCGCCGCGACGCCGAGGAGGTACCCCGTGTTCCACCGTAGGCTGATTTTCCGACCACTGGCGGGGAAGGGGCCCGCGCTCCGGGACCTGTTGGCCGCGCGTACGCTACCGGGCCGCTGGAACCTGAGCGAGCGGCTGGCCGGGCCGCAGCCCGAGTTCCGAGTACAGCTCTTCTACGACTCGCTCACGGACCTGCAACAGGCGCTGGAAGCCGCGCGTAGCCAGCAGCCACGCGCGGACCTCGGGAGCCTCGTCGCGGCCGCGCCCGCCCTCGAGTTGGAAGAGGTGCTGACGCCGGTACCGCCGGGACCGCCGCCGAACTACGTCTCGCGGGTCGTGTACGAGTACGCCCCCGGCAAACTGCACGAGCTGCGCGCGCTGCTGGACGAGTTAATGCAACGCCGCTCCGCCGCTGGCGGCCGCTCCAACCTCACGGTGCGGGTATCGGGTGGTGCGCCGGCCTTGTCGATGGCGGGCTTCTACCAGGACCTGGGTGCACTGGAAGCCACGCGGGCACAGGCGCTGGCGGATCCGGCGGGCGCCGAGCGGCTGCAGCGTATCGCCGCGCTCCTGGCTCGCCCCTTCGCGCTTCCCGACATCTACTGGATTGTAGCCCGGTCTGCGTAAGCCCGCGCACCACGGCGCACCCATCCGCGTTAGCGGCGCCGCGTAGCCGGGGGTACCCCGTGCCCAACAGGAATCGCCAACCAGCTGCCAGATACTAGTACCTATACGTGTGACGTTAAGGGGTCTAAAAGGCGAGACGTTCGGCCGGGCCGGCAGCGTTGTCGAAGGCGCGAGCCACCTGCACCCACGCCGGCTTGCGGGTCAGGGCGGCGTCCTTGCGTAGGCCGCCGGGACGGCCATCGGGCACGTTGACGACCTCGTTGACGACGTCCCAGGAGTGCATCATGCCCGGCGTAGTGACCGACGACGGTGTTGATGTGATCGGCGGCTGAACGATTACAGCCACAATTCCCGCGGCAGCGAGTACTCCATCACCGTAACCGTGCGGGTTATGCATTGCGCTCCCTGACTGTGGGAACGCTCAGCAACACACATAGCTGTGAAGGCCGCATAGGCTTGCACTAGGCGATGATAGCGGTTGCATAGTGACGAAATTTGCTGTTCGACCCCAGCCTAACGTAGCCAGCTATGAACTTTTGCGCTATGTCTAGTAGGCCATTGACTAGCACGCACCGAGTGATAGCATGTGGTCGGCGAGACCTAGCGCTATATCGATCGGCGGTGAGCTATGAACGCGTACGGTGGCAGTGGAAGTCAGGACGGTCGTCGAATGGTAGACCGAGACGAATATGGAATGCGGCGGGCATCCGTCAATCAGGGAGGGCGAGAACCACTAGACATCTCGATTGCCCAGACCGACGAATCTCTGCGGGGGGTTGTCGATCGTGCCAGGCGGCTCGTCGAAGAACAGCCTGAGCCATTTCGATCGCTGGCGTTTACTACGGTCCTGGAGCACCTGCTTCGGGGAGGCGGGCCGGCTGTCGGCGCCCGGGCCGCCGCTCCCGTCCCAACGGCGCCTCCGTCCACCGATATGCAGATCGCGGAGTTCCTTGCCCAACGTCGCCTCGATTCGCATCCCGACCGGGTCGTCGCGATCTCGTACTATCACTACCATCGCTATGACGGCCAGGGCGTCACGACGAGAGATCTGGTCGACGCCTACACCAAATCACGGGCAAAGCGGCCGCAGAACTTCCCCGACGTCATTGCTAGCTGTGTACGGAAGGGCTACCTTGTAGATGGCGGCAGGCGCGACGGCATGAAAACGTGGGTGATAACCGGCACCGGCGAAACCCATGTCGAACAGGATTTGTAGCCCAGGAGAGGTGTTCGCCTGACAAGCAACACGTTGCGGCGCCCTTCGGGGCGCCGTTCTGTTTGCCCGGAACGCGGCTCTGGCTCCAGCGACTAAGGGATAAGCGTCACGGACGAAAAAACGCTCACAACCCTGGAATTTGACAAGGTGCTTTCGCGCCTGGCATCGTTCACGGCCTTCTCGGCGGGCCGCGAGGCTGCGCTCGCCCTGCGCCCTTCGAGCGATCGGTCCACGGTGGTCCATCGACATTCACTAACCGCGGAGGCGATCCACCTACGACAGACGAGTCCGAATCTCGGGCTCGCGGGGGCGCACGATGTTCGCTCTCTCGCCGACCGTGCGTCTCTCGGCGGGCTCCTCGATCCAGCTGAGCTTCTCGACGTTCAAAGCACACTCGTAACCGTGCGCAGCCTACGGGGCAACCTGACCCGTATGGCGGAGCACTACCCGTTACTTGCCGAGCTGGCAATGCTGATGTTCGACCTGGGAACCCTTGTTGCCGAGATCGGGCGCTGCATCACCCAGCAAGCGGAAGTAGCGGACGCCGCGAGTCCCGCCCTGGCAGCCGTTCGGCGCGAGACACGCGTCGTTCACGACCGGCTGACGAATCGGTTGCAGGAGATCCTGAGCTCCGCCGTCTCCCGCGGTGTTGCCCAGGAAGCGCTGATTACCGAGCGCGATGGCCGATATGTGATCCCGGTGAAAGCGGATTTCCGCGGCCAGATGCGCGGCATCGTCCACGACGTCTCGAGCAGCGGCGCCACGCTGTGGGTCGAACCGCTGGCGGTCGTCGACCTGGGCAATCAGTATCGCGAGCTACGCCTCGAGGAGGAACGCGAGGTCGAACGCGTGCTGCGCCGGTTGGGCGGCATGGTGGGAGACTCGGCCGGACAAATCAGCGCCAACGTCGAGCGCCTGGCCGAACTGGACGTCCATCTGGCTGCGGCCCGGCTCGGCGAAGCGTTACATGCCGACCATCTGCCAACCGCGGCAACCGGCCAGAGCTGGATCGTCCCCGGTCCCGCAGAATTGCGTTTGGTGGAGGCGCGCCATCCGCTGCTGACAGGTACCGTCGTACCGACCACTCTCCAGGCCGGGGGCGCCTTCAAAGTCCTGCTGATCACGGGGCCAAACACCGGTGGCAAGACCGTGGCGCTCAAGACTGCCGGGCTATTGACGTTAATGGCTCTTGCTGGACTCCCGGTTCCCGCACGCGAAGGCAGCCAGGTGCCGGTGTTCGAGTCAGTATTTGCCGACATTGGCGATGAACAGAGCATCGAACAATCGCTGTCGACCTTCTCGTCGCACATGCGCAACATCATCTCGATTCTGCGTACTAGCGGTAAGAACAGCCTGGTTTTGCTCGACGAGCTCGGGGCGGGGACGGACCCAGAAGAAGGAGCGGCACTCGCGCGCGCGATCGTCCAGGAGCTGCTTGACCGCGGAAGCACTGTCATCGCTACAACCCACCATGGTGAGCTGAAGGTCTTCGCGCACGAGACGCCTGGCGTAATGAACGCGAACGTCGAATTCGACACGCAGACTCTGGCGCCGACCTACCGGCTGGTCATTGGTCTACCTGGACGGAGCAACGCGATCGCGATCGCGTCGCGCCTCGGCATGCCGGAGCCGGTTCTGGAGCGCGCCCGCGAACAGGTGGGCCCAGGGGAAGAACAGGTTCAGGATCTGCTTTCGGACCTGCAGCGAGAACGCGACCAACTGGCGGCAGCACGCCGCACCGAGGAAGCCAAAGCGGAAGAAGCCGAGCAGTTGCGTCGCCGTCTGGCAACCGAGCTCGACCAGCTTGAACGCGGGCGCGAGGAGATGCTCAAATCCGCCCGCGAGGAGCTAGACGGCGAGCTCGCCGGCGTGCGGGAAGCCCTGCGTGAGGCCGAGCGCCGCACGCGGCAAGTGGTAGCGCGCATCGAACTGCCGGCCGCGGAAGAAGCAGTCGCGGCTGTCGAACATCAGGTCACGACCTTGCGCACGCCACAGCCGCGCCGCAGGACCGCTGAGCCGGCCGGCATTGCGCCGGCGGAGATCCAGGCGGGTGACCGCGTGACACTGCGCGGTCTGGACCAGCCCGGCGAAGCCGTATCGGCGCCCGACGCGCGCGGCGAAATCGAAGTCCAGCTTGGCTCGCTGCGCACGCGCGTCAAGCTCGATCAGATCGAGCGCGTAAGCCGATCGGCGGCTCCGCCGGGTCCTCCCGCGAGAAGCGCCGCCGCGACGGTGGTGCGTCCGGCGTCGCCCGGGATCGAGCTCGACATGCGGGGTCAGCGGGTCGAGGACGCGCTCCCGCAATTCGAAGTCTACCTCCATACCGCGTTCATGGCCGGCTTGCCGTTTGTACGCATCATTCACGGCAAGGGCACCGGAACGCTACGGCGTGTCGTGCGTGAAGCGCTCACCGGCAACCCTCTCGTAACGGACTTTGAAACCGCCGACCCCAAAGCTGGCGGCGACGGCGTTACCGTCGCCCGACTAGCTATTTAGACTGCCGCAGCGCTATCTCTCGACAATGGTCAGCCGCCCGATCTGGTTATGATTCGCCACGTGTCGCGGGTCCGTCGCTGCATTGATGCACGCAGACGAAGCCGCCTTACGCGGGTTTCGGAGTTAGTAGCCGGCCATAGCCACATCGCCTATGGACCATCGCGGTCCATTTCCCCTAACCATAGCGCTAGGCGATGCCCTACCTCTCCGCAGAGTTATCCACATCGGCTCACCCCGGCGTCCGTCCGCTATAGCCAACGTCGCTATGCCCGTATAGGCACACGACCGGTAGACCCTGACATAATGCATAGCGGTCTGTTGTAAGGGCTATAACCACTACTGAGGAGTACACTTGCCGCATGGCGAAAGGCAGAAGTAAACAGGCCGGATGGGCTCAGGACGATGGCGGTCAGAGTGACATCTTTGTCGAAGCCGGGAGGGTAGCCGCCGAGCGCGATGCTCCGCTTCCCCACCGCATCCGGCCCCGTCAGCTAGACGACGTGACCGGTCAGGACCATTTGATTGGACCTGGCCGGCTGTTGCGACGCGCAATCGAAAGCGACCGCGTGCCGTCTATGGTGCTTTGGGGGCCGCCAGGTTCGGGCAAGACGACCCTGGCACGGATCATCGCCTCGACCACAAAGTCGCATTTCGAACCGCTTTCCGCGGTTTCAGCCGGCGTCGCCGACCTCCGCCGTGCCGTCGGCCAGGCGCAACAGCGCCGCGACCTCGAGCAACGCCGCACGATCCTATTTGTCGACGAGATCCACCGTTTTAACCGAGGGCAGCAAGATGCCATCTTGCCGTACGTCGAAGACGGCACAATCACCTTCATCGGTGCCACGACGGAAAATCCTTCGTTCGAAGTGAACGCACCACTGCTTTCGAGGTGCCGTGTCTTCGTCCTGCATCAACTTGAACCGAGTGATATCGGTGTCATCGTGCGAAGGGCGCTCGCGGACGGCGAGCGCGGACTTGGCAACTGGGAATTGCAGGCCGATGAGGGCGCAATAGATGCGGTTGCGGAGTCCGCGGCGGGCGACGCCCGTCTCGCATTAAGCACTTTGGAGCTTGCCGCCGCACTTGCCGGCAAAGGCGGAACGATCTCAATCGAAACCGTGGCAGAGGCCGCACAGCACCTCGCCGCTCGCTACGACCAGTCGGGCGACGTGCATTACGACGTAATATCGGCGTTCATAAAGTCATTGCGCGGCTCCGATCCGGATGCGGCGCTCTACTGGATGGCGCGGATGCTCGAGGCGGGCGAGGATCCGCTCTTCATCGTCCACCGCATGGTTATCCTCGCTGCCGAGGACATTGGCATGGCCGACCCCCAGGCTCTCGTAGTCGCGGTAGCGGCTCAGCAGGCGGTACACTTCGTCGGGCTTCCAGAGGCGGTGCTGCCGATGTCGGAAGCCGCAATCTACCTGGCAACGGCACCGAAGAGCAACGCGGCGCTCACCGCCTTTGGGGCGGCGCGCGAAGCGGCTCAGCGTACCCGTAATGCGCCGGTGCCGCTCCACCTACGTAATGCCCCGACCGGCCTGATGCGCGCCCTGGGATACGGCAGGGACTACAAATACGCCCATAGCTTCGAAGGGCACCAGGT
>DAINSK010000056.1:0-17117 GCA_036741355.1 Chloroflexota bacterium
GCAGGCCGACGCTGGCTACGCGGTGCAGGCGGGGCAGGTGCGCTGTCCGCGCGGTGCGACGGGCGGCCAGGTTGCGTGGTCGCCGGACGGCAAGTACCTCGCGTTCACCAACCGGCTGCAGGGACGTGGCGACGAGTCGCAACTATCGGTCGGGCTGCCGCTGCAGATCCTCGATCCGCGCTCGGCGACCGCCTACCCGCTGGTGTGGCCGTTACGCGGCGACCGCAACATCATCGGCGTCGTCTGGTTACCCGACAGCCGCACCATGCGCATCGTCGAAGAAGTGCCGCGCGAGCTGACCGACACGTCGCTGCCCGACCGCGTCATCCGGCGCATCACCGTGGACGGATCGCGCTTGCCAATCACGGAGATGGCCGCCGACCGTCTGCTGGACGCGCGACCGCTGTTAATGCCGGGCGGAGTGCACGGCGAGTACACGCTGGCCACGGGCGCGCGCGGCGAGCTGTGGGTCGTCGCGATCGCCGCCCAGGACGCCCGCTGGCAGCTCACCGACACCGCGGCGGGCGCGGCGGCGTGGGGGCCGTAGCGCGGCTTCGCCGCGGGCCTTACCCCCGGCGCCGAGAGACCTAACCCCCGGCCCCTTCCCTTACCCCTACGCCTAAGCCGGTACGCGGGTACTGGAACGGAGGGAAGGGGAGCTTGAAGACGGAGGTGCGGCGGTGGAACAAGCACCTGATGACCGTCGCGAACTGGTAGCTCAGCCCGGCAGTCGGCCCACACACTGTACAGACCGGAGACATGGGTGACACATTCGCGGCATGCTGAACCGGATGAGGAGGTGCGGCATGCCTTGGTCGGAGGTGGCGCTCAGGTGCTCCCGGAACCACGCTGCCAGCGTTTCTTCTGCCTCCGCCAAGGCTACCGAAAGGGTCGGCGCCGAGCCGCCGCCTTCCCAGGCCATCCCACCGGCAACCGACGCTCGGATGAGCGACGCACACTCCTAACCAGATGATGCCGGCCCTCCCTCAATTTCGGTGAGAGCCAGTCCGTAGACACTTTCCGACGGCCCACGACCAGTGTCAATCGGAGAGCGCTCGTTGCTCGCCGACGCCCTGTCGTCCCCGTCGTGGTGGTTCCGGTGTGAATCGAGGCCGCCGTTAGGGCGCGGTGTAGATCAGGTTCCCGTCGCCATCGCAGACGTCGAGCCCGTAGGAGGCATCGGTACGTTGATGGAGCGTCGCGCGGGCGCGGCACGAAGTGGCTGGGTCTGGCCCCTGGGGGCCGCTCTCGCCGAAGAGCTCCACGAATGGGGTGCCAAGTTTGTACCCGGCGCTCGTCCGGACCTTCCCGTTGGCGTCATAGACAAACATCGCACTTAACCCTGCCAGGGGACCATCAGCGGTATAAAACAGTTGGGTTCGCACCTTGCCGTCGGTGTCAAGGACATTCACGGTACCACTGCCGCCTATCGCAACGCGGGGCCGGCCTGCAGCATCGAACACCGTGAGATTGCCGTTTCCTGTCGGCCCGGGGCCCAGCTTCGCGAGCACTGTGCCATCCGTGCCGACGAGCGTGAACGAGGTGGCCCGCACATCACCCTCTTGTGCCGGCTGGGCTGCCGTCTGCCGCGGCCCGAAAACGCGCGTGGCCAACACGGTAAGCGCGACGATGCCGACGACCATGGCAGCTTTGACCAGAGTGCGGCGAATGACGGCGAAGTTCAGCCGGAACATGAGAATCCCTCCCTGCAGAACGCGCCGGGGCCACCGCCTGGCGCTGTCACAATACTGCGCTGTTTTGGCCGAGAGGTCCAAGGTCAGCGTTTTCCAATGGCGTAACGCTGGCTATAATGCGTCAAGCTGGGTCGGCAGTCGTGGGGACGTGACTCTTTTCATGCAAATGTTGCTGATCGTCCTCCTGGTCGCGTCGTTTCTGCTGGCGGCCGTGCCGATCGTGTGGCGTTTGCGGCGTGGGCGGGCGTTCTATACGCGGCAGACGGGGCGGGCACTGGGAACGGGACAGCTTGCGATCGGCGTGCTCTGGCTTCTGTGGGGAGCGGTGGACCTCGGTCAGCGCGGCAGGCGCGACGTGTCCGGCCTGTACGCTGTGGCTTTCGGGCTACTCTGGTGCTGGCAGGCCGTGCGACGGCTGGTGCGATCGTGAGACGGCGGCAGCCGGGCCGGCGGCAGTCGGCCCTCACCCCTGGCCCCTCTCCCATGAGGGGAGCTCGAGCAGGCAGCAATCGGCTATTTGAGCGGGTCCCAGGTGGTCAGGTCCTTATAGACGACCTGTTCCAGCTTGGCGTCTGCCGCCGTCGTTCCCGCGTCGACCGCGTCAAGGACGTCGTATCCATCATAGAGCTTCTTGGCGCCGGCATCGTTGTACACCACGCGCAGGAACGTGAACTCCACGGGCGCCGGGCCCGTCGGGTTCGTACCCGGCGCCGCTCTGGCCGAAGATGCTGCAGCCTGCTGGTTGGCGCCGCTGGACCCGGCGTTGAAGCGCTGATCGAAACCGGCTACACCGGCTACCTCATCGTCCCGCAAGGATCATTCGCCAACGGCGCAGCCCCCGAGTACCGTCTCAGGCTCCGGCTTGCTGACGGGTGAACGGTGTTTGCTCCTGCATACCGCGGTGTCCTGCGCCTTGGTGCCACCACGCTGCGACCCATTGCCATCACCGAGATGGGAGACGAAGCCATCATCGGCATGCAGGTGGTAAGCCGGTTTACGCTGACCATTGACCACGGTCGCACGCACGCTCTCGAACCTGATCGGCAGCAAGCAGCGCGTAGCCGTTTTGCCGGGAAACGAAGATAATGTCATGGCGTTCTGCCTCAGATAGGCTGTTCCAAATCCGTAAGGTGCTTCGACATAGCACCGGTGAGGGATGTGAACGCGGCTGTGAGTTCTTGCCCGGTGCTTGGAGTGGGGCCGAATATCAATGCCCCCGTGACCACGGCTTGCGCCTCAAAAATCCGACGTAGCACCCGCTGCGGGACCGACCCCTCGACGAAGGTCTCCTCCTCTAGGACTAATAGCGCCCTTACGCGTGAAAGTTGCTCGTCCAGGGCAGCCAAGTCGGGGCGGTTTTCAAAGCCGGAGCGCATGAAGTCGGCCACTATCACAAGGTATTCCCCGCGCAAGCGCTCGATGCGGCGGTCGCGCAGTGAGCGGGCGTCTTTCACCCGATCTGCTTCGACGGCAGCGTCGACCTGCAGCTTGGTCGTCCCCCTCGCGTAGCGCTGCGCGAACATCGCCGACCCGACCGAGCCGGCGATACCAACGATACCTACCGCACCGGTGACGAGGATCGCATCCATCTGGGGCTCCTGTAGCTGCCGACCGTAGTAGAGTACCTCTCGTACGACCCTCTGCGGTCCAGCGTCAGGGTCTGTATGGCAGCCCCCACACTGGGTCGATAGCCCCGGTACGCCCTGTGTCGGGGCGAGCTATAACAGGTAAATGGCGGCCAGATTCTGGACGACCGAGACCGCCGCAACGGTCACCGGGAGCGCTGAAGGCTAAGTGGCGATGCCGGACTGCATCATGATTCCCCCGACTGCGCGCCAGTAACGACGAGTGCAGCCAGCGCGCCGATAGCGATGCCCAGAACGAGACTCTGTATCGCGGTGTCGATGTTCTTCTTGACGCGCAGTTGACTGAGGCGCTCACTGAGCTGAACGCAGGCGTCGGCCGGGTTGTCGAAGTCGATCACGATGTATTCCGCATCGCCGAGCATAGAGAGGCTCACGCTCGCGACTTGCAGCTCGCGGGAGAGGAGCGGAAGCACCGGCTTGTGGGCTCGAATCGCGTAGCCGATCTCCTGCTGCACGTACGCGCTGCTATATCCGTCGTGAGTCAGGAGCACCAACACTGCATCGGACCGATCAAGGTTCTCTTGAACCTTGTGCGCGATAGAACGTCCGGCTTGGTTGTCATGCTCAGCAAGGTACAGCGAGACGCGGGCGTGTTCGGCTACGCTGCGGACGTGCGCGATCAGCTCGGTATCGCGGCTGCTGTGGCTAACGAAGACCGTGTATGGCATCGTCTTCTCTGCCAGTCTGATCTACTGCAGTTGCTCGCGTCGGTCAAAGTCCTTACTGGACCCTGACAGTACCACGCGCGCATCCCGTCTTGCTTCGGCTACGACCTGAACGTCAAGGCCGACTGCATCCACCAAACGGCGAAAGCACTCATTGCTGGCGCCTACCAAGGGGAACGATGGTTCGGTGAACCGTCGGCTTCAAATGTCCAAAGTGTAAGTCCAGCGAACAAATGGTTGCTTCGCCAAGTAGTTCACAAGGTCGCGAGTCCCATAGAAGCGCAGGCTGCCGGCTTCCGAGAATGCCAAGGCGGATTTCTCAACCCGAAGGCCGGTCAACCGAGCACGCGCAGTCAGGTCGGCGAGTACCCTGGCTCGCTCACTGTCAGTGCCCACGCGGGCGTTGGCGTCGAAAATGGCACAGTTTATCCCCTGAATTCGGACATGGGCGAGGTTGATTTTCACGGCTAACACCCCAATCAGGTCCTGACCTTCGGCGTCGGCGACAGTGCCGCGCTCTGCCAGGCGCTACTTCTTCGTGGTCCCATTTGACCTTTGCGGCTTTCCCGCGTCCGAACGTTTGGCCCGCCAGGAGCCATCGGCGTTGCGACTCCGTGGTTGGCTGCCGCCGCCGCGACTCGAAACATATGGCCCCTGCCGGGGACCAGCTCGTCGGTCTGCCATCGGCTTTTCCTTACTCGGCCGTCTCCCCGGCCGCCGCGCCTGTTGCACCAGTGATATAGTGTCCTAGAGATTGTACAGCCGATGTTCTCAGTAGCGCAACAGTGTCTTATAACAGCAACACCACCGGGCGAGGGCTCACAATGGCGGGCGACATCAACGTGCGGGAGCTGGCCGCGCTCGTTCGCAGCAAACGGGGCTTGCGCGGCCTACGAGCGACCGCGCAAGAAATTGGCATCAGCGCTGCCACTCTGTCCCGTGTGGAGCAGGCAAAGACACCCGACCTTGAGACACTAACGGCACTCTGCCGTTGGCTTGGCGTTTCGCAAGATAGCTTCATCCTCGGCGAGCGAGGTGAAGACCCAACGGACAGCCTGGCGATGCCGCATCCTCCGGGAATGAGTACGCCGGAGGTCATTGCAGCTCATCTGCGGGCCGATAAGGACCTTCCTTCGGAGGCTGCGGATACGCTTGCCGCAATGATTCAGCTGACCTACGAGGCCGTTATCCGAGGGGAGATAGGCAAGCGTAAGCCGCAGTGAGGCAGTGGAGTGCGGGCAGATTTCTGGGAATTGGCCGAGCGTCAAGCAATTTCGTATCGGAATGCGGTACGTCTGAAGGCATACTCACCGCTTCCGGCTCGCACCCTTGCGAGCCACTTGGACATCACTATCCTTCGGCCAGAGAACGTCCCAGGTATCACCGACGACATGCTGCGTCGCCTCCTCCGCACGTATAGGTCCGTCTGGTCAGCGTTTGCTTTGCCCTTCGATGAGTGCACCATCATCATTCACAACACGACGCACAGGCCAGGGCGCCAGGAGACTAATCTGATGCACGAGTGGCGCACGTGTTGTGCAAGCACCGGCCGGTCGTGGTCTTGCCGACGGCGCGGTTCCCGTTTCCGACCCGAGGCTTCGACCGAGAATGCGAACGCGAAGCTACCGCCCTCGGGTCGTGCCTACTCTTGCCGCGGCCGGCCCTGGAGTGGGCGCTCCAGCGCCGCATGCCAGAGCAGGAGATTCTGGGTTTGTATTGCATCAGCCGACCGATGCTGCAGTGGCGGCTGCACCAAACTGGTCTCTGGGCTCAAGCCGCCCCCCTGAATTAGCACGTGACCGGGACCCGCTGGTTGGCGGCTTATAATCCCGAAAGATTTCTGCTGCACGGAGTCGGACATGACCGCGACCTCGGATGGCAACTCCTACAACCGCACCGAGCTGGTGTGGGCCGGCAAACGCACGCAGGTGGACCGGGTCGCGCTGCCGTTTCAGCGGGTGGAGACGATCAACGCTCCCCGCGGCGGCGACATGTTCTCATCGCTGAAGGAGGACGGCGGCTGGCGCAACAAGCTGATCTGGGGCGACAACAAGCTCGTGATGGCCTCACTGTTGCGCGGCGACCCCGATGCCGGCATCGAGTCGCTGGCCGGCAAGGTTGACCTCATCTATATCGACCCGCCCTTCGACACCGGCGCCGACTTCAGCTACCGAACCCGCGTCGGCGACGGACAGATAGAAGCAGATGGGAAGGAGCCCAGTATCCTTGAGCAACTCGCGTACAGGGATACGTGGGGCGGAGGGACCGACACTTACCTCCAGGTCATGCACGATCGTCTAACGCTGATGCGGGACCTACTTTCAGAAAATGGCAGTATCTTCGTTCACCTCGACTACCACGTCGGCCACTTTGTGAAAATTCTTCTTGATGAGATATTCGGGCGGCATCGTTTCCAAAATGAGATCATTTAGAAGAGGACATCTGCCCGCAACGACTCTCATACGTTCAATCACATACATGATGTCATCTTCCTATATACACGTGGAGAGAACTACACTTTCAACGTCCAATACACTCCCTACGATCAGTCATACCTGGACAATTTTTACCGTTACATTGAGCCGGCAAGTGGCAGACGCTTCAGAGTAAGTGATCTTATGGCGGCCGGAATCAGGAAGCGATCCTCCGGCCAACCTTGGCGCGGTACAGATCCCAACCAACGCGGAAACCACTGGAAATATACGGTTGAGCAGCTAGACATATTAGACCGGGACGGGCGGATCTATTGGCCACAGAAGCAGGACGGCGTCCCCGGGTACAAGAGGTACTTGGACGAGATGCCCGGCGTGCCGTTGCAATCTATTTGGACCGACATAAGCCCCATCGCAGCCCAATCGGGCCAGAACGCCGACTACGCGACACAGAAGCCGGAGGGCTTACTGGAGCGAGTCATCAAAGCCTCGTCTAATGAAGGCGATCTCGTCGCCGATTTCTTCGTCGGCTCCGGCACGACGGCGGCGGTGGCGCATAAGCTCGGGCGGCGCTGGATCGGCTGCGACCTGGGACGCTTCGCGGTCCACACGACGCGCAAGCGCCTGCTGGAGCTCGGCGCGACCTTCGATGTGCTCAACCTTGGGAAGTATGAGCGGTCGCACTGGCAGGGGGTGACACTGGGTGCGCAGCTCCGCGCCTACGTCGACTTCGTTCTCAACCTCTATCGCGCCGAGCCGGTGCCCGGCTTCCGCCACTTGCACGGCAAGCGAGCCGGGCGGGCCGTCCACGTTGGTGCCGTCGATTCGCCGATCACCTTCAACGAGGTCGCCGACGTGCTGGCCGAGTGCCGCGAGACGCACACGCAGGCGGCTGACGTGCTCGGCTGGGAGTGGGAGATGGGCGTCAACCAGCAGGCGCCGCAGCAGGCGGAGAGCTTCGGCGTCGACCTGCGTCTCTATCAGATCCCGAACGACGTTATGGACCGCCGCGCCAAGGAGGCCGAGGTCCGCTTCTACAGCCTCGCCTACCTGGAGGCTGAGGTGCACACCGTGCAGACACGCACGGTACAAGTCGAGCTCAAGGATTTCGTGATTCCCGACATGGACCTGATTCCGGCAGCGGTGCGCGACAAGATCAGCCGCTGGTCGGACTACATCGATTACTGGGCGGTCGATTTCGATTACTCGCGGCGACACCTTTTGTAACGGCTGGCAGGGCTTCCGGACTCGTGCCCGCCGTACGCTGGACACCGCCAGCGCTACGCACACCTATGATCGCGCCGGCGCCTATACGATCTTGGTCAAAGTGGTGGACATTTTTGGCATCGATTCCACCCGGCAGTTGGAGGTGACGGTGTGACTCGGACATTCGGCCCCCATCACCCCGGCCCTCTTCCCCCAATCCTAGGGGAAAAGGGAGCTTACGCGAGGGACTGGCGCCTGCCTCGGACCGAGCGCCATGCGGGATGCTGGTTCCCATCGGAGCCCAGCAACCCAGGATCGCCCCTTCCCCCCAGAATTGGGGCGGAAGGGGTCAGGGGGTTAGGGGGCCCGTCGGTATGACTCAGGGCGCCCCGGCGCGTGGCCGTGGCCGTTCGTCGCGCCTGGCTGAGCTTCAGCTCTCGATGGTCGCGAGCGGGCCGGTACTGGAGGCCGGCAGTGTCGACCCGTTCGCCGTGCCCGGCACCGATCGACGGCAGCCGAGCGCGGCGCTACTCGTGCCGGGAATGCGGGCCACGGTGAACGCCTGGCGCGCGGCCGGATACCCCGGCCTCAGTGAAACGACCCGGCGGCTGTTCGACTACTGGTTCGAGGAAGACCATCCGCTGCGCGACGGCGGCAGCTTTCGCTACTACTTCGCCCAGCGCGAGGCGATCGAGACGTTTGTCTATTGCTACGAGGTGGCTGCGACGCGAACGCTGCGCGGGTTGCTGGAGCGGGACGAAGACCAGATCAAGTGCAGCTACGACCGCTACAGCAACCTCGAAGCCTATCGCCGCGCCGATATGGGGCCGGTCGATTTCCTGCCCTACGATGCGAACACCGATCGCTTCGCGCACTACGTCTGCAAGCTCGCGACCGGCGGCGGTAAGACCAAGGTAATGGCGCTGGCCATCGTCTGGTCGTACTTTCACAGGCTCTACGAGCGCGGTTCAACGCTAGCGCGCAACTTCGTCGTGATCGCGCCGAACCTGATCGTGTTTGAACGGCTGCGTGAAGACTTCGGCTCCGGCCGCATCTTTCTCAAGGATCCGCTCGTGCCGCCGGAGTGGGCGGCGGACTTCGATCTGCAGGTTGTTCTCCAGGACGAGGCGGCGCCGCCGACTGCTAGCGGCATGCTCTACCTCACGAACATTCACCGCCTCTATGAGGAGAAACCGGGACCGCCGCCAAACCCGGTTGAGGCGCTGCTGCCGCCGCCGGTACGTCGCGACCTCAAAGCCGGCTCGGCCGAAGAGCTGATCGACACCGTCGCTCGGTGCGACGACCTGATTATCATCAACGACGAGGCGCACCACGTCCACGACGAGAAGCTGGCCTGGTCGAAGGTGATACTCGGCGTCAACGAACGGTTGCAGGCCCGCGGCTTGCCGGGGATCGTCGCGCAACTGGATTTCTCGGCAACGCCGAAGTACAACGACGGCGTCCTCTTCGAGCATATCGTCAGCGACTATTCGCTCGCCGACGCGATCGCGGCTGGTATCGTCAAGCAGCCGCTGCTCGGGGAGCTGAGCGACCCGCGGGAGGTGCCGAGCGACGACGCCTCGGTGCGCTACCGGCAGTGGATCGACGCCGGCGTGGCGCGCCTGGCGGACTACGAAGCGCTGCACAAAGCCGCCGGCAAGCAGCCGGTGCTCTTTGTCATGGCCGGTGACACCGACGAGGCCGACCAGATCGCCAGGTACCTGGAGTCACTTGAAGGCTTCAAAGACCGTGTGCTGACGATTCACACCAACCGTTCGGGACAGATCTCCGAGGCGGCCGGTGGCAAGAACAAAGAGTTGCTTGAAGAGCTGCGCCGCGCCAGTCGCGAAGTGGACTCCGACGATAATCCATACCGCGCAATCGTCTCGGTTCTGATGCTGCGCGAAGGCTGGGACGTGCGCAACGTCACGGTCGTCGTTGGTCTGCGCCCGTTCAGCGCCAAGAGCGAGATATTGCCGGAGCAGACGATCGGGCGCGGCCTGCGGCTGATGTACGGCGCCGGCTCCGGCGCGCAGGAGCAGGTGGACGTGCTGGGCACCGAGGCGTTCGAAAACTTCGTCAAGGGCCTGAAGCAGACCGACAACGTCATCCTCATGAGCCGTAAGATCGACGCGCCCCTGGAGGGCCGCACAATCGCGGTGCTGCCGTCGCGCATCGCCGCGTATGACCTCTCTATCCCGCAGCTCTCCAACCTGCTGCGGCGGTCGGAGGAAGCGATCGGACAGATCGACGTCGAACGTCTGGGCGCACGACTGACGCTCGGCGATGAGCTGCCCGACGACACGCAGCAGTACACGCTGCGCGACGTGCTGACCAAGCGCATCCTGCGCGAGATGGAGCTCGACCTGCCGCTGCCGGCCAGCGCCCAGGGTATCCTCTGGTACTACGCCGAGAGCGTCCGACGCGACGCACGCGTGCCGCAGGCGCTATTCGAGAAGCTGGTCGGGTTGGTAAAGCGCTACCTGACCGGCGTGGTATTCGGAATGACGGTGGACCTCGATGACCCACGCGTTTGGCTGCGGTTGATGCAGGACGACGCTCGCGAGGCCGTTGTGCGTCCCTTCGTGAGCGCGATCAACCAGGTGGTGCGCCAAGAAGTGACCGTCGAGCTGCGCGAGGAGGCGCGGCCGGTCTCGCAGACCCGCGCCTTCGTGTGGAGCAAGGATGTCTGCGAGGGCGCCAAGACGGTGTTCAATCTCGTCCCGGTCGACAGCGCCCTGGAAGCCGAGCTTGTGCGATTCATGGACGGCGCCGACGACGTCGCCGCCTACGCCAAGAACACAAAGAAATTAGGGCTAACGATCGACTATCAGAGCAGTAAAGGCCACTTCCGCCTTTACGAGCCGGACTTCGTCGTACGGCTGACCAATGGCGACCACTGGCTCGTTGAGACGAAAGGGCTGGAGGACCTGGAGGTCGCACTCAAAGACGCCCGCGCCCGCATCTGGTGTCGGGACGCGAGCGAGCTAACGGCGAGCAGCGCGTTACCGCAGAAGTGGCAGTACTCCAAGGTCATGGAGACGACCTTTTACAGCCACCGAGGGCGGACGTTCGACGGGCTGGTGCGTCATGCGCAGGAGGCGGCGGGATGACCGCACGCGGGCTGGCAGCTTGCCGGAAGTCGTACCTTGTGCGGTTCTCGGGTTTGCCGCTGGCTTAGGGTGGTGGTTACCTCCGCAGAACTTCGCAGTTCTGCCCGAGGATCGGTCGCCGGCGCGTTGGCAGCCTAGAGCACCGCTAGTCGTCAGGCGTCCGTGGCGGTGTGAGCAGCCGCCTCGCCCGTGAAGGCGTATCGCCGCAAGCGTTGCAGGTCGGGATGTTCGAACGGAGCGAGGCGTGATTGGTGCCGTAATCGGGGCCAGCGACGCATCCCGAACCCGTACGAGTGCTTGACGGGGCTGCATCAACGCATAAAGATGCTTTTATGAGAACCACGATCGAACTTCCTGATGAGCTGCTGCGCCGGGTAAAGGCGAGGGCCGCACTGGACGGCCTCACGCTGAAGGATCTGATCACCCGATACGTGGCGGACGGGCTCGCATTAGGTACGCGGGTGGGCATCGGCGGCGGCAATGCCCCAACCGCGCGGCCGCGACGCAGCGACGTTCCCGTCATGATTCCCGCTCGTGGCCGCAGGTTGACGGCGCTGACGAATGCCGAAGTCCAGGTCCTGCTGGATGCGGAGGAAGCGGCGCACATGGCTGCTGTCCCGGGCCGCCTTGACTGATCTGCTCGACGTGAACGTGTGGTTCGCCATCAGTGTCGGTGAGCATCCGCATCATCCCCGAGCCCTGCGCTACTGGCACGATGAGTCGGACGAACGGCGCGCATTCTGTCGGGTCACTGCTCTCGCCTTGCTGCGCCTGCTCACCAACGCCACGGTGATGAATGGTCAGCCATTGCACGCCGGCGAGGCATGGAGCACCTACCGCGCCTGGCTGGGACGCGACGACGTCACGGCTGCCCGTGAACCGGCTGGCTGCGACACAATCTTGGGCCGCTGGGCGGCCAATGGTATCATCCAGCCACGCCTTTGGACCGATGCCTATCTCGCCGCCTTTGCCCGTTCGGGCGGCATGCGGCTGGTAACCTTCGACCGCGACTACAGGCGCTTCGAGGGCCTAGATCTGCTCGAACTGGAGCCGTAACCCACGGCGATCACGAACCACGAGCGCGTCGCCAAGGCGCTGGAGCTGCTTCGGGACGCCTTGCTGCGGTTCGTCGGGCGGGAGCTTGAAGTCCAGAACGGCAAGTAGTGGATGACGTGTGTCCCTCGCGTAAGCTGGGTGGTAGCAGAAACGAGAGGAGCCACCAATGACCGACGAACGACGACCAGTCACGACCACCGATGACGGCATCCCCGCAGCCAGCGACGAGCACTCACTGACCGTCGGTCCCGACGGCCCCATCCTGCTGCAGGACCACTACCTGGTCCAGAAGATGGCGCAGTTCAACCGCGAGCGCGTGCCCGAGCGCGTGGTGCACGCCAAGGGTGGCGGCGCACACGGCGTCTTTGAGGTCACTGCCGACGTCACGCGGTACACCAAGGCCAAGTTCCTGAACACGGTCGGCAAGCAGACGCCGGTCTTCGTCCGTTTTTCGACCGTCGCCGGCGAGCTCGGTTCAGCGGACACCGCCCGAGACCCGCGCGGCACGGCGATCAAGTTCTACACAGAAGATGGGAATTACGATCTTGTCGGCAACAACACGCCGATCTTTTTCATGCGCGACCCGCAGAAGTTTTCCGACTTCATCCACTCGCAAAAGCGCCGCGCCGACACTAACCTGCGCGACAACAACATGCAGTGGGACTATTGGACGCTGTCGCCGGAATCGACGCACCAGGTCATGTTCCTGATGAGCGACCGCGGCACACCGCGCACCTGGCGGAACATGAATATGTACGGCAGCCATACGTTCATGTGGGTCAACGCCGGCGGCGAGAAGGTCTGGGTGAAGTATCACTTTAAGACCGACCAGGGCATCCAGAACTTCACCGCCGACGAAGCCGCGGCGATGATGTCGGAAGACCCGGACTTCCACATCCGCGACCTGCACACGGCCATCGAGAAGAAGGACTATCCGTCGTGGACGCTGCAGATGCAGATCATGCCGTTTGCAGACGCGCCCGGCTATCGCTTTAACTCTTTCGACGTCACAAAGGTGTGGCCGCACGGCGACTATCCGCCGGTCGAGATCGGCCGGCTGACGCTCAACCGCAACCCGGAGAGCTACTTCGCCGAGGTGGAGCAGGCGGCGTTCGAGCCGTCCAACATGGTGCCGGGCATCGGGCCCAGTCCGGACAAGATGCTGCTCGGCCGCCTGAACAGCTACCCGGATACGCACCGTTACCGCATCGGCACGAATTACCTGCAACTGCCAATCAACCAGCCCAGGTCCCAGATCAATAGCTACAACAAGGATGGTGCAATGCGTTTTCGCCCGACCCTGGACCCCGTGTACGCGCCGAATAGCTATGGCGGGCCGAAGGCCGACCCGTCATTTGAAGATACCGGCTGGGCCGTGGACGGCGAGATCGTGCGCGCCGCCTACACGCTGCACAGCGAGGACGATGACCACGGCCAGGCGCGGTCGCTGTGGGAGAAGGTGTTCACGCCGACGGACCGCGATCACCTGATCTCGAACATCGTCGGTCACGTGAAGAACGGCGTCGAGCCACTGGTGGCGCAGCGGGTCGTCGAGTACTGGACGAAGGTACACCTCGACCTCGGCAACGGCGTCGCGCAAGGCCTCGGCCTGCGCACCCTTGCTGCCGCTCCCGGCGATTAAGCACGCCGCCGCGTTTGACCGACGCCCGGCAGCAGGCGACGCAGCCGGGTAATAACAAGGATGGCCGGGGCAATTGCCCCGGCCATCTGTGCGTTGGCTGGCGGGAGCATCAAGCGCCACACAGGAATCCAAGCACAACCCACGGGCGTACCTCTGGTGAACAAGCCTTTGAGGAGGAGATCCCGATGTTGGTAAATTCGTCGCTCCGCATCTCCGGCGTCCTGACTGCCGCGGTCCTGGCAATCGGCCTGGCCGGCTGCGGAGGCAGCTCCGGCGGTGGCACGCCGGTGGCGGTGACTGTGAGTCAAGCTTCGCTTGCCGCGGCACCGGTGTCGGTTACGTCCGGCAAGACGACTTTCAAAGTCAGCAACGCGGGCAGCGAGAATCATGAGTTCGTCGTGCTGAAGACGGACACGCCGCAGGACAAGCTGACGGCCGGCACTGACGGCACAGTTTCCGAAGACGGCAAGGTCAACGAGCTCGATCCATTCAGCCCCGGCGCCACGAAGACGTTGACGGTCAACCTCAAGCCCGGCAAGTACGTCCTGCTCTGCAACCTCCCCGGCCACTTTCAGCGCGGCATCCACGCGGCATTTACGGTGCAGTAACACGGGCCTGATTCACAACTCACCCCCACGAATAACCAGAATGGCCGGGTTAGTTGCCCCGGCCATTCTGTGCGTTGGTTCGATTGTGATCCCTGGTTAGCTTACGGCCCAACCGTGATCGTGCCGCCGTTCAGGCTGATGGCCCAGGCGCCCTGACCAGGCGCGAGTGTCGTCACTCCCGTCGCGTACCTGCCGCCGGCGGTATCCCAGGTGTCAACAGCATCGGCGGAGCCCGTGATCCGCAGGCTGGCCGTGGTGCTCGGGTTGCCGACCATCACCCACTGGCTGGCGGGCAGGGTGATGGTGACGCTTGGCTGGCTCGAACCGTTGAGTGTCAGCGTCGACGCGGCGGTGAGGAAGCACCAGTAGCCGCGGCCGCCGGTCACCGGGGTGACATTCGACTGCTGCTCGTAGTTAACGTCGCCCGGCTGGAAGGTGTACAGCGGCCCCTCGCACTGCGAGAACACCGAACCCGTGGGACCGGCGACGAGGTTCCAGCCCGCCGGAAGCAGTCCGCCACTGGGACCCGCTGCGGCCACCGCGACCCCCAGCGATGCCTGGCCACTGAGTCCCGCCGTGCTCGCGCTGCTGGCGGACACGCTCACCGTGTAGTTACCCGGGTTGCTGAACGTATGGTTGACGCTTGCACCCGTCGCGGCTGTGCCGTCGCTGAAGGTCCAGGAGTAGGCGATGTCGCTCGGGACGGTAGCTCCTGGCGTAACGGAGAACGTCACCTGCTGGCCAGCAGTGGCCTGCGACGGACCCGAGATTGTGAGCGCCACGCTCGTCGCGGGGGCCTGGCTGCTGATCGCGATGTTCATTTGCGCGGTACCGGTCGTTCCCGAGGTGGCGCTGCTTGCCGTCACCTTGACGGTGAAGGTGCCCGTCGTGCTGAATACGTGTGTCACCGTCTTGTTGGTGCTCGCCGGGATGACACCGCTGCCATCGCCGAAGTCCCAGCTAAAGGTCGTGTCCGCGGGAAGAGTAGCGCCCGTGGCAGGGGCGGCGGTAAACGTCACCGGCGTTCCGACGACGCCTGTCGAGGGCCCGCTGATCGCTACGCCGAGAGCGGCGGCGATGACTTCGATCGCGCTGCCGCTTACGACCTGGGCGCCGCTGGTAGCCTGCACCGTCACCGTGTAGGGACCAGGGGCGGTGTACTGGTGCGTTGCCGGGTTCAGCGCGATGCCTCCGGCGCCGTCACCGAAGAACCACAGGTACGTGGTCGTAGCCGCGGGCGGGTTCGCCGGCGTAGCGCCGCAGATGATCGTCTGCCCGGTCTGGCCGGGGTTCGGGATACAGGCGACGGACACGCTGAAGGCCGCCTGCGCTTGGACGCTGCCGGTAGCCGAGCTACCGAACGAGACGCCGGCAAGCAACGCAACCCCCGAAACTGCTGCTGCTACCAACGTCCTCTTCAATCTGGATGGTCCTTGCATCTGTTCCTCCTGTGCGGTGCCGCCCGTCTGCTCGGGTGTAAACGTGACGGCCCTCTATATACTGCAACGCGATAGGCCGGAAAGTGGTTAACGGGAACCGTATTGCACTTTCATAACCTATACTCCTACAGGCCGGTTCCGGTTGAAACCCAGTACCACTATTGCCCGTCTGAAAAGCTGCGACCAAGTACCGATGGCGGTATCCGGCGCCGGCTTTCTAGTCCCTGAGGATTATTGAAGAACGTACAAGACGCCTCAGGCCGGCACACCGACCGCGTGGAACCTGCCCGCGGCAAGCTCGATCATGAGTTCCGTCACGGTTCGAACCTGGCGCTCGAAAACTGTGTGGCATTTGCCGACGTCGTCGGGGTAATGGGCATCGCTGCCGCCGGTGCCGCGCATGCCGAGGACCGCCGCAACTTCCGCCGCGAAGGCGTTTTCGCGGGCGGTGCAGTTGCCGTTTTGAACTTCGATTTCGTCGACGAGCCCGAATACCGGCAGCGCCGCACATTCGGCCGCCGTCATCGTCGCCGGCCCCTGGCCGGTCAGCCAGCGACGGGCCGGTGGCGGATCGAAGTAGTGTCGAAACGGGTGGGCAAGCACCATGAAGCCGCCGGTCGCCTGCACGAGCTCACGCAACCGATCGGCGCTGCGCACCGACGTGTCGTAGCGGTCGAGGCCGAAAACGAGGATGTGGCCGCGATCGGTGTTCCACTCGATGCCACGCAACAGCGTCAGGCTAGATTCAGACCCAATCCGTGCCGCCTCGAACTCTTCCCAGGCGCGGAAGTGCTCGGTGACGGCGATGGCGTCCAGCCCGACCGCGCGGGCGCGCTCGCCCAGCGCCGACGCCTTAATCGAGGAGTCCGCCGACCCCGCCGTGGTATGCACGTGCAGGTCAACGCGCATCGGCGCCGGGTCCGGCCACCGCCATCAGCGACCTGTCCAATTCGCCTTGCGCTTCTCGGCAAAGGCCCTGGGACCTTCTTTCGCGTCCTCGCTCTGCCGTAGAACCTGCTGGATCGACGATTCCAGGCGCAGGCCGTCGCTGAGGTGCAGGTATTGGCCGCGCACCGCCAGCTCTTTAATCGCCCGCACCGCCAGCGGTGCGTTGGCGACGAGCTTGCGGGCGTACTCCTCCGCCGTATCCATGAGCCGCTCTTTCGGCACGACTTTGTTGATCAAGCCGTACTGCAGCGCCTGCTGGGCGGTCAGCGTGTCGCCGATGAGCAGCAGCTCCATGGCGATTGGATAGGGAAGCTGGCGGATCGCCCGTTGCGTACCGCCGTTACCCGGCAGGATGCCGCGTTTCACTTCGCTGATGCCGAAGACGGCGTGCTCGGCGGCGATGCGGATATCGGTCGCGAACAGGAGGGTCATGCCGCCCGCCAGGCAGTATCCGTTCACGGCCGCGACGACCGGCTTCCAGACCTCCAGTCCACGGTTCAGGATCTGCTCCGACTGCGTCTGCCAGAACTCCCACATCTCTGGCTGACGCGGGATCGTCTTTTTCAGATCGGCGCCGGCGGTGAAGGCGCGGTCGCCCGCGCCGGTGATGATCGCGCACCAGATGTCGGGGTTGTCGCGCACCTCGATCCAGGCGTCGGAAAGCTGCT
>DAINSK010000057.1:0-17039 GCA_036741355.1 Chloroflexota bacterium
ATCGCATGGATGTTGCCCTGGAAGGCCAGCGTCCAGTTGGCGGCCGGCCACTTCTTGGTGTAGGTCATTCGCTGTGCGAGTTCGCCGGCATCTATCAACTTTCCGGGCTCCAGGACCAGTTCCGGCTCCGTTTCAACCCTGTACGGGTAGTCTTCATTCGGCTTGTTGGGGCTGCCCCAGATCCGATCATGGTCTTCGAAGCACTCGGATGTGACGCGCAAGATCGCGCCGAACTGCTTGACGCCCGTGTAGTAGGCGACGACGCGGTCCCCCGGCTTGAACGAATTGGCCAACTTGCGGCGCGTGCTTTTCAGGCCGAGCAGCTTCCAGCCCATGCTCGCCGTCTTTTGCCAGTTATCGGCCGAGGTCACGACGATAAAATTGCGGACTTCATCTGCCATGGTTGTTTCGTTGCCTCCAGCGGCTGTAATGAAGTCACAACGCAATCGCAAACGATGTGACGCCTAGTGACAGGCCCGCGCCTGGCCGGCGCCATCGGCTGTTTGGAAGCTGGAGCCGCAGGCGCAACTCTTGGCGGCATTCGGGTTGAAGATCGTGAACCCGGCCTTCATCAGGTCTTCGACATAGTCGATTTCTGCGCCCGACAGCAATCCAATGCTGTCCGGATCCACGACCACCCGCACGCCCTTCTCTTCGATGACGGTGTCGCCCTCTTCGGGCTCGTTCGCGATCGCCATGCCGTACTGGTAGCCGGAGCAACCACCGCCCACCACGAACACGCGCAGGCAGCCGTCCGGCGTGCCCTTCTGCTCGAGCAGGCTCTTCGCGCGCTCGGCCGCAGTGTCGGTGATAGTAACTATTGTCGGGGGTGCCGCCTTGACAGTCATGTCCGTCAAACTCACTAAAGACGACTGTATCGTCACGTTGATCTACTCCCCTGCATGTTCGGAGGCGCGCCATTGACATCAGGCGATATCCGAAGCGCGTTGTTCCTTAATCATTATAAGGGCTACGCAACGGAGCCGTCCACCGTCGAATGCAGTCAGCGTGTGCACATTACGTCAATTAGGCAAGCGGAAACGTAGAACTCCGTCGTGCCGAATCTCTGTGACCAGCATCTCTTCTTTGACCAACCGCTCGGCCAGGCGCAGAATACGGTCTTTGTCCGGCGATCGGCCGTTGCCGGAAGCCGCGAGCGCAAGCGCCGGACCGTCCAGCGCGGCGTGCTCCGGAATCCGCCGCAGCACCTCGACGATTCGGCCTCGGATGAACCTATCCGAGGCCTCGAAACGCTCCGTCGCCGGTCCGAGAGTTCGATACGTTGCGCGACGCTCCGCTACTCGTTGCGACGGTAAATCGTTAGATTGCAGAAACGCCGGTCTGGCGCAACAGTGGACTTGCAACGGGCAGGCGTCGCAGCGAGGTGCCGTAGCCTTGCAAACCGAAGCGCCTAAGTCCATCAGCGCCGAGTTCCAGGCCACTGGATCCGTGCGCGAGAGCGCCGCTTCTGCGAGCCATCGATCCTGTTTCACCCGCGGCTCCGGGTAGGCTTCGCCGCAAATGACGCGTCGCAGAACGCGCCGAATGTTTGTGTCCACGAATGATACAGGCTGACCGAAGCCATAACACGCGACGGCGCCTGCGGTATATTCGCCAATGCCCGGTAATTTCCGCAACGCTTTGACTTCGCACGGAATCTCGCGCCGTGCATCGGCGAGCTCTCGCGCGATTCGGTGTAGCCGCAGCGCCCGACTGTTGTAGCCGAGCCCCGTCCAGGCGCGGATCACCGCGGCGGCAGATGCACCGGCCAGGACCTGCAGTGTCGGGAACCGCGTCATGAATTCGAGAAATTTCGGTGCCGCCCGCTCCCGCTGCGTCTGCTGAAGCATGAACTCGCTGACCAGCACGGCGTAGGGATCTGGATTTCTGCGCCATGGCAGGTCGGACACGTTCTCACGGAACCATGCGAGCAGCGCCCGTTGAACGTCCGAAAGATGTTCCAACTCTATGGTCGGTCGACTGTCCAGAGCAGGCACGATCGGGCTCACCATGCTAGTGTTTAATCAGTAAACGCGTCCGGTTCACAGGGGCGTGATATGGAAAATCAGCAGAAACTGCGGCAACTCGACTCTATTCTACGCGGGCTCGGGTCCGTGCTGGTCGCCTACTCGGGCGGTGTCGATAGCACGTTCCTGGCCGCAGCGGCGTATGACGCGCTCGGCCAACGGGCGATGGCGGTCACGGGCATCTCGCCGAGCGTCGCGCCGTCGGAACGCGCGGAGGCCGCAGAACTCGCCGCCCGGATCGGCATCCGCTATCGGACGGTGGCGACGTCGGAGATGGACGATCCTAACTACATCGCCAACAACCCCGACCGCTGTTTTTTTTGCAAAGACGAGCTCTTCACGAAACTCGCTGCCGTCGCCGCCGAAGAAAAGCTGTCGACGGTCGTCGACGGCTTCAACCTCGACGACCGCGGCGACTTCCGTCCCGGCCAGCGCGCCGCCCGCGAGCACGGCGTCCGAAGTCCGCTTGCCGAGGCAGGGCTGACGAAGGACGATATCCGCGAGCTCTCTCGTGAACGAGGGCTGCCAACATGGGACAAGCCCGCGATGGCGTGCCTTTCGTCGCGCATCCCCTACGGAACGACGGTGACCGTCGAAGCCCTCACCAGGATAGCCACGGCCGAGGCGGCGTTGCGCGCCCTTGGCCTCCGGCAAGTGCGCGTACGGCACCACGGCGATGTGGCGCGAATCGAAACCGACCGCGACGGAATGCTGCTGCTAATGGACGACGGTGTTCGTCCGAACGCCGCCGCCGCGGTAAAGGCAGCCGGCTACGCGTATGTTTCCATGGACCTCATCGGATATCGCAGCGGCAGCCTGAACGAAACGATACCTCTCCGCGTTCTCCAGTCCTGATCGGCTCGGTCCTCCGGCCACACTTCGGCCACGACGCACCTGGTGCGCGTCCACGGTTTGCGGAGCGCGATGCCGAGGTCTCACTACCGCTTGGCGACTAAAGTCGCGGGCTTAACAGACAAAGTGCGCCTAGGCGGACTGGCCCAACCGGCGCAGGCCGGTTTCGTTAGGCGACCCCGCGGTTTCAACCGCCGGGCGCTGGGGGCGGGCGTTACTGCTGATGACGCACGACCACTGCCAGACGATCGCGCGGGCCGCAGCGTCTGGGGCGACCCCATACGCGATTGGTTCCGGATGCCCGCCCGCGCCTATACTTTGCGCATGGTTGCAGTGCTCGGAGTAGACGTCGGTGGGACGTTTACCGATTTCTTTTTTCTCGAAGACGGCCGCTTGAGCGTCTACAAGCGTCCGTCGATCCCTGATGACCCGGCACAGGCGGTGCTCCTAGGACTGGCGGAAGCGGGAGCGCTTCCCACTGAAGTCGTGCACGGCTCGACTGTAGCGACAAACGCGATTTTGGAACGACAAGGGTCCCCTACCGCGTTGGTCACGACCGCCGGCTTTCGCGATGCTGTCGTCATCGGCCGGCAAGCGCGCCCGCAGATGTACGCGCTCGAGCCGACGCGCCCTGAGCCGCTCGTCCCCGCCGATCGCAGGTTTGAGGTCCGGGAGCGCGTTACGGTCGGGGGAACCGTCATTGAACCGCTGACCAAAGCTGAAATTGAAAGGGTCGCCGACCAGGTAAAGAGTTCGGGCGCGGAATCCGTCGCTGTGTGCCTGCTGTTCAGCTTCCTTAACCCCGGCCACGAACGTCGCCTCAGCGATGCGCTCAGCGCACGCGGGCTGTTCGTCTCGGCGTCAATCGACGTGCTGCCCGAGTACCGCGAGTACGAGCGCATGAGCACGACCCTGGTCAATGCCTACGTGTCGCCTGTTATGCGCCGTTACCTGGAAAAGCTGCAACGAAGCCTAAACGAAGCGGGAATCGGCACCCTTCGTGTCATGCAGAGCGACGGAGGCAGCCTTCCAGCCGAGACTGCCGGCAGGCTTGCCGCGCGCACCGTACTCTCCGGACCAGCCGGCGGCGTTGCGGGTGCATTCGCCGCGGGCCGCGGTGCCGGTTTTGACAAACTAATCTCGTTCGATATGGGCGGAACGTCCACTGACGTTTCGCTATGTCCGGGGCGGATCCTGTACCGTACCGATCTGAGTATCGACGGCCTACCGATTCGCACGCCGGCCCTCGATATTCATACCGTCGGTGCCGGCGGCGGCTCGATCGCCTGGCTCGACGCGGGCGGCGCTCTGCGCGTAGGGCCGCAGAGCGCAGGTGCGGAACCCGGGCCTGCGTGTTATGGAAAGGGCGCCCTGCCCACGGTCACCGACGCCCAGCTTGTGCTCGGCCGGCTCCAACCATCTGCGTTTCTCGACGGGCGGATGCGCATAGTCCCGGAAGCCGCCCATGAGGCGATCGCCGGCCTCGCAACTAGAACGGGCCAGGGGTTCGATGCGTTTGCCGCATCGATTCTGCGCGTCGCCAACGCAAATATGGAGCGTGCGATTCGCGTCATTTCGGTGGAGCGCGGCCACGACCCTCGCGATTTCTCATTGCTCGCGTTCGGGGGAGCTGGACCTCTCCACGCCTGTGACCTGGCCGAGTCATTGCGCATACCACGTGTCGTCGTGCCCCCATATCCGGGCGTGCTTTCGGCATACGGGATGGTGCTCGCCGACGTAACGCGTGATTATGTCGCGCCAATTCTGCAGAGGCTCGACCCCGAATCGGACACGGAAGCAGCGATTGCCAGGAGCTTCCAACGCCTGGAGTCCGCTGGAAGGCGCGAGATGGCTGACGATTCGCCTGTTACCGCTGAATTGCAGGTCGAGCGGAGCCTGGATCTTCGATACGCCGGTCAGTCGTACGAAGTAGAAGTTCCGGTTGATTCCTCCGATTCCGGGCGGTGGGCGAGTGATTTCCACGAGGCGCACCGCCTGCGCTACGGGCACGGTCACCCGAGCCGCCCGGTAGAGGCCGTCAATGCCCGCGTCCGTCTCCGGATCCGCGGCCATAAGCTGAGCGTCAAAACCGAGCCCGCATCGTCTTTTAATGGACCGGCGCTCCCGGTTGAGACGGCCGGGGTTTGGTTCGACACGCTCCAGAGCACTCCGGTCTATCGAAGATCGGACCTGAACTCTGGAATGCAGGTCCAGGGGCCGGCGATCGTGGTGCAGATGGACAGCACGACGGTCGTAAATCCCGGCTGGTATCTCCGGGTTGATCGAGCAGGCAACCTGATCATGGAGCGTCGTTGATGGCGACCGGGACCGATCCTGCCGAGATTGCGATCTTCAACGCACTGTTCGCCTCTGTCGCGGAGGAGATGGGAGTAACGCTCGGCCGCACCGCCCACTCTCCAAACATCAAAGAACGACGCGACTTCTCCTGCGCGGTCTTCAACGCGGCCGGCGACCTGGTGGCGCAGGCCGCCCACATACCCGTTCACCTCGGCGCCATGCCGACGTCGATCCGCGCCGTACGCTCATTGGCGCCATTCCGCTCGGGTGACGTGGCGATCGTCAACGACCCATACCTGGGCGGGACGCACCTACCGGACGTTACGCTGGCCAGCCCGGTGTTCGCCGGTCGCCGCCTTGCCGGATTCGTGGCGAGCCGCGCCCACCACGCTGACATCGGTGGAATGGCACCTGGCTCGATGCCCGTTGCGCGCGAGCTTTGGCAGGAAGGCGTCATTATTCCGCCGTTGAAGCTGGTCGAGGCCGGACGTCTGAACGAGTCGCTGTACAGCCTGATCCTCCGGAACGTCCGATCGCCGGAGCAGAGCCGTGGCGATTTCGATGCGCAGCTCGCCGCCAACCGCACCGGCGAGCTGCGGCTGCTCGAACTCATTGAGCGGTACGGAGCCGCGACCATCCGACGCAGAATGGCCGCCTTACTCGACTATGCCGAGCGCATGACGCGTGCGGCGTTACAAGAGGTGCCCCCGGGGGAATACAGTTTTGAGGACTGCCTGGATAACGACGGCGAGTCAGACGGTCGCGTGCCCATTCGCGTCAAGCTGACCGCGGGCGATGGCCGGTTGCACTGCGACTTCACCGGCACTGCGCCGGAACGCCCAGCGTCAGTCAACGCCGTCGCCTCGGTGACGCGTTCCGCCGTGTATTACTGCGTCAGATGCTTGCTGGACGAATCGGTGCCCTCAAACGAGGGGTGTTTCCGTCCCGTCACGTTTACGCTGCCGGAACGCTCTCTGGTCAACGCGAGCCCGCCGCACGCCGTGAGTGCGGGCAACGTCGAAACATCACAGCGCATTACCGATGTAGTCCTCGGGGCGATGGCAAAGGCACTGCCGGACCGCATTCCGGCCGCGAGCAGCGGCACAATGAACAACCTCACCATTGGTGGCTGGGACGCTGGTCGCGGTACGTCGTTTACCTACTACGAGACCATAGCCGGGGGCGCAGGGGCCGGTCCGCTACGAGACGGTATTTCGGGCGTCCACACACATATGACAAACACGCTGAACACGCCCGTCGAAGCGCTCGAGATGGCCTACCCTTTCAGGATTCTCGAGTACAGCCTGCGCGAAGGCACAGGCGGCGCCGGCCGGCATCGCGGCGGCGACGGCGTACGGAGGGTTTATGAGTTCCTTGGGCAGGCGACGTGCACGCTGATGACCGACCGCCGCCTAACCAATCCGTACGGACTCGCAGGTGGAGGACCGGGTGCCAGCGGCGCCAACGTGCTCGTCCGGGTGGATGGCGCACGCTTGGCTCTGCCGTCGAAGGTGACGTTCCGGGTTGAGCCCGGTGACAGGCTGGAAATCGACACACCGGGCGGCGGGGGTTGGGGAGATTATGCCCATATTGCGCACGCCTGACAATCGACGGTCGGATTGGTACAGTAGTAGCAGGCGTACACGGTGCGGAGGCTCGGGTCATGGCCGATAAGTTCGAACGCGAGATCGACGAGATCCTCAGCAAGATTCATGACTTTCCGGAACGGCCCGCGGCTCCGCGCCAAGCGGGGGGCCGCCTGGCGCGCCAGATCACCGGCATGCAGCGCGCCCTGGCAGCCCGTCTCTCGCGCATCTCGGTGAGTCAGGTCATGCTTACCGCCATGGCGCTGATGATAATCTCGTATTTCTTCAGAGAAGCCTTCGCCGAGCTTTGGGTTTATGGACTGATTCTGGGCTTGATACTGTTCTTCACGGCGTTTGCCCTTTCATTCCGATCAGGCGGCGCTCGCAGGGGAGGGCCTTATTTCCGCGGCCGACCGCAGAGTTACTACCGTGGCGCAAGCCAACCCTTCTCCGATCGACTAAAGGCGTGGTGGCGCCAGCAACGGCGGCGCAGATAACAGTTTCGACCCGTAGAATCTCATCACTAACCTGCCCGCTGGGGACCGTCCCCCGAACGAGGGTGTACATGCGTAAACGTGCGTTTGCTCTAGCGATGGCGTCGGCACTGATGTTCGCCGCCGCTTGCGGCGGAACGAGCCCCGGCAACGGCAGCAACCAGGTTCTCAAGGACCTCCACGACCCGAAGGCGGCGCCGACCGCGACATTGCCCGCCAGCGCGCCCACGGCCATACCTGCCGGAAGCATTCCCGGGGTCAGCGGGGCATCGGGGCCGCTGCCCGACACCTACGTCGTGAAATCAGGCGACACGCTCGGAGCGATCGCTACGAATCTGGGTGTATCGGTAGACGACCTCGCCCGTCTTAATAACGTCACCGACGCTACTCGCATACAGGTCGGGCAACAACTCAAGGTGCCAAAACCCGGGGCGGCTACGCCCGGTCCGACCTCAGTGACGGGGAACGGTCCGACGTTCGGAACCAACAGCTCGATCCCGACGAGCACGGCGCAGGTTCCTCCGACCGGCGGCGCGCCGTCGGGAATCGGAAGCGTGGGGACGGCCGTTTCGGCCGCCGGCACGGCACCCGCCGCCGGTGGCACGGCCACCGAATACACCGTCAAACAGGGAGATTCGGCTTGCGCGATCGCGATTGCAGGCGGAATCTCGCTGCAGGAACTGGCCGACGCCAACGGCCTGACCAAGGACCAGATCTCGCGCTTGTCGGTGGGCCAATTGCTTAAGATCCCGCCGCGCACCGGAAATCGCGGCTGCTAGAAATAACAGTGATCTCTTGCTGGCGCCGCCTCTACATTCGTGAGTCTGCCGACAATTTATTGCGCGTGATATACCCCTGTGCTAGCATCCGCTTTCGGAACGGCGAGCGTGACGCACCGGTCAATCGGCGTGACCAGCTACCACCCCACCGACCGCTCAGTTCCAGGGCTGCACCGCCAGCCGGCAAGCCAAACCGCCACAAACTCTTTCACGACGCGGTAACCACGGAGGCGGCCACTCGAGTACGGCGCGGCGCGATGTACGCGACGTCCGTTTCACCGTGCCGTGACAGCGCCGCAGGGAAAGGCAACAAATGTCATTTCAGGAGAAACTGGACCACCTCCAGGCACTGAGGGATCAGTCCCGGCTTGGGGGCGGCCAGGCGCGAATCGACGCCCAGCACAAGCGTGGTAAACTCACGGCCCGCGAGCGGCTGGCCATCCTGCTCGACGATGGCAGCTTCGAAGAGATCGATGGCCTCGTCACTCATCGGAGCAGCTACTTCGGCCTCGGCGAGCAGAAGGTACTGGGCGATTCGGTCGTCACCGGCTACGGGCGCGTGGACGGCCGCCTCGTCTACGTCTATTCACAGGACTTCACGGTTTTCGGGGGATCGCTTTCCGAAGTGGCCGGCGAAAAGATCGTCAAGATTCAGGACCTTGCCCTCAAAAACGGCGCTCCGGTTATCGGCCTCAACGATGGCGGCGGCGCTCGTATTCAGGAAGGCGTCGAGAGCCTGCGGGGCTATGGCGAGATCTTTACGCGCAACACCATGGCCTCGGGCGTCATACCGCAGATCAGCGTGATCATGGGTCCCGCGGCGGGCGGGGCCGTCTACTCGCCGGCCATCTGCGACTTCATCTTCATGACCAGCGCCGCACAAATGTACATCACCGGCCCCGACGTCGTTCGCGCGGTGACCGGCGAGGACGTCACCCATCAACAGCTTGGCGGCGCCGAGGTACACGCGACCCGCAGCGGGGTGGCACACTTCGCGGTCGAAGGAGACGAGGCCTGCCTACAGGAAGTGCGGCGCCTGCTCTCGTTCTTACCGGCGAACAACATGGAAGATCCGCCCGCCGCCGACTCCGGAGACGACCCCAAGAGGCAGGCTCCCGACCTCATCGACGTCGTCCCCGACGACTCCAACCGTCCATACGATACCCGCGATGTCATCGAACGGCTGGTGGATGATGGCGATTTCCTCGAAGTTCATGCGGGATTTGCACAGAACATCGTCGTCGGGCTGGCCCGCATGGGCGGTCACACGGTCGGCATCGTCGCGAACCAGCCCGCGTACCTCGCGGGGGTGCTCGATATTGACGCATCACGAAAGGCGGCGCGGTTCGTCCGCTTTTGTGACTGTTTCAACATTCCACTCCTAACGCTCATCGACATCCCGGGCTTCCTCCCCGGTACGGCCCAGGAACAGGGCGGCATCATCGTGCACGGCGCCAAGCTGCTCTACGCGTTCGCCGAGGCCACGGTGCCGAAAGTCAGCGTTATTGTGCGCAAGGCATACGGTGGCGCCTACCTTGTTATGAGCAGCAAACACCTGCGGGGCGACGTCAATTATGCCTGGCCGATCGCCGAAACGGCAGTGATGGGATCCGAAGGAGCGGTGGACATCATCCAGCGCGAGCAGATCCGCTCCGCCGCCGACCCGGATGCGGAGCGTAAGCGGCTGGTCGCCTCCTACAACGAGCAGTTCCAAAATCCATACATCGCCGCCGCCCGCGGCTTTATTGACGACGTCATCGATCCTCGTGAAACCCGTTGGAAGGTGATCCGGGCGTTCGAAATGCTACAGAATAAATCCGACACCAATCCACCCAAAAAACACGGCAATATTCCGTTGTAGCGGCAGCGCCGAGCGAGCGAAGGGAGCAACCCAACCTATGGCCGTCAAGATCACGGATACCGTGTTCCGGGATTCTCACCAGTCCTTGCTGGCAACGCGGATGCGCACCGACGACATGGTGCCGATTGCCGAGGCGCTGGACGACGTCGGCTATTACTCGCTCGAAGTCTGGGGCGGCGCAACCTTCGACACCTGTCTGCGGTTCTTAAGAGAAGACCCCTGGGAACGGCTGCGAATTCTGAAGAGGCACATCCGGAAAACGCCGTTGCAAATGCTGTTGCGCGGCCAGAACGCGGTCGGCTACCGGCATTACGCCGACGATGTCGTGGAACGCTTCTGCTACAGAGCCGTCGAAAATGGAATGGACATCTTCCGTATTTTCGACGCCGTCAACGACGTTCGTAACCTGGAAACGGCGATGCGAGCGGTGAAGAAGGCGGGGGGACAGGTCCAGGGCACCATTTGCTACACGATCAGCCCGGTGTTCAATGCCGACGCGGCGGTCGAGATGGGCCGTCAACTTGTGGAAATGGGCGCCGACATGGTCTGTCTCAAGGACATGGCGGGGCTCCTGAGCCCGTTTGCCGCCGAGGAGATCATCGGCCGGTTGCGAGAGGCGGTGTCCGTTCCCCTGTCGCTGCACAGTCACTGCACCAGCGGCTTTGCCGATATGGCCTACATGAAAGCGATCGAAGCGGGCGTCGATATCGTGGACACTGCCATCAGCTCACTCTCGCATGGAACATCGCAACCGCCGACCGAGACGCTCGTCGCGGCGCTTCAGGGAACGCAGTATGACACTGGTCTCGACCTGACCAAACTGACCAAGATCGCCGAATATTTTGCCGGCGTGCGCAGAAAGTACGCCGCCTTCGAGAGCCAGTCGTTTGGCGTCGATGCCGACGTGCTGATCCACCAGATGCCCGGCGGCATGATATCGAATATGGTGAATCAGCTTCGGGAGCAAAACGCATTGGACCGGCTGGGCGAGGTGTTGGATGAGATGCCCCGCGTTCGAAAGGACATGGGGTACCCGCCGTTGGTCACCCCCACGAGCCAGATCGTCGGCACGCAGGCCGTGATGAACGTGCTGGCCGGAGAGCCCTACGGGCGGGTGACGCGTGAAGTTCGCCAGTACTTCCAGGGGTTTTACGGCCATCCGCCTGGACCGGTGAACGTCGAGGTGCAGAAAAAGGTCGTCGATCCGAACCAGCCCGTGATTACCGATCGCCCTGCAGACCACCTGGAGCCCGAGCTGGAGAAAGCGCGGGCTGAAATCGGCGGGCTTGCCACCTCCGAAGAAGACGTCATCTCATACGCGATTTTCCCGCAGGTGGCGCGTGAGTTCCTCGAATGGCGCGCCAACGGGTCACAGCCCGAACCGGAGCTCGCCGCCGCAATCGCGGCGGCGCTAGCTGCCGACCAACAACGCGCCCATCCGAATGGGGCCACTGCCGCGCCGCCCCGCTCGGCCTGGAAACTGGCCGCGCGCCAGCGCTCGGTACGACCGCGCTAGGAGAATCACACTCCCGTATGAAGATCACTGTGGATGGCAAGATGTTCGATGTTGCCGTAGACGGCGATGAAGTGACCGTCGACGGTCACGTCTTCCGCGTGCGCACGGAGGGGCGGGGACCGCTCAAAACGGTGTACGTGGACGAGCAACCGTTCCGCGTCGACGTACCGGCCACAACCGGCCCCGAGATGGAAGTCCTCGTTGACGCCAAGTACCGTACGGTTTCAACGGAGAGCGGCGGCCGGGCACGCACACCGGCAACGCGCCCTGCCCAAACACGGCAGGCCACGACAGCGCGCGCGGCGTCCGTCCCCGGCGGCATACCGGCGGCGATGGCCGGACGCATCCTCAAGGTCGCTGTTGAGCCGGGGCAGGCGGTAAAAGCCGGTGACCTCGTGCTCGTGTTTGAAGCGATGAAGATGGAAAACGAGCTTCGTTCGCCACAGGATGGCATAGTAAAGGAAGTTCGGGTAAAGGCCGGGGACCGGGTAAACCTCGGCGACCTCCTGCTCGTCATTGATTAGCCTCGAGTAGTCGTGTTCATTCAAGAAGAAAGGCAAATGGTCCACATCGTAACGCTCATTCCCGGCGACGGCACGGGTCCTGAAATCACCGAGGCCACGCGCCGGGTACTGGAGGCGACGGGCGTCCAGTTTAATTGGGACGTTCAGCAGGCCGGCATCGACATCATGAAGACCGCCGGCACGCCGCTTCCGCCGGCGGTTCTTGATTCCATTCGCAAGAACAAAGTGGCAATTAAAGGACCGATCACAACGCCCATTGGCACGGGATTCCGCAGCGTCAACGTCGCTCTTCGCAAAGAGCTCGATCTCTACGCCTGCCTGCGCCCCTGCAAGAGCTACAAAGGCGTTCGCAGCCGCTACGAAGACGTCAATCTCGTGATCGTGCGCGAGAACACCGAGGACCTGTACGCCGGCATCGAGTTCGAGAAGGGCGACCCGCACATCGACCAGCTCGCAAAGCTGGTGGAAGAGAGCGGTCAAAAGCCGTTCCGCGCGGATTCCGGTATCAGCATCAAGGCGATCTCGGTTACCGGGACGCAGCGCATCGTCAAATTCGCCCTTGATTACGCCAGGGAACATGGCCGGCACAAGGTAACGGCGATCACTAAGGCGAACATCATGAAATTTTCCGATGGCCTATTCCTAGAGGCGGCGCGCGAGGTGGCCAAGAACTATCCCGACATCGAGTACGAAGAGGTGCTGGTAGACAACATGTGCATGCAGCTCGTGCAGAAGTCCGAGCTTTACGACGTGCTGGTGCTTCCGAACCTTTACGGCGACGTGCTGTCGGACCTCTGCGCCGGGCTCGTCGGCGGGCTCGGTGTCGCCCCGGGCGCCAATATCGGCGACACGGTCGCACTCTTCGAGCCAACCCACGGCAGCGCCCCCAAGTACACCGGTCAGAACAAAGTCAACCCGATGGCGATGATGCTGTCGGGTGTATTGATGCTGCGACACCTAAAGGAGACGGACGCGGCCGACCGCTTGGAAAAGGCGATCGCCGACGTGATCGCCGAAGGCAAAACGGTCACCTACGACATGAAGCCCGACCGGAACGACCCGACCGCGGTCGGCACCAGCCAGGTAGCCGACGGCATCATCGCCAAATTGAAGGCAAAGTAACAACATGAGCAAACGGCGGCCGGTATCGACCAGCCGCCGATTGCGCGCGGAGAGGCTTCTAACATGCGAAGGAAAGTGACGATCGTCGGCGCGGGCAACACGGGCGCCACCATGGCCCTCTTGCTCGCGCAAAAGGGCTACGCAGATATCGTGCTGCAGGACATTGTCGAGGATATGCCGCAGGGCAAAGCGCTCGACATGCTCGAAGCCGGCCCGATCGAGGGATACGACGTAAGCATCATCGGCACCAACGGCTGGAAAGAGACCGCTAACTCCGATGTGATCATTATCACGTCGGGAGTGCCGCGGAAGCCGGGAATGACACGCGACGACCTGCTGAAGGTCAACATGGGCATCGTCAAAAGCGTGGCTGAAAACGCCGCCAAAGCATCTCCCAACGCGATCTTCGTCGTTTTCGCCAACCCAATGGACGCGATGTGCCATGTCGTCAAAGACGTCAGCGACTTCCCGAAGCAGCGCATCATAGGTCAGGGGGGCGTGCTTGACACAAGCCGCTTTCGCACTTTCATCGCCGAAGAGTTGGGTGTCTCGATGCAGGACGTACAGGCTTACGTGCTCGGCGGACACGGCGATACCATGGTCCCGCTCACCAAGTACACGACCGTCGGCGGCGTCCCTGTCGAGAACCTCATTTCAAAGGACAGGCTTGCCGAGATCGTGCAGCGCGCCCGCGATGGCGGTGCTGAGATCGTGCGGCTGCTCAAGACCGGTAGCGCCTTCTACGCACCGGCCGCGGCGACGATCGAGATGGTGGACGCCATTCTGCTCGACCGCAAGCGCATCCTCCCATGCGCGGCGTACCTGGAGGGCGAGTACGGCGTCAAGAACCTGTTTGTCGGTGTGCCGGTGAAGCTGGGAGCGACAGGCATCGAGCAGGTGGTGGAGATTCCGCTGACCGGGGACGAGAAGGTGGCGCTGCAACGATCTGCCGACGCCGTGCGGGAGTTGGTCGAAGCCATGGACCGGATCAAGCAGGAGAGCCCGGCCTAGAACCAAAGCATGTTTGATGCTCGATACAAAGGGGGCCGGCTACGATGGCCGGCCCCCTTTTTGATCTTCCTCAGCCTCGATTTTTGCCGCGGCCGGTAACCTTGCGCGCCAACCAGACGACCGGGTCATAGTACTCGGTTACAACTCGCTCCTTCAGCGGGATGATGGCGTTGTCCGTGATGTGGATGTTCTCGGGGCATACCTCGGTGCAGCACTTGGTGATGTTGCAAAATCCCAGACCGGCCTTCTGCCTGATGAGCTCAAGCCGGTCGTTGGTGTCGAGCGGATGCATCTCGAGCGCCGCGTATCGTACAAACAAACGCGGACCCGCGAAGCTCCCCTTATTTTCGTCGTGGTCACGGATGACGTGGCAGACGTTCTGGCACAGAAAACACTCGATACACTTGTGGAACTCCTGGACCCGATCTACCTCCGGCTGGTACATGCGCCGTGTCCCATCGGCTTCCTTGGGCTTGGGCTTGAAAGCGGGCACTTCCTTTGCCTTCTCGAAGTTGAACGAGACATCCGTAACCAGATCCTTGATCAGCGGAAAGGTCCTCAGCGGCGAAACTGTGATGGTGCTGTTGGACTCGAATATATCCATCCGCGTCATACACATCAGCCGCGGTTTACCGTTGATCTCGGCGCTGCACGAGCCGCATTTTCCGGCTTTGCAGTTCCAACGCACAGCCAAATCAGGCGCCAGTTCTGCCTGAACGCGATGGACGACGTCCAGAACGACCATGCCCTCGCCGACGTCGACGTTGTACTCTTTGAACGCGCCGCTCGCGGCATCACCGCGCCAGAGACGCATCGTGAAACCGTCGCCCATTACGTCGTCTCCTCCAAGAGCTGCTTGAGATCGTCCGGTATCTGGGGCAGGAGCTCCTGGCCAAGCGTTAATTCGCCGTCGCGCTTCCGCAGGACGATGTTCACGCCACCGAATTTCGCGTCGGTCGTCGGGTAGTCGTCCCGTGTATGGCCACCCCGGCTCTCCTTGCGCTCGATCGCCGCGCGCGTAATCGCTTCCGAGACGGTGAGCAAAGAGTGGAGGTCCAGCGCCAGGTGCCAGCCGGGGTTGTATTGCCGGTTGCCTTCCACCCGCACACGCCGGGATCGGTCTCGAAGGACCGCTATCTGCTCGAGGGCCAGCTTCAGCTCCACTTCAGTGCGGATGATGCCGACGTTGTTATGCATGCACTCCTGCAGGTCGGCCTGGATCGAATAGGGGTTCTCGTCGCCAGAGTTATCGAATGGGGCGAGCATCACCTGGGCGCACACTTCGACCTCGCCGCCGTCTACCACCGGCGAAGTCCGCAGGCCGCCCGCGTATTCCGCCGCGTACAGCCCCGCCCGACGACCGAAGACCAGCAGGTCGGATAGGGAGTTGCCGCCCAGCCGGTTGGCACCGTGGAGGCCGGCCGCAACCTCGCCCGCGGCAAACAGGCCGGGCACGGTCGTAGCGGCGGTATCGGCGTCAACGCGGATTCCTCCCATCATGTAGTGACAGGTTGGCCCGACCTCCATTGGTCCCGCCGTGATATCCACGTTCGCCAGCTCTTTGAACTGGTGGTACATCGATGGCAGGCGCCTGCGGATGTAATCAGCATCGCGCCGCGAGGCGATATCCAGGAAGACGCCTCCGTGCGGCGAGCCACGCCCGGCTTTGACCTCGGAGTTGATCGCCCGCGCTACTTCGTCGCGCGGCAAAAGGTCCGGCGTGCGCCTGTTCTTCTTGTCCGCGTACCAGGCGTCCGCTTCCTCCTCGGTGTCCGCGGTCTCTGCTCGAAAGAAGTCGGGGATGTAGTTGAACATGAAGCGGACGCCTTCCGAGTTCTTCAGCGTTCCGCCGTCGCCACGCACCCCTTCGGTCACCAGGATGCCGCGCACGCTGGGCGGCCAGACCATGCCCGTGGGATGGAATTGCACCATCTCCATGTCTATCAGATCGGCACCCGCGTCGAATGCGAGCGTATCGCCGTCACCGGTGTACTCCCACGAGTTGGACGTAACCTTGTACGCCTTGCCGATACCGCCGGTGGCAAGGACCACTGCTTTTGACTTGAACAGCACGAACCGACCGCTCTCCCGCCAATAACCGAAGGCTCCAGCGATCCGGTCCTTGTCCTTGAGCAGGCGGTGGATCGTGCATTCCATGAAGACATCGATCCCCTTATGGACCGCGTGTTGCTGCAACGTGCGGATCATCTCCAGCCCGGTTCTGTCACCTACGTGTGCAAGCCGCGCGTAGCGATGTCCACCGAAGTCGCGCTGCAGGATAAGCCCTTCCGGTGTGCGATCGAAGAGCGCCCCCCACTCTTCCAACTCGAGCACGCGGTCGGGCGCCTCCTGGGCATGGATCTGGGCCATGCGCCAGTTGTTGAGCAGCTTGCCGCCGCGCATGGTATCGCGCCAATGGACCTTCCAGTTGTCCTCTGGCCAAACGTTACCGAGGGCAGCAGCGATCCCGCCTTCGGCCATGACGGTGTGCGCCTTGCCCAGTAGCGACTTGCAGATGAGAGCCGTCTTCGCCCCTTGGGCAGAGCACTCGATCGCCGCGCGCAAACCGGCGCCACCGGCCCCGACCACGATGACATCGTAGTCGTGGGTTTCGTACGTGCTCTCGGCGACCATTAGACGATCCTCCAGTCACTGATAGTGCCCGAAGCCACCAGCCGAATGTACACATCGGTGATCACAACGCTAAACAGGCTAAACCAGGCGAAGTTTGCGTGTTTCGCATTCAACCGGCTGACGGCGCGCCACATCTGGTACCTGGTTGGCGCTTTGAAGAATCTATCCAGATAGCCGCCCGACAGATAGCGGCAGGAATGACACGAGAAGCTATACAGCGTCAACAGGACCACGTTAGCGACCATGATCAGGCTGCCCAAGCCAATTCCCCAGCCTTCGTCGAAACGAAATGCCTCAAATGCGTCGTACCACAGAAATGCGAGGATCACCCAGAC
>DAINSK010000058.1:0-16739 GCA_036741355.1 Chloroflexota bacterium
ACACCGCGCCTTCGCGGTCGTGCCCGCCGATCTCGCCGCTCACGTAGACGTCGGGGAGCGCCGTCGGTTTGTCCGGGCGGACGTAAAAGCGCAGGTGCGTGTACCCGCCGGTGGCCAGCCCCGGCGATACCAGGCTGAGACCCGCATACGGAGCGAGGGTACTGACCTTCACAGACTGGTGCCCCGAGTGGGTAACGGAGCTCGGCAGCTCGATGCTGGCCTGCTTCGCGTCGCTACCGTTCGTCCAGCCGGTGCTGAGCCGGCCGGTGAAGATGAGCAGCGTCGATGGTGCACTCACGGGTGAACCGTTTGTGGGCGCGGCCGGTGCCGAGCCGGAAATTGAATGTGAGGGCGAGCGTCCTGTCCGGCGAGGAGCGCGACCGGCTCTACGTGGCGCAGCCGAAAGTAATGCCCGCCTTCGCCGAGTACGCTACGAAGACGACCCGCAAGATCCCCGTGGTCGCGCTGGAGCGACGCAAGTCCGGCTGAGCGGCACCCGGTTAATAAGGCACGGCGGGGGCCGGTGACGATCGTGACGCTGAACCCCACGGGCCCCGGGGGCGTGCACTCATACGCCCCCGTCGGTGTAGGGCACGGCGCCATGCCGCCTCGCAATGGCTTCACGCCCGGCCGCGCAGCAGCCACGCGACCGAGCCGAGCTGCCGCTCGACGGCGTCGAGGTCCGCCTGCATCTGCTGCATCGCGACGCGGATGCCCGCCAGGTGCGCGGGCAGGCTGCCCGTGTTGGCCCGGATCGCCTCCAGTCCGGCGGCGGTGCGCGCCAGGTGGCTCCGGTCGTCGCCGCCGGCGAGGCGCAGGGTGCGGCCGATGAGCACCAGGTAGACGCTCAGCATGCCGACGACGCCAACCGCCAGCAGGATGCTCAAGCCGGTGAGGATGGCAATCATGGCATGCGGTCCCGGCCCGCGCGGCGATGGAACAGCTCAGCCATCGCCTCGCTGCGTTCCCGGACGTTGCCCGTCAGCCCCACCAGCTTGTCCGTACCCGCCACCGTCGCCGTCAGCTCGTGGATGGTCGCCGTACCATCGGTGATCGACTGGACCGCGGCAAGGCTACGGGCCGCCGCCCGTTCGATCTCCCGCACGTTGCGGTACACACGCTGGAGCTGCACGACCGCCAGGGGCAGGAAGACGACCCCGACCAGCACCAACACCGTCCACCAGACTGTATAGACGGCCAGCCGCTCGCCGGTGAGCAGCAAGGGTAGTGGGATCGTCGGCAGCGTCATCGGTCAGCCGCCCTGTTGTCGCTGGATCGTCGCCAGGGTGGCCGAAAGCAGGCCGTGGATGCTCGTCAGCCCATCGCCGATACCGGCGAGGCTCTCGTTTAGCGCCGGCACCTGCTCCGGCAGCACCCCCGCTTGGCCGGCGATCGCCTCCGCGCTGGCCGAGATCGCCGGTAATGAGCCGGTCGCGCCGCCGATCCGCGCCAGGCGACCGGCCAGGAGGCGCAGGGAGACGAGCACGACTGCGCAGAACGCCAGCGCCACCGCCCCCGACAGCACGGTCAGCAGGATCGTCATCCCGTCGTCGCCTCGTCCTGCTGCCCGCCCAGCGCGCAGGCCGGGCAGCTCGGGCAGGTAGCCGCGTGCATCATGATCCGGCTGGTTGCCATCGCCACGCCTCCGCCCGCGTCGCCGAGCCGGCTCAACGTCTGGTTCATGCTGCTCAACTGCGCGACGCGCGACATGTCCTCGGCCGTTTCGCCAACGACGACGCGCATCCGCGCGGCGTGGCCCTCGACCCGCTTCACCGCGCCCAGCAACAACGCCATGAGCGCCAGCGTAGCGGCGACCATCGCGGCCCCCGCCGCCAGCGAGATCCACCAGACCATATGGACAGCGACGTCGCCGGCCGCCAGCAGCACGATCAGCACCTCGCCTCAGCTCCGCGGGACCGGTCCGCGGCTGAGGGCCTCACCGGTCTCATCAACGAGGCCTTCGATCCGCCCCGACAGCTCCAGCAGGTCACGTGCGAGACGATCCATCGCCTCTAGTTCGTGCGTCGCGCTCGCATCGCGGGCCATGTGCTCGGCCGCCTCCAGGCAGCGGCGGGTGTACCGCTCAGTCCGCAACGTCGTGACGAGCACCCATAAGAGCAGCCCGCCGAGCGTCGCCGCGGCGAGGAGCGCACAGGCGAGCGCGACGCCCCAGGTGGCGTAGAGGTCGGAATCCGCGCTCAGCCCGAACGCCACGAATTCGCTCCGTTACCTCAACCGGCCACGGCCTGACGGATGCTCTGTAGGTGGTTCTGGATATGGACGATCATGACGTCGCGCACCAGGTCCTCGGACCCCCACGCCTCACCACCGCGGAACGGGTGCGGCGCCGGCTTGTCCAGTTGCTCGTCGGTCAGCAGGCGCAGAATCGCCGCCGCGCCGGCGCCGTTCTTCCGCAGCAGCTGCAGCGTCTCGTCCATCGTGCAGCCGGCGTACTTCCGCGCGTGCCGGGAGTTCATCTGGTCGACCAGCTCCGGTGTGACCGACGGCATCGGCAGCCCGATGGCGACGGCCTGGATCGCACTGGACAGCAACGCGTGGTCATCGCCGACGTGGTGCGCGACCAAACCTACCGGCCAGTCCTCAGCAGTACACAGCACCTGCCACTGCGATTCGGAAAGACCTTCGACCGCGCTTATCATCTCCCGGTTGGCTTGCTCGAACTCCTGTGCAAGCGTCTCGGCCCGCTGTCCCATACGAAGCGCTCCTCCAGGTTCGCGTGCTGTCAGTATAGGCGTTCAAGCCCGACAACGGCTCCTGCTAGCCAGCACCCCAGCATCGTGGACGTGCCAGCCTTGACAGGTGCCCACCATATGCTATGGTCGCGACAGCCGGACCGGCATTGGCGCTCTTAGCGGGCTGGCGTGCGAGGATGCTGCCGATGACAGCTCAGGCCGTTCACTTTCCCGGGAAGACCGTATTTTTGACGGGCGCTTCAGGCGTCGTCGGTCAGGCGCTGCTCCCGAGGCTGGCCGGCACGCGTCTGACCTGCCTCGTCCGCAGCCGGCCCGTCTCTGGCGACAATATTACCAGCCTGCAGGGCGACGTTCTTCAGCCGCGGCTGGGGCTCAGTGAAGACGAGTACCGCGGCGCCGCTAAGGGCGTCGACCTGATCATCCACGCCGCGGCGATCACGGACTTCCTCAAGCCCGAACAGGAGATCTTCGACACCAACGTCGAGGGCACGCGCCGCATTGTACAGTTGGCCCTGGACTTAGGCGTGCCGCTGTATTACGTCAGCACGGCGTTCGTGCGTCCCACCAGCCGCAGCACCAACGAGCCCAACCCCTACGAGGTCTCGAAGAACCGGGCCGAGGAGATCATCCGGCAGAGCGGTGTGCACTGGACGATCCTGCGCCCGTCAATCGTCGTCGGTGACTCCGCGACCGGGCAGATCTCGCAGTTTCAGGGGCTGCACTTCATGGCTGGCCTCGTGCTGAACGGGATGTTGCCCGTGGTGCCGGCCGACGGCAACTCGTTCGTTGACTTCGTGCCCCAGGACTTCGTCGCCGACGCGATCATCGCGGCCGCGGAGAGCGGTGAGACGGAACGGGAGTACTGGCTCACCGCGGGCGCGCGCGCGCTGACGATCAATCAACTCCTCGACGTCTGCACCGAGCACGCGAAGGATCTTGTCGGACGCACCCTGCTGCGGCCCAAATTGGTCCAGCAGGAAGTCTTCGACCGCCTGATCAAACCCGTGTTCATGCCCGCGCTGCCTGGAACGCTGCAGCGCACGCTCGAGCGCGCCCTGCAGATGGCTCGGTACATGAACATCTACGAGCCGTTCGAGTCCTCCTTCGGCGAGATGCGGGCCGCCTGGCAGATGCCGCCGTTCCCCGACTCGCCGGTGACCTTCCTGCACAACCTCGAGTACTGGGCCCGTATCAGCCCGTACGCAAAGGGAAACAAGGCGTCGAGCTGAGGGCACACAGCCGTACACGAGAGGATACCGTCATGCAACAGCTCGAGGGGACGTATGAGGACGTAGAGAGCGACCCTGCCAACTACGATCGCAAGGTCGTGCTGGACCGCTACCGCCGGCACGTCAACGCTGGCTTCGCGCGCCTCGCCTCGCTCACCGGCCTGCCCGTCGAGATGCAGTCCAGCGGCACCCGCATCTGGGACGAAGAAGGTAAGGAGTACCTGGACTGCGGCGGCTACTCCGTCTTCATGCACGGCCACGCACACCCTGTGGTGGTGGAGGCGGTGAAGCGCCAGCTCGAGCGGCACCCGCTCTCGACGCGCGTGCTGCTCAACCCGATGCTGGCGCTCGCCTCCGAGGCGCTCGCCGGCATCACGCCGGCCGGCCTGGACTGCGTCTTTTTCGTCAACTCCGGTGCCGAAGCGGCCGAGGTTGGGCTCAAGCTCGGCCGTCTCAACGGCCGCACCCGCATCATCTCCACGCACAACGGCTACCACGGCAAGACGCTCGGCGCGTTGAGCGTCACCGGCAGGGCGAAGTACCAGGCGCCCTTCGAGCCCCTGTTGCCGGTGGAGTTCGTCACCTTCGGCGACCTCGACGAGCTGCGCGCTGCGCTTACACACGACGCGGAGCGGACCTGCGTGATCATGGAGCCGGTGCAGGGCGAGGCGGGGGTGGTGATACCGCCGCCGGGCTACCTGCGCGGTGTTGAGCAGGTCTGCCGCGAGACCGACGCCTTCCTGATCATCGACGAGATCCAGACGGGCTTCGGGCGGCTCGGCACGATGTGGGGCTGCGACCGCGAGGGTGTGGTGCCGGACGTCATGCTGATCGGCAAGGCCCTCAGCGGGGGCGTGATGCCCGTGGGTGCAGCGGTGACGACCGCGCGGGCGTTCGAGCCGCTGAACAAGGACCCGCTGCTGCACAGCAGCACCTTCGCCGGCAACCCGCTGGCGATGGCGGCAGTGTACGCGGCCATCAGCGTCCTGAAGCAGGAGCGGCTCGTCGAGCGGGCTCACGAGTTGGGCGAGCGGCTCCTGCCGGCGATCCGGCGGCTCGTTGCGGAGGGCTGCCCGACGCTCGTTGCCGACGTACGTGGGCTCGGGCTGCTGATCGCGATCGAGTTCACGGCGGAATACTACGCAGCCGACTTCATGTTCGAGCTGATGAAACGCAAGGTTCTGGTCTCCCACTCGTTGAACTCCCACAAGGTGATGCGGCTAACGCCGCCTGCGATCCTGTCGGACGCGGACTGTGACTGGCTGCTAAAGGCGTTCCGCGAGGCCGCCGAGGAAATAAACCGGCGCTACGCGAAGTCCTGATCGCTTGCACCACGCCGGAGTCGCCGAGCGTGACCCGAAGGAGAGCACATGCGGCACATTTCCATCGTGGCCCGGGCGCCGGGCCGCAGCGCGGCGGACATCTATCGCGTCATCAGCGCCTTCGACCGGTACCCCGAGCACGCCTCCGTGGTCCGCTCGGTCAGCGTCGAGCCGCTGCGCGAGGGCGTCATCGCCTCGAGCTGGGAGGTCGAGTTCCGCGACGGGATCCTTAAGTGGACGGAGGAGGATACCTTCCTCCCCGACCAGCACCGGATCAGCTTCCGCCAGCTCGCGGGCGACGTAGAAACGTTCACGGGCGAATGGGCCGTCGCCGACGCGGAGGGAGCCGCCAACGTTCGCTTCGAGGCCGACATGGATCTCGGCATCCCGGGTATCGGAGACATGCTCGAGCCGATCGCCGAGCAGGCGCTGGGAGAGAACATCCGCGCCATTCTCACCGGCCTGGTGGGCAACACGATCGAGTTTATCCAACCAGGGTAGGGCGCCCAGCGCTGACAGCGCGGGCATGAGGATAAAGAGATGGAGCTCCTGGATGTTGAACGGAGCACGCTGGAACGGTATATGCCCGGCCTCGATGGGCAACTGGTGCAGACGCCGCTGATGCAGTTGGAAGCACCGGACGGGCACGCGATTAAGCTGTTCCGTGAGTCGGGTGGCTCCGGGCTGCTGATCCAGAGCGAGCACCAGGGCCTGGGAGCGAGCGCGCTCGACGCGGTCCGCGTGCAGCGCGCGATCGGCAGCCGCTCCCCGTCGCTCGCGATCGCGTCGACCATGCACCACTTCTCCGTGGCCACGCTGGTCGAGTTCGCGGCGCACACCGGCGGCATCGAGTGGATGTTGCTGCAGGCGATCGCGCAGCAGAAGCTGTTGGTCGCTTCGGGGTTCGCCGAGGGAAGCACCGGCGCCGGCATCCTCTCCGCCGGTATGGCGGCGACGCAGGTGACGGGCGGCTACACGGTCAGCGGCGTCAAACGCCCCTGCAGCCTGACTTACTCGATGGACCTGCTGACCGCGAGCGTGATGCTTCCCAGGGAGTCGGGCGATGGCGAGGAGCTTGCGGTGCTGCTGATCCCCGCCGCAACGAAGGGGATCGAGCGCGCGAAGTTCTGGGGCAACACCGTGCTGGCAGGTGCGGAGAGCGACCAGGTGACGCTTACCGACGTCATGGTGCCCGACCGGCTCGTATTTCGGGCCGGAGGAGCGGAGAACCTCGACCCGATTCAGGTCGCCGGCTTCCTGTGGTTCGAGCTGCTGATCACTGCCTCGTACCTCGGCGTCGCCACGGCGCTCGTCGAGCGCGCGATCAAGGGCAAGCGCGGCGACGCCGTGGACCGAGCCCGGCTGGGCATCGAGGTCGAAGGCGCGATGGCGGCGCTCGAGGGCGTCGCGCGGACGATGATGGAGGACCGGCGCGGCGACGCAGAGCTGGCGCAGATGCTCTTCGTGCGCTACCTCACGCAAGGCGTGATCGAGCGCGCGACGACGCTCGCCGCCGAACTGCTGGGCGGCATCGCCTTCGTGTCGTCATCAGAGGTGGGCTACCTTTACGCCGCGTCGCGGGCGCTCGCCTTCCACCCGCCGGGCCGCACCAGCATGTCCGAGGCGCTGACCAACTTCCTCGCCGGCGGATCGCTCAGCATCGGCTGATGCGGCGGTCCTCCACACCTTTAGTCGATTATGCGCGCCACGGTCACGCCGCCGAGGATGCGGAAGCCGCCGTCGTCCTCGGGGTTGGCCTCGACGATCGAGTCCGGCCACACGGCGTAGCCGCTCACCTCATCGGCGCCGAGCACGCGCTCCAACTCCGCCTGCCGTTCCGGGGAAACACGGCCCTGTTGGACCGTCTCCCGCGACACGAGGTAGTAGTTGCCCTCGCTGTCAGCCAGCGCGATCATGGCCGTCTCTTCGGTTCTCATCTGGCTATCTCCTCTGCTTTCCGGGGCCGTTTTCGACCGTGGTTGCATCATAGTGGATTCGGCGCAGCGGCGGCGGTGCAAACGAGGCGCTGTGAGTCCATCGAGGAAAGGAACCCATGAATACACCCAACTCCGGCCGCAAGGGGCTGAGCCGGCGCGGAGTGCTGCATGGCGCCGGCGGTGCCGCTGCCGTGGCAGCCGCCGCCGCGGCCGGCTGGGCGGTCACTGAGACGCGCGGCAAGAGCAGCAAACCCGGCCCGCGGCTGGCAGGCTGGACAGGGGTTCAGGCCGGTGTACAGCCACGGTCGACGGCCGGGTCGAGCACACCCCGGCGCCTGGACCACCGGCCCTTCGTCGCGCAGCCCCACCTGGACGAGCCGCTCAACGATGACATGTTCGACGCTGCCGGGGTGGAGGCCGGCGCCTACCAGGTGGGCTCGCAGGTGTTCAACGACTTTCCCTCGCTCCAGGTGCCGTGGCCGCGGCTGTACCAGCAGCGCCTCAAAGTCTACGGCTATCGCCCACCTGCGACCGAGAAGGTCAACCTCGCCGGCGTGGAGCCTGCCGGACCGAACCGGCTCAGTGTACTGGAGGAGGAGTTTCCCAACGGGTTCACCTACCACGTCGGCAACCTGATGGGCTCCCTCAACCACATCGGCGTTGGCGGCACCTTCTACAACGGCTTCAAGGGCCCGGAGATGACGCGCGCCTGGGGCACGACGGCGCTCGGACTCGAGCACGTTGGCCCGATCGTCACCAGGGGGTTCTCCTCGACGTCGTGGGGATGAAGGCGAGCAAGGGCGAGACCAGCGCCCTCTTCACCGTCGGCGGTGGCGGCCCGGTGCTGCGCGAGAACTATCGCATTACAGTCGAGGACATCGAGGCGACGCTGACGCTCGAAGGTATCCAGGAGATCCGGCCCGGAGACGTCGTCTTCATCCGGACCCGTTGGACGAAGCTCATCGACGTGGACCCGCAGCTCTTCCTGTCCAGTGAGCCCGGGCCGTACCTGCGCGAAACCCGGTACCTCGCCGCACGCCGCCCCGCCATCCTCGGCGCCGACAACTTCGCCTACGAGATCCTGGATCAGGCGGTGACGAAGGGGAACATCTTCCCGTGCCACCAGGAGCTCTTCATCCATCATGGCATTCGCATCCAGGAGAACGTAGTCCTGGACGAGCTGGCGGAGGACGGGGTGTTTGAGTTCGTCTACTTCCTCACGCCGACGTATGCGCAGGGGGCGATCACCAGCGACAGCCCGCCCGCAGCGCTGGGCCAGCCGAAGAAGCAGTCCGCGTGTTAGCGCTCCTCCGGCGGCCCAGCGGGCGCGGCAACTGCACGTCCAGGGTGCGCCCTGCCGCGGGCGTCACGGCCGGAGCTTCGGTCCTGGTCAGGCGCTGCACGCGGCGCCAGAGCGCGAAGCACGCCCCATCCATCCCGGCGAGGAGCATCCCCTCACCCGCCGCCGCAAGGAGATGCCAGCGATTCTGCCGCTCGAGCGCGAGCTCTTGGTCGGAGACGAGACGACTCGTCCCCGGATGCATCATCAGCATCATCGGCAGCTCGTGGTCGTGACTCGAAGCGTGGACCACGAGGTCGCCACTCACCCCGGCTACCAACAGCACGAGGCCGAGCGCTGCGGCCCAGAGCCCGATGCGCCAACCCCATTCCAGCACGGCAAGGATCACCAGACCGGCGAGCGCGACCGCAATGAGTGCCGGTATGCCGATGAGCGCCGTGACATCACCGGTTGCGAGATGCAGCAGAACCTGTGGCATTGTTTCTTCCTGTGACTGGCGGGGCGCCCAGGGAACCCCGGAGCTCTTGCCGCGTTACCCTGACGGTGCCGGCTCTTCGACCAGGCGTTGCTCGTAGATAAACCTGACGGTACCCAGGCCCCCGAGTTCGACCTCATCGCCTTGCTGAAGCTGCAGCGTTCCGTCTACTCGCCGGCCGTTGACGAAGGTGCCGTTCCCGCTACCGAGGTCGGAGAGATAGAAGCCGTTTTCGGCAAAGAAGATCTCCGCCTGCCGGCGAGAGATGCGCTGGTCGAAGAGCCAGAGTTCGTTCACCTGGCCGCGACCGATGCGGAAGGGGCGCCGGTGCGGCAGCACGATCAAATCGGCTCCTACGGATGCGCCGACTGAGCGCAGTCGGCCGAGCAGCGTCGGCACTCGTTGTGGTTGCGCGAGTCGCGTCGGTGTCGGCGCCGCCTGATCGGTCCGGGCCGGCCCAGGCCACAGTCGCTCCTCCGCGGGCTCGGACATCGCGCCGGCCGGAGGCACAGACGACGCAGCCCATCCCGGCTCAGCCGCCAGAGCCGATGGGGCGTCCAGACCAGCGCCGGCGGAATGGAGCAGCGATCGCTCGCCCGCGAACGCGACCGCCGGCGACGGGGCGGGGAGCGCAGCTCCCTCGCGCAGCTCGGGCACGATCCGTCGGAGCCAGCCGGGCATCCACCAGTTCGCGTTCCCCATCAAGCGCATCGTTGCCGGCACCATGATCACCCGCACGATCGTGGAATCGATCAACACCCCGATTGCCAGCCCGAGCCCGATCTCTTTCACAATTAAAACGTCTGCCGAGGCGAACGAGCCAAACGTGCCGATAAGGATGAGACCCGCGGCAGTAATGACGCTGGCTGTGCTCTCCAGGCCGGCAGCCACAGCCTCCTCGTTCTTGCCCGTCTCGTGGTAGTACTCCTTCACCCGAGAGAGCATGAACACTTCGTAATCGGTCGAGAGGCCGAATAGGATCACGAACAGCATGACCGGGGTGAACTCCGCCAGGCCATGCAGCTCGGTGAAACCGAGAATGTTATGGCCCCAACCGTTCTGAAAGATGAGAATTAACGCGCCGTACGTCGCGAGTATCGAAGCGAGGTTCATGAAAATAGCTTTGAGCGGCAGGAATACAGAGTGGAAGAACATCATGAGGATGAGGAAGGTGAGCAGCATAACCGCGGCGATCAGGTAGGGGAAGCGGCCGTACATATTGTCCTTGAAGTCCAGGAAGCTCGCCGCTTCCCCCCCGACCAGAACCGTGTACTGGTTTAGTTGCGCCAGGCTGGTATTGTTTTTCGCCCGGACATCGTGCCGAAGGTCGTAGACGAAGCCTTCGTGCTGCGGGGAGTACTGGTTGAATTTGGAGAAGACCGTGATCACGGTCGCATCGCGGTTGCCGTCCAGGTTGACCAACTCGCGGGCGAACTTGGCGTTGCTGGGATCGGCACTGAGCAGTTCAGGGGTCAGCCCCTGTAACTGGGCCGTGGGCAGGCCCGCCTGTTGGGCGAGCGTCAGCAGCGACAGGACCTGTTCGTTCCGCGGATCGGCCTGTGCCACCTCGGTGAGCCGCTGAATCAGCGTCAGCGCCCCGGGCTCGAAGATGCCGCCCTTCCCCGTCTGTACTACGACCTGGATCGGTGTCAGCCGGTTGGCGCCGAAGGCCTCGTTGACCGCCTTCGCACCCCGCACGGATTCGGCTCGGTCCGGCAGAATTCCCGGTTCCGTGCCGTAGAGGCGCAGGTCGCGAACCGGTTGCCCGATGCCGATGAGCAGTACGAGGGAGACGAGCAGCCAGATCCAGGGCCTGCGCATGATCGCATGACTCAGGCTGTACCAGAAGCCGCCGCTCTGCGTGCTCGCGCGGCGTGAGCGGGGCTTGACCGGCAGCCACTCGATGCGAGGCCCCAGGACCGCGATTACGGCCGGCAGCAGGGTCAGGCCGGCGAGCAGCGCCGTGATCGCGACGAGCATCACGGCGAGACTGATCGAACGGATGACCATCAGATTGAACAGCAGGGTCAGGACCAACGTGCCCAGCAGCACGGTCACGGCGGAGTACGTGATCGAGCGGCCGGCAGTCGCCATCGTCGCGACGACAGCATCGTTGGTGGAACGGCCACCGGCCACCTCCTCCCGGAAGCGGTTGACCATGACGAGCGAGAAGTCGATCCCGAGTCCGAGACCGATCATCGAGCTGACGTTGAGCGCGAAGATGGAGAGGTTCGTCTGGCCGGCGATGATGGCGATGATGGCGAGCGCCATCACGACGCTGCACGCGCCGACGATCAGCGGCATCGCCGCTGCGACCAGCGTGCCAAAGACCACGAGCAGTAGCACCACCACGATCGGGATCGTGAACATCTCCGACCGGTGCAGATCCTCCTCGCTGATCACCTCGCTGTCGTAGTTCAGTGCGGGCACGCCCGTGACGTAGTGCTGGATCGTGAGACCCTGCAGCGCGTTGCGCACCGGTAGCACCACCCGTTGCGTCTCTTGATCGCTGCCCCTGAGGGCGACGACCACGAAGGTGGTGCGTCGGTTGACGCTGACCAGCAACGGGTTACCGGTCGTAAAGACGCTGTCGACGCTCTTCACGCCCGCGAGCGCCTGGATGCGCTGGATCGCCGCGACGGCCTGGGCCTGGAACTCGGGCTGATCGACGGTCTGCGTCGGCGACTGCAAGACGACCGCGACGCTGTTGCCGGTCGAGGCGTTGAACTCCCGATCGAGGATACGGGCCGCCTGCGCCGATTCGGAATCCGGATCAACGTAGCCGCCACCCCGCAGCAGACCGGCAGCGCGGGGCGCTACCAGCCCGCCAAACGCAAGCAGCACCACGGCCCAGATGCCAAGCACCAGCCAGCGGAAGCGCACGATCGCGCTACCGAGCCATACAAACGGATCAGTCACCGACGAACTCCCGCCTACCCCCTGGAAGCTCGAACCGTCGCTCGTTCCCGCGCAGCCTCACGCCCGATTCACGCCGCCCTCACGCCGGCCGCCCTCACGAAGGAATCACGTGGAAGACGCCCCAGAGCAGGAAAATGAGCAGGGCAACCATGACGCCGAGAATCGCGACGCCGAACAGCGCCGTGAGCGGCGTCCAGACCGACGGGGCAGCTTCCTCGGCCGGTGGCAGAGCGACCGGCAGATCTTCGGGTTCCAGGCGTACGCGCCCCGCCTCGCCGCGCCCCACTACCGTGCGCTGCTGTTCGCTCGGTTCGGCGTTGACGTCCGGCATAGCTCCGCTCCTGCCCCTGTGGTCGCTTCCCGCTCGCTCCGCGGCGCGTCGGGGCGATGGTGCGGTAACTGTACTTGTCCCGAAGCGGTTCGTCCATCCGACCGCGATCGTGGCGCAGAGAACGCTGTCTCCGTGCAACGGTTCCCGTCGCAGCACCGGACGCGGAGGCCCTGCCTGCATTCCTAATGCTGCTATAGTGGAAGCACAATGGAGCATGTGAGTGCGACCCTCACGTCAGCATGCAAAGGACTGCCGCAATGGCCACAGAACGGACGACGCAGGCGATTTCAGACAGTGACGCACGGGCGCTACTGGCCAAGCTAGAGCAGGGTGGTCAGGAACTGTTGCCGGCCGACGAGGATATCCTCGAGACGATCTTCGCGCAGGCCGAGCGCGATGACGTGAACGGCTACGCATCCGACCCGCTGCTACACCGTGCCCTTCTGTACCAGTACGCGCGCTTCGGCGGTCTCGCCTGACGCCGGCCCTCAGGCAGGCATCGATAAGCTCCGGGTGCGGGACGGTGACCATGCTTGGGCCCTACCGGGTCGTTGAGTTGGCAGGCTACGGGACGGCGCTCTGTGGCCAGATGCTTGGCGACCTCGGCGCCGACGTGGTGGTCGTGGAGCCGCCCCGGGGCGCGCCACTGCGCCGCCAGCCGCCGTACTACGGCGACGCGCCGCACCCGGACCGCAGCCTCTCGTGGTGGGCCACCAACCGCAATAAGCGCGGAGTCACGCTCGACCTCGAGACCGAGCAAGGCAGGCGCCTTCTGCGCGATCTGGTCCGCGGCGCCGACTTCGTGCTCGACGGGCTGCCGCCCGGGAAGCTCGATGCGCTCGGACTCGGCTACGCGCAGCTCTCCGCCGACGATCCGCGGTTGCTGATGGTGAGCACATCGCCGTTCGGACAGGACGGACCCAAAGCCGACTTCAGCTCCGTCGACCTCATCGTCATGGCCGCATCGATGCTGCTCTACGCCACCGGCGACGGCGATCTGCCGCCCCTGCACCTGTCCTCTCCCCAAGCAGCTATGCACGCGGGCGCGGAGACCGCAGCGACGGTGCTGATCGCCCACTACGGCCGCGAGCGCAGCGGCCGGGGGCAGCACCTTGATGTCTCGGCGCAGGCCGCCCTGACCATGGCGACACAGTCCGCGGTGCTCGCGCCCGCCTGGGAGGCGCCGGGTGCCTACGTCTCACGCGCTGCCGGCGGCCTCAAGGTTGGCCCGATCGTGGTGAGGCTGCTGTTCCCCTGTAAGGACGGCCACGTTTCCTGCACCTTCCTGTTTGGGAGCGCCATTGGCCCGATGAGCAGACGGCTGATGCAGGTGATCCACGAGCGCGGCTTCTGCGATGCCTCGCTCGCCGAGAAGGATTTCGTCAACTATCAGCAGCTCCTCATGACCTTCAAGGAGCCGATCACGGAGCTCTTCCGCGCCTATGCGGCCATCGACGCCTTCTTCAAGACGCAAACCAAGGCGGAGCTGTTCGCGCTGGCGCAGGAGCGGAACCTCCTGATCGCTCCGTGCAGCACGTTAGAAGACCTCGTGCACTCGCCGCAGCTCGATTCCCGCAGCTACTGGGTTGCGGTAGAACATCCGGAGCTAGGGCGCTCGTTCCGCTACCCTGGACCGTTCGCCAAGCTCAGCGAAACGCCGCTGACCTATCGCCAGCGTGCCCCGCTGCTGGGGGAGCACAATGCCGAGGTGTTCGGCAGCCTGGGCCTGACGGCCGGCGACCTGGTAGCACTGAGCGGGCAGGCGGTCCTCTAGCCGCCGGGAGCGAAGGGAACGGCGATGACGAATCACGACGAGCTGCCGCTCGCCGGCCTGAAGGTTCTGGACTTCACCTGGGTGATGGCTGGGCCGGCGATCACCCGCTATTTGGCCGACTACGGCGCTACTGTCGTCAAGATCGAGAGCGGCGCGCGGGTGGAGACCGGGCGCACGCTCGGCCCCTATTGGAAGGGCGGCTCCGACCCGGAGCAGTCCGCCTTCATGGCCGACAACAACGCCGGCAAGCTCGGCATCTCGCTCGACTGCAGCACCGAGGCCGGGCGTGCTATCGCGCTGCGCCTGGCGGCCTGGGCGGACGTCGTTGCCGAGAGCTTCACGCCCAAGGTCATGCGGTCCTGGGGGCTGGACTATGACGCGCTCAAGCAGGTGAACCCGGGCCTCGTCATGCTGAGCACCTCGCTGAGCGGCCTCACCGGGCCGAACGCCCAATTCGCGGGCTTCGGCACGCTGGGCGCAGCGCTCGCCGGCTTCGTCCCGTTCGCGCAGTGGCCCGGCCGCGCCCCGGCGGGGCCGCTCGGTGCCTACACGGACTACGTCGCGCCCAAGTTCGGTGTCGCAGCGCTCATGGCCGCACTTGACTATCGGCGGCGCACCGGCACGGGCCAGCACATCGACCTCTCCCAGGCCGAGGCGTCGATTCACTTCATCGGCCCGGCGGTGCTGGACTACGTGGCCAACGGGCGCCTGCCCGAGCCGGTGGGCAATACGGACCCGGTCGCCTGCCCCCACGGCGTCTATCGCTGCCAGGGCAGTCAGGGCAGCGAGCGGTGGGTGGCGATCGCGGTAGTGAGCGAGGCGCAGTGGCAGGCGTTGCGCAGGGTCGTTGCGGGCCTGCTCGACGAGGATCCCCGCTTCGCTACGCTCGTCGAGCGGCGTCGGAACAACGCCGCGCTGGACGAGGCGATCAACGCTTGGACCAAAGAGCGCACGGCGGAAGCGGTCGAGCAGGAGCTGCACCACGCGGGCGTGCCGGTCAGCCGGGTGCTGGACACTCCGGGCGTCTTCGCCGACGAACAGCTGAACCACCGCCGCCACTTCATCGAGGTGCCCCACGCCGTGCTCGGCAAGGCCTGGGTGCAGAACTCGCGCACGATCATGCGGTCCACGCCCGCAGTCGTATCCCACGCCGGCCCGGCGCTCGGCCAACATACTGATGGAGTGCTGCAGGATATCCTTGGCATGACCCCGGACGAGATCGCCGACGCGGTGGTGATCGGCGCGATACACTAACGCTGAGCCCGATCAACCTATCCCTGTGCCCTCTCCGCCAGCGTTTCTGTCACCACGGCCCGCTTGACTTTGAGCGCGGGCGTCATGGGAAACGCTTCCTCGGGCCACAGGGTGTGCCCGCGGATCTGTTGGTGCGGCTGCAGGCGCAGGTTCGCGGCCTTGATGATCGCCGGCGCGTCCTCGGCAGTCGCCCCCAGCAGCACCGCGTGTACTTCCACGTCCTGGCCCCTGCTGTTGCCCAGCACCACCGCGTCCTTGAGCCGCGGGTCCTGCGTCAGCACGTGCTCCGCGTCCTCCGGATAGACGTTCATGCCGTTGGCGAGCACGATCATGTTCGTCTTGCGCCCGCGCAACTAGAGCGAGCCGGACCGGTCGAAGCCGCCCAGATCGCCGGTCTTGTACCAGCCGTCCACGAACGCCTCGGCCGTCGCCCGGGGATTCTGCCAGTAGCCGCGGGTGATGTTCTCACCGCGCACCAGCACCTCGCCGTCCTCGGCGATCTTCACCTCCACCCCCGGCAGCGGCCGGCCGACGGAGGTCGGGTCGCGGTGCGCGACCGTGTGGCAGGCCACCACCGGCGACGCTTCGGTCGTGCCGTAGCCCTGTACGATTTTGAAGCCCAGCGCCTCCCACCAGCGCGCGAGGCCGGGGTCGAGGTACGCCCCGCCCGAGACCAGATACTCGAGCTCGCCGCCCATGCGCTGGTGAACCTGGTGGAAGAGCCGGCGGCGTAGCCCCATCGGCAACCGGGCGGCCACGCGCAGCAGCAGCGTTTTCGCGAAGGCGTTCGCTCAACGAGGCCAAGGAGCTGACCGCGTGTCCGGACGAGCAGGTGAGCCTCGGTGAGCGCCGTGACCGTCGCCGTGCGTATACCGCGACTCATGACCGCGATCTCGCCGAAGAGGTCGCCTGCATGCATGACGCCGAGGCGCGTTTGTTTGCCGGCGATCGTGGCGCTCGTTTCCAGCTCGCCATGCTCGATGATGAATAACTCATCGCCGGAATCGCCCTCGCGGCAAACGACGGTGCCGGCCGGCACGACCAGCGGCCTCAGCGTCGTGAGTAACTCGCCCTGCGCTTCCTCGGGCAGATCACGAAATAATTCGGTCTGTCGTAATGGGAGGCTCAGCGCTCCGCGGTCCGGTAAGGAATCCGGTTGCCCTGAGGCTCGCTCATCGGTCACGAGGAACGATCCGGAGCGGTGACGAAAAGGGTGGCTAGGTTAGATTGCATGCCGGGTGCCTCGTGGCGAAGATGCTTCTAATCGTGATGCCTCAGTATCGTCAGGTGACGGCGCGGCGTCAACGGCGCGATGCTCCTATAACCAGTCACTGAGAGACAAGTTCGGTAGTCCGGTCAGGGCGTACGGAAGAACTGCGGTTCGCTGCGGGCCAGGATGTTGCCGGCAGCATCTATCGCGGTGACCCGATAGTCGAACAGCGTTTTCGGTGGGAGCGTCGCGTCCACGGTGAGGCTCGCCTGCG
>DAINSK010000059.1:0-16378 GCA_036741355.1 Chloroflexota bacterium
TCGCCCAGGTGAGCGCGGCCGAAGTAACTCGCCCAAACGGTCTCTTGCAGCGGAATCGTGCCCCCGATACCAAACCCGTAGGCACTCAGCACCGCTGCCATTACCCAGATCGAACCGGTAGAGGCCGCTCCGAGCATACCCAGCATGCTTGCCGCGGCGATCATGAACCCGAGGGCGCTCAGATTCCGTGCATGGAACCGGTTCATGAGCAGGCCCCACACCGGCTTCGACAGCAGGGACGACCAGGCCTGGATGCTGAACAGGAGCGCGGCCGTGCCGCGGCTAAAGCCGTTATCGGTAAGGAAGGGAACCATGTGCAGCAGCAGGGCGCCGAGTCCGATGTTGGCGGTGCCGTAGGCGAAAATGACGAGCCAGATAGCCTTCGTGCGCATGGCTTCCCGCCGTGTCCACTGCTGCTCAGCAAGGTTCGCGGTTGGCTTCTCGCGGGCGGTGGACGCCGCCGGTGTCGCGATCGCCCCATCCGCCAGGAGACCGTGATCTTCGGGCGTGCGGCGCATGAGCAACGAGGCGGGCAGCATCAGCACCCAGGTAATGAGCCCCAAGAGGATCCACGTCGAGCGCCAGCCGTAGTCCTGGATCCAGCCCGCAGCCAGCGGCGCGATCAGCACGCCGCCCAGCGACACACCGACGGAGGCGATGGCCACGGCCATCCCCCGGCGCGCGATGAACCACTTCGACACGGTCACGTTGACGACCAGGTTCCCTAGCATCGCCATGCCGACCGTCTGAGCGCAACCGCGCAGCAGGTAGAACTGCCACAGCGTTTGCACGCGACTGGTGCCGACGAGGGCCGCTCCTGCGATTGCGCTACCGAGCAACATTAACGGGCGCGGCCCGCGGCGATCGATGAGACCGCCGAGCAGGAAGCCGAGCCCGCCCATAACCACGGTGGAAAAGGTCTGGACGGCGGAGAACCCCTCGCGCGACCAGCCGAGTTCGTGGCTCATCGGCTTGAGGAAGAGCCCGATCGCATAACTCTGTGTGCCCGCGGCAATGCACTGGGCCAGCAGGGCAACGCCGACGATGTACCAGCCGTAGAAGAGGCGGGGGTGCCGACGCGGCAGTGCTAGCTGCATGCGACCTCCCGCGGGCCAAGCCTACTCGACTCGGTTCGAGCGTGCAGATCGCTCCCGACTTCGGCCACGACGTCCGGATGGGGCGCCGTGTGCTGCGGCGAGTATGTCTCGATTGAACAGTAGCGCTCGGTTAGCCCGTTGGTTTCTGCCAAGTGACGCCGCAGGTATTCGCGTTGACGGCTGCGGGGACCTTCACGTCGAGCTTTGGACGCCCACCGCGCATGGGATGAAGTCGCCGTTTGCGATGCCCCACGCGACGCAGGGGAAACCGCACTGGGGGCGGTTGCGTCCGGCAGTCAACGGTTGGACCCGGACGGCACCCGTGGCACGCAGTGTCTCCGTTGCACTGCGCGTCTGGATGTCATCTTTTGCATGCACACCGATCATCGTTATGCCCACCGCCTGCTGGTCGCTGTATTGAGCCCTCCCAACGTGCCCACGGTCGAGACCGAGAATGCCGCCAACCAGGCCCAGTTGACTGCCGACGAGTGCCCCAAGGAGCGCGGCCAGAAGATAGGAGCCGGCCGTGATAGGGACCCCGATGGCCGCTTGGAAGGCCGGGATCGCCAGGATGATGAGGCCGATTCCGGCCCCAAGGAGGGCGCCCACGGCCGCGCCCGCGACGGTGTATCGGACTGTGGTGCGGATGACTTTCTTGTCTGCCTCTGCCACACCCACGCCGCTCCGCACGATGTCGTCCGCGGTCCCTAGCAGCCGGATGTCAGCCTCCGCAAAGCCCTGCTGATGGAGCGCCTCCAGCGCGACCGTCGCCGCAGCCGGGTTTGGATAGCACGCGAGGAGGTCGTATTCGTACTCCTCCCCGGCGGGCTGTGGCAAGAAGAACTCTTTCTCGATCCCTTCGTAGTCAGGAGAGACTGTGATGCTCATACTCCTCCTCCAGACGGCGGGGCCGCCGCTCAGGCAGCCTGCGTTCCGCTGCTGAGCTTGACCCCGGTTGCGCGGGCTCCCTTTGTAGGTCTCCGCCGGCGGTCAGGTCCCGTAAGCGCGTGTCTCTTTGCCGGCGGGCCCCGGTGCCGCTGCACGTTGGCTGGCACCCACCGGTTTTCAGGATCTTCCGCGGCACGCGGCGCGTCTGTCAGGTAAAGGCAGACAACAGTGCGTTGTCATTGAAAAGCTCGAAGTTTGTGTGAGAATTCATAATTTCGTGCTTTAGGACACAAGGAACCTCGTTTTCACAACGAGAAGGGGCCCGGGCGCACGGACCGGGCGTACCCCGACGCCTAAGCGCGCAGCCGGGTACTGGCACACCGTGCGCCCCTACCATGGAAAGGCAGCGAGGCGAGAACCGGCGCGACTATTGGGGGTCGGGGGATGGCGACGCGTGATCGGCGGGTCATGACCCGCCCAGGTTGGGTAGGGATGCGGGTTCCGTTGGTCCTGCCAGGCCGGCGGGCGCACCCCGTGCCAGTACGCGTACCGGCCGTTAGGCGTCGGGGGCCAGTACCCGGCTGCGCGCATAGGCGTCGGGGTGCAATGCTGTCCGAGAATTATTACGCCGAGTCCGGAGCTGCAATGCGGTTTGGTCAGCAGCCGCAAGGGCCGGGCGCACGCCGTGCCAGTACCCCCCGTTAGGCATCGGGGTGCGCCCCTACTATCGGGAGGCCGCGAGGCGAGAACCGGCGCGACTATGGGGGGTCGGGGAATGGCGACGCCTGATCAGCGGACCGTCAGGTTGGCGACCCACGATTACGCTGCCACGGCTACCTAGCCGGCCCGCCGAAATGCCATCGTAGGGGCGCACGGCGTGCGCCCGCGCTTCCAGCTCTATATCGAGCGAAATCCGGCAACCGCGATTCTTCCCTTTCGGCGAACCGGCCCATGTGGGCAACGGCCATGAGCAGCCGTAGCGCCTATCCAAGGCCAGGAACTGGACGGCTTGACCGGCACTCCAGGTACGGACAGCAGCCGGTACACCGCGCGCTTTTCAGCGCAATAAACCGGCCGGCTGACGGGGAAAGCCTCGTCGCTCGACCGGCGGCAGCCGGCCCGCCCGCTGGCACACTGAACGCAGAGAGGGGCCAAAGAAGCCCCCAACGTAGCAAGCGGGAGGACACGGCGATGACAACCTTCAACAGCACCATGCGACAGGCGAACCGGCGGTTGGTCGTGACGGTGGGGGGCGCGGCACTGGCGCTCGCGGCGCTGGCCGGGGTGGCCGGCTACCAGGTGGGGCAGCGCAGCCACACCGGCGTCCGGCAGGCGGTGACGCAGCCGGTGACACAGCGGGACGGTCTCGCGGCCGGTAACGTGTCTGCCGCCACCGGCAGCACCGGTGCGGTCCGCACGAGCGAGCACCCGATGCTCGTGCTGGTGGGCTCGCCCGAGCAGGCGCAGGCGGTGCAGCGGGGCGTCGACGAGGCGGACGCGATCCGGGCGACGATGGGCGTCGGGCCGCTGCCACAGACGGTGCAGCAGGTCACGTCCGCTGCGGACGCGGCCACGTGGGCGCGGAGCATCGCGGACGAGAACCTGACGCGGGTGTCGCTGGGACTGCCGGAGATCCAGGTGCAGGACCTGCGGCCGGTGAGCGCCGCGGTCACGACCGGGCACGGGGTGGCCGTCCGCACCGTCGAGCACCCCACGCTGGTGCTGGTGGGCTCGGCGGAGCAGGCACAGGCGCAGCAGCGCGGCATCGACGAGGCGGACGCGATCCGCGCGACGATGGGCGTCGGACCGCTGCCACAGACGGTGCAGCAGGTCACGTCCGCTGCGGACGCGGCCACGTGGGCGCGGAGCATCGCGGACGAGAACCTGACGCGGGTGTCGCTGGGGCTACCGGAGATCCAGGTGCAGGACCTGCGGAATTAGCGGCTGCGCGGGTCAGGCAGCAGGGGTAGGCGCGGGCCGGCACAGGCGGACGGCGGCCCCGACAGCCCGGGTGGCAGCAGTGCCCCCGGGCTGGCTCATGGTCGCGGCCGGCGGCGGCTTGATGGCACCGCTTTCAGGCACGGTCGCGGCGGGCGGATGGATCACCACGGGGGATTGGGATTCAGGTAGCATGCGAGCAGCAACCTGCGAGAGGGAAGACATGAGCGACGTACAAGATGCCGGCTACTGGCAGGGTCGCACCGCCGGGCGCGTGAGCCGTCGCGGCGTTCTACGCGCCGGTGTGACGTCGCTCGCCGGTGGGGCAGCCCTCGGACTGTTTGGCTGCAGCGGCAGCAAAGGCACCACCGGCAATAAACGCGCCAATCCGACGCCCGCTACGACCCCATCTGCAGGTTCGGCCGCCGCGTCCGCACCACGCACGTCACTCCCGGCGGGCGATTTCAAAACTGGCGGTGTGATCCAGGGTGTGTACCATGTGGCGCCCCTTAACCCTAACGACAACCTTGATCCTGTTGCCAGCGGCAGCGTTAGGTTCTTCGTGCCGCAGACCTTTTCCGGCTTTCACTACAGCCGCCTCTTCCGCTTCAACTCGGGCCCGGACCCGCAGACGTCGCTCTCGCGTGAGCCGGTGCCGGATCTCGTTTCGAGCTACGAGGTCTCCGCCGACGGCTTGAGCTTCACGATGAAGCTGCGTCAGGGCGTCACCTTTCATCCGCCGCTGAGCCGCGCCCTGACCGCTGCTGACGTGAAGGCCAGTTGGGACTACTTCACGACGAGTACGGCCAACCCGAATCGAGACGTGTACGCGCAGATCGTCGACAGCCTCACGACACCCGACGCCGGGACGCTGGTCTTCACGCTGAAGCATCCCTACGCACCGTTCCTCAACAAGCTCGCCGACCCCTCGTACCTCTGGATCATGCCGCAGGAAGCAACCGTAGCAGGCAGCGAACTGGCTCATCGGCCGGCCGGCACCGGTCCCTGGATCTATACCGGCCAGACGCCTACGGCCGTCAACTGGAAGAAGAACCCGGACTACTTCCTGAAAGGGATTCCGTTCGCCGACGGTGTCCAGTTGAACATCATCGGCGACACAGCCACTCAGGAAGGCCAGTTTATTGCGGGCAGACTCGACTTGCTCGATGTCCCACCGGGCGACGTCCCGGTAATCCAGAACACGGTTCCCGGGGCCGTTGCGGTTGAGTACGTGCCGAGGGGGCTAAATTTCCTCTTCTTCTCGAACGTACAGGACCCCAACAGCCCCTTTATGGATCCGCGCGTGCGGCAGGCTGCGTCGCTGGCGATTGACCGCCAGGCTCTGCTCGACAGCATCTATCAGGGGCGGGGCGTCTGGGGCAACATCGTACCCCCCGGGCTCGGCAAGTGGTCCCTCGACCCACGCAGCAAGGAGCAGGGCGAGTCGGGCAAGTGGTTCAAACAGGACATCAAGGGCGCCAGGCAGCTACTCGCGGCAGCCGGCTACTTGAATACTGAATTCAAGTTTCTGTACACCAACAACGGGTACGGTCCCGCTTTCAACGCGACAGCGGACGCGGTCGGACGCATGCTCGCGGACGCGGGCTTCAAGGTCACACCGGTCACGGTCGACTACCTGAGTGCATACATCAACGGCGGTCAGGGAATCTTCAATAAGGGTGCGCCTCCGAACACGATCGTGTACGCCTTGCAGTCACCGTTCATTGAAGCCGACGAGTATCTGACCGGGATGCTGACCAGAGGCGGTAACCGGAACCATGACCTGCTGGACGACCCGGCTCTGGCGGCACTGATCCAGAAGCAGCAGGTGGAGCTGGACGAAAACAAGCGCCTGCAGCTCGTCTACGACATTCAGCGGCTGCACGCGGAGAAGATGTACTATCCGCCGGGGATCTATGCAAAGTCGTATGTGATGCGTCAGCCGTGGGTGCAGAACTACTTTCTCGCGGACGACTTGAACTTCGGCACGGAGTCCTTGGCCTACATGTCCGTGAACAACCGCTGAGCGGGGCGTAAGGGCGCGAATTTCGTTTTCACCGCGAGAGGCCCGCGGGCGCGAGGACCGGGCGTACCCCGACGCCTAACGGGGGGTACTGGCACGCCGTGCGCCCCTACTATGGGGAGGCAGCGAGGCGTGAACCGGCGCGACCGTGGAGGTCGGGGAATGGCGACGCGTGATCGGCGGACCGTCAGACTGGCGACCCACGATTACGCTGCCACGGCCACCTGGTCGGCCCGCCGAAATGCCATCGTAGGGGCGCACGGCGTGCGCCCGCGTTCGTCTATATCGAGCGAAATCCGGCAGCGTGGCATGAGGACCCTGAAAATCCGGTCAATGTGCCCATCGGACCGATCGCCCGTAGTCGGCCCGCCGAAATGCCATAGTAGGGGCGCACGGCGTGCGCCCGGGCTCCTATATCGCGGAAAATCCGGCGGCGTGGCATGAGGATCCTGAAAATCCGGTCAATGTGCCCGTCGGACCGATCGCCCGTTAGCGGCGGGTCATGACCCGCCCACGTGGGGTGGGGATGCGGGTTCCGTTGGTCCTGCCAGGCCTGCGGGCGTACCCCGACGCCTAAGCGCGCAGCCGGGTACTGGCACGCCGTGCGCCCCTACTATGGGGAGGCAGCGAGGCGAGAACCGGCGCGACCGTGGGGGTCGGGGAATGGCGACGCGTGATCGGCGGACGGTCAGGTTGGCGACCCACGAATACGCTGCCACGGCCACCTGGTCGGCCCGCCGAAATGCCATCGTAGGGGCGCACGGCGTGCGCCCGGCCCGCGTTCGTCTATATCGCGGGAAATCCGGCAGCGTGGCCTGGGGATCCTGAAAATCCGGTCAATGTGCCCATCGGACCGATCGCCCGTCAGCGGCGGGTCATGACCCGCCCACGTGGGGTGGGGATGCGGGTTCCGTTGGTCCTGCCAGGCCTGCGGGCGCACGCCGTTAGCGTCGGCGTGCGCCCGGCCCCGTTAGGCGTCGGGGTGCGCCCGGACCGCTCCGCGAACCTCGCTTCCGCACCGAGCAGCATCTTACGCCGATGGGGTGGGCCGGACGCTTAGCCTGTGGCACCGGCGACGCGGTGCAGGCCGAACTCCACCGCACGCACCGCCGCCTGCGTGCGGTCGCTGACGCCGAGCTTCGCGATCACGTGTTCCATGTGGAACTTTACGGTCGACACGCTGACCACCAATTGCGCGGCGATCTGTGCGTTGGTGAGGCCCTGTGCCACGCACTGCAGCACTTCGAGCTCGCGCCGCGTCAACTGTTCGCTGCCCGGCATGGTTCGCGATGCCTGCAACTGAGCGTCTGCCGATTCTCGGGCGCCGGACCGTTCCTCTACCAGGCGCGCGACCAGGTCGTGTAGATCCTGGTTCCGCCGCGCCAGCTCCTGGTATAGCTCGAGAATCTGGGAGCGCGCCTCCTCGAGCTCGCGCGTCCGCTCCTCGACGCGCGCTTCGAGTGACTGCGTCAGCGCCGCGAGCTCCGCGGCCTGCGCCTGCACGGTGTCGGCGTACTGCTTGATCCGCAGCAGGGAACGGATGCGTGCGAGCAACTCGGGCTGATTGAACGGCTTGACGATGAAGTCGTCGGCGCCGGCCTCGATGGCGCGGATCTTCTCCTGCTCACCGCTGGCGGTGAGCATCACCACCGGCAGACCCCGCGTCGCAGGGTTGTCGCGCAGACGACGGCAGACCTCGTAGCCGTCCATCCCCGGCATGACGACGTCCAGCAAAACCAGATCGGGGCAGGACCGGGCGACCAGTTCCAGCGCCTCGGCGCCCGAGCACGCCGAGACAACCCGGTAGCCGCGCGGATGCAGCACCGCCTCCAGCAGTTTGATGTTGGCCTTCAGATCGTCAACCACCAGCAGTGTCGATCCGGGATCGGCAGTCAACTCAGGCAACCTCCGGCGTCCGCTCGCAGACGCGGCGCACGGCCGCCGGAAACGTCTTGATGTCCAGTGGCTTGGCGAGGTAGTCGGTGAACCCCGCCCCCAGCAGCCGCTCGCGGTCGCCGGACATCGCGTAGGCCGTGACCGCGACGATCGGGATGCCGGCGGTCTCCGGCTCCGCACGCAACAGTCGTAACGCGGCCATACCGTCAAGGTCGGGAAGCTGGATGTCGAGCAGGATCAGGCTGGGTTGCTCAGTGCGAGCCAGGGCGATGCCCTCGGCGGCCGTGCCCGCGACGAGCACCTCGTAGCCGTGAAACTGCAGCACGTCACGGACGAGCTTGCGGTTCTTCTCGTTGTCTTCCACTACCAGGACGCGTTCGCCACTCATGCTTTTGCCTCTGCCGCCGGCGCGGCGCCTTCACCAGCCATACCTACCGGTTGGATTGGCAGGTGCACTGTGAACGTGCTGCCACAGCCCACCGCGCTTTCGACGCTGATCCGGCCACCATGCAGCACGACAAACTGTTTGGACAGCCCCAGCCCCAGCCCGGTGCCCTCGCGCTCCCCGGGAGCGCCCGCCTGCCGGAACTCCTCGAAGATGCTCTCCTGCTCGTCCGGCGCGATACCGATGCCGGTGTCGTGCACGGCGATCACCGCCATATCCTCTTCCACACCCGCGGTGATCTCGATCCGGCCGCCCTCGGGTGTGAACTTGACAGCGTTCGTCACCAGGTTCACGAGCACCTGCGTCACTTTTCGCTCATCGGCCGTGATCAGGCCCACGGCGGGGTCCACGGTCAGGCTCACCGACAGAGCCTTGCGTGCGGCGCGCTCACGCACCATGGAGAGGCTCAACTCCAGCGAGTCGGGCAACGAGAACGGCGTGCAGACGAGCTCCATGCGTCCCGCCTCGACCTTGGCAAGGTCGAGAATGTCGTTGATCAACGCGAGCAGGTGCTGTCCGGAGGTGAGAATGTCGTGCATGTAGTCGGCCTGCTGCTCGTTTAGCTCACCGAACATGCGCGCCAGCAACACTTCCGAGAACCCGATCACCGCGTTCAGCGGCGTACGCAGCTCATGCGACATCGCCGCCAGGAATGCGGACTTGTGCCGGCTGGCGAGCTCCAACGCGACGCGCTGCGCCTCGACCTGCGATAGAGCCAGCGACAGTTCCCGCGTGCGCTCCTCCACCTTTAGCTCGAGGTCGGCATACGACTGGTGCAGCCGGGCAGTCATGCGGTTGAACTCATCGGCCAGCGCCTCCAGCTCATCGCCCGTGTGCACGTCGATCGGCTGATCGAGCGCCCCGCCCGCGATCCGCGCCGCGCCGGCCTGCAGAGCGCGGATCGGTGTGACCATCCGGCGGGCCAGCACGACGCTGACCAGCACGGCAAGCACCAGGCCCGCGATCACCAGTACGCCGGTGCGCTCGAGCGACGCATACAGCGGCGCGAACGCCTCGCTCTGCGGCAGGTCGGCGAAAACGTACCAGCCCGGCGGCGTCACCGTGGTGTAGGCGCTCAGCACATCCCGGCCGTGGGGGTCCCGTCCGGTGCTCGCCGCCGGCTGGGCCACGCTTGCGCGGAGCGCCGCCCGAAACTGCGGCAGGGTCGAAAGGTCGGTGTTCTGCAGCACCAGGCTGATGTCCGGGTGAGCGATCAGCTGGCCGCGGTTGTCCACCACGTAGGCGACACCGGCTTTGCCAACCTTGACCTGGTTGACGACGTCCCAGATGAACTTGAGGTTTACGTCGACGACCGTGACCCCGCCTCCCTGAAAGCTCTCGGGCGTAGCGATCGTCATGTACGGCTCCGACCCGTTACGAAACGAGACCGGGCCGTAGTACGTCTTGCCGCCTTTCGCCTGAACGAACGCGGGGTCCCCGGAAGAGTCGGCGCCGCTGCCGGGAACGTTGAGCGCCAGGCGATGCAACTGCACCAGCTCGTGCCCGGATGCGTCCAGGTAACGCAGGTCGCTGATCTGCGCGACCTCGCGCATGAGGCGCTGGTACTCGCTGGTTCGCTGTTCCGGCGTCGGGTCGCCGATGTTGTGGAGCGTCTGGTTCGCCGCTTCGATGGGCGGAAAGATCGCCGTGATGAACTGCTGAATCCTGTCAGCGGCCACGGTAGCCTGTCCCTGCTGAATGCGCTCGAGCGAGGTGCGGTTCTGCTCGTATGAAAAGTAACCCTGCACCGCGCCGCTCACGACCAGCACCGTGCTCACCAGCAGCACCAGCGCGAAGAGGTAGCGGCGGAAGAGCCGCCGCCGGTGCGCGTGCGGCGCCGACACGACATTGGACATCTACGCCGGCTCCCGCCCGCTGCGACGCGGACCAACCTTTACACTCACCTGAGCACGTCGTTTGCCTGCACCAGCAGGGGCTCGGGAATCGTAATGCCCAGCGCCGCGGCAATCCTCTGGTTGAACACGAGAGCAAAGCGGGCGGCGCGATCAATCGGAAGCTCGGCGGGCCGCGCACCCTTCAAGATGCGATCGACATACCCGGCTACCCGTCGGAAGAGGTCATCCGAGTCGATGCCATAGCTCATGAACCCACCGGACGCCAACCAGCCGGGCCCATCGGAGGCGCCCGGCAACCGATAGGCGTTCTGGAACAGTGCCAGGTTGGCGCCGCCGCTGTTGATCACGGAGTCGGTCAGGAGGACGAAGGCATCGATCCGGCTGGCACGCGCGGCTTCGAAGGCGGTGGCAAAGTCATCAAACGCGCGCACCTCGAGCGACGTGAGCTGAACTCCTAGCGATTGCGCCGCTTCCTGCGTATGCTGGAAGGTCAGCTGAAGGTCTGGGAGCGCCGGATTCCAGTACACTCCGACGTTGCGGATCCCGGGCACGGCCCCGTTCAGGATCTCCAGCCGCTTGCCGGCGAGCTCCAGTGACAGGTCCGACGGCCCGGTCACATTGCCGCCCGGTCGGGCCAGGTTGGCAACCAACCCGGTCGCAATGGGATCGCCGGAGAACGTCGAGACAATGGGGAGCGTGTGCGTGGCCTGGCTGGCTGCCTGCAGGGCAAGGGTGTCGTCGGCAACCAGCACGTCCACCTTCATGCGCACCAGCTCGAGCGCGGACTCCTGCAGGCGGCGCTGATCGTCACCGGCGAAGCGGTATTCGATCCGGATGGTTTTGCCGTCGACGTAGCCGAGGTCCAGCAGTCCCTGCCGGAGCGAATCCGCATTGGGCACGCCGAACAGGCGCTGGCTGGCGGGCGACACGTTGCCGCGGTCGAGCGCGTGAAGCCCCAGGTAGCCGATTACCGGTGTCTTTCCGGACCGTTTTGACCCGGAAACCGGCGCAACCGCCCTGCAACCCGGCAACAGCGACAGACCCGCCGCGGCCAAAGCCACCGCGCCTGCACCACGGAGAAAGTCCCGCCGCACTACCCGGCGTGCGTGGATCGACATCGGTACCACCCGTGCCTGAACTACTGCGCTGAGTATGTCACACGGCCGGATCACAATACGCCCGTCGCTAGGCGAGTAATATCCCCGTCGCGCGACCAGTATGCGGTCCTCAGCGTTGCTGGATGCCACTCTGCAGCATGCGCTCCGGGCTTAGGTCGAGTTCTGGCGTCCGCTGGCGGCTCCCGAGATGCCGATAGCAGGCCTCCTCGTGGTCGGCCGCGACGATGAGTCGAAAGCAGCATCACCAAACATTCCCTCGCTGAAGGACGTCGTCACAACGCTGTATCGCACGTCATAGTCACGATAACAGTGCCCTAACATCTGCTCGTTACTCTCCTGTTGTAGGGCGGCGGATGCCGCCGTTGAACCCTGGCGCCACCGAAGGCGCCGAGGTTGCACACAACAGGAGGAATTTCTGCCAGTCACCCACACTCGCCTTTCCAACCCCGTTCTGGCACTCACGGCGCTCGTGCTGGGCGCCAGCCTCGGACTTGCCTGCAGCTCCAACAACAACGGCAATAACCAGAACGTCCCGACAACGGCGGCCACAAAAGCGGCGTCGGTTGCCTCAGCTGCCGGCACCCTGCCAACGATCGCCGCCTCGAGTCCGACGCGCGCGGCGTCTTCTCCGGTCGCCGCGGGGACCGGCGCAGCGGCTGCGCTCCCGGCTTGTCCTCCGTCCGGATCGGCAACATCGCTGACGGGCGCAGGTTCGACGTTTGACAACCCGCTCTTCAATAAGCTCTTCGACACCTACAACCAGCAATGCAAAATTCAGGTGAACTACCAGTCAGTTGGCAGCGGCGCCGGCATCGAGCAGCTTACGCAGAAGACGGTCCAGTTCGGCGCCACCGACGCGCCGATGACTGACGATCAGATCAAGGCAGCCGGCGGCGACGTGCTGCACATTCCCGTAACCATCGGCGCAGTGCCCGTCGGCTACAACGTGCCGGGACTCAAATCGGGCGTGAAGATGTCCGGCGACGTCGTCAGCAAGATCTTCCTCGGCACGATCAAGAAATGGAACGACCCGGCGCTGACAGCGCTCAACCCCGACCTGAAGCTGCCGAGCCTCGATATTTCGGTGGTTCATCGCTCCGACGGCAGCGGCACGAGCTTTATTTTCACAAGCTACCTTTCTGCCGTCAGTCCTGACTGGCAGGCAAAGGTCGGCGCGGGCACGTCCGTCAACTGGCCAACGGGCGCCGGCGGCAAAGGCAGCGAGGGCGTCGCGGCGCTCGTTAAGCAGACTCCGGGCAGCATCGGTTACTTCGAGCTGGCCTACGCGGCGCAGAACAACATCAGCACAGCGACGGTGCAGAACAAGGCCGGCAAGTTCGTTGATCCGACGCCGGCAGGCGCCAGCGCAGCCGCCGAAGGCGCCATCGCAAACCTGCCGCCGGACCTGCGTGCCGTCTTCGTCAATGCACCCGGCGACCAGAGCTATCCGATCTCCGGCTTCAGTTGGGTGGTCATCAACCAATCGCAGTCGGATCCAAAAATCGCGGCATCGCTGGTATACCTGCTTTCCTGGGTGACGACGACCGGGCAACAGAACGCCGAATCGCTGTCCTACGCCCCCCTTCCCGCGCAACTGCAGCAGATAGACCAGCAACAGCTACAGAAGGTGACCGCGGGCGGCAAGCCGGTCATCGGCCAGTAGGGAAATTCGGAGCCTCTTTTGGCCGTAGCACACGACCAACCGAAAGGGCCTCGGGGCAGGCTAGCTCCACGCCGGGGTCGCGTGCGCGGTGAACCGGTCTTCCAAGGGGTCGTGTTCGCCGCGGCGCTCCTCGTACTCCTTATCGTGGTCGGGCTGGCCGTCGATCTCACGTGGGAATCGCGCGAGTCTATCGGCCGGTGCGGCCTCGGTTTCCTTTCGTCCCAAACCTGGGACCCCGTGCACAAGCAGTTTGGCGCCCTCCCGTACATATTCGGGACCTTGGTGACGTCCGCGGTAGCCGTCGCGATCGCCGGTTTCATCGGCGTGGGCGCGGCGTTGTGTCTCACCGACCTGGCGCCGCCGCGATTGCGCGGCATCCTCTCGGGCCTGGTCGAACTGCTCGCTGCCATACCCAGCGTGGTCTACGGCTTATGGGGCATCTTCGTTCTGGCGCCGCTGTTGCGGGAGCACGTTGAACCGTTTCTGCACGACACGTTGGGTTTTATCCCGATCTTCAGCGGACCCCAGATCGGCATCGGCCTGTTCGCGGGCGGCGTCATCCTCGCGATCATGATCCTTCCGACCGTCACTGCTATCAGCCGCGACGTGGTACGCGCGGTGCCAACGGAACAGCGTGAAGCCGCCCAGGGCCTTGGAGCTACGCACTGGGAAGTGCTCTGGAAGGTCGTCTTACCGTACGCCCGCAGCGGCGTCCTCGGGGCTTTGATCCTCGGCCTGGGCAGGGCGCTGGGGGAAACCATCGCCGTTACAATGGTCATCGGCGCTCGGCCGCAGATCACCCATTCGCTGTTTGGGCTCGGTTACACGATCGCGGCGGTGATTGCGAACGAGTTCACCGAGGCGACCTACAACCTGTATCTATCGTCGCTGTTCGAGCTCGGACTCATTCTTCTCGCAATCACCATGCTGCTCAACGTTCTTGCCCGGCTCCTCGTTTGGCGGGTGAGTCGCGGCCCGGCGGGTTTGCCGTGATCGCCTCAGAACCGGCACGAGTAGCAGGCACACGACGCCTCAACCGCCGTCTCACGCGGCGAAGAGCGGTGAACGCGCTCATGCTCGGCTTGATCGGGTTGACGCTGGCGTTGGCGCTTGTCCCGCTGGTGGCGGTGTTAGCGTATGTCCTGGTTCGCGGCGTACCGGGACTGAACACAACGCTGTTCACGTCGCTGCCGCGCCCCATCGACAAGGGCGCCGGAGGCATGGCGCAGTCGATGGTCGGCTCGCTCGTGATCGTGACGCTTGGCAGCATGATCGGCGCCTGCGTTGGGCTCGCGGGCGGCGTCTACCTGGCCGAATATGGACGGGGATGGTTTGCGTGGCTGGTCCGGTTTTTCGCGGACGTCCTCAGCGGCATCCCCTCCATCACGATCGGCCTGTTCGTCTATGTGCTGCTCGTCGTCCCCCTGCACAGCTTCTCGGCGATCTCGGCCGCGGTTGCGCTCGCAATCATCATGCTGCCGCTGGTCGTACGCACGACCGAGGAGATGCTGCGCCTGCTTCCCGGGTCGATGCGCGAGGCGGGACTGGCTCTCGGCGTACCTCACTGGCGGGTAGCGGTTAGTGTGCTGCTTCCCGCCGCGGCCAGTGGCATCGCGACCGGCATCATCCTCGCCGTGGCGCGTGTGGCCGGTGAGACAGCGCCATTGCTGTTCACAGCGTTTGGCAACGAATTCTGGCAGCGCTCGTTATTGAAGCCCATCGACGCCGTACCGCTCCGCGTCTACAAATACGCGGTGGGGCCGTATGACTCCTGGCACGCATTGGCTCAGTCAGCCGCGCTCGTCCTTATCGTCTTCGTTCTCGTTCTCAGCGCCGCGGCACGCCTGTTTGCGCGTCGCGGCTATCGTGGAGGCCGGTGACCCGTCACGGGCACCGGCGCGCAGGAAGGTAACTTTGGCAATGGAAACCGGCGTTCAGCGGCCACCGCTCCGCATTGCAGTCCAACGTAACGACCCTGTCGCCACTCCCGGCGAAGCGCACCCACCGGTGGCAACTGCCACCAAGCTACTCGTCGAGGACCTCTGCGTTCACTACGGCAGCTTCATGGCCCTGGACTCTATATCCCTCAACATTCCAGAACACCGCATTACCGCGATCATCGGTCCCTCCGGATGCGGAAAGTCCACCTTCCTGCGCAGCCTGAACCGCATGCTCGACTACGTGCCTCGCGTCCGCGTCGATGGAAAGATCCTGCTCGACGAAGAGAGCATCTACGCGGCGGATGTCGATCCAGCGCAGGTGCGGGCCCGCGTCGGCATGGTGTTTCAGCGGCCAAATCCGTTCCCAAAGTCCATTTTTGACAATGTCGCGTTCGGACCGCGCATGCACGGCGTTCGCTCTCGTAGCGAGATTGCCGGCATCGTCGAGGAGAGCCTACGCGGCGCCGCCCTCTGGGACGAGGTGCAGGGAAAGCTCAACGCGCCGGCGCTGGCGCTGTCCGGCGGGCAGCAGCAGCGGCTGTGCATCGCCCGGGCGATTGCTGTCAAGCCGGAAGTGATCCTGATGGACGAGCCGGCAAGCGCGTTGGACCCGACCGCGACCAGCAAGATCGAGGACTTGATGCGCGAGCTGCGTCGGGAGTACACCATTGTTATCGTGACGCACAATATGCAGCAGGCCGCCCGCGCATCCGACTTCACGGCGTGCTTCCTGATGAACGAGGAGCGCGCCGGGTACATGGTCGAGTACGGACCGACCGAACGACTTTTCACCAATCCTCAGGACGAGCGCACTGAAGCCTACATCACCGGGCGCTTTGGCTAATCGGCGTCAACGCGAGCGAGACCACCGGTCCGGCCAGGCGGTTGGAGAGAGTAACGATGGTGCGAATTCTTTTTGAGCAGGAGTTGCGGGAGATTCGCGACAACGCCCTGCTGCTTGGCTCCATGGCGCAATCGGCAATCGAGCGGGCCGTCGAAACGTTCGTCCTTCACGACACAGTACTGGCCCGCCGCGTCGTGGAAGAGGATTCGCGCATCAACGAGCTCCGCTTCGCCATCGAAGAGAGCTGCATTCAGATCATGGCTACACAGCAGCCGATCGCGACCGACCTTCGCACGATCGTCGCGGTGCTCAACATCATCTCGGACCTGGAGCGTATGGCCGACCACGGCGTCGGCATCGCCCAGATCACGCTGCTGATGGACGGCCCCGCGCGGGGACCCGTCGTCGACTACATCGGCGATATGGCGTCCAGGGCGACCACGATGCTGCACGACAGCCTGACGGCGTTCACCTCCCGCAACGTCGAACTTGCGCGAGAACTCGGCGCACGCGACGACGAAGTGGATGCGCTCTACGACCGCGTCTACGCCTCGGCGATCAGCATGATGGTCGTGCAGCCGGAAGCGATCACTGCGCTGACCTACCATCTCTGGGCGGCGCACAACCTCGAACGAGTCGCCGATCGCGCGACCAACATCGCCGAACGCGT
>DAINSK010000060.1:0-16256 GCA_036741355.1 Chloroflexota bacterium
CGCCACCGAACTCGCTGGCTTCGTGCTCTGAGCCGCGTTCTGCTGCTGCTTGTGGGTGCCGTACAGTGCCTTCTCGGCGTGATCTTCGGCGTCGGACTGGTAGCCAGCGCGCTCGTCTATGCGGGCGATGGGCCGGGGCTGGTGATAAGCAGCGTCCTGTTTCTGGCGCTGGACGTCGTGCTGTTCGTCGGGGGATTGCTGGCGCTTCTGAGTTCACTGGAGGCCTGGGATCCGCCGTACGATCGCTGGCGCGGAGTTCGCTGGCCGCTGCTCGGATGCATTGGCGGCGGCGCCTCGGTCCTCTCCTGGCTTGTCGCGGCGGCGTTCATTTGGGCCATGTAGCACCCATTGGGAAAGTGCCCGCCGACACAAAAGACCGGCGCCAATGCAGCGCCGGTTTGATGGTTTTTGGGCAGTTGGTGCGGGAACGTCCTATGGGACCGGTTGACTCTTGTCGAGGCTCACTGCCCCGGCCGCACGGAGCGCATCACTTGCCGTGCTCACCTTCCGCTCGTCGGTGGCGTGCACGCCGACGAGCGCCTCACCCTCAGCCGATACCGAGCTGTAAGTGGCAACGCCGGCCTGTTTCGGATCCAGACCGACGATACCGCCGACGAAGGCCCCCAGGATGAGCCCGAAAATTGCGCCGATAATCGCCGCTACTACGAAGCTTCCTACGTGAGCGCCGGAGTCGAACGCCCCAAAGCCCAACAGGGCCGCCAGTGCGATGATTCCGACGATCGCGCCGACCACCATCCCTGCAGCCATGCCGGCCATCGATTTATTGAATATGGAGCGGACAACCTTGCCTTCTGCTTTGCTCACGCCCGTATCGGAATTGACAACGCTGGCGGTGGTGCCGAGCACCGTGACGTCCTGCTTACCGAAGCCGCGCTGCTTCAAATCCCCCACTGCCCGGTTGGCGGATGCCATGTCCCGGAAGTGGCCGATTAGGTTGAAGTGGCGCATGTCCGCGCCTGGCATGACCGGATCTTCCTCGACGCCGCTGTGTTCCATTATTGCCATTGCGAATCACCCCCATGAAGACCGTGGCGATCTTCGCATAGGGAGAGAGGCGGCACGCACTGCCCGTAGCAGTATGTAGCGCCTACGCCTTGGAGTCGAAGTAGTAGTCGGTGGGCGGCTCAAAGGCGTAGAGGAACGGTTTCAGCAGCCTTTCCGCTCATGGACGTGCTGATTATAGCCGGGCGCGAATTGGGCCGTGGCTGCGTTGACACTGCGACGAGGATCAGATCATGGTAAGTCATGCCTAACGAAACACCGTCCTCTGCACCTGCGCGGACGTATCGCATTGTCGTGATTGAGGGCGATGGGGTCGGTCCCGAGGTGATCGCCGCGACGATGCCGGTGCTCCAGGCGGCGGCAAGCAAGGAAGGATTCGGCCTCGACATCCAATGGCATTCGGCCGGCGCCGGTTACTTTCAACGCGCCAACACGGCCATGAGCGCCGAGACGTTCGAAGCTTGCCGGTCAGCCGACGCGGTACTCAAGGGGCCGGTGGGACTGCCGGGCGTGAGGACGCCCGACGGCATCGAGGCGGGCGTCCTTGGCGGCGTCCTGCGCCGCGGGCTCGACTTATACGCCAACCTCCGACCCATCCGTTTGCTGGAAGGCGTGGCCTCTCCGCTCGCGGGTCGCGGCCCGGGCAGCATCGACTACGCTATCGTGCGTGAGAACACCGAGGGACTGTATATCTCGCGCGGCCTCGGAATCGTCACGCCCGATGCGGTAACCGACACGCTCATGGTGACCAGGCGCGGCTGCGAGCGCGTTGCCCGCTTCGCCCTCGACCTGGCGCAGGCGGGCCATGGCGCACCGCGCGACGGCGTTCGGCGGGTAACCTGCGTCGACAAGGCCAACGTCCTGCGCAGCTATGCGTTCTTCCGTCGCGTGACCGCCGAGGTCGCAACGAGGTATCCGGAGGTCGAGGTCGAGTACCGCTACGTCGATGCGATGGCGCAGGCGCTCGTCTTGGAACCGGACCGCTTCGACGTCATCGTCTGTGAAAACTTCATCGGCGACATTCTGAGCGACCTGGGCGGCGCCACGGTGGGAGGGCTCGGCTTCTGCCCGTCGGGTAACCTTGGCGACGAGGGAGCATATTTCGAGCCCATCCATGGGTCGGCGCCCGACATAGCCGGCCAGGACATCGCCAACCCGATCGCGACGATCCTCTCCGCCGCGCTCATGCTGGACCGGCTGGGCGAGTACGATGCCGCGGCCGCGATCCGTCGAGCGGTATGCTCGGCGCTCGGAAACGCGCTGGTGCGCGTGCAATCGAACGGGTCACTCATCACGGGCTGCAAGGCCGCGGGGGAGACAATTTCCCGGCTTGTTGAGGATGGGGGGTTAGGAAGCCAGCCTTAACAGCCGCTCCAGCGAGCCCCTGTCGGGCATGGGGGCCAGGCCGGGGAAGCCGATGATCGCGAGGCTGGCGCCGGCATCGGCGAAGCCCTGCAGGTCGGCGGTGAACGACCGCGCGTCGCCGATCAGGAGCCGCCGCTTAACCTGGGCGTCTTCCAAGGAAGCCATCCCCGGCGTGCTCTGTTTGACGGCGGCGATCGCCGCGGCTTCGCCGCCCGGCGCCGTAACCAGCCCCTGGATACCGACGCTTAGCTCGATGGCGTTCTCCGGGCGCCCGGCCTCGACGCATGCGGTCTTCAGCTCGCCGGCCTTCTTGATGAAGCGGCCGGGATCGCTCCCGAACCAGGCGAGGTTCCACCCGTCGGCAAATTTCGCCGTCACCTGCAGGATGTTCGGGCCAGAGGCGGCGATCCAGAGCGGCACCTTCGTCTGCGGCCTGGGCATGAGCTGGGCGTCGTCCAGCTTGAGCCAGCGCCCTTTGTAGGAGCTCGTGCCCGTATCGAACAGCTCGCGAATGACAGTCACGCTCTCCTTCAGCCTGCCGACGCGATGGTCAAACGGCAGGCCCAGCGCCTGGTATTCGGGTTCGTGCCAGCCCGCGCCGAGGCCGAGGATCAACCGGCCGCCCGAGATCTCCTGCAGCGACGTCGCCTGCTTTGCGAGAATGGCAACGTGGCGGAAGGTGTTGCACAGCACCAGGCTGCCGATCTTGATGCGGCTCGTCCGCGCCGCTAGCGCGGACATCAACGTCCACGCCTCGAACGATCCCCGTCGCTGGCCCGGCCCCGCCTGGATGAAGTAATGGTCCGGCCACCATACTGAGTGGAAGCCCGCGTCCTCGGCCTGGCGCGCGATCTCGAGCAGGCGGTCGAAGCTGTGCGCCTGCTGGCCGCCTGGAGCGGCTTCGGCCGAAGGCAGATACAGTCCGAGTTGCAGTGGAGCCGCCATCGAAATTCACCTCCGAATGATTGCGCCGCGTGGGTTGCGGCCCTCGCGAGCTTCAGTTGCCGGCCGCCGCGCCCGCCATCTGTTTCTGCTTCGGTGCAGTCTTTGCGCCTTCACTCAGCCAGCGGTCGAACCATTCGCCGGTGCGCGTGATGGCGTCGACGCGTTGCGAAGGTGCGTGGGTGACGTAGGTATGAAAGGCGCCCGGGTAGCGCAGGAATACGACCTCACGGCCGAGCTTTTTGAGCACCGCGAACAGCTCTTCCGACTGCCCGATCGGGCAGCGCAGGTCGCCCTCCCAGTGCAGCAGCATAAATGGCGTGCGGCAGTTCTTGATGTGGAAGAGCGGCGAGCGGGCGCGGTACTCGTCCCAGCGTTCCCAGACCGGGCCACCGTGTTCGAACTGGCCGAAGGTCGTGCCGATGTCGCTCTCGCCATAGAAACTGACGAGGTCGCTCACCGGGGCCCCGCAGACGGCCGCTCTGAAACGGTTGGTGTGGCCCACAACCCAACTCGTCATGAAGCCGCCGTAGCTGTAGCCGGTGACGAGCAGCCGTTCGGGGTCGGCAATTCCCTGTTCGATCGCCCAATCGACGCCGCGCATAAGGTCCTCGTAGTCGTTGCCGCCCCAATCCCCAACGCACGCGTGGGTGAACGGCTCGCCGTAGCCCGCGCTGCCGCGCGGGTTGACGAGCAACACCGCGTAACCCTCGGCGGCGTGCTGCTGGAAGCCCGGCGAAAACGTCTGCCCATGCGCACCGTGCGGTCCGCCGTGGATGTCCAGCACCAGCGGATACTTCTGGCCCGGCTTGAAGTCGCTTGGTTTGATGATCAGGCCGGGAATGTCCCAGCCGTCTGCGCCTTTGAAGGTGAAAGGTTCCGGCTTACAGAGGTTGACCGCGGCCAGGAACTCGTCGTTGTGGTGGGTTAGCTGCTTCGGTTCGCCGCCTACCAGGAGCACCGCGTAGAGCTCGCCCGGGTTCACCGGCGAGATCGCCGAAATCACCGCTGAGCCGGCATTCGTCAGGCTGATGGCCGACGCCCAGCGCTCCGGATCCGTCACGGCCACCGCCTCCCCGCCCACAGCGGGAACGCGGTACACGCGAACGGCACCCCCATCCTGTCCGAGGAAAACGATCTCGCGGCTGCCCGGTGTCCAGGCGATCGCCTGGCCGGCCGGAATTCCGAGCACGGACCTGTCCAATTTCTCAGTCAACGCGTGAGGCTTATCGCTGCCGTCTGAAGGCACGACCCACAGGTGAGAGGTCGCGGAGCTAAACCCTTCACCGCGCTGGTGGCCGGTAAAGGCGATCGTTTTCCCATCAGGCGACCAGGTTGGCAGGCTCGAAGGGCCTTTGCTCGGCGTCAGCTTGCGTAGCTCACGGCCGCCGGCCGGTCCCCTGGCCGGCACGGTCCAGATATCGCGCTGCTGGGGAAACTCGCCGCTGTGGGCTTCGCGGTTGGCGGCGAACACGATCGTCTTGCCGTCCGGCGACCAGGCGGCCTGTCCGTCGTTGAAGTCGCCGGCGGTGATCTGCTTGGCTTTGCCGCCCGCGGACGGGATCGTCCAAATATGGGAAAAGCTGTCGTCGTACTGACCCTCGCCGTCAAAGCGATAGGTCAACTCCGTGATCACGCGCGGCAGATTCTTTTCCTGCGGAGTCTTTTTGTCGTCTTGCTTCGTTTCTCCGTCGGTCCGGGTCTTGGTCTGAAAGAGGATCGTCTTCCCATCGGGCGACCAGGCGGGGTTGGTTGCGCCTCTGACCACGTCGGTAAGCTGCCAGGGCTCACCGATTTCGCCGATCAGCCATACCTGGTTGCGTTTGTCCTTGCGGTTGGAAACGAAGGCGAGCGTCCTGCCATCCGGAGACCAGCGAGGGCTGCTGTCCTTCTGCGGCCCGCGCGTGACCTGTTCGGGCTCGCCACCATCGAGGGCGGTCACCCAGATGTGAGATAGGTACTCGTCGACCTCCTGGTCCACGCTCGTCACGACGTAAGCGACGCGGTGGCCACCCGGCGAAACCTGCGGGTCGCTGACCTGTCGGAGCCGGTATACATCCTCGGCCTTGAAGGAGCGTTTACGATTTCTGCGCTCGGTCACTGGTGTGCCCCTTCAATCCACTGGTCCGACCACCCGACCCATAGTACACAAAAGGGAAACGGTCAGACTGCTCCTCGCCGTGCCGCGTCCCACTGGCTTCCGGCTGCATCGACCCGGATGAAGGGCGGTTCGACGTGTGGCGAGGTCAGAAGTTCGTAGCGGTCCGGCCGGCGAAAGGCGTTACCCCACGATTCGCGCTGTCTGAACTCCCGCAACTCATCGAGGTCAAACGGCGCCAGGTGCACGCCTTCCGCCTCACCGGCCTCGACGACCAACGTGTCACGCGGGTTTCCCTTGTCGAATGCCATTGGATGGAATGCCACTGAGTGGCCATTATTTCGCGGTGCGGGATAATTGGTGAGCGCCAATCCGACCAGGTTTTCCCCCGCCCGCACACGCGTCTGCATCAGTCGGAAGGCGTCCATGTCACACGAGTTAGGAACAAGAATGATCTCGGCGCCCCCCAGCATGAGCACACGCGCGCTCTCCGGGAATTCGCGGTCAAAGCAGATCATCGCGCCGACCCTGACCGGTCCCACGGCCGTGTCGAGCTCGCATACCCGGAATCCCTCGCCTGGAGTCAGAGCCGCTTCCGGCAGGTCGAAATCGCAGGTATGCACCTTGGCGTACGTCAGCACGATCTCACCGCGACGGTCGATAAGCGACACCGTGTTGCGTGGACCCGCGGGCCATCGCTCGAGATAGGTGAGGGCGATAGCCATCCGCAGCTCTCGCGCGAGCGCCCTGAAGTGCACGACGAATGGGCCGTCGCGGTCCACTGCCTGCGATCGCCATCGTTCGAGCGACGAGCTTTCCCGCTCGCACCGGTCCCTGGGCAGAAAGTCACGGCCCCATAGCTCCGGCGCCCGCCAGATATCCTCGTCCGGCTCCGGCTCGGAAGCCGGAGCGGGCGAACCGTCTGCTAAGCAACGCTGGAATGAGTAACCGATGTTCCACATTTCGGGGAAGAGCGCGATATCGGCATCCAACGCCGCCGCGCGGCGGCAGAATGCCTCGCCGGTACAGAGGTTTGCCTGCTGGTCGTAGCCGTGTGCGGTCGCCTGCAGCAGGGCGACGGTCAGGAGTGGCATGGTTGGTCCTCCGGAATCTGCTGACGGCATCCTACTACCTTTTCCCGTGCTCCCGATGGAAAAGAATGAGTTCCATGGTGCTCGTTCTTCTTGCTCCTTCTGGTAAAGAAGCAATTCGCGCTGGTTCCGAACGGCTCCCTAGAATCCGCTGGCGATGCCGTACGCGTACGGATCGGCGCCGCCGCGTAGCTCGCCACTGTGCGGGTCGCGCGTAATGCCCGCTGGCCGTGCGAAGAAGGCGGGAGTGAAATCGGGCCGCCGCAGGATCAGCGTGTGGCCGCGAGACTGCAGGCCGGCGCGAACCTCACGATCGACACGCTCATCGATACCGGTCTCAGGGGCGCTCGTGTCAATGAACGGCCCGGAGACGGCGTCCTGGATACCGCGGCGGTGGTCGAGCACGTTCAGTAACACCTGCGTGACGGTATCGAGGATGCGGCGCCCGCCGGGCGCGCCCGCCAGCATCACGACCTCGCCATCGCGGACGACAATCGTGTGCGCCATGCTGGAAGCAGGCCGCTTCCACGGAGCGATCGAGTTGGCGGCGCCGGGACGCGGGTCGAACAGGGTCATTGCATTGTTCAGAAGCACTCCCGTTCCCGGAACGGTGACGCCGCAGCCCCATGCGGAAGTCAGCGTCTGCGTGACGGCGACGGCGTTGCCGGCGGAATCGATGGCGGAAAGATGCGTCGTGTGGTCGTCGCGCCCTTCCGCCCGCACCGCCGTTAGCGTCGAGGGCCGGCCCGCCCGAGTAAACGCCCACGGATCCCCGGGCAGCGCGGGAAGTAGACGCTCCGGGTCGATCGTCATGCGCCGCGTGTCGGCGTACGCCTTGCTAATCAGCCCCTCCCACGGGACGTCCTGGAATTCCGGGTCTCCAAGGAAGGTGAGCCGGTCGGCGTGGCTGCGGCGCATCGCCTCGATCGTCAGATGTAGCGCCTGGATGCTGTTGTAGCCAAGCTCGCCCAAACGCCAGCCCTCGAGAATGTTGCACGTCTCAAGCAACATCGCGCCACTGGCCGGCCCGTTCAGCGCCACGAGGCGGTCGCCGCGGTAGCTGCCGATCAGAGGCTCGACCAGCTTTGCCTCGTAGTGACGCAGATCTTCTTCGGAGATGTAGCCGCCCGCCCGTTCCATTTCGGCCGCGATCGCCCTCGCGGTGGTGCCTCGGTAGAAGCCGTCTGGGCCGTTGACGGCGATCAGGCGAAGCGTCGCGGCAAGGTCGGGCTGACGGAAGTATTCCGGCGATTCGACGCCGGTCTTTAGCGGCCGGCCGTTCTTGAGATAGGCGGCCGCGGTAGCAGGAAAGCGCTGCAGCAGCTCGAGTTGGCCGGCCTGTGATAGCGTGAGCGGCCATTCGACGACGATGCCCTCTTCGGCGAGGGCGATCGCCGGAGCGATGAGCTCGTCCAGCTTGCGGGTGCCGAAGCGTTTGGCTGCGGTTGCCAGACCGCTGACCAGCCCCGGGACGGCGGCTGCGCACGGACCGCTGTAGTTTTCGTCGTCCTTGACGCCGACGAAGCCCTGCGCGTCGGCATGGAATGCGGGCGTCAGCTCATACATGGTTTCGTGCGCGGCGAGCGGCGCCCGCACCTGGTAATCCACAATCGCCTCGCGGCCGTCGGCCATACGTATCGTCATAAAGCCGCCGCCGCCGAGGCCGCTCATCATCGGTTCGGCCACGCCGGTGGCGAAGGCCATCGCCACGGCCGCATCCACCGCATTGCCGCCCGCGCGCAGCACCGACAGCCCGGCGTCGGCAGCCGCGGCGTGTTTGGCCGTCACCATGCCGCCCTTGCCGCACGCCTCAGTCCGCGTTACGACGCGCGCCGTTGTGCTGGTTGCCTGCCGCCGGTCCGTGAGTGCGGTCATGGCCGTCTCTCGCTATCTGTTTCCGTCGCTCGGGTCGCAGTAGCTACAAACCTACATCGACCAGAAGCGCATTGCCATTCCCCTTCGGCAGACCCAGACCTGTACACACAATACGGCCGTCACTCTTCTTCCTCACCGGTTGCTGTAGAATCGCCCAACGATGAACGATGCCGACCGTCATTCCCCGACGCTAGTCTTCATTGTTGGCCCGCCGGCGGTTGGCAAGATGACGGTCGGAGCTGAGCTGGCCCGCCGCACGGGACTGCTGCTCTTCCACAACCATCAGACCATTGAGCTCGTGCTGCGCTTCTTCCCGTTTGGAACGCCGCCATTTGGCCGGCTCGTCGACGAGTTTCGCCGGCGCATCTTGGAGGAGGTCGCTACGAGCGAACTGCCGGGGCTCATCTTCACGTATGTCTGGGCGTTCGATGACCCGAGGGAGGCCGCGACGGTGGAAGCCTACGCATCGATCTTTCGAACACGGGGCGGACGGGTCCTGTTCGTCGAGTTGGAGGCGTCGCTGGCGGAGCGGTTGCGTAGGAACGAGACAGAGTTTCGGCTGTCCGAGAAGCCATCCAAGCGTGACCTGGCATGGTCACGGCGGCACCTGCTGGACGCGGAAACGAAATACCAGCTCAACTCGGCCGGACGGTTCGAAGGCCGCCCCGACTACCTGCACATCGAGAACACATCGCTCAGTCCCGAGGACGTGGCAGATAAGGTCATCGCGACGTTTGGGTTGCGCGCAGTCGTGTAAAGGCCTCTAGTTGCAGCAACGCGGCGAGAGACGGGACCTGATAACGGGCCATCAGCCAGCGTGCCCCGGACTCCGGAGTGCTGGACACTATGACGTGATAGAGTTCGCCGGGACTGGGGTTATCGGAGAGGGCAGCAAAGGACAGCGCGCTGGTCGATATGGTGTGCAGCGCGGCGCACAAACTGGTCTTGCAATCCCTGCGGACGCCGACCCGGTCCGCACGGATCAGGCGGCTGCTACCGTCGGCGTCGACCGTAATAACCGCCACCACCGAGCAGCAGCACAAGCACCAGCACAAGCAAAATAATGACCAGCATCGTGGTTCTCCCCTCTATTCTTGTCTTGTCTTGCTAGCTCCAGCATAGGCGCGCGCGAAGCCGCCGCTATACTCACCCCCGTGGCAATTCCGCGGTCCGCAGCTACTCCCGAGTACTGCTTATGGCGTGCGGCATGAACGCATTCGGTAGTCACAGAGAGATATTGGCGGAGTACATCGTGTCCGACCTGTTGCCAGACGAGATACGTCGAGGATTTGTCACCACCTCAGACAGCGCCTAGGATGTGCAGATGGAAGCAATCCTGGCGGCGGTGCAGCCCTATGAGATCCACGGCACGCGCTACTTCCGCATCGCCTATGCACTTGCGGACGACCCGGATCGCCTGGCCGAGGGCCGCGTCGCCGCCGAGGGTATTTACAGGGACCCGCAGCCGGGCGACCGCGTGGATATCCGCACTTTGCTCGGCATCATCGACGAGGTGAAGAAGCTCTAGTTCGTGCTTATTAATCCCGACGTAGGCCGCCGTGCACAGTAGTTCGTGCCACATCAGCCCGCCTTGCGTGAACAAACGCGGGTACGAAAGAGAGCGGCCGATGCCCGTCCTCACGTCGACCAGGTCTCGCTGGTTCCCCCGTAGCGCCGCGACGCTGATCGCCGCGCTGCTCACGCTGGGCATCGCTCTCCTGCCGGGTACCGGCCGCGCCGACCCCTGGTCGCGGACCCCGCAGCAGAAGACGGTAGAACAGTACTACATCCTGCTCTCCAGCGGCGCCTATACGGGCTTGTATGACGTGTAACATCGCATCAGCTGCTACAGTGCTGCAGACATTATTGACGCGACGAGGTTTAGTCGAACACCCGGTCGTGCGGCACCCGGTCGCTGGCGCCCGTTCGCTGTAATTCCCGCGTCACCGGCATCCGCAGGCCCGTACAATTCAGCAGTTACTTCGGCGGCAGCCGCAGAGCGCCGTCCAGGCGGATCGTCTCGCCGTTGATCATCGGGTTTTCGACAATCGCCTTCACGAGCGCGGCGTACTCGATCGGCTTGCCCAGCCGGTGTGGGTGCGGCACATCGGCAAAGAGGGCTGCGCGAACGTCGGGGGACAAGCCGCCGAGCATGGGCGTGTCGAAGATCCCGGGCGCGATCGTATTGACCCGCACCAGCAACGAGGCGAGGTCTCGGGCGATAGGCAGCGTCATCCCTACAACGCCGCCCTTAGAGGCGGAGTATGCTGCCTGTCCGATCTGACCTTCGAAGGCTGCTACGCTTGCGGTGTTGACGATCGCGCCGCGTTCGCCATCGATCGGCTCCTGTTCGGCCATCCTCGCGGCGGCCAGCCGAATGACGTTGAACGTGCCGATGAGGTTGACATGAATCACCCGTGCGAACTGGTCCAACCGCGCCGGACCGCTCCTGCTCACCGTCCGCGCGGCGGTGGCGATACCGGCGCAGTTGACGACGATGTGCAACCCGCCGAAGCGCTCGAAAGCCGCGTCTACCGCGGACGTTACCTGCTCTTCGTTGGTGACGTCGGCGGGCGCCCAGTGCACCCGTTCGCCGAGCACTTTAGCAACCTCGGCGCCCGGCTGATTCGGCAGATCAACGATCACGGCACTGGCGCCGTTCTCGACCAGCATCTCAACTGTTGCGCGTCCCAACCCCGACGCTCCGCCCGTAACCAGGCCCACTCTTCCCCTAATTTGCATGTAAGGTCTCCATCTAAAGTCTACCCCTATGCCTAACGGGGGGTACTGGTACCCCTATGCCTAACGGCCGGTACGCGTACTGGTACCCCTACGCCTAACGGAGGTACCGGTCCGACGGTCATCCGGGGCTCGCCCCACGATGGAGCCCCGAACTCAAGCTCCCTCTTGCCCCCAGAATTGGGGGAAAGAGGGTCGGGGAGATAGGGGGCCGTCCCACGATTGCCGACTGCCGATTGCCCACGTCCGTCTCACTTGACCGCAACCGCGTTTGGCGGCGATCCGATGCCGCCGGGCACGTGCAGCGGCGCGGAGGCCAGGAAGCAGTCGAAGACACCGTCCGCCTCGCTGTCGGCGGCGAGCGCCTCGAGGTCCCACATTTCGCCAAAAGGCATGCCGAGATAGGCAAGCGCCCGCACATGCAGCCAGCCGGTGGCCGGATCTGAAGGGTTGAATTCGACCGTCGGACTGTCACCCGCTACGGCCGCGATCCGGTGGTCCCACAGCCAGCCGGCCATGCTCATGCTGGCATCGAGGCCGGGAAACGCCATTTCGTTCTGCATCGCTACGCGCGCCGAGCGGTCGCACACCAAGTAGTTTTCGGTCCAGCCGCAACGAACCAGCAAGATATCGCCTGGCCTGATCTCGACGCCCTCGGATCTGGCGACTTCTTCTAAAAGCTCTGTGCCGATGCGGAACGGCGTGCGCGCGTCGATCGGTTCGCCCTTGTTGCGCTGGTGACGCGCGACGTCGAGCAAGACGCCACGTCCGGCGATCCCCCGTCGCGCAAGGTGTTCGATGCCGTTGCGCTGGCCCGTGCGAACCTGCTCGCGGGTGGCGAAGTTGTAGTAGCCGTAGCGCGGGTGTCCCGCGTGCGCCAGGCTATCCCACTGGCTGGAGCGCTGGGGATAGAAGTTGTCGAGCCAGTCGTCCATCGCCATGCCGCCGGCCATCTCGACGACGGTGTGTTTGTGGGCGCCCCGACCGAAAAGCGGCGGATCGGGCAGGTCGATGCGCCAGTTGAGCCCAAAGCTGATGCCCTTGCGGACACATGCCGCTGCCGCGGTTACTCGCGCCGGCGTCAGGAAGTTGATCGTGCCAAGCTGGTCGTCTTTGCCAAACAGTCCCCAGTTTGAGCCGCGAGGAGCGTCAGAACGCTCGGAGAGCTCCGCGTAGCTCGGTAGCCCGTCGGGGGAATCCGACAATGAATTTGCTGCGTCGGGCATGTGTACCATCCTCCATTCCATCCCCTGGGTTGCGCACGGGGACCGCAACGTGTCCACGATAACGCCTGACGTTGGCTCGTGCACGGGGGCAGAAGAGCGTTGGGAAAGCGAGTTGTCTTTTGCGGGCAAGCACCGTTACACACGTCTGTTGCCTTCGCTGGACCCCGTGTAGGATGAACGGGGAACGCGACCGGCTCTGAATCGCGCAGCCGTATAGAGGGAATTTCGTGCCACGTTTCGGATTGCCGATTGGCGAGGACAAGTTCTATTCGCTGCTGGGCCAGGCTGCCGACAACGTACTGGCGGCGGGTCTGCTGCTCGTCGAAACGATGGACGATTTTGCGCACCTGGGCATGCGCGCCGACCGGATGCGGGAGCTCGAGCACCAGGGCGACTTCCTCACACACCAGGTGATGAACCAGCTGCAGAAGAGCTTCGTAACGCCGATCGACCGCGAAGATATCGCCCTGCTGGCGCAGCGCCTGGACGATGTGCTCGACCACATCGAAGCCGCGGTAACGGCGCTCTGTGATTACGAGATCGCCGCGCCGACCCCGACCGCACGCGAGATGGCCGCCGTAATCCAGAAAACTGGCACGGCGCTGCAGGAGGCGATGGCGCACATCCGCCGCGCCGATTTAAAGGCGGTGCTGCCGATCACAGTAGAGATCAACCGACTCGAAAACCAGGGGGACCAGTTGTTCCGGGCCGCAATGCGTGACCTTTTTCAGAATCAGGAGGACGTGCGCGATATCATCAAATGGCGCGAAGTGTACGACGAGCTCGAAGCCGCGACCGACAGCGCCGAAGACGTGGCCAACGTCATGGAAGGCGTCGTTCTCAAATACGGCTAAGAGGGAGCGTTTGTGAATCTGGGCCTCGTCGGCGTCATTCTCATTATCGGCGTCGCCCTGATCTTCGACTTCATCAACGGCATGCACGATGCCGCGAATTCCATTGCCACTGTCGTCGCCACGCGTGTTCTGCGTCCGTACCAGGCGGTTATCTGGGCCGCCTTCTTCAATTTCGCGGCCGCGTTCATTTTTGGTCTCAGCGTCGCCAATACCGTTGGCAAGGGTGTCATCAGGACCGATATCGTCGACGAGCGCATGATCCTCGCGGCGCTGATCGGCGCCATCATCTGGGACATGCTCACCTGGTACTGGGGGCTCCCATCAAGCTCTTCGCACGCGCTCATCGGCGGCTTGGTTGGCGCTGCGGTGGTCAAAGCCGGTTGGAGCGCCGTCGTCGCGACGGGACTGAAAAAGACCGGCATTTTCATCGTCGTGTCACCAATCCTGGGATTCTTCCTCGCGTCGCTCATCGCCAGTCTTCTGCGCACGATCTTTCGAAATGTACGGCCGGCCCTGGCGAATCCCACGTTTCGCCGTCTGCAGCTCTTATCGGCCGCCGGGTACTCACTGTCCCACGGCGCCAACGACGCCCAAAAGACGATGGGTGTGATCAGCGTGCTCTTGCTGTCGACGGGGCATATGGCCGGCAAGTTCGCCGTGCCCCGCTGGGTGGAGTTCGCCTGCTACACCGCCATCTCGTTGGGCACTATGGCCGGGGGCTGGCGGATCGTTCGCACTATGGGATCGCGACTGACCGCCATCGAGCCCTACGGAGGTTTTAGCGCCGAAGCCGCGGCCGCCGCCTCGATCATCTTTGCCGCGCAGCTGGGTGTGCCCGTGAGTACGACGCACACGATTGCGGGCGCGATTGCAGGCGTGGGCACGGCGCGTCGGGCGTCGGCAGTGCGGTGGAGATTGGCACAGTCTATCGTTTGGGCGTGGGTTCTCACCATTCCCGCCGCAGCCGGGGTGGCCGCGATGATCTGGTTGCTGCTGCGGCTCATTCCTTCGTGAGTGTAATCTGCTGATAAGAACCGGGTAGGCGAAAGGCCGGTACATGCGGTTGCTGCCCTGGCAACGAGTGGCGTGGGAACTGATGATCGGCGCCCTGGCGATCATCGCCGCTGCCGCCGTGATCGGACCGGTCTTCTTCGTCGTCAACCTCATCTACCGGTCAGGGCTGTTCAACTTGATGTTCGCGACGATCGCTGCCGGTGCGGTGTTGCTGTTCTACCAGGTGCGGCTACGACCCGCCTTGCGCGACCCGGCCATGCGTGCTGCTGCCGGCATCGCGGAGGCGCTACGGGGCGGCGAGCCGCCAACGCCCGAACAACTGCGCTCGGCGTCCGCGTTCCGCATTTGGGGCGGCGTGCCGACGGCCGCGCTCCGCGCCACGCTGCATAAACCCGCCGGCACGACCCCGCTTGCTCTGACCGAAGCGTTGTGCAGCTTTGTGCAGTCGCGCGCGGACGAGGCGCCGACGCTCACCTGGGCCCTGTCGGAAGTCGGTGGAGACCGGTATCTGCTCCTGCAGGAGCCAGAACAGGCCGGCGAACCGATGCAGGAGATGAACGCCGTCATTCGCACATCCCAGGTCTGGGAGGAGAGCTTTCATCACCTCTGGAGCGCCAACGGACCGGCGAGCTATGAGGAGCCCGTGGCGTTCGCGACCGTTCTGGTGGGACAGGCGGTTGCGGGCAAAGAGTCGGAGTTACACAAGTTTGCCATCGGTATGGCTGAACGCGTTGCGGCGCTTCCCGACGTCTCGGGCGTGGAAGTACTCACCAGCGATACCCACGGTAACGAGGCCCCATACGTATTGTGGCTCGCAGCCGGCCGGGAGCGCGCCGTACGGCGGCAGGTTTACCTGGCACTGGAACCTGCCTCGGCTGGCGAAGGTCTCGCCACGGCGATCGATCGGTTCGACCTGATCGCCTGCGACGCCTACGCTGCACTTGAATATCTCGTGCAGTCCACCGCGGAAAATCGCTGACGCTCGGCGTGGGCAAAAGGAGCAGGTCTTGGACATCCGGGTAGAACGGGGCGATATCACAACGTTCGACGGCAAGGCGATCGTGGTCAACCTCTTTGACGGGGTCACGCATCCCGGCGGTGGCACCGGCGCCGTTGACAAAGCACTAGGCGGCACGATATCGCGGCTCATCGCCGACGGCGATATCCGCGGCAAGGCGGGCGAGATAAGCGTGGTCCACACACTGGGCAAAATTGTCGCCGGCCGTGTCGTTGTGCTCGGGCTCGGCAAGGTGGAGGACTTCAACATCGACAAGGTGCGCAACCTCACCGCCAACGTTGCCCGATTCCTACGGAACAAAGGCTATGGAACGGCCGCCACCATCGCCCATGGGGCCGGCATCGGTGGGCTCCAGGCCGATGCGGTTGGCCGGGCGATCGGAGAGGGAGTGGTGCTCGGCCTTTACCGCTTTACGCGGCACCAGAAGCCGGAGGAGGAACGGCGAGAGCTGGAAAGCCTGGTCGTTCTGGAAAACGACGCCGGCCGGGTTGATGCGTTGCGCGGCGGCCTTGAGGCCGGTGTGATCCTCGCCGAAGCGACCAACCTGGCTCGCGACATGGCCAACGAGCCCAGCAATTACCTGACGCCGACCGAAATGGCGGCGCGGGCGCAGGCCGTCGCCGACCAGACGGGGCTGCAGTGCGAGGTGCTGGACACCGAGCAGATGGTCGAGCTGGGCATGGGATCGTTGCTCGGCGTCGCCAAGGGAAGTGCTCAGCCCCCGAAGTTCATCGTGATGGAATATCGCGGCGACCCCGAGAGCGAAAGCAGCGTTGGACTGATCGGCAAGGGAATCACCTTTGACACTGGCGGCATCTCGATCAAGCAGGCGGCCGGCATGGAAGAGATGAAGGGCGACATGACCGGCGGCGCCAGCGTTATCGCCGCGCTGTCGGCGATCGCCCGGCTCAAGCCGCGCATCAACGTCACCGGCATCGTTCCCGCCACCGAAAACATGCCGGGCGGCAACGCGATCAAGCCCGGCGACGTGCTGCGGGCGATGAACGGCAC
>DAINSK010000061.1:0-9488 GCA_036741355.1 Chloroflexota bacterium
GTCGTTGCCGCCGCGGTCATCCTTCCTGAGGACGACCGGCTCTGGTTCTGCGACCTGCGGGACAGCAAGATGCTGACGCTGTTGCAGCGTGAAACGCTCGCCGAGCGGCTGCGGGACGAGGCGCTGGCGTTCGGGGTGGGCGTGGTGCCCTCGAGACGGATCGACGAGATCGGGATCGCGCCGGCTGCACGAGAGGCGATGCGCCTTGCGGTGCTGCAGCTGAGTCCCCGACCACAGGCATTGTTGTTGGACGCCTTTGCGCTGCCTGAAGTGGATCTGCCACAGCAGCCGGTCGTGCGCGGAGACGCTACCTGCTGCGCCATCGCGGCCGCGTCGATCATTGCAAAGGTTGCACGCGACCGGATCATGGTCGGTCTGGAGCGGCGCCACCCCGGTTACGGTTTCTCCCATAACCGCGGCTATGCCACCGCCGAACACCTCGAAGCCCTGGGGCGCCTGGGTCCATGCCCAATTCATCGTTACTCGTTCGGTCCCGTTAATCAGGCGGCAAGGGGTTGACACGGTCTTTCGGCCGCGTCAACGGGGAGCAGCCGGATCGCCTCACCCGCAAGAAGCTCGGTACATTCGCCGAAGGGATAGCGTCTGCCTATCTGGAACAGCACGGCTACCAGGTGCTCCAGCGAAACGTGCACCTGCGTTACGGCGAGATTGACGTTGTGGCATTGAAAGACGGTGTGGCGATCTTCGTCGAAGTGCGCGCCAGGCGTCAGGGCGACCTCGGCTCGGCGCTGGCGTCTCTCAGCCGCTTGAAGCAACACCGGATGCGGCTTACTGCTGAGTTATACCTTGCGCAACACCCCGAGCTGCCGCAGGAGGGCAGGATCGATCTGGTCGCCGTGAGTCTCTCGCGTAACGGCCTGGTGATGTCGATCGATCTGATCGAAAACGCCGTTGAAGGCGATGCCTGAGCCGGCGACGGCGGCCCGTTGGCCGGTTTCCTATTCACCGCTATGCTGTGAATGATAACAAGGCGTTTTCATCGCGTAATCAACGAGAAGAATCAATGCCGATCTACGAATACTTCTGTTCTGGTTGCCAAGGGCAGGTAGAGGTGTTCCGCCGGTCGATAAGCGCGACCAACGCGCCAGTGTGTCCTAAATGCGGCGGCGCGGATTTATCCCGTCAGGTGTCTCGATTCGCCGTCCATCGTGCCGTCAGCGAATTCGGATCGGTGGCCGAAGAGCGCTATATCCAGGGGCTCGAAGAGAGCGACCCAGGCGACATGCCCTATGACGGCGACGACGACGATTTCGGAGACTTCGCCGGTTAGAACGGACGCGATTGAGTCCCGCGGCTAGCGCGGAGGCGTTTTGGATGCCGATCTACGAATATCGATGCCGGGAATGCGGCAGGCTATCGAGCGTATTTGCCCGAACCGTGTCCTCTCCGATAGAGCCGGTATGCGGTCACTGCCACGGAAAACGCATGGAGCGGGCAGTTTCGAAGTTTGCCTACCACCGCAGTGAGCAGCAGATCCTCGAAGATTACGGCGTTCCCGAGCCGGGAAGCGGTGATTCGTATAAAGATCCACGCCAGATCGGCCGCTGGGTCGAGAAGCGGTTTGATGAGATGGGCATGGAGCTTCCTTCCGAGGCCAGGCAAATGATCGACGCGGCCCGCGAAGGCGAATTCCCCGAGCCGGTGAAGGATCTGTAAAAGGACCGCGGTCAACCGGCGTTCCCCGGTCCGGGATGACCGGAATGCGTTACCAGAAACGAGAACGGCGTGCCCGACGAACTCGCTTCCCAACTCGATACGATCATGGAAGGCGTCCGAGCGCGGTTGGCGGCAAAGCACGCCGCCCGCGAACAGACGCTGCCACTCTGTCGGGAAGTCATCAGGCTCTCCGCCAACGGAATCCGCGCCGTTCATCGAGACGAATTTGGGCCGGCACAAAACATGCTGGACAAGGCGACGGCGCTGCTTCGCCAGATCCGGAGTGCCCTCGCAGACCATGGCGACATCTTTCACGCCGGATTTGTTCACGACGCGCAGAAGGAGCATGCCGAGGCGGCGCTCACACTCGCGCTCGTGCACGGTGACCAGTTGCCCGGCCCCGACGACCTCGCGGTGGAAAACGCGGCCTATCTGAACGGTCTTGGCGAAGCCGTCGGCGAACTACGCCGATATCTGCTCGACAGTCTGCGGGATGGTGACGTGGCGCGGTGTGAGCGTTATCTGCGTGCGATGGACGATATTTACGATGTACTCGTCACCGTCGACTACCCCGATGCAATGACCGGTGGACTGCGCAGAACGACGGACGTAACCCGCGGCATCCTGGAGCGGACGCGAGGCGACCTGACGATGGCGGCGCGACAAAGCGATCTCGAACGGCGCCTCGCGGCATTCGAGTCTCGGCTTCCCGCACAGGGAGAGTAATTCGCGTCGCAACTGTGCGCCTTCCGCCGGCCCATCTGATGCCGAATTGCCTGCTCAGGCTAACTAATCACTCGTTTACACGCTTGATCGTCACTATGTGGACTGTTAGATTCCAATCCGGACCGGTATCCGTAGACGGAGCTTCCACAGCTTTTCGAGCGGGCCTTTACGCTCGTTTCGTCGTCTGCGGGGCCGGCAATCAGCCACAGAAGAAGGAGAGGGCTACGTGGGTATCGTTTGGATCGTACCCATCGTCGGTGCCATCGCGGTCCTGTTCGCTGTCTGGCTCGCGCACGACGTGCTTGTGCGTGACAAGGGCACGCCAGGGATGCAAGACATCGCCGACATGATCTTTGAGGGCGCAATGGCGTTCCTCAGGCGGCAGTATCAGGCGATCACCATCATGTCGGTTGTCGTGGCCGTCGTGATCGGCCTGATCGTCTGGGGCACAGCTTCCCCGGTGCGGGATCCGCGCAGCATAGGGGAAGCCGGATCGATTATCGGCGCCGGGGGCGGCGCCGGATCAGTTGGTGCGGGCGAACAGGGCATCCTGGCGGGAGTCGCGTTCCTGGTCGGGGCGTTCTGCTCGGCGCTCGCCGGATACATTGGCATGTATATCTCTGTTCGTTCCAACCTTCGAACGGCGGCGGCCGCGCAGGTCAACCTTCGGGCGGCGATCACTGTTGCGCTTCGCGGCGGTGCGGTATCGGGGTTTTTGGTGACGGCCCTATCGCTGCTGGGCGTTTCGAGCATCTTCGGCATTTACAGCAAGGTGTTGAACCATCCGCTCGGCTCCACGCCCTTTCTGATCGTCGGTTTCGGCTTTGGCGCCAGCTTCGTGGCGTTGTTTGCGCAACTCGGCGGTGGAATCTATACAAAGGCGGCCGACGTTGGCGCAGACCTCGTTGGCAAAATCGAAGCCGGCATTCCTGAGGACGACCCGCGCAACGCGGCCGTCGTCGCCGACCTGGTCGGTGACAACGTCGGCGACTGCGCCGGCCGAGGCGCCGACCTGTTTGAGTCGATGTCGGCGGAAAACATCGGCGCGATGATCCTCGGCGTGGCCATCTTCAGGGCGACCGGCCACGTGCAATGGATCTTCTTCCCGCTCGTCCTGCGGTCGTTCGGTATCCTCGCGACGATCGCCGGACTACTATCGGTGCCGTACTTCACGCGCGAGGACGGTAACCAGGACCCGATGCAGCCGCTTAACGGCGGTTATTACGTCTGTTCCATCCTATCGGTCGTGGGATTGGCCATTGCCACCAGGTTCATGTTGGGCAGCCAGTGGTATTGGTATTTCTACTGCGGCCTCGTTGGTATCGCGACCGGTATCGCATTCGTATACATCACCCAGTACTACACCGCCGGTGCATGGCGCCCGGTGAAAGAGATCGCCGCGGCTTCGCGAACGGGACCGGCGACCAACATCATCATCGGCACGGCGGTGGGATTCGAAACCACCGCGGTCACGGCGCTGGTCATCGGCACCGCGTTGGTAACGTCGTTCATTCTGGGCGCCCACGCGGGCATCGCGCCTTCGGTGGCCGGCCAGAAGCTAGATACGACCAGCATGGGGATATTCGGCACGGCAGTTGCGACCATGGGCATGTTGATGTCCGCTGCCTACATCCTGGCGATGGATACGTTCGGGCCAATCACCGACAACGCTGGCGGTATCACCGAGATGTCAGGCGCCTCGGAATCGGCGCGCCACATCACCGATGCGCTGGATACAGTCGGCAACACGACCAAGGCGCTCACGAAGGGTTATGCGGTGGCATCAGCCGGTCTTGCCGCCTTCCTGCTGTTCAGCGCTTACCTGGATAAAGTCAAAGAGGTGCTGAGCAGCCAGGCAGTCGCAAAAGGGCTGCAACCGGTGACCGAGATTACGGCGAACCTCGGTAGCATCCAGGTATTCACGGGCGGCCTGCTCGGCGTGATGCTGGTCTTCCTATTCTCGTCGCTTGCAATCCGCGCGGTGGGATCCGCGGCGGGCGACATCATCGAGGAAGTGCGCCGGCAGTTCCGCAGCGACCCCGGTATCATGGCGGGCACGTCGCGACCCGACTACGGGCGGGCGGTCGATATAACCACGAAGGCAGCATTGCGAAAGATGGTCGCGCCCGGCATTCTGGCCGTCGGACTGCCGATCGTGGTCGGCCTTATCTTCCGTTGGCTTGGACAGGGTCCGCTGAACGACAATAACGCCGGCTGGGAGGCGGTGACCGGTGTGCTGGTCATTGGCACGATCGCCGGCATTATCGTGGCGACCTTCCTCAATAACAGCGGCGGCGCATGGGACAACGCGAAGAAGTACATCGAGTCAGGAAATTTGACCGACGAAGATGGCGTCGTGGTTCTCAAAGGTTCGGCCATACACGCCGCCGCGGTGGTGGGCGATACGGTCGGCGACCCGTACAAGGACACGGCCGGTCCCGCCCTCCACGTCCTCGTGAAGCTGCTGAGTACGATCACGCTCGTGCTGGCGCCGTTGTTCATCGTCAAGTAGCGTTCTGCCTCTGGGTGTGAGAAAACGGGGCGGTGGCAACCTGGCCACCGCCCCGTTACTTTGCGTAGATTTTCAGGAGGATTGCCGTGGACGAGGTTCTGTATGAACAGCGCGGTCATATTGCCTACATAACGCTGAATCGCCCGGAAGCGATGAACGCACTGAACACGCCGTTACGGCGGCTGCTGCTCGAGTCGTTTACGCGGTTCCGCGATAGTGAAGAGGCCTGGGTGGCGATCGTCACCGGCTCCGGCGACCGCGCTTTTTGCGCGGGCGCGGACCTCAAGGAGATGAGCAGAAGCAACAGGGCGCTGCACGAAGGCGCCGTCGACCACTTTTGGGATCCGGAGACGCCTTCGTTCAACCGCGGCCTGCGCATCTGGAAGCCTATTATTGCCGCTGTGAACGGCTATTGTCTGGCGGGCGGGCTGGAACTGGCGCTGGCGTGCGATATCCGCATCGCCGCCGAACACGCAACCTTTGCGCTCACCGAAGTCATGCGCGGCATCCTGCCAGGCGGCGGCGGCACTCAGCGACTGCCGCGGCTGATACCGTTCGGTGTGGCGCTCGAAATGCTGTTCACGGGCGAGCGGATCAGCGCCGCCGAAGCGTACCGAGTCGGACTGGTGAGCCACGTTGTGCCGGCGGAAGATGTGCTGCCCGCGGCGGAACGGCTGGCGGAGCGAATTCTGCAGAACGCGCCGCTCTCATTGCGGGCGATCAAGGAGTCGGCCTACCGCGGCGCCGACGTGTCGCTGGACGAGGGCCTGCGCATTGAAGGTCTGCTGTCGCGCATCATCCGGACTACTACGGACAGTGTCGAGGGACCGACTGCTTTCGCCGAGAAGCGCCCCGCTGCATGGAAAGGCCGCTGACGTGTCACATTGAGGGTATCAGGAAGGCTACGGGCACGACCGCTGCCCGCCGTGGTACAGTCGGCCCCGAGGGTGCCTGGCTCCCTCCGACACCGCCAAAGCAACTGAGAGAACAGCGGCATGTCCAGCGAGCGAGTGTCGCTTGGGCTGCCGGAGATCCAGGTCCAGGACCTGCAGGGCGCGACAGGAGCAGGCAGCGGCACCGCGAGCCCGACCGTAAGCACGTTTCGCGTGGAGGCCGATCAGACGCCGACCATGATGCTGGTGGGCTCTGCCAACCACGCGGCGGCGGTACGGCGAATGCTGGAGGCTTCAGCGGAAGGTAGTGGGCAGGCGGGCCTTTCGCCGGCCTACGACACTGTGTTCGAGGTGCCGCAGCAGACCTCCGCGGGCGCCGCCGATCAGTCATTGGTGGCTGGTTGGCGCGATACTACAAGGTAGCAGCCGATCGGGCGTCCAGCATTGGAGGAGTTCGCAGAACTCCTTAGCCGGCAGCTTCGTTGACCCTCTGCAGACCCTCTGATACGGTTTCCGCTAACCGGCGTCTCCTCTTGGCGGCGCCGCGGCGACGCTGCAGCCGGCGGCGTGCGCGCAAGGAGCAGCGGTGGGCACGACAGTCGATATGGAGAAGATAGTCTCGCTGTGCAAGCGGCGAGGCTTTGTTTTTCCAGCCGCCGAAATCTACGGCGGCTTTGCCAATGCGTGGGACTACGGTCCGGTCGGAGTTGAGCGGCCCGACTGACGAGGGCCGAGGTCGAGCACGTGTTAACGGACCCAATTGCCCGAGATATTGACATGGAAGTGGTCGATGGCGAGGAACGCATCACGGTCATCGGGGCGACCGGGGATGGCCGGCTCTTCCTCGTCGTATACTCAGAAAGGAACGGCCGCATTCGCCCCGTGACGGCGTTCAGGGCTCCATCTCGATACCGGCCGTACTATGAGCAGAGATAGCATGACGCGGAAACTCATTCGTACCAGGGACGACATCCCCAAGCACTTCGAGAGCGCAGCAGAAGAAGCCGCGTTCTGGCAAAGCCATGAACTCGCAGATGAGTTCATCGAAGCGCATATTCGCCCGCGGGGACAATCGGCGTCGGCCGTCCTCCAATCGCTCCGTGACCAACGTGCCGCCGAGGAAGCCACGCGGCTTCCACCCATTCCTGCTTCGAGCAGCAGCCGGCAGCGCGTGCGCAAGGAGTAATGGTGAGGACGACAGTCGATATGGAGAAGATAGTCTCGCTGTGCAAGCGGCGAGGCTTTGTTTTTCCAGCCGCCGAGATCTACGGCGGTTTTGCCAACGCGTGGGACTACGGTCCGGTCGGAGTTGAGCTGCGCAGGAACATTCGCGACGCCTGGTGGCGCTCCATGGTGCAGGAGCGGGACGACGTCGTCGGTATTGAAGCGACGGTCATCACGAACCCGATGGTGTGGGTCGCGTCCGGGCATGTGAGCACCTTCAACGACCCGATGGTGGACTGCAAGAACTGCAACTCGCGCTTCCGGGCTGACCACATAGACCTTGGCAGCCCTTGTCCCGACTGCGGCGTCACCGGGCAGTTTACCGAGCCCCGTATGTTCAACATGATGCTGAGCACGAACGTCGGTCCCGTCAAGGACGATGCCAGCGTTGCATACCTGCGTCCGGAAACGGCGCAGGGCATGTTCATCAATTTCGACAATGTCCTCACCACGACGCGCAAGAAACTGCCTTTCGGCATCGCGCAGATCGGCAAGGCGTTCCGTAACGAGATCACGCCCGGGAATTTCATCTTCCGTACGCGCGAGTTCGAGCTGATGGAGACGGAGTACTTTGTGCGCCCCGGCAAGCATCATGAGGCGTACGACTACTGGCGGCTCGAGCGGATGCGCTGGTACCTGCGCCTTGGTGTGCGCCGCGAGAAGCTACGGTTCTTCCGGCATCCGCAAGAATCTTTGTCCCACTACTCAGCCGGCACGACCGACATCGAGTATGAGTTTCCGATTGGCTGGCAGGAGCTCGAGGGTATTGCCTCGCGCACTGACTTCGACTTGAAGCAGCACATCGCCACCAGCGGCAAGCCGATCAGCTATTTCGACGAGGAGAGCGGCGAACATCTGATCCCGTACTGCGTCGAGCCGGCAGTGGGCGTGGACCGCGTCATGCTGACGCTGATGTGCGACGCCTACGACGAGGAAGTGCTAGAGAAAAACGAAACACGTGTCGTCCTGCGCCTCCACCCGATCGTCGCGCCAATCAAGGTGGCGATACTTCCGCTCAGCCGTAACGAGAAGCTTGGTCCGACCGCTCGCAAGGTGTGGGATCTGCTCCGGCCGCACTTTGCCACGCAGTTCGACGACGCGCAAAGCATTGGTCGCCGGTACCGGCGTCAGGATGAGATCGGTACGCCGTGGTGTGTGACGATCGACTTCCAGACGGTCGAGGAGGACAACGCCGTCACTATCCGCGAGCGCGACAGCATGTCACAGGAGCGGGTTAGCATCCAGGAACTGGTCGGCGCAATCCGCTCTCGCTATGACGCCGCGGTAGCGGCCACACGCACCAGTGCTGATGACTTTGAGTTCGATTTTGGGACGTTGTAATCGCCCTTGGCTAGCATGAAAATCGTCCACTTCGCTGACCTGCACATCGGCGTCGAGAACTACAGCCGGCCCGACCCGGAGACAGGACTCCCGTCGCGGCTGGCTGACTTCTTGCACGCACTCGACGAACTCGTCGACTTTTCGCTGGACGATCAGGTTGACATGGTGCTTTTCGCGGGCGATGCGTATAAATCGCGGGATCCGTCGCAGACGCACCAGCGTGAGTTCGCAAAGCGGATCAGGCGGCTTACGACTGCCGGCATCTCCGTGTTTCTGTTGGTCGGCAATCACGACCTGCCGAACGCGATCTCACGCGCTAGCGCGCTGGAGATCTTTCAAACCCTTGCCGTGGAGGGAGTCTGGGTCGGCTCGCGAATCGGGACGACCGTCGTGCCGACTCGTAGTGGACCGGTTCAAATTGTCGCCGTACCCTGGCCGAATCGCAGCACTCTGCTTACGAAGGACGAACACCGTAATCTGAGCATCGACGAAGTGGACAAGAAGATCGAGGAACTGCTTCACGAGTTGATCACGTCGGAAACCGATGCGCTCGATTCCAGCGTGCCGGCGATCCTGACGGCGCACATCGCCATGCACGGCTCGAAAGTGAAGACCGGCAGCGAACAATTCATGACCGTCGGCCGTTTCCCGGAGCTGATGTCGAGCACGCTCGACCCCGAGCGATTCGATTACGTCGCTCTCGGACACCATCACGTCCAACAATTGGTTTCGCAACGGCCGCCGATGTATTACGCCGGCAGCCTGCAACGCGTCGATTTCGGTGAAGAGCACGATGAGAAAGGGTTCATGGTCGTCACACTGGACCCATCCCTGCCGGCCGGACAGCGGGCAACCGCAATCGAGTTCCATAAGGTGAACGCCCGGCGCTTTGTGACGGTCGACGTTACAGTGCACGGCGACGATCCCACAACCGAGGTCGTCGACGCGATCCGAAAGGCCGGCGTGAGAGACGCCATTACGCGTGTCCAGATAGCGCTCACGCCGCAGCAGAACGCGGCACTTCGCGACAACGAGCTGCGGGACGCGCTGGCGCCCGCGCACTTCGTTGCGGCTATCACCAAGAACGTGACGCAGGAGCGTCGCCGTCGCGTCCT
>DAINSK010000061.1:9588-16225 GCA_036741355.1 Chloroflexota bacterium
CGAGAGGACCTCCGCCCGTGGTGCCGCAGCGGCTAAGCATGCGCAACTTCCTGTGCTATCGAGAGAATTGCCCCCCGCTCGACCTCAGCGACATTAGAGTCGCTTGCCTCAGCGGCGAGAACGGGCACGGCAAATCGGCCCTGCTGGACGCCGTCACCTGGGCGGTGTGGGGCCAAGCGCGGGCCCGAACCGACGACGAGCTGATCCACGTTGGCCGCGTCGACATGGAGGTCGAGTTCGACTTTCGCGTTGGCGACGTCCAGTACCGGGTCGTGCGCAAGCGGCGCAAGGGAACGGTAAACAGCCCCGGTCGCACGATGCTCGAGTTTCAGGTTCTCTCGTTGGGAGACTGGAAATCGCTGAGCGGTACCACCGTCCGTGAGACGCAGGCCCGCATCATCCAGGCCGTGCGGCTCGACTACGACACCTTTCGCAACAGCGCGTTCCTCGTCCAAGGTCGAGCCGACGAATTCACGCTCAAAGCCCCCGGGGAGCGGAAGCGCGTTCTCGGCGAGATCCTCGGCCTTGGCGCGTACGACGGCTACGAGGCGAAAGCCCGGGACGAGCGGCGGCGCTGGGAAGGCGAGGGACGACGCTTGGACGCGCTGCTGACACAATATGCAGCGGAGATCGAGCGCGAGCCCGCGTACCTGCGCGAGCGCGGCGAAACGTTCGAGGAACTGACTTCCATTGAACGCGAGTTAGGCGACCGGCGGGCGTCATTATTGCGGCTGCAGGAGATTGAACGGCAGGTCCAGCTTCTTCGCTCACAGGCAGAGACCGCCGAGCGCGACCGCCGCCAGGCCGCGGACCGCGTCGAGCGCCAGACCACCGAGGAGGCACGCCAGCAGGCCGTTATCGACAGGTACCAGGCGATTCTCGAGCGTGCCGATCAGATACGGGTCTGTTTCGAAGAGCTAAAGTCGGCACGACAGGCCGAAAGCGAGCAATCGCGGCGCCTGGCCACCGTCGTTGGGCTACGGCGCGACGAAGCGGCCGCGCTCGCCGAGGTTGAGCGGGAGAGAGGGCGGCTGCGGTCGCGGGCGGATGGTCTGGGCGTCGAAATGCAGCGGTTCCAAACGCAGGCGGATCGGAGCGCGAACCTCGAAGCCGAACGCGGGGCAATCGAAGCGGAGCGTACAGCGGTCGAACGCGAAGAGCGTCGGCTGGACGACCTGCGCCGGGAGCTCGGGGAGCAGCTCACCGCCGTTGGCCAGCTTCAGGCGGCCAACAAGCGGTTGCGCGACGACATGGAAGGGCTGAAACGCCGGCAGACGGAGCTGCAGGACGGCGGCGCACTCTGCCCGGTTTGCCGCACGGAATTGGGTGCCGATGGCAAGCAGCGCCTCAACGATACCTACGAACACGAGGGCAGCGAGCTGGCGGACCTGTTCCGACAGAATAGGAACCGCCGCGAGGCTGCCGAGGCGGCCGGTGCCGCAGTTCAAGAGGAGATCAAGCGCGTTGATGAGGCGGCGAGCCGCGATCGCGCTGCTCTGGAGCGCCGCACCGCGGGGCTGGACCGAGATGAGCGAGAGACACAGAGCGCCGCGCAAGCGCTGCCAACCTTGTTGAAAGAGCTGGAGGAAATCACCGGAAACCTCAGCGCCGAGGGATTTGCCCCTGGGGCCCGGGCGAGACTGCAGGATATCGGAGCCAATATCGACGCCACGGACTATGACGAAGTCGCTCATGAACTCGCAAGAGAGGCGGTCCAGCGACTCGCTGGGGCCGACGCCGAATACACCGAACTGCTGCGCGCTGAGGAAGCCGTACAGGCTGCTCGGGCCGCGATCGATCGGGCTCGTCAGGAGCTGGACGAGTGGCAAGCGACGTTGGTGCAGGCGGAACAGAGGGCAAAGGAGCTAGCTGAATTGCTCGCCGCTCAGAAGGATCCGCGGGCAGACTTGATCCGTGTGGGCGGCGAGATCGGGGCTTTGGAGGCGAGCGAACGCCGGCTGAGGCTGGCGCTTGGCGCCGCCGAGCAACGCCTTGAGGATTGCCGCCGGTTCCGGCGATTGCATGAGCTGCAGTCTTTGGAGATGGCGAAGGCACGTTCCGAGCAGCAGATCTACGACGACCTGGCAACGGCGTTTGGGCGCAAGGGAGTGCAAGCCCTGATCATCGACGCCGTGATCCCGGAGATCGAGGAGGAAGCCAACCGCCTCCTGAATCGCATGACCAACGGCCGTATGAGCGTGGCGCTGCATACGCAGCGGGAGCTACAGCGGGGCGGCGCGACGGAAACGCTCGACATAACCATTGCAGACGAACTCGGGACGCGGGCGTATGAGATGTTCAGTGGCGGCGAAGCGTTTCGTATCAATCTCTCGCTGCGCATCGCGTTGTCGAAGCTGCTGGCGCGGCGAGCGGGCGCGCCGCTGCCGACGTTGATCGTGGACGAGGGCTTCGGTACCCAGGATGCAGCGGGTAGGGAACGACTACTTGAAGCGATAAACGCCGTTTCGCGCGATTTCGAGTGTCTAATCGTGATCACGCACATCGACGAGCTCAGAGACCAGTTCGACCGTCAGATCCGGGTGGAGAAACGCCCCGAAGGCTCATTCGCCTGGGTCGAATAACGGCGCTGTGCGATGTGCGGCCAATTGGAATACGGGGACCTACGCGTTGTCCCCGCCTTCACTCGTTCGCCTGGGTCGAATAACGACGCCGTGCGATGTGCGGCCAATAAGAAAGCGGGGCCCTACGTGTTGTCCCCGCCTTCAGAAGATTCATGTCGGACGCATCTATACCAGGGCGTCGACCTTTTGGCGCGCGGCGGCCTTGTCCTTGTACCACAGGGCGTTGATTTCGGTGTATGGCTTTTGATCGTCGGGCACGTCATCTTCCGCGAAGATCGCGGTGACCGGGCAGGCCGGCTCACATGCGCCGCAGTCGATGCACTCGTTGGGGTCGATGTAGAGAATCTTGTCTTCGTCGCCGTCGTCGTGGATGCAGTCCACCGGGCAGACTTCCACGCAGGACCGATCCTTGGTGCCGATACACGGGCTCGTGATGGTGTAGGTCACTCCTCTTCACCTCGTAACTCGTCGAGCGAGCGGCATTGGGAATGCGAGTGTTCGTTCGAAGCAATTCTACAACGCGCGACAGGCACGAACAATGAATAAACCAGTAATCTGCTTCGCTTAAGCGAAAATCATGAACAGCCTGCCTGATTCGTCGCTGCGTACGAGGTCTTGGCGCAAGAATCGGGGTTATGCGGACGCCGGGGTCTTCTCGGCAACCTTAGAGCGTCCGTTTCTCGACGGCGACGGCAGGTCAGCGGCATCCTGCAAGCCGCGATCGCGTTGTCGACGAGCGACGGCCTGCTCGAGCACGGGCCGAAGATACTGACCGGTGAGACTGTCCATTTGCGCGGCCACCTCTTCCGGCGTGCCCGCGGTTACCAGTTCGCCGCCGCGTTCGCCGCCGAAGGGACCCATATCGATGATGTGGTCGGCCGCCTTGATGATGTCGAGGTTGTGCTCGATGACCAGCACGGTGTTGCCCGCGTCCACCAGCCGCTGGAGTACGGCCAGCAGATGCTTGGTGTCCTCGAACGAGAGTCCGGTCGTCGGCTCGTCGAGGATGTAGAAGGTTCGACCGGTCGACCTCTTCGAGAGCTCCGTGCTCAACTTCACGCGCTGCGCTTCGCCACCGGAGAGATGGGTCGCGGGCTGTCCCAGCCGGATGTAGCCGAGTCCGACCGCGGCCATAGTCTCCAGCTTCGCGCGGATCCGCGGCTGAGCCGAGAAGTAGTCCAGCCCCTCATCGACGGTCATCGCCAACACTTCGGCGATCGAGCGCCCTTTGAAGTAGATTTCCAGCGCCTCGCGGTTGTAGCGGCAGCCTTTGCACAACTCGCAAGGCACCGTTACATCGGGGAGGAACTGCATCTCGATCTGAATGTACCCTTCACCCTTGCACGCTTCGCAGCGACCACCCTTGACGTTGAAGCTGAAGCGGCCGGCGGTATAGCCGCGGACGCGCGCTTCCGGCACCGATGCGAACAGCTCGCGGATAGGGGTGAACGTACCGGTATAGGTGGCCGGGTTGGAGCGAGGCGTCCGGCCGATCGGCGACTGGTCGATATCGACGACCTTGTCGATGAACTGCAGCCCCTCGATTGGCCCCGACGCCCCCGGCTTTTCGCGGGCGTTGTAGATGACCTGGGCCATTTTTTTGTAGAGGATCTCTTCGACCAGTGTGCTTTTGCCCGAGCCGGAGACTCCGGTGACACACACTAGCGTGCCGAGCGGGATCTCGACGTCGATGTTCTTCAGGTTGTTTTCGCGCGCGCCGCGGATGACGATCGCTTTGCCGTTGCCGCAACGGCGCGAATCCGGCATCGGGATCACTTTTCGGCCCGAAAGATACGCGCCGGTCAGCGAAGCGGCGTTGTTAGCGATCTGGTCGATCGTGCCGGTCGCGACGATGTGCCCGCCGTGCTCGCCGGCCCCCGGTCCCATATCGATGATGTGGTCGGCGGCGCGCATCATCGACTCGTCGTGCTCGACCACGAGCACGGTGTTACCGAGATCCCGGAGCCGTTCCAGTGTCTTGATCAGGCGGCTGCTGTCGGCCGGATGCAGGCCGATGGAAGGCTCATCACAGACGTACAGCACGCCCATCAGGCTCGACCCGATCTGAGTCGCCAGGCGAATGCGTTGAGCCTCGCCGCCCGAGAGCGATCCGGTGGAGCGATCGAGGGCCAGGTAGTCGAGTCCGACGTCCACCAGGAACGTCAATCGAGAGCGAATCTCTTTGAAGATCTGGTAGCCGATGAGCTGATCGCGGTCGTTCAGCGGCGTCTCGCCGCCGGCAAGATGGCTGGCCCATACAAGCGCCTCGACAATGCCCAGCTTCGTCACATCGACGATGTTTAGACCGTCTACGGTGATGCCGAGGCTTTCCGGCTTGAGCCGCTTTCCCTTGCAGGTCGGACAGGGATTCGCCGCCATGAAGCGCTCGATCTCGCTGCGCGACCAGTCCGAATCGGTCTCTTTGTACCGGCGCTCCAGGTTGGGAATCACGCCCTCGTATGTCGTGTCATAGGTATGCGAGCGGCCGTGCTGATTGGTGTAGCGGACCGGCAACTTCTTGCCGCCGTTGCCGTACAGGATCAAATTCATTTGATCAGGTTGAAGGTCGCGCACGGGAACTTGTATGGAGAAGCCATACTGCCGGGCTACCGCTTCAATAATTTTCGCGTACCACGTGCTCATTGTTCCAGAGCGCGCCCAGGGCTGGACTGCACCCTCCACGAGCGACAAGTCCTTGTTGGGAATGACAAGCTCCGGGTCCAGCTCCATCTTGATGCCTAGACCGGTGCATGCGGGACAAGCGCCGTGTGGGCTGTTGAAGCTGAAATTTCGCGGTGCAACCTCGCCCAGGCTGATACCGCACACGGCGCAAGCGAAGTGCTCGGAAAAGATCTGCTCTTTGTCGCCCTCGATCGCCACAAGCACAGCGCCCCCGCCGAGTTTGAGCGCCGTTTCAACGGAATCCGCCAGTCGAGTCGATTCCTGCGGCGCCCTCTCGACGGGATTCTCGGTCACGATGCGGTCGACGACGACCTCGATTGAGTGCTTCTTCTGCTTGTCGAGCTTGATCTCTTCGTCGACGTTGCGCACCTGACCATCCACACGCACGCGCACAAAACCGGCGCGCTGGGCGTCTTCAAAGACGTGCTGATGTTCACCCTTCCGATCCTTGATGATCGGGGCGAGAATCATCAGGCGCTTGCCGGGATCGATGCCGAGGATCGCGTCGACGATCTGCTGGACCGTCTGACGCTCGATGACGCGGCCGCATTTTGGACAGTGCGGGACGCCGATTCGCGCAAACAGCAGGCGCAAATAGTCGTAAATCTCGGTAACGGTTCCGACCGTTGAGCGCGGATTGCGGCTCGTGCCTTTCTGGTCGATGGAGATGGCCGGAGAGAGCCCTTCAATATAGTCGACGTCGGGTTTTTCCATCTGCCCTAGAAACTGCCGAGCATAGGCGGAGAGCGATTCGACGTAGCGGCGCTGCCCCTCGGCGTAGATGGTGTCGAAAGCGAGCGTGCTTTTGCCGGAGCCCGAAAGCCCGGTGATGACCACCAGTCGGTCGCGCGGGATCACGACGTCGATGTTCTTGAGATTGTGTTCGCGGGCGCCTTTGACGATGATTGCGTCGTGGGGCACGTAGTCGCTCCTTGGGTGGATCGGAAATGGGTTAGGGCAGGCGCCGGGAGAAGAAGAGCGGACGGGATACGAACGTCTGTGCTGTACCACCTAATGTATCAGCTTTTGTGACACGGTTACAGTCCCGATCTGCACCAAAACGGGCTCGTAAGGCACGAGAGTTGCGCGATGACGAAGCTCAATGTTGACCAATTGACCACGGCGCTGGAACGGCTGCCGCAGTGGAAGAGCTCCAGCGACACCATCCGGCGCATTTATCAATTTTCGAATTTCGTACGGGCCGTCGCCTTCGTCAATCGCGTCGCGGAAATCGCCGAAGCGGCGAACCACCACCCGGACATCGACATCCGTTACAACAAGGTCACGATCGCCCTCAGCACGCACGACGAAGGCGGCGTCACCGAGAAGGACATCGACGAGGCCGGCAAGATCGAGGCGGCGTCGAAGCAGCG
>DAINSK010000062.1:0-16038 GCA_036741355.1 Chloroflexota bacterium
AGTCGTCCTGGTTGAGCGCCAGCGAGCCGAGCTGGTGCAGCGTGCTCGCCTCCCCGGCGCGGTTACCCAGTTCGCGCTCGATGGCCAGCGAGCGCTCGAACCAGTCCCGCGCCGCCGGGTAGTCGTCCTGGTTGAGCGCCAGCGAGCCGAGCTGGTGCAGCGTGCTCGCCTCCCCAGCGCGGTCGCCGATCTCACGCTTGATGGCCAGCGAGCGCTCGAACCAGCCCCGCGCCGCCGGGTAGTCGCCCTGCCGCAGTGCCAGCGTGCCGAGCTGGTGCAGCGTGGCCGCCTCGCCAGCGCGGTCGCCGATCTCACGCTTGATGGCCAGCGAGCGCTGGAACCAGCCCCGCGCCGCCGGGTAGTCGCCCTGCCGCAGTGCCAGCGTGCCCTGACCGTGCAGTGCTGTGGCCGCCTCCCGCGGCACGTTGATAGCTGCAGCAAGCGCGCGCTCATACCAGCTCGTTGCGCTGGGATACTCGCTCAGCTCGGAGTGTGCCCGGCCGATCCAGTTCATCGGCCCGGGGTGCTCCTCGCAGGTGAGCAGCTCCTGGTTCAGCCTGATAACCTCTCGGTGCAGACCAGCCCGCACCCGCGCACCGGTGATACGCTCCGTCACCGCCCGTGCGTCGTCGCAGGCGCCCGCCGAAAGGTAGTGCGACCGCGCTTCCAGCAGGCACTCGATCCACGAGAGCCCGAGCCCCCCTTCGCGGTCCTCATGCTCCACGCCGCGGAGGTAATCGCCCGCCAGCCGCTCCGCCGTGCCCCGCTCCTCCTCGGTCAATGGCTCGGGCCCGCCCACCACGAGCCAGTCACGCAGCACCCCGTAGACGAGCCAGCGCTCGCCCAGGCCGCGGTCCTCTTCGGAGTAGGCGAGGGCACGGTCGCGCCATTCGCGCACGAAGCGCCGCACCGCCTCCTCGGGCTCGCCGCTCACCGCCGCCAACCCGGCCAGTGGCACTGCCACGTGAAACACGGCCGCGCGACGCAATGCTTGCTTCGACTCCGGGCTCAGGTAGCCGTACAGTCGCGCGGTGACGATCGTCTCGCAGTAGCGGTCCCGGGCCTCGCGCAGCGCGCCCGCGTCCTGGCCGGGCGGCAGACGCACGGCGTCGAGCTCCCGTCGGAGCTCCTCGGTGCCGATCGTCCGCAGCAGCGTGCGGATCTGCTCGAGGAAGCGCGGCGTGCCGCCCAGCGATCGGTGCATCTCCAGCAACAAATCGTGCGGCAGCTCGCCGCTGCGGTAGCGGCCCTCAACCGCGTCGTCGCGCAACATGAACTTGAGGAACTCGGCCTCGGAGAGCTCGCCCAGCGTCTCCTCGTGCACCGTCGGCGGCAGGGTCGCGAGGTCGGCCGGGCGGTAGCGGCAGGTGATGATCGCCCGCGACTCGCCCGTGAGGTTGGTCAGCAGGTGTGTGTAGAACTCCGCGACCTCGGGATCGATGATGCGACGGCTGTGGTCGTCGAGGTTGACCTCGAAGTTGTCCAGCACCAATAGGAAGCTGTGCTCGTTGAGCACCCTGACGACGTAGCGCAGCCGGTCGGCCACGGCCAGGCTCCCGTCGCGCAGTGTGTCGTGCGCGCTACGCAGATCGGCCGCGAGGAAGGCGTCGCCGCAGATCTCCAGCAACCGAGCAGCATTGAGCGGGCTCTCCGCGGGGCTGGGGACCGCGATCGGCTCGAAGCCGTCGCTCTCCAGCCGGCGGGCAAGGCGGGTAGCGAGCGTGCTCTTGCCGGCGCCGCCCAGTCCCGTCAGCAGCACGACCTGGTAGGTGCCGTCACGCAGCGCCGGCAGCAGCCGCTGCAGCTCGCGCCGCCGGCCGACGAACGAGGCCGCGTACCCCTCCGTCATCCCCGGCAGCGGCCGCTGCGGCGCCGCTTGCCGCGGCGGTGGCGCTGGCGGCCGGTGCGTGTCAGTGTCAAAGGTCTGCGCCTGCGTCGTGGCGGCGTAGAGCACCGGCAGAGTCCAGGACGGGTCGCCGCGCTCATCGCACAGCTTTCTCACCTCCTGCCGTGCCTGCAAGATGGCCCGGTCTACCGGCTGACCCGCCGCGATGACGCGGTAGAAGGTGTGCGCGAAGGCGGTGGCCGTATCGTCCGCGATCGAGGCGGCGAAGCCGACCGCTAGCGGCACCTCCTCGCCCACCAGCCCCTGGCAGATGCCGCCGAGCGCGGCCACCGGCGGCGCCTTGCCCGTCTGGCAGCCGGCGATGAAGGCGCACTGCACGCTGATGCCGCCGAACAACTGCTCGCGCATCTCGACCGAGGAGCGCAGGTCGGTGTTGCCGCGCTCATCCTCGAAGGCGAAGTAGCCGAGGCCGTCGTCGTGCACGATCCCGTGCCCGGTCAGGTGGACGACGTGCGGCTCGAACTCATTGATCCGGTCCCGCAGCTCGTCGAAGCTGCCCAGGTCGCATGTATCAAACGCGACCCGCGGTCCGGCGCCGGCGAGCGCCTTCAGCAGCGCCTGCTCCTCGCGCTCGTAGTCGAGCGGCGCCTGGTCCCGTGGCGCGCAGGCGATGAACAACACCCGCAGCGGGAGTGGCGGCAGCGGTCCCTCACCTGCTGGCCGCGGTGCGCCGGACCACGGCTGGCGGCGCACTGAGAAGCGTGGCGAAAGCCCAACGAAGCCGCCGTCCGGCAGGCGGAGCAGCTCCCAAGGCAGGTTGAGCACCGCGGGCACTTCCGACGCGATCACCAGCCGTCGCCGGGCGCCGGGCCGCAGCGCAGCAATGACGCCCTCCCAAGCGTCTGCCAGCCAGGCGGCGAAGAGCTCGCCGCCCAGTGACTGCAGCGCCTCGTTCGCCAGTTGCGGCAGCCGGTGGGACTCGAACAGCTCGGTGTAGCGGCGCGAGAAGTCGCGCATCGCCCGCGACCGCGCCTCGGTCAGCGTCTGGTTGGTCGCGACCGCCTTGCCATCGACCAGCACGTGATAGCGGAAGACGCCCTTCGGCTCCGCCTCCGTCTCGTCGATCGACAGCACGATGGTCGAATCAGCCTGCGGCACCCACGCCTCTCCCTCCCGCCGACCGCCTCGATCCTACGACAGCCGCGTACACGCTGTCCGCGGTCTCTCGCAGTGACCGAGTGGCTCGGTAAGCCCCCTCCCTGCGAGGCAAGGAGTTAGAGGCTAGGAGCGGACCCCACGACGGCCGGCTGCCGATTGCCGACTGCCCGCGCCGAAGGCGCTTACTCGTCGATCCACAGGGGACGCGGCCGGACGACGGCGCCGCCCCAGGTGGTGTAGATGCCGTCGTGGGACGCGACGCGGTCGGAACCGCCGATCAGGTGCGCCTGCATATCGAACGGTGGCTCGTTGGCGCGCCGCTCGGGCCTCTGGTAGGTGCCATCGGGGCCAAGCACCGTGGTCTGGACGTTATCGCGCAGGTAGCCGGCCAGCAGGCCGTCCACCAGGTACCGGCGCAGCCCGTGATCTTCGACCGGAACCAGCACTTCGACGCGGTGGTCGAGGTTGCGCGGCATCAAGTCGGCGCTGCCCAGGAATAGCTCTTCATCGCCGCCGTTGTGGAAGTAGTACAGGCGGCTGTGCTCCAGCAGTCTACCGACGACGCTAACAACGCGAATCCGTTCGCTGAGGCCGGCAACACCCGGTCGCAGACAGCAGATGCCGCGCACGCTCAGGTCCACCTGCACCCCCGCGGCCGAGGCGCGGTACAGCGAATCAATTATTTCGGGATCGACGAGCGCATTCATTTTGAAGATCAGTCGGCCCGATCCACCCCGTAGCGCGTGGCCGGTCTCGCGTTCGATGCGCTGCAAGATCTGGCGCCGCATGTTCACCGGGGCTACAAGCAGTTTGCGGTAGTCCACCTGTCGCGAATAGCCGGTCAGATAGTTGAAGATCTCCGAGACGTCGGCGCCGATCTCCGGACGGCAGGTGAAGAGGCCGAGATCCGTGTAGACCCGCGCGGTGGTCGGGTTGTAATTGCCCGTGCCGATGTGGACGTAGCGGCGGAGCCCTTCTCGCTCACGGCGCACGACAAGCGCCAGCTTGCAATGCGTCTTCAGCCCCATCAGCCCGTACACGACGTGGACGCCCGCGCTCTCCAGTTCCCGCGCCCAGTCGATGTTGTGCTCCTCGTCGAACCGCGCCTTGAGCTCAACCAACACCGTGACCTGTTTGTCCCATTCGGCCGCTTCTATCAACGCTTCGACGATGGGCGAGTTCTGTCCCACGCGGTACAGGGTCTGTTTGATCGCCACCACGTTCGGGTCTATCGCTGCTTTGGAAATGAAGCGCACGACCGGGTCGAAGCTGTCGAAGGGGTGATGTACGAGAATGTCCTGATGCCGGATTGCGTCGAACATATCCTCGTGTCCGGCGATTTCGATCGGCGTTTTGGGAACAAAAGTCGGGTCTTTCAGCTCTGGTCTGGGTAGCGCCGTCAGCTCCATCAGCGAGTTCAGCCCGGGTACACCGTCGATGACGTAGAGGTCCTGCTGGTCGACCTTTAGGTATTCCAGCAAGAGGGTGCGCAGGTGCGGCGGCATCGAGGGTTTCACCTGCAGACAGGTGACCTGGCCGAAGCGCCGCTGTTGCAGGCTGCTCTCCACCTGCTCCAGCAGGTCTGCCGCTTCCAGGTCCTGGATGGCGAGCCCGGCCTCGCGCAGCACGCGGAACACGTGGGCCTCTTCAATCGCCACTCCGGGAAAGAATGCCGCGAGGTGGGCCTGTATCAGATCGTCGAGCCAGATAAATGCTTGTACGGTAGGTGATCCGGCTGTGCTGGGGCTCTCAGCAGAATCAGGCGGCACCCCGACCAACCGAGGCAGGCTCGTCGGGATCTTCACGCGCGCAAAACGCCGTCCCAATTCCGGTTCGTCGAGCAGCACGGCAAGGTTGGTGCTTTGGCTGGAGATCAGCGGGAACGGATGCGCCGGGTCAAAGCCAAGCGGCGTGCAGACCGGAAATACGTCCTGGTCGAAATAGGTCTTTAGTTGCTGTTTCTGGGCTGCGTTCAGGTCATTATACCGGACCAGGTAGATCCCTTCGTCAGCGAGCGCGGGAATCAACGTCTTGTGAAGCAGCGTTGCCACCTGCTCAAGACAGCCCTGCACGACCCTTCGCAACTCGCTCAACAACCTCACCGGCGGAATGCGGTCCGGCGCCGGCTCGGCAACCCCGGCTTTGACCGTGTCGCCGAGCGCCGGCAGTCGGACCATCATGAACTCGTCGAGGTTCGAGCTGAAGATAGCAAGGAACTTGACGCGCTCGAGCAGCGGCCGTGAGGAGTACGCTGCTTCGGCGAATACGCGCTGGTTGAATTCGATCCAGCTCAGCTCGCGGTTAAAGAAGCGCCCTGCGCCGGCCGATTCTGGCACTCCCGGCGTAAGAGTGGGGATTGGCGAAACGAAGGTGCGGAGCACCGGCTCCATTGCCCTGCCGGCTCGGCCCGCTCGTTCGGTTGTCACCGTTCCATTGCGGGCGCCGCGATCTCGGTAGATCGAGAGCGGCTCTTCGATTGGTGCGTAGTTCGCCGAACCGTTAGACGGCTCGCGCCCGTCTTCTTCGTGCTTCATCAGGCATCCTTAGACTACCAGTATCGCATGGTAATGGTGAGGCGGAATCCGCGGCTGAGCGCCCACCAAAAATTAGTCGAATCAACAGAATTCCGGCGCCAAGCTGCGGCGAGCTGTCGATTGGTACGATACTCTAAGTACGACGGGCGGTCCGGTCAACGGGGGCGATTTTGACGGTATTACAGTCCGCACGGCGCACAGCGCCAGGCGGGCGGGCCATCGCCGAAGGGGCGTTACTGGCAGACCTCACGGTGCTGGTCGTGCTCGCGGGTCTCTATGTTCCATACGCGAGCGCGATCCTGGCTGCCGTCGCCCCGATCCCCCTACTGCTGCTGGTGCTACGCCAGGGCTGGCGCGTTTCCATCCAGGCCTTCATCACGGCGTCGCTGCTGATTACCTTTTTGACCGGTCCTTTCACCAGCTTCGCCGTTTTCACCATCGCCGTACGCGCCTTCGCGATCGGCATAGGGCTGCGCAATGGCTGGCCGGTTCGAAAGACGCTGCTTGCAGGGACCGCGTTCATGTGGATCATCGTATGGGTTGGCGTGACCCTGGCAGCGTTAGCGTTTCCTTCGTGGCGCGCCGCCACCGAAGAGGGCATCGCGTTCACGTTTCGCCAGGGCACCGCGGTGCTCGGCGTGTCGCTTAGGGTGATCGGGCAGGGGGCGTTGTGGCACCGTCTCAACCCGCGCCTGGACGAATTCCTGGCCTGGTTCCTGAAATACTGGCTGCTGATGTTGCCGCTGCTCGTCTGGCCGATCCTCTGGGTGGCCTGCACCGCCGAATATATGATCGTCGAGATGATTGTGCCGCACTTCGGCATTCACCCGGCTCCGTTGAGGCTGCCGCTCCTCGGAAGCCGCGCGGATCACGGGGTGCGCAGGCCGAGCAGGGTTCGTCGCCGCTTGGAGGTGGTGTTGCGCTCACGACTGCAACAGCGACAAGCCACTGAGCTCCGCCGGAGCGCACGCCGGCTGACTCCGGCGGCAGCGCGGGCCGATTCCGGTATCTCTACCAGACCCGTTCCCGAGCAGTCCGGTGACCGCGCCCGACGGGATGTCGGTACGGCGTCGCAGTACGACGAGGCGCGTTTCCACTGATGGCTGTACGAACTCACGGTAGTGTTACGTCCGTGTTCACCGCTCGCCCGCTCGGCGGTGTCCGAGCTGAAAGTCTGACTTACACGCCCCCGGGCGCGGCGTCTCCGATCCTGCGCGACGTATCGCTCTCACTCCTGCCCGGGGAATTCGTCGCCGTGCTGGGTCACAATGGCTCGGGAAAGTCGACGCTGGCTCGTCACCTGAACGGATTGCTCGCGGCGCAATCGGGCAGTGTGACCGTCGATGGGTTGAACGCTGCCGATCGGGCGACACTGCCGCAGATCCGGCGGCGCGTCGGACTGATCTTCCAAAATCCGGACCATCAGATCGTCGGAGCGAGTGTAGCGGAGGACGTGCTGTGGGGGTTGCCCGCCGGGCTTCTGCCACAGGAGGCGCGAACCCGCATGGAAGAAGCGCTCCGCGCCGTGGGCCTCGACGGGATACAAAGCCAGGCCACCTGGCGGCTATCCGGCGGTCAAAAGCAACGCCTGGCGCTTGCGGGTGTCCTGGCCCGCGGACCGCAATACCTCGTTTGCGACGAGCCGACGGCGTTGCTCGACGGTCGGTCTCGCGCTGAAGTGGGACAGCTCCTGATCGGCTGCCGCGATCGCGGTTTGGGACTGCTCTGGATCACGCACCGGCTGGACGAAGCGCTGCTCGCCGATCGGTTGCTGGTGCTGCAGTCGGGCCGCATCGTCGCATCCGGCCCGCCCGGTGCGGTGATCGCGGCCAGACCGGAACTGGCGGTCGAGTTGCCACCCGTGGCCGGGCTGGCCGCGGCGCTACGCAGTGTAGGCCTCCAGGTAGGCGAGTTTCCACGCTCGCCGCAGGCGCTTGCCGATGATCTGGAAACCGTGTTTGCAAATAAGAGGCTCGTTGGTCTGGACGGAACCGAGGAAGCTCCTTCTCCAGGCGGGCAGTCTGGAGAGCGTGCATGACCCTCCGGGCGGCCGGAATCGACCACACCTACCTGCGGGGTACGCCGTTGCAGTGCGTCGCGCTGGCTTCGGTTTCGCTCGATGTTGGCCCGGGCGAGTGCCTGGCGGTGGTTGGCGCGAGCGGATCCGGGAAATCCACGCTGGCGCGCATCCTCGCTGGGCTCATACCGCCGACGTCGGGGCGCGTACTGCTCGACGGCCGGGACGTGGCGGCAGTGGCGATGGCCGGCCGGTGGCGGCTTCGGGGTCGGGCGATGATCGAGACGGCCCGCCACCCCCGTCGCATTTTCGACCGCCGGAACTGGATGGTAGGCCGCAAACCGCCACGAACTCCTGCTTCGGACGTCGACCGCGACGGCCATCGTCCGATCATGCTTGCTTTCCAGAACCCGGAAGAGCAGTTTTTCGCGTCGGACGTGTTCGAAGAGGTCGGGATCGGTCTCGTTCCACCACAGGTACAACGGGCCAAAGAGACAGGTGCTGGCGTGTCGGGTTGGCTTGAGCGATTGATCGCGTCTGTGCTGATCGGACCGGACTCCGCGCCACGTCCCGAGGAGGCACGCGGTATGCGTAACCCGGCGATCCGCGACGCCGTGCTGCACGCACTTCACCTGGTGGACCTGGACCCCGACGTATACGGTCGCCGCGACCCGTTCACGCTCAGCGGCGGCGAGCAGCGCCGGCTGGCGCTCGCGGTGTTGCTGGCGCGCAACCCGCGGGTGCTGGTGCTCGACGAGCCGTCGGCCGGACTCGATGGTCCGGGACGGCAACGGCTGTACGCCTGCCTGGAGCGCGTTCGCCACGAACAGTCGACCGCTGTGGTCCTCGTTTCTCACGACCTGGAAGAGGTCGCTTCAGTTGCCGATCGTGTCATCGTGCTGGCTAATGGACGGGTCGAAATTGAAGGTGAGACGGACCCCGTCCTGCAGGACGCTGTTGGGCTGATCGCCGCCGGGCTCGCGCCGCCGCCACTAGTGCAACTGCATGCGGTTCTCGCCCAACGCGGACACGACCTGCCGCACGGTTGGTCCAGCGCCGAGGCAGCCGCTTCGGACCTTCTGCAGGCGATCGGCGCCGGTGGCAGGGACGGCTTGAATGCTTGAGGCGGTCCTAGAAATTTCCGCTGTCCCGGGGACGAGCCCGGTCCATCGCCTGTGGGCGGGCACCAAGCTGCTCGTGATCCTTGTTCTTGGCGCCGGACTCGGATTCGCCGGCCAGATGTGGGGCTTCGCCGTGGTCGCGGCACTGATCGCCATCGCTGCTGCCTCAGCGAGACTGTCGCCGGCGCTGCTGTGGCGGGGGATCCGGCCGCTCATGCTTGCGCTGCTGCTGGGCGCGTTGTTACTGATGTTCAGCAGCACCGGTCACGCGGTGCTGCGCATCGGACCCGGTGTCATCACCAATAAGGGTATCGAGCACGCCATCCGTTTCCCCGGGATGCTTCTGCTGCTTGCACTGGCGGCCAACGTCCTGAACCGCACGACGCCGCCTGCCGAGTCGGTCGCCGCGCTCGGCGTATTGCTGCACCCGCTTCGCCGACTGCGACTCCCCGTCGACGAACTGCTGACAATGGTCGCGATCAGCCTGCGCTTCCTCCCGATTCTTGCCGAAGAAGTGACGCGGCTGCGCCAGGCACAGGCGACCCGCGGTCTGAGTCTGGCACAGGGGGACCTCGACTCGCGCACGCGGGCGGTAGAAGGGTGGATCGTTTCGCTGGTAAGGGGCAACCTGCGGCGTGCGGCGGAGCTGGGCGAGGCGATGGACGCCAGAGGCTACGGGGACCCGGAAGAACGAGAGTTTCCGTTGCGTCGCCCGAAGATCGGATTGCTGGACGTTGCCGTATTGCTGGCAAGCGGGGCGATTGCGGTCACGATGATCGCTATTCGCTAACCGGGGGCCAGACCCACAGATAGGCAGCGCTGTCCGGGCTCATCGACACTTCCTGACCATCGACGTCAACGGTGAGAGGACCGTTCAGCGGCCCATGATCGGTGATGCGCAGACCGGCACCGGGACGAACGCCGTTGATCTCATAAAAGACCATCAGCTCGTGGTTGTCCTCGGCAAGCTCCGAAATGCGGCGCAGGCGAACACGTACGCCCCGCGGAACCTCGGCGAGCGAAACCAGCGGCGTCTTGCGTTCCTCTTCGGTGAGCGGACGGATGGGGTTGCCGTGGGGACAGGTGGCGGGGTGATCCAGCGACGCGTCGATGCGCTCTTCGACCAGCGGCGACACGGCGTGCTCCAAGCGGTGTGCTTCCTCGTGCGCGGTGGCCCAGTCTAGTCCCAGGCCATCGGTGAGCCAGCGCTCGATCAAGCGGTGCCGGCGCAGCAATGTGTCGGCGATCTCGCGTCCGGCAGGCGTCAGCTCGACGTTACGTCTGGGCTCGACGCGGACTAGTCCATCCCGTTCCAGCCGTCGAGCGGCCTCGCCCATCGTCGGTGGAGTAACGCCACAGAAGCTTGCCAATCGCGCCAGAGTCGGCTGCTGACCTTCGTCGGTGAGCGTGCAAATTGCGATCAGATAGTTCTCGCTGGTCATCGTGGTCATGGGAGCGCAATCACCAAACCGCGAAGCAAGATTGTCATAATATGCATCCTTATATAACTTCAATACGTTGCCACACCAGTATAGCAACGGCCCGCTCGGCGTCTGGTTTGCGGAAAAGCCCCACAATCGCGCCCAAGACGGTGAGCAAGCCCAAGGCCAGGCTGACGCCAACGCATGACTCACCCGTTACGATCAAGTAGGACGTGACCAGCCGGCTGCGTTGGCTACCAAGTGAACTTCGCCGAACGAGCGCGGCGTAGGCGGGCACCGGGTGATCGCGTGTCAGCTTTTCCACCCAGTTCATGGAGCTGCCGCGCAGAAACTCACGCAGGTTCTTGTGCCGCACACCTTCCAGCCACCACAACCCGATGCCGATGCGCAGGATCGCGAGCCATTCGCGCAGAGACAGCCAGCCCAAGACGTCATGCACGCCGGCAGTATAGGCACCCTGCTTGTGACGTTGCAAAGATCGAACGTTGGTTCTCGCTGGCGTATGATTTCAACTGATAGGAGCGCTACCGATGCTGCGAACCAGGATCTGTGATCTGCTCGGGATTGAAACGCCGATACTCAACGCGCCGATGGGCGGCGGGTCGGCGGGCGCTGAGCTCGCGGCGGCCGTGTCTGCCGCGGGCGGCCTCGGCATGATCGGCGGCATGTCGTTGGGTGGCGCCGACTGGTTGCGCCGGCAGATTCGGCTCGTCCGCGAGCGCACGAACCGGCCATTCGGCGTCGGCTTCATCAGCCACCGCCTGCCTCAATCGGCCGAGCTTTTCGACGTTGCGATTGAAGAGCGAGTGCCCGTGATCGCGCACTCGTTCGCGGATCCGTCTCCGTACATGGCTCGCGCCCGTGAGGTCGGAGCAAAAGTGCTTTGCCAGGTACGCGACGTCGAGGGAGCGCTCGAAGCCGCGAGGGCGGGTGTCGACGTGATCGTCGCCCAGGGGAGTGAAGCCGGTGGTCACACCGGTCGGATCTCGACTCTGGCGCTGATTCCGCTGGTGGTGGATGCGGTTGCACCATTGCCGGTGATCGCAGCGGGAGGCATCGGCGACGGACGCGGGCTCGCCGCGGCGCTGATGCTGGGCGCGGAAGGGGCGTGGTTGGGAACGGCATTCCTCTGCTCACCGGAAAGCGGTTACTCCCCGGCGCAGAAGCAAAGGGTGCTGGACATTGGGCCTAATGATACCGTGCTGTCTGAAAGCTTCGATATCTTTGCGAAAAATGTCTGGCCGCAGGGAGTTGTAGCCCGCGCGGCGCGGAACGAGATCAGCGATCGCTGGCATGGCCATGAAGAGGAACTGAGAAGCCAGATAGATACCGTTCGCGCCCAGTATGAAGAAGCGCTCAAGCGCCGTGCCCTGTCCGTTGACCCGGTGTGGGCAGGCGCGTCGGCCGGAATGGTGACCAGGTCCGAACCGGCCGGGGAGATCGTGCGGCGAATCGCTGACGAAGCCGAGCGCATCATCGCCGACCGAGGCCAGCGTCATTATTAGATGTTTAGATAGCCAGAGGTTTGCCCGTCGCCACCAGCGCCGGGTTATCCTTCCAGGCGTCGCTTGCGTCCACGTACAGCTCGATGCCGTTCCCGTCCGGGTCGTTCAGGTACAGCGCGAGCGAGACGGTGTGATCGATCGCCCTATCGACCTTGACGCCTTTGGCCTCAAGTTGCTGCTTCATCGCGCGTAGGTCGTCCAGATTGTTTCCAACGCTGAAGGCAACGTGGAACAGCCCAACCCCGTGCGGGTCGGACAGCGGCGCGTCGTCGCCAACCGCTAGGATCGCGAAGTCGTGGTGGTTGCCCAGCGTGAAGAACGTCATCGGCATCGTTTCATGGCGCGCGGCGATCGGCATGCCGAGCACGCCGTTGTAGAACTCTTCTGCGCGTGCCTGGTTGCGTACTTTGACGACGGCGTGCCCGATGGATTGTACCGGCATGGTTGCCTCCTGAATGCGCCGTGGTCCGCCACGGCGCGAAATCGCTCTTGGCCGGTCCAGTATACCCGCGCCTCAAGCGCCGGAACACGCGAGCGGTTGCCGAATATGGTTGATATGCTTGCGGGGTCCGGCGTCACCTAATCACGGCCGGAGGGGGCGATGGTGGTCAGCGGAGCACCGGGGCCGTTGCGACGGGGACGGGGAGGCGAGGGTTTCAGGCGCGCCTTTTCGTCGCTGCGGATCTACAACTACCGGCTCTACTGGACCGGCCAGCTAATCTCACTCACCGGTACCTGGATGCAGCGGCTGGCCCAGGCCTGGCTGGTCCTCAACCTGACCAAATCCGCGTTTGCGCTGGGCACCGTCACCACGCTTCAGTTCTTGCCGCTGAGCATCTTCTCGTTGTTCGGCGGCGTGTTAGCAGACCGAATTCCCAAACGCCGCCTTTTGATCGTCACCCAATCCATCGCCGCGGTCCAGGCGCTGATCCTCGCGGTCCTCACGTCGGCGGGGATGATCCAGCTCTGGCACATCTACGTTCTCGCGCTGATGCTAGGAATGAGCAACGCCTTCGACAACCCCGCGCGGCAATCGTTCCCGATCGAGCTGGTTGGGCGGGATGAAGTCGCCAACGCCGTTGCGCTCAACTCGACTCTCTTCAACACGAGCCGCATCGCCGGGCCCTCTCTCGCCGGTATCGCGATTGCGACGATCGGCGTTGCCGGCTGCTTCTGGCTGAACGCGGTGAGCTTCCTCGGAACCATTTGCGCGCTGACCGCAATGAAGCCCCAACTGTTCTTTTCCGTTCCGGCGCGGCAGCGTGGACGCACGCTTGGGCTGCTTCGTGACGGCGTGGTCTATGCATGGCGTACCCCCGCCGTGTGCGTGCTCATGATCCAACTCTTCTTCTTCGGTACGTTCGCCTATAACTTCAATGTGGTCCTGCCCCTGCTGGCAAAATTCACCCTGCACACCAGCTCGCTCGGCTACGGCTTTCTGTTTGCCGCACTCGGCGCGGGGTCGCTGGTGACAGCCTTGACGCTCGCCTACACGCGTATGCAGAGTCAACGCACGATCTTCCTGGGCGGTGCCGCGCTTGTAGTGGCGATGATCAGCCTCGGTCTTTCGCGCCAGTACGTCATCAGCCTGCTATTGCTGGCCCTAACCGGCGGCTGCAGCATCATGTACAGCGCCTCCACGCAGACGCGGCTGCAGCTGATCGTGCCCGACGCCCTGCGTGGGCGCACGATGAGCCTGTACACCGAGTTCTTCGCCGGCACGACACCAATCGGCAGCCTGTTTATCGGCTCAGTCTCCGAGCGGTGGGATCCGGGGATATCGCTGGTCACGGCCGGCGGGCTTTCCGCAATCGGGCTCGTGCTGGCTGTTCTATACCTTCGCGGGCGCAGCGCAAAAGACATGGTGCGTGGCACGGTGCTCGAACCCGCCTACGCGCTCGAGGCGCAGCACGCGGTCGTCGCTGACAACTGACATCGTTCCGGCTATCCGCCGCCAGAGGCCCTTACTACGTCTCGCTATCCGGGGCGCGATGCGGCAACATGGGGCGGAGATCACAGTGAGGTATACGGCAAATGCCTGGTCCTCCCATTCCTCCAGGCATGTCGCTCAGCCACTTTGGCGGCCGAGTGATGCAGTGGGGAACGGGACACGAAGCCGCATTGTCTCGCCGTAGGAGAGTCACGCCGCAGTGGTTGACCCAGAACGGTGTTACGCTGGAGATGCTGAGGCAATGGCATCGCTTTTATCTGGATGTAGATGCCGCTAATCCGGAAAATCCGAGCGCCAGAGGGCGTGCCGCGCTGATGAGCCATTGTATCGAGTTGCTTGAGGAACGAGGCATGACTGCCGATGGTGACTGAGACAGAGCAGCGCATTCACTTCAAGATAACCAACCCGCATGACTCTGAGATCACGCTGGTTCTCGAACCGTGGGGCGAAACCTACTCAGTCCCCCCCGGCACGTGCCTCGATATCGTGGGACAGGGACCCAGTGGCGATGGTCCGGAACTGAGCCCTGGCGAAGACGCTGTGGTGGTCTGGGGCTGGCCCGGCTCCGTTCTGCGCGTGTTTCGCGATGGGGCGGAACTGGGTAACCCCGGGGAAGCCAGGCCACCCGTTCCGGGTGGAAGCTCCGTGCACTGATCCGGCCGCGCCGGACACTCGTCTCCAGCGCTCGAATGCGGCACCATAGGCGCGATATTGCGGCGAGGTGGAGAGATGAAGCTGGTGGTCGTCCGTTCGGGCATCGTTATTCCGGAGGTCGAAGAACGGCACATAAGGTCGGTCTGTAAGATCGCTACCGACGCTGGTTTGACGGTCGATCTGCCGCAGTCACGCGAAGATGAGGTGATTGCGGTCGTCGAAGCGGACATCGCCTTCGGCGGCCTTGTTCCGTCGCTGTTCGCCCACGCCCGCAAGCTCCGCTGGATCCAGTCGGTCGGCGCCGGCGTTGACCGCTACGTGCAGGGCCCGCTGGTGACGAGTGACGTGGTATTGACCAGCGAGAAGGCCCTTGTCGGACCGCATCTCGCGGAGCAGGCGTTCGCGCTCCTGCTCGCCGTCACAAGGGGCGTCGCCATCGCTCTACGCGAGCGCCGCTGGAATGCCCGCATCCCCATTCGCCTCCGCTCCTGGGAGCTCGGCGGCAGGACGGCCGGACTCGTGGCGCTCGGGGGAACGGGGGTCGAGATCGCTCACCGGGCAAAGGCGTTCGGCATGCGGGTAATCGCGGTCGACCCCGAACCGGTCGCGGTCCCGCCGGAAGTCGAGGCCTGCTGGGGTCTGGATCGTTTCCCCGATCTGCTGGCGCAAAGCGACGTGGTATTCATCTCTGCACCGCTGACCGACCAATCACGGCGGATGTTCAACGCCGAAGCATTTGCGGCAATGAAGCCGGATAGCGTGCTTATCAACGTGTCGCGCGGCGAGATCGTGGACGGCGACGCATTACTGGCCGCGCTGGAAAGCGGCCATTTACGCGCCGCCGGTCTCGACGTGACTCCAGAAGAACCGTTGCCGCCGGACAGCCCCCTCTGGGACCATCCTCACGTTGTCGTCACTCCACACGTCGCGGGCGCGTCTCCGCACCGTGGCGACCGCATCGTCGAGCGTTTTCGCCGCAACCTGGACCACTTTCTCGCGAACGAGCCCCTGGAAGGCGTGATCGATAAGCAGAAGGGTTACTGAGGAGGATATGCCGGCAGCGGTCGGAAGCGCACTCGCCTCCCAGAACTGCGAATGTGCCTGACCAGTTGTCTCAGAACTCGTTTGAGAAGTGTCTTTATGAGACATAGACTTCGAGAAAGGGGCCGTGACGGCCTGGATTAGGGAAGCCACGTGTAAACGGTCAGGGCCCTCGGGCCATCGGTGCTGTGTGAAACAATCGGTTCTTTTTTGCACAGTGGCGCTGTTCGGCCAGAGAACAAGATTGCGGCCTCGGGGGCGCTTAATTGGGCAAATCGAGGGCGATATCGAATGCCCCGCTTGCGCAGCGCGAGGCTAGTGTCGCCGGGTCCACGAGCTCAAGTTGGATATCTACGCCTGCCCGGTCACGCCATTCCTGCTGCAACGCGGTCGCCTCCAGCACCACCAGGCTCGCCTGCACCGCCTGCACCCGGCGTACGACGGCAGCGATGCCATCCGGCGCATTGGCCGCCTGCCACACCGGCGCCGTCTCGCCCAGGGCCACATCCAGCGTCGCTTTGGCGACGTCGATGCCGACGCAGCAGATCGTGGTCGTTGATCGGGTCGTCATGGGTCTGCCTCCTTGTCTCCCGGCCTTGTAGATACGGGCTCGGTGGCCCTGGCAACTGTCCGGGCTGGCGAGGAGGGCGAGCTGCGACGGCCTAGCTATCTCACGGTCTCTCACGACCTGAGGGGGGACGGCCTGTCGCAGCACCCTGACTCCAACCAGTTCCCAGGATGCAGTTTATCGGACCGCTAAGATACAAGG
>DAINSK010000063.1:0-15664 GCA_036741355.1 Chloroflexota bacterium
ACGAACTACTGGAAGTGACGCCCAAATCGCTACGCCTGCGCAAGCGATTGCTGAAAATGCACGAACGCGCCCGCGCCAAAGGCAAAGTCCTCGTCGCCGCCGAGGCGTAACAATAAGAGCTGACGTACAACCTGAGCGACTAGTTGCTGCGCGATGCTACAGTTCGCTCGTCCGATTGTTCCCCAACCACAAACTGCTGGATCGCCGTATCAATCTACAGTTTCGTCCCTCATGGTGGTTTTGAGAACGTCCAGCGGGTTGGCGAGCCGATAAAGTCGTCTTCGTTCAGAGCAAACGCCCAGGAGGGAGACAACCGGAAACAGCCATTAGCCTCTGAGCCGAAGAACTCAACGCCATAATTGGTCTGGTACTTGCCGTCGACCCATGCTGCGAATTGCGCGATCGTTTCATGCGCGGAAACCAGGTGCACTACGCCCTCGACGACCACCGGTTGCAGCGGATCATCGGTCGTCATGACGGCCCGCGGATTGTTCGCAAGGTTGCGCGCCTTGCGCGAGTTCTTCGCTGAACTGAACCATAACGCGTCCTCAGCCCACACTCCCCAGACTGGCATGACGTGTGGACGCCCGTCAGGCCAGACCGTTGCCAGCCAGTAGTCGTGCGACCGCGTCAACCGCTTGACGGCCCAGGTCCATGGCAGTAGACCAGTTCCTTGTGTGGCTGGGAGGATGCCGTAGGCGGGCATGTGCGGTCGTCGGGCATTCGGTTCGAGCGTCAAAGCATTCCTCGCCCCGAATGCGCTGAGTGTAGCGCATTGGGCGGCCGAGCGTGGTCCACCGCAAGGTGACCGGCGGCTTCCCCAGCGAAGCCGGCGCGACGGCCTATGCGATCCACCGGCTGGTAATCCGACGGATGTGCTGTTACAATACTATTGCGCCGAATGGCCCGTCGGTTCACGTACGAGGATTTTGGATGCACGTCGAACGCTCGATCGAAGTCAAAGCGCCCCGCCAGTTTGTCTGGTAATTGGTACACGATACGCAACTGCGCCCCAGGTGGGACGTTCGCGTTAGCGAGCTCACGCTCCACGGCGAGCATGTTCCCGGCACCCAGGCCACGATCGCCTGGCGAACGCCCATATTTCGTTGCGTATCGGAGGCGGGGGTTACGGCGTTCGACGCCCCACACCGGTCGGCGATGGCGGTCGACGAAGCATTCTTGCCGATCTTCCCGCCCGGCGAACGGATCTGGACTTTCAGCGAGACGAAATCGGGGACACGCGTCACCGCGCGTTTCGATTTCGATGCGGACGCCGAGCACCGGGCGCCGGGCTGGCTGGTTCGCCTGCTGATAGCCCGCGACATCGCGCGTTCCTTGAATAATCTGCGCCGACTGGCGGCGGAGACGCTACCCGATACGGTAACTGAAAAGAGCAATGCGGCTCTCGGATTTTCGAGGGTGACGGAAAGCGCGTAGCGGTCGTTTGAACACATCTAATAATGCAGGCCGTTCAATGTCGAGCGGCCTCTTTCGTTTCTCGCTTTGCAGGAGGGATCCTTAGATCGGTTAATGGGAGCGGTGATGTCCGACCCGGTTCACGACGACAAACGGTCGCAGACGCGTGCAGTAGGCGCCATGTTTGGTCGCATCGCCGGCCGGTACGACCTCATGAACAGGCTTATGACCGGCGGCATGGACGTGCGCTGGCGCCGGGTCGTGGTGCACGAGGCGCTCGCGTTGAGCGCGGGCTCGGTGCTGGATATCGGCACCGGTACCGGCGACCTTGCGCTGTCGTTCGCCCGACAACCTGGGTCACGTTTGGTGTGCGGGTTCGACGTGGCGCTGCCGATGCTGCAACTTGCCGTGAGGAAACCGGCGGCCGCGGGCGTAGCGTTCGGTCTCGCCGACGCGACGAGATTGCCGTTCGCCAGCGCCAGCTTTGACTCAGTAACCACCGCATTCATGCTGAGAAACGTCCCAGATGTCTCTGCCGCACTGTCCGAGGCTCGGCGTGTCCTCCGACCCGGCGGCAGGTTCGTTTGCCTGGAGATCACCCGCCAGGAGTCGGGCATGCTCACAGCCCTGAGCAATGTATATTTCCAGCGGGTCATCCCGTGGGTCGGACGCCGCATTTCAGGCGATCCCGAGGCATACTCATATTTACCGCGTTCCGTTGGGCGGTTCCTGGACGCGGACGAGTTGCGCGGCGCCCTTATTCAGGCGGGGTTCCGCAGCGCACGCTACCGGTTCATTGGACCCGCGGGCGTCGCCATGCACGTCGGTGAAGCTTAGGATCAGCGTGGTGTCTCCGGTTCCGTTTATCGATTTCGGCGCCCGCCTCGGAGGCGTTGGTTGAAGGCTATTATCCTGGCGGGCGGTGAGGGTACGCGGCTGCGACCGCTGACATACACAACGCCCAAAGCGATGGTACCGATCCTCGGCCGTCCGTATCTGGAGCACATGCTCGTGTATCTCCGCCGCAACGGAGTCACCGAGATCGCGCTCGCTCTCGGACACCACCCCGAGCCAATCCAACGCTACTTCGGGGACGGCAGCCGCTGGGGAGTGCGGCTCGACATGGTCGTCGAGCCGCAGCCGCTCGGCTCGGGCGGGGCGATCAAGCAGTTCGCACCTGGTCTGGCGCGGCCGTTCTTTGCCGTCAATGGCGACGTGCTCACCGATTTCGATCTGACCAGCATGCGCCGCCAACACGAACAAACTGACGCCGCGCTTAGCATCGCTTTGATGGAAGTCAAGGACCCATCGGCATTCGGCGTAGCGGTGCTGGACGAGGACGGGCGCATCATAAACTTTGTTGAGAAACCACCAGCCGGCGCTGCGCCTTCCAACTGGGCCAACGCCGGCATCTGGCTGTTCGAGCCGCGCGTCCTGGACCGCATCCCTGCCGGCGGGCGATCGATGGTGGAAACAGAGCTTTTCCCCGAACTTATCTCCGCGGGCGAACGCGTGCAGGCGTACCGGGGACACGGCTTCTGGGTGGACATCGGCACCCCCGAGCGATACCTGGCGGCTCAGTTACGATTGTTGGAAGAACCAGGGCTACGGGAGTTACCACTGGTCTCCTGGCCGGGCACGCCGTTCCTGAGTGCTGAAACTGAGCCAAATGTGGAAAGCGCGCCGCACGTCGCCACCGATGCGTCGATCGAGGGCCCGGTCTTGTTCGGAAGAGGAGTGACGGTCGAGTCGGGAGCCGTCATTCGCGGGCCGGTCGCGATCGGCGCCGGTTGCCGCATAGGCCCAAGAGCCTTCTTGGAACGGTCGGTGCTCTGGGAGGCGTGTACCATCGCGGCGAATGGGCGTGTGTGGGAATCTGTGCTTGCGGAAGAGGTAGTGGTTGGGGTGAGGGCCAGCCTTCTGCGGGTCATTGCCGGTCGCGCAGCCTCTTTTGAAGAAGGCACAAAGGCTGCCGATGGGCGCGTCGAACCGGAAACCGCGTGGTGCGGGCCCGGCGAGACAAATGTTTGAGTGCTTACGACTTTATACCTTGTCAGGGCCGTCCCCGGGCGAGATACTGTTCTTGTAGATCTGCCGCGAACCGGCGCATGACGCTGGAGGCCGATGATACAGTGCCGCCGATATCTGTAGCAGCCGCTAACGGAGACGATCCGTCGGCGGCTTTTTGTGTGTCGGGGCGGTGCCGAGTCGGCTCCGGAAACCGCCGGATTGAGAGCGGCAGCAGGAGGAGCGAATGTACCGCGTGCGACTCCAGACGACGCCGACCGACGGGGTGGAATTGAGCGTGCCGAACCAGGATCTCGGCAGGGTGCTGGCGCTGGTCAGCCGGCTCCAGATGCTGAATCCGTCGTTCCAGGTGCTCTACACCGCGGAACAGCAACAGTAGTCAGTCACCGGAGCGCTCACTGAACACTAGGTCTATAGGCGTGCCCTAAAAACGCCTGCATAAGAAGCGCCGGGCGGATGATTTCCGCCCGGCGTTCGGCTTTGTATGTCGAGGTTGGACTACCAGGGTGCGACATCCCTGCGACCCTGCAGCCGTCGATTCGGAGTGACGACCTTGAGCCCTGACACCAGGACGAACGAGCCGACGACGGTCCAGACCACCGGCAGATGGCCGATCGAAACCAGCGTCGGAAGGTGGAGCACCTTGGCAATGACGACGCCGATGACCGCGCCGATCAGACCGACACCCGTTGTAGCGGCGATACCGCCTTCACGATAGTGCAGCATGCTTTCTGCGATCGCGCCGCACAGGGTTGCAATCAGTAACAACCAGACCAGCCCCACCAACACCGCCACCACTTTGAGCACCATGAACAGCACTAACAGGAACGCCAGGATCGCCACCAGAGCGATCAACATTGCCGTACTCCTCGCTATGGGGCCCGCCTCTCGTCCCGGCGCGCCCTGTACACGTGTATCATCGCGCCCTCAGCTTACCGCGTATACGAACTCCAGACACGCCGGGATCCAGTCCTTTGGTACGGGAGAAGACCGATGCCTCCGCAACGCGCCGGCTGAAGGGGCTTCGGATTTCTCGATACTTGCCCGTGGTACGCTCTGCCATGTCAAGCAACAATTGATCTACCACGGATCGATAACTGCCCGGAGATCTCTACGCGATGGGTTCCGACTCGCGCTCCGTAACCAGCGTCATAGTTCCCCTCACGGTGCCGGTCCCCGGCGGGTGGTTTCTCATGGGTAGTGAGACCGGCAGGCCCGACGAACGTCCCGTGCACCGCGTGTACGTGGGGCCGTGTGCTGCTGGGCGCTTTCCCGTCAGTAACCGCCAGTACGGCTGCTTTGTCACCGCGGGACAGCCGCAGCCGAAGTTTTGGGAAGACGAGCGTTTCAACGGTCCGGATCAACCGGTCGTCGGCGTGCCATGGGCCGTCGCTGCGGCGTATTGCGAGTGGCTGAGCGATCAGACCGAACTCCGTTTCAGGCTGCCAACGGAAGCCGAGTGGGAACACGCCGCTCTGGGAGGGCTGGATGGCCGCCTGTATCCGTGGGGAGACGACATGCCGCTGGCGCCGTCCGGCCTCCTGCTCTCTGATCAAAGGATGGATCGAACTGCGCCGGCCGCGGGCGGACCGACGAACGCATTCGGCATCAGCGGTATGGGATGGAACGTACACGAGTGGTGCAGCGACTGGTACAGCGCGAACTACTACGCATGCTCGCCGGAATCCGACCCGCGCGGTCCCGAAGACGGTAATCGCCGGTCTTCGCGCGGCGGCGCCTGGCGCCATCAGGTTAAGATCAGCCGCTGCGCCGCCCGCAGCGCTATCCCTCCGGCGTTCGAGTACAACGACTACGGCTTCCGCGTCTTCGCCGAGGTGAAGTAGATCGTGCCCGTCCACATTCACGCTTCCGCCGGCGAAGTTGCGTCAGTAGTATTGCTGCCGGGCGACCCGGGTCGCGCCGAGCGGCTCGCCACGATGCTCGAACATAGCGCCTGCTACAACCGCAACCGCGGCCTGCTCGGCTTTACCGGCGCCGCGGGGGGCAAGTGGATCTCCGTCCAGACGACCGGAATAGGCGGGCCGTCAGCCGCCATCGTGGCTGAAGAACTGGCGATGCTTGGGGCGCGTGTCTTGATCCGCGTCGGCACGGCCGGAGCCGCTGGAGAGACCGTCAAGCCGGGTGATCTCGTCGTGGCCACGGCGAGCGTACCGCTTGACGGCACGACCCGGGCCTACGTGGGCAGCGAGCCGTACGCCCCGGTCGCCGACTTCGCCATCGTCTCGGCTCTCGTCGAAGCGTGCAAGGCAGCCGGCGCGCCCCACCATGTGGGCCTAATTGCTACCGGCGACGCCCTGTACGCGGAGGATGCAGAGGACAGCCGTCGTTGGGCGTCGCGCGGCGTGCTGGCGTTGGAGATGGAGGCCAGCGCCTTATTCACGGTCTCTGCATTGCGAGGCATGCGTGCGGGTTGCCTGGTCCTCGTTACGAACAGCGCGGGAACCCATGACCGTCTCGACGGTGAAGCGTATGCTGCCGCGGAGTTATCTCTGCTGCAAGTTGCGCTTTCGGCCGCTTGCTCGCTGGCGGAATGGTCCCTACGCTAAAGTATGAGTCTTATCCCCATACGTAAGGAGTAAATTATGCGCTTCGTTCCGAGGGCGACAGGCGTCGCGGCAATTATTCTGGGCGTGGGGCTCGGCAGTTTCGCGCTGCTCAACGGTGCCCAGGCGCAAGCCAACCCCACGCTGTCAATTACCTCGCCGGCCAACGGCGCCGCGGCCACCAACCCCGTGAGCGTAACCGTCAATCTGACCGGCGTTCCTAACATCAAGGCGGTGGCCGCGGGCGATCCCAACTCTTCACACCTGCATTACTTCGTGGACAAGAACCCGTCAGGAATCGTCCAGCAAGGACAGGCGATTCCCAGCGGGGATCCGCAGATCATTCACAGCGGCGAAACTACCCAGGCGCTCCCGACCCTCGCACCAGGTTCGCACACCGTTTGGGTGGTGCTCGGACATTTCGACCACACGCCGTACAACCCGAACGTCCAGGCGACCGTAACTTTCACGGTCGGAGCATCCGCCCAAGCGAGCCCGGCGGCCGGTGCACCCCGGGCCGCCACGCCTGCAGCAGCCGCGGCACTCCCGGCGACCGGAGATAATCTCTCGACGGCGAGGCTCCTGGCTGTCCTGGTGGCAGTAGTCCTTGTGGTCGGCGGTTACAGCGCGATCCGGTACTCGTACCGTAAGCGTTGAGCGGAATCGATATATCGACGCATAGCCGAACGCCCAGCCTCTTGTCGAGGCCGAGCGTTCGGTTGTTTGGGCATAAGGAAGGGAGTGCGCTGATCCCGGGCGGCCCGCCTGTTACGGGCGGTTTCGCGTGGCCCATCGGCGAGCGCCGAAGCCCGGAATCGAAAGCCCAGCGTACTGGCTGCTGGCGCCGCCTTGAATGCGCGCCGTGTTGATGCCAATGGCCTGTCCACAGCGATTGAGTAACGGTCCGCCGCTGTCGCCATGTTCAAGCGGAACGTCACTCTCGATGAACGCTTGGCCGGTTGCTCGGTCGACGATCGTCTGCACGAATCGCCCCTGAGTAGGAAACGGGCGGGAGCTGCCGCGCGGAAACCCCACGGCGAACAGGACCGCGCCCTGCTGTAAATGTCCTTCGTCGCCCCAGTTCACGGCGGGCAGATCACCCGTGTCGCTCTTCACCAGTGCCAGGTCGAGGTCAGAATCCGATGCAATCACCTTCCCGGGATTCTGGCGACCGTCTCCGTAGTTCAGCCTGACGATGCCGTCTGTTGCACTCTGAATCACATGCTGGTTTGTCAGAACCCAGCCCTGGTCGATGATGATTCCTGTTCCCGCTGAAAACGAGCCAGTAGCGTCGGGTAGGGTGGAGATCCGCACCAGCGAAGGCAAGACCAGCGCCAGCGGGTTCGCCTCGGGCGCACAGGTATCGCTCTGTTCGACGGTTTGCTTGCTGGATAACTTGCTTCCGGCGAGCGCCGTGGGCGACGCCGAATTCGAACTACTGCACGCAAGAGATATAGCGGTTGCTGCAATTAGCAGACACGACAACCACCGACGAGGCAAGCCCCTCACACACCACCACCATCGCCACGGCCGTCATTGCACGCGCATCGGCAACAGATGAAGTATAGCGGAGCAGCCGCACTTCGCTCGTAATGTCTTCGGATTACTGGCGAACGAAACGAATTACCCATTCTTACTGCAGCCGTCGCAGAACGGCGAACGCGTGCATGGAGAGCTCGACCAGATCGTGACCAACTGCCAGCGGGTTGCCGCCACGCGTTGGATCTACGTGCTGAAAGATCGCGAACCGCGAACAGTACGGACGCAGACCCGCATTCGATGCCGCCGTACATAGATCTCGAGAGCCCGTGTAGGGCAGAAGCGGGTCGTTCGCATCGTACATGATGAACAGCCGGGCGCGGATACGGCCGATTGAAACTAATGGAGAAAGCGACTGGGCATCTTGTTTGAATCGAGCCGGCAATTCGTCGAGCAGCGCCGCGGCCGTGGGGCGATCGCGGGATGTCATGAGCCGTTCAATCGCCCGCCCTTCGTCGGAAAGCTCCTCCGGGTCCGGTTCTGCCCCAGTTCCATCGACGAGCCACGCCCGTAACGCGGCTGCCTCGCCGCTATCGGAGATTCCGCCGATTAACGCGCTTGCGAGATGCTGCATGGCATCTGCGAGCGGTTGCCATGGTCGCACCGCTCCCCTGTCGTCCAGCGTGCGCGTCGCAATCGAGAGGATGGCATCATCCAGCGTCGCATAGCTTCCGAACGCCTCCACCAGCCGCAGCTGTTCGGCTATAGTGGGATCGGCCGCCGCTGTCAGCGCCAGAGAGCCGCCGATGGAGAATCCAAATAGCCCGACGCGATCGGTGCGCACATATGGCTGTCGCTGTATGAACTGCACCCCCTCGATCAGCGCTTTTGGCAGGTCGGGAAAGAGCTGGTCCTGGTTCAACGCTTCGCTTTCGATCAATACCGCCGCAATCCCGCTGCGCGCAATCCCATCCATCAACCGCACAACCCGCGGGTCGTCGGGGGGCGCGGGGTCGATGCCAAGCGAAATAACGAGCGCCGAATTGCGCCCGTGCGCCGGCCGGTAGATGTGAGCGCGAACGTACCCGTCCACCGGAGCGAGGTCTACAACCTCTCGCCTCGGAGCCGGCGTGACCAGGTCGATGGGAGAGCCGGGGAGCGACGCGAAAAACGACGGCAGCAACGCGAACGTTCGGACTGCCAGACGCGTTTGCGGCGAGATGAACATCAGAATCAGCGTGATCAGCAGGAGCGAAAGCAACCCGGCGGCTATCCTTCGCAGCGCCCGACGTTGTGCCCTGACAGGCCCGCTGGCCTTTGATCTGCTCATCGTGTCAAGTGCTGATGGTTGCCTATTGCCGTCGTGAGCCGGTGGTCGTAGTGTAGCCCTAGGGAAGCAAGGGAGACAGCATGACTACCAATACCACCGAGAAGGCTCCGACCCGGACAACTACGGCGGCCTCGGCGGAGACCCTGACGATCGTCGACAACCGCACCGGCCGCGAATACCAGCTTAAGATCGCCAACGGCACAATCCACGCCAGCGATCTGCGGCAGATCAAGGTCGATCCCGAAGATTTCGGATTGATGAGCTACGACCCGGCTTTTATGAACACCGCTTCGTGTTCGAGCCAGATCACGTTCATCGACGGTGACAAGGGTATCCTCGAGTACCGCGGTTACGCGATCGAGCAACTCGCCGAGAAAAGCACCTTCCTAGAGGTCGCCTATCTCCTGATCAACGGCGAATTACCGTCCAAAGAACAGTTCGAGACCTGGCGCTGGCACATTACGCACCACACGATGGTCCACGAGAACATCAAGAGCTTCATGTCCGGCTACCACCACGACGCCCATCCGATGGGCATGCTGATGGGAACCGTGGCGGCGCTTAGCACATTCTATCCGGACGCCCACAACATCTTCGATCCCGAATCGCGAATGCTCCAAACGTACCGGTTGATCGGAAAAATGCCGACGCTCGGCGCATATGCGTATCGCCATGCGTTGGGGCTACCGTTCGTCTATCCCGACAACGACCTCAGCTTCGCCGGTAATTTCCTGAACATGCTGTTCAAGATGAGTGAGCTGAAGTACAAACCGGACCCCATCCTCGAACGCGCGCTCGACGTGCTTTTCATCTTGCATGCCGACCACGAGCAAAACTGCTCTACCAATGCCGTGAGGGCGATCGGCTCCAGCCAACCGGATCCCTATTCCGCCATCGCCGGAGGCATCGCCGCACTGTACGGTCCGCTCCATGGCGGCGCCAACGAGGCGGTGTTAAACATGCTCCGTAGTATCGGCAGCATTAGAAACATCCCGGACTTCATAAAGCGGGTGAAGGCCGGTGAGAACCTGATGATGGGCTTCGGCCACCGCGTCTACAAGAACTACGATCCGAGGGCGCGCATTGTAAAAGCGAACGCCGACGCGGTCTTCTCCGTAACCGGGCGCAACCCGTTGATCGACATCGCCCTGGAGCTGGAGCGGATCGCGCTCGAGGACGAGTATTTCATCAGGCGCAAGCTCTATCCGAATGTGGACTTCTACTCCGGCATCATCTACGAGGCGATGAAGCTGCCATCGGAGATGTTCACGGTGCTGTTCGCGATCGCCCGCACGGTGGGCTGGATGGCGCAATGGCTGGAGTTGGTGCAGGACTCCGAGCAGAAGATTGCGCGGCCGCGACAGGTTTACACCGGGCCGGAGCGGCGCAACTACGTGCCGGTGAGCAGGCGGCGGGGCAAAGCTGAGCCGCCCCCGTCGGTGGCCGGCCGCCGAGCCTTGCGGAGGTCTGGCGGCATCGGTGCGCAGGAGGCCGCGCGGGTTACGCAGTGAGGAGCGCAGTCTCGGCTGATTCCTAGTGCGCCGGATAGACGCCCTCCGGCGCGTCTTGCCCGATGATCTCGTCGAGACGCTTGCGAACCGCTTCCGTTGGCTGGCTGGTTTTATCTGCGATCAACTGCGCCAGCCTGTCGAGGTCGCCTTCGACGGTCCTGATTTCAGCGAGCGTAATGCCGGGCCAGGCCTTCTCGATGTCCGGAAAACTTGTCTCGACGCGGGAAGCAGTGCCAAGCTCCTCCGGCGTTACGTTGTGCTCTGTCTTCGCCTCGCTCATCTTCTGCTCGGGCGACTGAGGGCTACGCTCGCCAAACGTATCGCCTCCCGCCGAATCGATCTCATCCCAATCGTAGCCGGACTTTCGTTTCCGCAGGATGGCCGCGACGATTCCACTCAGGACGATTCCGCCGAAGATCCATTTTTTTGCCATTTCATCCCCCTCATGACCGCGAAGCTATTGCGCCGGTCGGAACAAGGTCACTGCAAGAACGTGACTCTCATTGTGGACCATAGCAGTGCTCTTCTCCACCAGGGGGCCGGTAACAGACGGTGAAAGGGCAACTGCTACACTACCGTTGACATGGACAGCCCATCTCCCCGATTTGCCCACAGGACCGCACCACGGTCCCGCCTTCACACGGCGGCAAGGACGCTGTTCGGACTTCCAATCTTCTACAAAGTACTCGTTGCCAACTCGCTGATCGTGGTGTTAGGGGCGCTCGCCGGCACGGCGATCACGGCCACGCGAGTACGCGCGAACCCTGGCCTCTCTGTCATGGAGCTCATGACGGCGTTCGTCGCGACGGGGGTCGTGATCAGCGTGTTCGTCAACGCGCTCGTCCTGCGGGCTGCCTTCGCTCCATTGCATCGCATCGAACGGACGATCCAGGCGGTGCGCGCGGGACATACTGGCGATCGCGTCCCCACAGGAATGCTGACCGACCTGGAGATCGAACGCGTCGGCGAGACACTGAACGTTATGCTCGACGAACTGGAACACGCGCGTACCCGCCAGGCGCTGCTCGCGGCCCAGGTCCTGACCGCACAAGAAGAGGAGCGCCGTCGCATCTCGCGCGAGTTGCATGACGACACCGCCCAATCGTTGACGTCGCTGTTGCTGTACGCCAAAGTGCTCGAACAGGGCGAGCAACGACCGGAGGTGCGCCGCGCGCTCGCGGAGATCCGGGAAGAGGTCAGCCGCAGTCTCGACGGAGTGCGCAGGCTGGCGCGCGAGCTTCGACCCTCAGCGCTCGACGACCTCGGCCTCGTCGCGGCGCTGGATTGGCATATCCAGGAGTATTCGCGGCGAACCGGCATTCCCGTGGAGTTCGGTCACACCTGCGCTCTCGACCGACTGCCGCCGCCGGCCGAATTAGCGCTGTTTCGCGTAGCGCAGGAGGCGCTCACGAACATTGCCAAGCACGCCGGAGCCGGGAGTGTGAACGTACGCTTCACGTGCTCCGAGCACCTCGCCGTGCTCACCGTCCACGACAACGGCCAGGGATTTGACGTGACCGCGACGCCCGCGGGGGTAGGTTTGTACAGTATGCGTGAACGCATGGGCCTTGTCCGCGGTGTGCTCACTATCGTCTCCGGCAGGAACGGCACGGAGCTGCGAGCGGAGGCTCCGCTGGATGGCCGCTGAGCACCCGATGGAATCGCACGGCCGCATCCGGGTGCTCCTGGCAGACGACCACCGGTTGGTGCGCGCGGGCCTGCGCATGCTTTTGGGAACCCAACCAGACATCGACGTGGTTGGCGAGGCAGGAGACGGTGAAGAGACTGTTGTGGAGGCGCGGCGTTTGCGTCCCGATATCGTCTTGATGGACCTCGCGATGCCAAAAGGCGGCGGTCTCGACGCGACGCGGCGCATCGCCGAAAGCGGATTACCCGTGCGCGTGTTAATCCTTACCGCGCAGGCTGAGGGCCAGTATCTGTTGCCGGTGCTGCGTGCCGGCGGTTCCGGGTTCCTGCTGAAGGACGCCGCCGACGAAGAGTTAATCGAGGCGATTCGCGCCGTGTACCGAGGCGAAGCCTATCTTCCACCGTCGGCGGCGACGCTGCTCGTGCGCGACTACCTGCATCGTGTAGGCGAGAGCGAGCCGAGCGATGCCTTCGAGCAGCTCAGCCCGCGCGAACGCGAGGTGCTCCGCACAACGGCCGAAGGTTATGACGCGCGTGAGATCGGCGAGCGCCTCTTTCTAAGCCCCAAGACAGTCGAGACATACAGGCGCCGGGCCATGGAAAAGCTCGGGCTGCAGAGCCGGGCCGAGCTCGTCCGCTACGCCCTCCGCCACGGCCTGCTGCAGGCATAGGCGGCTGCGCCGCCGGCAGTGTGCAGTCGGCAGTAGGCAGTCGGGCCGGTGCTGCACGCTCGCCTCCGCCCGGCGACTAAAGTCGCAGGCTTGAGCAACAAAGCCCGCCTCCGCGGGCTGCCAACTGGCCCGGGCCACGAACCGGCCGCGGCCGGTTTCGTTACATGAGCCTGCGGTTTTAACCGCCGGGCGATGCCCCGCCGAGACCCCCAATCGGCCATCGCGATGGTTGATACACTACGTCGGGAGATCCGCCGGACGCTCAATCGTGAGGCCCCACGACCCTCGCTGCGGCGGGCGTGTCAGGAAAAACCCTACAAGATTGGCGCCAACTTCCGCATTACCCCACACGCCGCCCTGCCATACGCTAGTACGGAACCGGCGGGCGCATCAGCCCGGTCGTTTCGCCGGTTCAGCGAGAGCTACGGACGTGTCGCCGTGCGGCCAGGGTTCGGTCCGCACGGTAACCAAGCACTACCGAAGCCGGGCAGGGGGAGCGCAGGGGTGGCGCTCCCTTTGCTTTTTGGGTCAGGCGCTCACCCGCTGCAATACCGAGACGACTGCATCGACGTCATGCTCATCGCTCCAGAGGTGGGTGCCGATGCGGATACGCTTGTCGCTGCCGTTCACCCAGATTCCGTCCTCAGCGAGACGGCGCGCCATTGCCTCTGGCTCTGGATGCCAAAAGCAGGTATTGCCGGCCCGATAGGCGCGATCATCCGGTGTGGAGACGTCGAAGCCCAGGTCGCGCAGCCGGCGATTGAGCATCCCGCTTAATTCCAGGTCATGGTCGGTGATGCGGTTGAGACCCGTGTCCAACAGATACCGCAGCGACGTCTCGAGCACAAAAATGCCGACGTTGCTCGGATTGCCGGTTTCAAAGCGAGCGGCGTTTTGCTGCCCTTCGTACTGCTTCGGGTTACTCCGGTCCGGCACGCGGGCGGGGGTTCGCCAACCCAGCAGCGCGGGCTCGACGTCAGGCACGCGGTCTCGGTTCCAACCGAGCAGTGCGACGCCGTGCCAGCCCAACAGCCACTTGTAGCAGGCGGAAAGCACAAAATCGCACAGATCAGACGGCACCGGCACCACCCCGGCGCCGTGGGTCGCGTCTAGCACCAACCACGCGCCGCGATCGTGCGCGATTCGCGACAGCGCCTCGACATTGTGCCGAAGTCCGGTAAGGTAGCTGACGTAGCTGACGGCGACCGCACGGGTGCGATCGTCGACAGCGTCGCGAAACGCCTGTTCAGTAGCCGTCCACTCTAGCTGGCGCACAAGACGGACTTCGACGCCCTGTTTTTCGAGGTGCAGCCATGGGTACAGGACGGCGCCGAACTCCCAGTCCTCAATTACCACGTTATCGCCCGGTGAGACGGGGAGCGCGTGGGAAAGCGCGTTCATCCCATCGGACACCGAGGGAACGTACGCAATCGAGTCTTCCCCAGGTAGGCCCAGGACCCGGGCCGCCAGCGCTTTGGCGCTATGGTACATCTCCCAGCGAACCTCCTGACCCGCCGGCCCAGTGCCTTTGCAGGCAAGGTATTTGTCCAGTACGGCCCGATGAGAGCCCAGCGACGGTGACTCGCCGCCCGGCGCCAGGTGAATGAGGCCTTCGGGAAGCTCGAAGTCGGAACGTGGCACCAGGCTACCCATCATTTTCGTTCCTTGCGTGCGACAACGTGAACCACAGAAAGAACGCCGCATATCCCCGAAACGGACGCCATTGCTCGGCGTACGTGCCTACCTCCTGGACCGTCGCGTTGCGCCCCAACCCGTATAAACGACCGCACGCCTGCCGCAACCCCATGTCGCTGACGGGGCAGGCGTCGGCCACTCTCAGACCTCGAAGCAGAGTGTAGTCAGCCGTCCACGGTCCCACACCGTGCATTCTGACCAGTGAAGCCTCCGCCTCCTGCAGCGGCAGCAACGCGAGCGCCGGCAGGTCCAAACTTCCGTTCGCGACCGCGATTGCAGTGGTCACGATCGTCTCAGCCTTGCGGCGCCCCAGTCCCAGCGACGCCAACTCGGCCGGATCCGTCATCGCCAGCGATTCGGGCGTGGGGAACGCCCAGTAACGAACGCTGTGGATGTCGGCGGTTTCGCCGAAGCGCTGCACGAGCGCCGCTTTGAGCCGAAACGCCACGTGCAGGCTGATCTGCTGCCCGACGACCGCCCAAACAAACGCTTCAAATGCTGAAGGGGTACTGACCAGCCGCAGGCCGCTGTAACGCGAAACGACGCCTGCCAGCGCCCGGTCAGCGATTGTCGTCGATTGAAATGGGGCAAGGTCGTCCGCGAGCCCCAGCGTACGCGTGACCGTCGAGGCAACCGCAGCCGCTGCCGCGCCCGCATCAAGCGTAGACAGTGCAACGCCGTCAGGAGGTCTGAGGTTAAGCGACAGCGAACCGTCGGCATCAGGCCGCACTTCTGCAAGGACCGGTCCGCAGCCAAGGACGAAGAGGCGCCGGTATACACCGTCCTCGGCTCGATCGACAAGCTCCCCTGCGCGGCGCGTAAAGTAGGTGAGCGTGTACTCGAAGTTGAACGGCTGAATGGGATGAAGACGAACTTGACCGGATTGCAGAGTCGGGGCCGTGTTCATGCTGCCCACTGTAGCCCAGGAGAAGCGGAAACGCGACCGAGACGGGCTCCGAGGAATGCGCAATGTTAAGCGACGATCAGGTCGCCTACCTCGTCGGCCACCGAGTTGCACGCCTCGCGACCGTAGACAAGTCCGGACAACCGCACGCCGTTCCGGTCTGCTTCGCGGTCGTCGATGGGCTGATCTACACGCCGCTGGACCGAAAACCCAAGCGTGTAGCAGGTGAGCGGCTGCGGCGGGTACGCGACCTGGCAGCTAACCCGGCCGTCTGTCTTGTGGTGGATACCTATGACGAGGATTGGACGCGGCTACGATGGCTGCAGGTGCGCGGCACAGGCTCGCTCGTATGGATAAACAATGAACAACGGCGGGCTGTCGAAGCGTTAGAGGCCCGTTATCCGCAGTATTCGTCGATG
>DAINSK010000064.1:0-14880 GCA_036741355.1 Chloroflexota bacterium
CTCAAGGCCGATCTGGCCGAACTAGAGGCGACGAGCAACGTTGCGGACATCAAGTCGCGCTTGCAAGAGTGGGTGCAGGGACGGGTGGGTGGGACCCCGATCTACCAGACCGTGGCAGTGGTCGGACCGGACCACGCCCGCGAGTATCGAGTTCAAGTGCAAATTGGCGACCGGGTACTTGGCGAAGGCCTGGGGCGGAACAAGCGGACGGCAGAACGCGCGGCCGCGGCAGAGGCCCTGACACGCCTGACAGATGACGCCGGCTAGCTGTTATGCTATAACATCCCTGACGCAGGGCCGGTCCTGACCGGACCCGGGGGATGCGGGTGTACCTGAAACGGATCGAGGTCCAGGGCTTCAAGAGCTTCGCCGGCAAAAGCTCGTTTGAGTTCGGACCCGGTGTCACCGCGCTGGTCGGCCCGAATGGCAGCGGCAAGAGCAACCTGGCTGACGCGGTCCGCTGGGTGCTCGGCGAACAGAATCCGCGCGCACTGCGGTCCCGTAAGGCCGACGAGATCATTTTCGCCGGCAGTCGCGGCCGTCCTGCCGCCGGTTTAGCCGAGGTGAGCATCGCGCTGGATAACACGGCGGGCTGGCTGCCGATCGGCTTTGACGAAGTTGTGCTAACGCGACGGCTGCACCGCTCCGGTGACAGCGAGTACCTCGTCAACCGCGCGCGGGTGCGGCTGAAGGACATGGTCGATCTACTTTCCCGCGCCCGGGTTGGGCAAAACAGCTACGCAATTATGGGCCAGGGACTGGTCGACCAGGTGCTGAACCTACCGCCCATCGAGCGTCGAACATTGATCGAGGAGGCCGCGGACGTTCGCCGACACCGAATCAAGATTCAGGACGCGGTCGATCGTCTTGGGGCGACGCGCGACAACCTCGATCGCGTGGGGTTACTGGTCGGCGAGATCGCTCCGCGCCTGCAACAGTTGGAGTCCCAGGCGAAGCGCGCGGCGCAGTATAACGCCCTGACGCGCGAATTGGGTGAGACGCTGCACGGTTTCTACGCGGTACAGTGGCGGGAGCGGACTGCCGCACTCGTCGACGCGCGTTCAGAGTACGAACGTCGGATGCAAGAGTTGGTGCGAGCGCAGTCCGATGCCGAAGGCATCGAATCAGACCTCGACGATGTCAGGACTGAGCTTCAACAACAGCGCGAGGCGGCCGGCGCTGGGGAATCGGCGCTACGCGACCTCGACGACGCGCGGCGACGCATCGAACAGCAATTACAGCTGATGGAAGAACGCAAGCGCGTGCTCGTTACGCGGATCTCCGAGATCGCGGACGACCTCGCGATACTTACTGACGAGCGTGAAGAACTGCTGTCGGGGGCGTTGGAGGAGTCGGCCCTTACTGGGGACGAAGAGCTGCTCGATGACACCGTCGCCGAACGCCGCCGAGAGCTCACTACAGCCGAATCCGACCTGGCAGTTCAGCGGCGGCGGCTCGCGGAAGCGGAGGACCTGCTGCGAGCTTCCCGCGGTCAGGCCGGCGCCGTTGAAGACAGCCTCACGAGGGTTCAGCGGTCGCTGCGCCAGTTCGATCGGGAACGCGAGGATAACGCCGGCCGCCGCAACCAGATGCTGGCTCGGCTGCGCAAGCACGGCGGCGACGCGCTCCGGTTGATCACAGACCAGCGGCGGTTTGCAGCCGAACTGGCAGCGCGGCAGGTTGAACAGGGAACGACCCGACGCCAGGCGCAACTCGCGCGCGAGGCGACCGAGCGTGCCGACGCGGACCTTGCCGGACTAGCACACCAGCTTGATGCGGCGCGGTCGCGGCTGGAGCTTCTGGCACGCTTGCGCGACGAGCACCGCAACAGCGATGGCGCCTTGCGCGCTTTGGTTCATGCAGCCCAACGCGTCGGACCGGAGACGCCCCCACGTCTGGTTGCCGTGCTCTCGCAGGTCATCCGCGTTCAAAAGGGTCTCGAAACGGCGATCGAAGCGGCACTCGGCGAACAGCTGTCGGCGATCGTCGTGCCTGAGACGTTGGACGCCCAGGCCGCGCTTGCCGTGCTCGAAGAGAGCCGCGCCGGGAGGGCCACGTTTGTACCCATGTCCGAACTGAAGGCGTCGCACGCCTTGAACCTGACCAGCGAGCGTGGAGTGCTCGGCGTCGCGTCGCGGTTCATCAAGTGCGACGCGCGCTACCGGGAGCTCATCGACACGCTGCTCGGTCGTGTGATCGTCGTCGACGACATCCGCGCCGGACAGGCGATGCTGCGGCGCGGCCTCGGCACCGCGGTTACGCTGGACGGAACCGTGCTGCGACCAACGGGGATCATCACCGGGGGGCCAGCGGGGTCAGCCGGTCTCGTGCTCGAATTCGAGCGTGACTTGGAGGAATTGCCCGGGCAGGTCGAGGAATTACGGGAAGCGCACGCAGCCCGCAAGCAAGATGCCGAACGCATGCGCGAAGCGATGCGTATCGCCGAGGCGCGACTGCGAGACGGCGAGAGCCGGATCGAAACCCTGCAATCTGCCCTTCGACGGCTCGAGGGCGAGGCAGGAATGGTCACGGGGGCGATCGCGGGATTGCAGGGTGAGGCGGCGATCTTGCGCGGCAACGGCGCGGCCTTTGCTGACCGGACGGCGGAACTGAATCGCGAGCTTGCAGAAGCAGAAGAGGAGCGACGCAGACTGTCGCTGGGGGTGCGATCGGCGCAGTTGGGCGTGGAAGCCGCACGACGCGAAGTCGAAGGCCTCGCAGTGCCCGTGGAAGAGCTGCGCAACAGTTTGGCCGTGGTAACCGGGGCTCGCCAGGCATTGGAGCAGCAGCGGACGGCGCTGGCGCGGATGATCGAAGGGCGCCGGACAACGCTGGAACGAACTGAGCGCACGATGGCCACGCGCGAAGCGGAGCTCGCTAATCGCAGGATTGAGCTCGAACAGATCGTCCAGCAGCAAGGTCAGGCCCGCGACCAACTAGCGTCGTGGACTGACACCCTGTCGGAGCAACGAGCCATTCTCCAGCCAATCCGCGAACGCGTAACTGTACTATCTCGCCGCGAACGCGAACTATTCGAGCGGTTCACCCACGGCCGCACGGAGTTGTTGGCTTTTGAACGGGCGTCGATGGAGGCCGAAGCCGCGGTGAATCGGCGGGCGCAGGCGATCGATCGCCTGCGCGAGGAGATGGAGGCGGACGAAATAGAGAGCCCCGACGAGCTTTCCTCCGCCGAAGCAGGGCTCGAAATGGTCGCCGCGAGGGCCTTCGGCGGGGATCCCACCCGCGTCGATCAGGCAACGACCGGGGTCGGCGAGGACCGGATCGATCCGTCCTCATTGCAGTCGCGAGTGCGCTCGCTGCGGGGGAGCATCCGCGGTCTCGGCCCGATCAACGCCCAGGCGGAGGCCGACTACGACGAGGCCCGCGAGCGTCACGATTTTCTCACGTCGCAGGTGCAGGACCTGGAGCAGGCCGAAGCCTCGTTGCAAGAGGCGCTCGAAGAGTTGCGCCGTGTCGTGAGGGATCGCTTTCGGGAGACCTTCCACGCGGTGAACGCGGACTTTGCCAGGTACTTCAAGACGTTCTTTGGCGGCGGCACCGCCCGGCTTGCGCTGACTGAGCCGGAGGACTACGGAGAAAGCGGCGTGGACATCCTGGCGCAGCCTCCGGGCAAACGCCAGCAACACCTGCAACTGCTCAGCGGCGGCGAACGCTCGATGACCGCGGTCGCCCTGCTGTTCGCGCTCCTGGAAACCAACCCGGCGCCGTTCTGTGTGCTCGATGAGGTCGATGCCGCGCTCGACGAGGCAAATGTCAGCCGCTTCGGCGACGCCCTTGGTGAACTGGCAAGGAGAACACAGTTCATCTTGATTACGCACAATCGCAGCACGATCCAGGCCGCCCAATCCATCTATGGCATTTCAATGGGCACCGACGGGGTTTCCACGGTATTGTCGCTTCGCCTGGAGGATCTTCCGGTAGGCGCCTAACCCGATATCGCGGGCACACCTCCCGGCCTTGTTGCAAGTCGGAAGCCGTTGATATGATCCCCGAAACGGTCCGTACGGCCCTGCGCAGCTCAGGCAAATATTGGCGACCGAGGCACTCCCCTGTTCAAGCTTTTTCGCCGCAAGCAGAACGAAAATGAAGATGGCACGGGCAACGACACTGTTGTCGGCGAAGGCGCAGACGTCACTGAATGCAGCCGAACCGGCATCGCGGTCGCCGAGCTTGCGGACGCTGACGCCGAGCCGGAGACGGCCGGCCTGGTGATCGATGGTCTCGACGGCGTCGAGCCCGAGCCGGTAGAACCCGAAGAAGGTCCCGCGTTCGACGAAGCGGTCGACGAGCGAACCGAGCAGGCGCTCGGACGCACCAAGCGCGGATTCTTCCAGCGGATGGTCGGCGTATTCGAACGCTCCCAGATCGACGACGACCTATGGGACGAGCTCGAGGAGATTCTGATCGGCGCCGACACGGGGGTCGAAACGACGGAGATGATACTCGACGAGGTGCGAAGCCGGGTCCGCAAAGAGGGCTTGAAGCAGCCCGAAGAGGTGCGAGAAGCGCTCCGCGATCAGCTCATCGCGCTACTGGAGTCGGTTGACGGCAAGGGACAGCTCTGGGGTGACCAGAGCGATGATGATCGGTCGTTCTCGCCCGCGGTTATCCTCGTGGTCGGCGTCAACGGTGCAGGAAAGACGACCAGCATTGCGAAGTTGGCTCGCGCCTTCCGCAGGGATGGCGAGCGCGTCGTTCTTGCCGCCGCAGACACGTTCCGCGCCGCCGCAATCGAGCAGCTCAAACTCTGGGGAGACCGGGTAGGCGCAACGGTTATCGCACACCAGCAGGGGCAGGACGCCTCTGCCGTCGTTTTCGATGCAATGGCAGCGGCGAAGAAGCGGGCCGCCGACGTCGTCCTGATCGATACCGCGGGCCGCCTGCATACCAAGTCAAACCTTATGGAAGAGCTGAAAAAGATCAACCGCATTGTCCAGCGAAGCGACGATACTGCGCCCCACGAGGTCTTACTCGTGATCGATGCGGTTACCGGCCAGAATGGACTGCTGCAGGCAAAGTCGTTCGCCGAAGCCGTCGGCGTCACGTCGATCTTCCTGACCAAGCTGGACGGAACGGCCAAAGGCGGTATCGTCTTCTCAATCGCCGACCAGTTGCGGATCCCCGTGCGCTTCATTGGCACCGGTGAAAGGGCCGACGATATGGCGCCGTTCGACGCCGAAAGCTTCGTCGACGCGCTCTTCTCCGAATAGGTGCTGTAGATGGCGTACCTGGTTCGCTGGTGGCTGGCCTCGGAAATCATCGGCTTGGTCACGTTGCCGCTCACATTTCGTATCTTTCGTCGTCTGCCAGACCGCGGGTATACGTTCTCGCGCATTATCGGCCTGCTGCTGGCCGGCTATGTGCTGTGGATCGGCGGAACGGCGGGCGTCTTGCCCTTTTCGGCGGGTTCAGTCGTCGCCGTCGTTTTGGTATTCGGGATCGTCGGCGCCTGGCTGTTCGCGCGCGACCGCGGTGAGATAGCCGACTGGTTGCGAGCTTCGAAACGCTACGTGGTCGTAGCCGAGGCTGTTTTCCTCGGCGCCATGCTTGCGATCGCATTCCTTCGGTCCTATCAGCCGGATATCGCCAACACTGAGAAGCCGTTTGAGTACGCCAATTACCAGGCGGTCAACCGTAGCGTGTATTTCGCACCGTCCGACCCATGGTTTGCCGGCAAGCCGATGCCTTACTACTACCTCGGTTACGAGATCGGCGATAGCGTGGCAAAGGTCACGGGTACGCCATCTAACTACGCTTTCAACCTGGCGCTGGTTCTGGTCGGCGGCATGGCGGCGCTGGCGGCGTTTGGGGTGGCAGCTACGGCCGCGGTCCTGCTTCGCACGTCCGGAACCGCCCGTGACACATGGCCGATCGTCGCCGGGCTGTTCGCCGTACTTCTGCTCATGGTGATCGGCAATCTGGAAGGTTGGTTTGAGCTTGCCGCCGTGCATGGTTGGAACCCGCAATGGGTCTACCAGCATCTCGACGTCTCGACCTACGGCGGACTGCTGCCTCGGCACAGCTCCCACTGGTGGCCGGACGAGTCGTTCTATGCAGCCGGCTGGCGGGCGACCCGCCTGGGCTCGACGTGGAACTTCCTTGAGTTCCCATTTTTCAGCTTTCTGCTCGGCGATGTTCACCCACACGTGCTCGCCCTGCCGTTCAAACTGCTCTGTGCCGGGCTGGCGCTCGCCGTGTTGACCGCCACCCACCTGCCACACCCCGGCGTTTGGCGCGACGGGTTATCAGTGCGAGAGCAGCTACTGGATCGCCGGCTCCGGCTCCTCGATCTCCGGCGCTGGCAGTGGAGCGGCTGGCTGGTATGGGCAGCCGCAGCGCTTGCGGCCGGATCGTTGATCGCGATCCATACCTGGGATTACCCACCTTTCCTGCTGCTCATCGGCGCGATGGTCGTCGCGCGGGCGGCGATATCGGAAGAACGCGACTGGATCGGCGCCGGTGCGTGCGCTGCCGGGCTGGCCATTCTGTCGCTGTTGTTCATGCTGCCGTTCTTCGCGAGCACTGGCCATGGCGGGATCCAGGGCATTTCGGCAACCGAAGTGGCGTTTCGAAGCCCCGCCGTCGAGCCGGAAGGCGCCTACCTGCCTTTCCAACACCTTCTGATATTCTGGCTGCCGCTAATGTTCCCAACCGCCATTTTCGTCGCCTGGTGCCTCGCGCAGCGCGGCTGGCGACCGGTGCGCGAGTACGGGGCCACGATGATCACCCTCGTGTCGGTGCTGGCGCTGGCCTGGGGAGTGACGATCCTGGGCTCACACGGCGGATCTGGGCTGAGGCAAGAGCTGCAGACCCGGGGCTGGGGGTGGCTATCCGTGCTCACGCTCGGTGCCCTGTTAGCGGCGACGTTGACAGCGTTGGCAGGAGAGCTGTTCGACCGCGATGACATCGGCGGTAGGCAGGGAAGACTCTTCCTGCTCTCGGCGGCCGCCATAGCGGTGCTACTGGTCTACGGACCGGAGCTATTCATGATCAAAGACGCCAGCGGCACGCGCGCGAACAGCACGTTCAAGCTCTGGTATTCATCGTGGACGCTGCTCAGCGTCGTCGGTGGAGCCGGCGGGCTGTACGCTTTATGGCAGCACGGCCCCGCGCGATTCCCGGCAATTGCCTGGCGAACCGCCGGTGCCGCTGTTGGCGCGGTGATACTCGTCGGGGCTCTCGCCTATCCGCTCTACGCGAGCTTCAACCGCACCAACGGCTTCACGGGCCCGCAGACGCTGGACGGGCTCGCCGGCCTGCGCGAGAGCGATCCCGACGAATACAACGCTTCCGCGTGGTTGAACAACAACGTTCCACAAGTAGTGACGATCCTTGAAGCGGCCGGGCCCTCGTATGGACAGCCCGGCCGTGTCTCGTCCCGCACAGGGCTGCCGACCGTCGTCGATTGGGGATTCCACCAGGAGCAGCAGGGCATACCGACCGAGGAAGTGAACCAGCGGCAAAACGACGTGCAACTGATGTATACGACCCCTGATCAGGCAGTCGCATTCCCGCTGGTGGTGAAGTACGGGATCAAATATGTGGTCGTCGGGAAGCCGGAACTGCAGCAGTACGGATCGCAGGGGTTCGCGAAGTTCGCGGCTATGGGAACACCCGTGTTCCAGAGCCCGACCGTCACGATCTACCGCATCGGCTCGCCGCCACTCGTGGCGGTCGCTCCATGACGATGACCGGAACGCCTGAAAAGTCGCCAGCTGGCGCGGTGGTCATAACGCCCGCGGTCACAGAGGTCGATTCGGCTTCGACTCTCAGTGCGACGGGCATTGAATTAATCGCCTGGTTCCTGGTATTGATCGCCGCCGCGGCTTTGCGGATCTTCAGCCTGTCGCTGACGCCGCTCTCTCAGGCTGAAGGCGGGCGAGCGCTGGGCTCGTGGTCGGCAGCGCAGGGGACAGTCCTGGATGCGTGGCCCGGCAGCGTTCTTGATGCCCTGACTGCACTGATATTCCGCGTTTTCGGTTCGGGTGATGCGGCAGCGCGGATTGTGCCGGCCATTGCCGGAATGGTCCTGGTCGCATCGTTCTGGCTCCTTCGGCCCCACATGGGCAGGGCGCCCGTGTTGGTCGCTGCGATTCTTTCGGCAATATCGCCGGTATTTGTCTACGACGCCCGCACGGTGGGAAGCCAGGCACTCGGCGCCGCGCTGGCGGTCGCGGTCGCCGCCGTGGTTCTGAGTTTTCTGGCGCGCCCCCGGCCGCGGCTGTTGATCGTCGCCGCCACGCTGTTGAGCTTCGGTCTGGGCACAGACGCCGTTTTTCTCGGCGCTATGCTCCTCATTGGGTTGTGGCTCGTGCTACGGGGCTTCTGGCAAGGCTCAGACGACGTCCGTGTAGCCATGACCGCGGTAAGGGACACCGGCGCGTGGTTGGTGAGCGCCTTGCCGCTCGTTCTCGCCGGTTTGCTGCTGGCCTGCTCACGCTTTGGCACCGGTTTTTCGAGGCTGCGGCCCGCCGCTGCCGCCTCGTGGTCCCTCGCTTTCAATCCGACGCGACCCGGCACACCCTGGCATTACTTGATCGACGTGATCGCCGGCTACGCGCTGCCGGCAACGATCCTCGGAGGCGTCGGCGTCTATCTGCTTTTGCGGGACGGCTCCTGGCGTGAACGGCCGATCCTTGGGCTGCTGATCGTATGGTTGGGCGGTGGCGCCGCAGTCAACCTCTTCATGGCAGGACGTGACCCATCATCGCTCTTGTTGACCTTCGTGCCGCTGGTTTTGATCGCCGGCGTCGCGGTGGACCGAATTATTCGCAGCGTAGCGGTCTCGCGCCCGGAAACTATCGACTTTGTGCTGGGCGCCGGATTGATCGCCGCCGCGGCCTACACGGTTCTCGCCGGAGCCGAGCTGGTCACGACAGACGTGATCAACGCGTGGCAGGTCTGGGCAGGCTTGCTCCTGATGGCTGTCTGCGCCGGGGGGGCACTGGTTCGCTGGCGGCAGGATGGCGCGGCCACCGCTGCTCCTCTCCTTGCAGGGGTGGCCCTCATCGCGGTATTAGCCGACCTGCATGGTGCCGGGTCGGTGCGTTCCGGCGGAGACGAGTTCCTGGCCGGTCAGCGCACGACGCGGGAAGGGAAGGTGTTTGGCGAGCTGCTGGTGGCAAACGGCGGAGGAGTTGACGACGTCACACACCAGTCGCTCTTTCCTCTGGAATGGTATTTACGCAACACCATCGCGAGCGGCGGCCACGGTACTGCAAAACTGTTCGACGCCAACACGCAACTTCCGCTCGGTTTCGCCCAGTCCGGCGAGGCGGCTACCGTCTCGCGCATTTGGTCGCCGCGGTCATTAAGTGGAACGGGCATGCTACGGTGGTGGATATACCGAGAGGCGTGGGGCGATAAAGCGGACGTGACGGTCAGGCTTGTGGAGGTGCGATGAGCACGTACGCCGGTGAGCGAGAATTCGGCCGTGCCGGGACGCCCGGATTCTTACGCGGGTGGCTGGACGCGATCCTGGCGGCAGAGCTACACACCAGCGTCGAAGCATACCTGTACGTCGGCCTGTTCGTCGTCGCTATCGCGCTTCGTTTCACCGACCTCGGCGCGCGGGCGCTGCACCACGACGAAAGCTTGCACGCACTTTTCAGCTACGGCCTGAGCACCGGCAAGGGCTACGTGCACGACCCCCTCATGCACGGGCCGTTCCTCTTTCACATTACCGCCCTCATCTACCAGCTCTTTGGCGCGTCGGACGCTACATCGCGCTTTGCTCCGGCGCTGTTCGGCTCGGCCCTCGTGTTGATGCCGCTACTGCTTAGGCCGTGGACGGGTAGGGTTGGCGCCTTCGCTGCAGCCGCCTTCATCGCCTTTTCGCCCTCGTTGCTGTACTACAGCCGCTTCATCCGCAATGAGGCCTGGGTCGCGGTCTGGACGCTCGGGCTGATCATCGCGATCTTCCGCTACCGTTCCACGCTAAAGGAACGGTACCTCTACATGGGCGCCGCGATGCTGATGCTGGAGTTCGTCTCGAAAGAGACGGCATTCATGATCTCTCTGATCGTGCTGCTCTACCTGAACGGGTCACTGGCTGCTGATCTCACGGCGAAGATCACTGAGCAACGCCAAACGACTCCCGTGGGCCGGGCAGCCATCTTTCTCGCCTTGCTGCCGGTGGCGTGGCTGCTGGCCTGCCTATGGCCGCTGGTCGAGAAACGTCGCGAGCGCTATGGCCTGGAAGGCGCAATGCCGGCCAACGGTGTGTTGCTGCTGGTCCTTGGTTTGCTGACAGCGCCGCAGTTCTCGGCTGCCATCACGGTTCCGTTGAAGCGGCTGCATTACGACATCAATGCCGGCTCAGGCTACTCCATTTTCGGCCACCTCTTGTTCCCGCCCTTGTCCCGGGGGGCGACGTTGACCGTCGTCAGCCTGCTGGTTGTGACGCTCTTGATCGGCATCTGGTGGGATGCGCGACGCTGGCTGATCTGTCTGGCCATCTTTTACATCCCATTCTTTCTGCTGTACACCACGTTTCTCACCAACACACTTGGCTGGGGCAGCGGCATTTGGGGCTCGCTGAGCTACTGGCTCGACCAGCAAGACGTGCGGCGCGGCAACCAGCCGGTGTTCTACTTCGCGATGACGATGCCTACCTACGAGTACCTTACGCTCGCCCTTGCCGCCGTCGGTCTCTTCGTACACGCGGTGAAGCGGGGCATCGACTCGCTCGCGCTGCTGCTATTCGGCATCGCCCTCGCGGTTATTGTGCTGCCGCTGGCAGACGGACGCCTGGGACACATTTACGGCGCTCCCGTAGCCATGGCGGCGATCGGCTGCTTCGTCCTGGCGGCGCGCGGCGATTCACTGCGTCAGTTCCTGGTGTTCTATACGGCGGCGTTCTTGTTTGGCCTCTCTGTCGCCGGCGAGAAGATGCCGTGGCTTACAGTACATCTCGCGCTTCCGGTTGCGGTGCTGGCCGGCATCGGCGTGAACGATGTCTTTGCGCACACTCTTAACCTTGACGCCGGCGTCCGCCGCATCGTGGGCGCCATCACGATCGTCGTGGGCGTGGCCGCCGGTGGTCTGGCGCTGGTGCTTGCTGCGAGGTCCGCGAACGGAAGCATCCAACTGATCGCAGTCGCCGCATTTCTGGCTGCTGCGCTCGTAGCTTTTGCGTGGCTGACCAGGCAAATGCTCGAGGCTCGCCGGCGGGGCGGTCCGAGCGGAAACCGGTTGGCCCTGCGCATCGGCGGCATGCTCGCAACCGCAGCGCTCATCGGCTTCCTCGGCATTTTGACGCTGCGCAACGACTGGCGCATGAACTGGGTGCACGGTGACACGCCGGATGAGATGCTCATCTACACGCAAACCTCACCCGACGTGCCCAAGCTCGCGAAGAAGATTGACCAACTGGCGTTGGAATCAGGGCTTGGCCACAAGCTGCCGATAACCGTCGACGGGTATGACTCGTTCACGTGGCCGTGGGCGTGGTATCTGCGTGATTACACCGCGGTCGGATTCCCCGACCTCTCGTTGTACGCGACCAACCCGTCGGGTATCTCGAACATCACGGCGCCATGGGTGCTCCTGCTAAACGTGAATGATCCGGCCGCGCAGGCCGTCGTCAACCAGTTCCCGGGGCAGTTCGGCCCCGGCGAACGGTATCATCACCGCTGGTGGTTCCCCGAGGAGGGCTACCGGGCAACCACGGCCGGCAACTTCTTCGCGCATCTGCGCAATGGCTCCGAATTCCGGCACTGGTGGACCTATGTGACCCATCGCGACGGGTTCACCTACCCGCCGTCTGACGTGAGCCCCGGCCCGAAATCGCAGCCTGGTCAGCCCGTCTCACTTGCCATCCCCGGAACGGCCGGTGATGGCAAGCTAGCGCTCGGATCGGTCGACGCATACGCGTACTTTTGCGCCGGTTGGATCCCCGGGAAGGGAATGTCTGGCAACACCTGCGCCAGCGGCACGGCGTCAGCCGCCCTGCCATCGGCCTCCGTGAACGGCTCAACGCTCACCATCGGCGCCGCGGGCTTCAACTCCGGTCAGTTCCGTCATCCGGCGGGCATCGCCGCCGACATGAGCGGCAACATCTACGTTGCCGACACCATTAACAATCGGATACAGAAGTTTGACGCCAGCGGTAAGTTCCTCGCCCAAACCGGCGGACCAGGTGGAACGGTTCAGTTCAACCAGCCCTGGGACCTGGCGGTGGATCCGGCGGGTAACGTCTTTGTCGCCGATACCTGGAACCATCGCATCGTCCGGTTAGATAAAGACCTTCACCAGGTAGCGACGTGGGGACAAGGGACGCCCGCCGGCGGTCCAACCAGCCCGCTCGACCTCTATGGACCACGCAGCATCGCCCTCGACGGGGCGGGCAACGTCTGGATTACAGACACTGGGAACGCGCGCGTAATCGAATACGACGCGAACGGCAAGCCTATTCAGGTCGTCGGCAGTCGGGGCACCGGCGCCGGGCAGTTTGACGAGCCCGTCGGCATTGCCATTGCCTCGAACGGCAGCCTCTACGTGGCTGACACCTGGAACAACCGCGTGGAATCGTTTGACGGCTCTGGACGCTTTGCCGCCCAGTTTGCGGTGCCGTGGGCGACGACGGCTCCCGGTCACGGCGCCGAAAATAAACCATACCTTGCCGCGGCGCCGGACGGGAGCGTGATCGTGACTTTCCCCGACGAGGGCCGCGTCGTGCAGTACGACGCGCAGGGTCACGTGGTGCGGTCCGTGAACCAGCTACCCGGCACCGAGACAAAGCTCCAACACCCACTGGGCGTTGCCGTAACTGCCGCAGGCGACTTGGTCGTTAGCGATAGCGCCCTGAACCAGGTTATTCGGGTGCCTCTTTCTGCGCTTCCCTAGCGCCCGCACGGCGGAATTAACGGCTGCTGGTATCCTTTTCCGAGTCGAAGGCTAGAAGCCGCAACGGTCGATGGAGGCCCCGGTGCTTCGCAGTGTACGCCTGTGGATCGGGTTGGCGGTCAGCCTGCTGTTCGTCGTCCTGCTGTTCCGCAGCGCCCATCCAGATAAGATCCTCGACGCGCTCCGCGGTGCGAACTATGCGTGGCTGATTCCAGCTTCGCTGCTTTACCTGGTGTCGCTTTGGGTTCGTTCCTTGCGCTACCGGTACCTCGTTCGCGACCTGGCGGACGTCCCGGCAACGCGGCTCTACCCGATCATCTGCATCGCTTTCATGGCGAACAACCTTTTGCCGGCCCGCGCGGGCGAACTGGTGCGCGCGTATGTGATGGGCGAAAAATACGGCATCAGCAAGGTATCGGCGCTCGGAACAGTGCTCGTAGAGCGGCTTTTCGACGGTCTGACGCTGCTTCTTTTTTTGCTGATCACGGTCGCTACGCTGGGAGCCAACAGCACGCTGAAAGGGCTCGCCGTCATCTCGCTCGCGGTGTTCGCCTGCGGACTCTTCGTGTTCGGCGCGATTTTGCGGTGGCCACGGCGCAGCGAAATGCTGATGCACCGGCTAACTGATGTGCTGCCTATGCGGCTGCGGCCGCTCTTCCGTGAGCTATCGTCCTCGCTGCTGAGCGGAATGGTGGCGCTGCGCAACCCGCGAGCGCTGTCCGTGGTCGTCATCTGCTCGCCGTTGGCGTGGTTCATGGAAGGCTGCTGTTTCTGGCTTGTGGGTCGAGGATTCGGGTTACACCTCAACATCGGCTGGTTCCTCATGGCGATGGCCGCGGGAAACCTGGCGTTGACCGCGCCTTCATCGCAGGGCGGCATCGGCCCATTTGAGTACTTCGCCGAGCAGGTGGTGATCCTGGCGGGCGCCAACAAGGGTACCGCTGCCGCCTATGCCTTGGTAGCGCACGCCGTGGTCATCGTCCCCGTGGTCGTGCTGGGCCTTCTCTTTCTCTCGGCGTTTAACGTCTCACTGGGCGGCACGCTGAAGAGGGGATCAAAGAAGGATCCGCTGGGGATAGAGCCGCCTTGCTCACCCGAGGAGGCCAATCTATATTAGTGACACTCCGAACAATCGATTCTCTCCGCCAGGTAAACAGTCCGGCGCCGGAGAGGGGAATGCCCGACTACAAGGTTCTCTTGCGCTACCGCGAGCTTCTAAAACCGTTCGAGCCGGACAAGGGCGACCTGTTGGCGGCGTTGCACGCGCTGCAACACGAATACGGCTTCGTACCCTCGGATGCGGTCACCGAAGTGGCGAAAAAGCTGCGCATGAACGCGTCGGCGGTGTTCGGCGCGCTCAGCTTTTACTCGGAGTTCCGCACCACGCCGCCGCCGAAGAACATGGTTATGTGGTGCAGCGGGCCCGCCTGCCGCCTCAAAGGCGGCGACAACATCCGACTCGTTTTCTCCACCATCTGGGGCATCGAGATGGAAGGTGAGACCGCCGACGGGGAACTCGGCCTGCACCTTGGACAGTGCAACGGAACCTGCGAGGCGGCGCCCCAGATCTGGTTGAACGGGGATGTGCGCGGTCCCCTACGGGTCAGCGACGCCGTCGAGATGGCCCGCAAGCTCAAAACCGGGCAGCGCAACCTCTAGTTGTCCGGCAGCACTTATAGCGAGAAAACACGAATGGCTTCTTACGAAGAGATCAGACAAACGGCGGAGTCTGCCTGGGCGGCCGCCGATCGCCCGGCGCGGCCGTTGCTCAGCGTCGAAGTCGCCACGTGCAGCAACGCCTTTGGGGCCGAACGGACGCTCGCGGTAGTCGAAGCGACGGTCCGCGACCTAAACCTGGATTGCGACGTCGCGGTCACGAGCTGCTTCGGTTTTTGCTTCGTGGAGCCGGCGGTCACCGTGACGCGTGCCGACGGCTCGCGCGCTCTCTACGGCCCGGTGACGCCCGAGCGCGCCACCGAATTCGTCGAGGCGGTAGCGGCCGGCGCCGAGCCG
>DAINSK010000065.1:0-10329 GCA_036741355.1 Chloroflexota bacterium
TGGCGCTCGGCACCTATTGGACGGTCTACCTGCTGCGTCGCACCAACGAGCCGCTCTTCATCGCCTGGGTCAACCAGAGCCTGGAGCCGAGCGTCCGCGCGACCGTGCTTTCGCTCAACACCCAAATGGACGCGATGGGCCAGATCGCCGGCGGGCCGCTGTTGGGGATGGTCGCGAAGTTCGTTTCGGTGCGCGTCGCTGTCGCGGCCGCCGGCCTCCTGCTCTCTCCGGCGCTACTGCTCTTTGCGCGCACCGTGCGGCGCAACAAGGTGTAGTTCGAACGTCTGCCTTCGTTCATCGAATGCCGGCAATGCGCAGCCCACGTTTTGCGCGGTTTTACTATCCGTTTACTGGAGACCATCGGACAGGGTGTAAACAACCCTGCAGCAGTCCGCCAGCAACGGCCACAACGGTGGAAATGGCAACCAGGGTGGTCAGGGCCACGGTAACGGCGGCAATGGCAATGGGCATGGACACGGCCACTAAACAGCTTCCTTCGCTCGCTTCCGAACGGCTATCGCCGTCGAGCGGCGCGTATGCGCCGCACCTGCGCCTGCGAGAGCGCGAAGCGCTCCGCCAGTCGGGCGCTGCCCCAACCTTTGCTGGTCAGCGACCGAATTTGGCCGTTGCGCCGCCGCCGCGCCTGCTGTACCGGCGAGTGCCGGCGGTCGAAAATGCAGGCGGGCAGCGGACAGGCCAGGCACGCCGGAGCAACGTGGCAGCCATCGTCTCGATATAACGTGTGTTCCGGCAGGCCGTCGACCGCCGGATCCCTGAGATCGGGCGGAGTGCCTGTCAACTCTTCGCCCGCGTCGGCTGCATCCCAGTCGAGCGGCGCCGTGTCGTCCGTCAACGGCCGATCAAGCCCCGTGCGCAGCGCCTCGCGTAGCCGCTGTAGCGCCGAACGACTGCCGCCCCTGCCGAGCCGGTCGGCCTTCGGAGCCCTTTCGCGCCGCGGGCGCTCTTCCCGACCTTTCCGCTCGTCGGAACGGACGGACACCGGTTGCGGGTCGGCCATCTGGCGTGCCTCCATCGGAGCGGTCAGTTATTCCGGTTGCGGCCGCCTGCCGGTCGCCGTCAGCGGCGCAACGGCAGCGCCGGCTTCAACGGCAAGCGCCAGGCTCATCAGATAGTCGTCGTGACCCTCCACCGGGTCCACGTCGAACGCCAGCGTGCGGTTGGGCCGGTAGACGGCGCGGGCGCGTTCGATCTGGAAGCGGGCCGCGCGGTATTCGGGCGAGCCGTCCGCCGCGTAGAAACGGAGCCGCCCAGCGGAAGCCGCGGCCTGCAGGGCGAAGCCGAGGTATGATTTGCGTTCCTGGCTGAGGCGCAGCCGCACGACCTCCGGCCCGCCCGGCAGCGACGCCAGCGAAGCCGCCAGACCCTCGCCGACGCCGGTCGCATCGACGACCAGCCGTCGCAGCCGCCAGCGGTCACGCACCAGCCCCGCGAGGGCGCCCGCCAGCTCGGCATGGCCGGCGCCCTGCCACGCATAGTGGCACACGACCTCGAGCGATGGTTCCATCACCAGCGAACGGACAGGAGCAGGAACTACGCGGGCCACCGTCAGCACGGTGCTGTCGGCGTCGCGGCGTGTGTTTTGCAACGCCTCGCCGCCGACGTCGAGCCCACCGACGTACACGGTCGCGGGGTCTTCGCCCGACGGCCGGCCGGTCAACCGGCGATGGGAGCCCTGGAGCAACTCGAGCGCCGCGGGCGAAAAGAGCCGCCCGGCGCCGGCGATCGTGCGCAGCAGGTACTGCGTTTGGAAGATCGGGTGTTCTTCGCCCAGCCGCTCGCGCTCCGCCTCCACGTAGCGCCCGTAGCTCTGGCTGTGAGCGGCCACAACCTCCCAATCTGCCTCAAAGTGCCGCCGGATCCCGTCGCGCCGCTCGAGCGCTATGTGATGCTCGCGCGCCTGGGCAAGGAGGCAGGTTTCGTCCCACGCGGTGCCGTAGTACACCGTTGTCGCATTGGTGGTTGCGGCCATCGGCCGGAACTCGCGGTCGAATTTGTCCGGGTCGACGTCCTGCGCTTCGTCTACTTCCAGCAGCGTGTGCGCCGTGTGGCCCACGACATGGGCGCCCGGCTCTGCGGAGAGAAACCGCTGTCGGGCCCGTCCCAGCCGAACGCTATTGCCGCCCTCGATGGCGGCGAGCCGCGATCTTCGGTCGAGTCCGGTCGCGCTCAACCGCTGCCAGAGCCGCCGCAGGCTGATGCGGCACTGTGGCTCGAACGTGGGGGCGCACTTGACCGCATCGACGGCGCGCCGGTGGTTGGCGAGCAGGACCGTCAGTTCGATCTGCGCCGAAAGCTCGTTCTTGCCTCCCTGGCGGGCGACCAGGACCGAGAAGCTGCGGCCTTCGCCCGCGAGCACGCTGCGGACGACCGCGCGGGCGATCTCCCGTTGGTAGGGACGCAGCGCCGGAATCGCGGGTGGCGTGGATCGAGGCGATAACAAACCCTGGGACATATGCGGCGTCACCCGAGAATCCCCAAATCGGGCAGTGCTCGCAGCACCGCCCGTCATATGTGGAAGATGTGCAGGACCAGCTGCGTCACCACCGCGCCCGCGACGAGAAAGAGCAGCCCGTTCAGGCGGCCCTTTACCTCGACGAGGTCGGATTCGAGCGTCTTGAGACGCTGCTCAACGGAAGCGCGAAAGGCGGCGGTACCCGCGGCAGCAGTAGCCGCCCGCCGAACAGAGCCAGATTCGACCGCCCGCGCCAGCAGGCCGTCTACCTGGAACGGCGAACGAGGCTCTTTGCGCCAACGCAAGCGCCGCGTTCGTTGACCAAACATAGATACCTCCGTCACAGCTCAGTGCCGGCGCCCGCCTCGGCGATCAGCGCCACGATGCCGCCCAGTTCCGCATAGATGCGATCCAACACTTCATTGCTATCGTCGGTGGTGAGCTTCCCGGCGGCGCCGACAGCTCGAACCAGGAGCTCAATGGAGCGAACGGCGAGGGCGAAATCTTCCGGATGCTCGCTCAACAGCCTTCGAAGCCGCAGTCGCAGCACCGCGATCTCCTGATCGATACCGCGCACGGATGCCGCCTCGACGAGATGCCGGCGATCCGCCGCATCCAGGGCCTCGGCATAAAAGCCCGTGCCTGACCGCCGGCGTCTACCGTCCCCGGATCGGCGGGTTGGCCGGCGTTCGCTGTGGACGCTGCCGGCGCGTGGGGCTGAACCACGAGGCACGGACCGCCCGCCGCGCTCGCCGTCGCCGGCCGATTGTTCCTGGGTTTCATCGGATTCGGGGGCTTCCGTCATCGCAGCGCCTCCGCTGGGGTTGGCTCAATCTAGAACGTATGTTCGTATTGCGTCAACCTGCGATGCGCGAACGGCATTGATCAAGCGACATGTCGGGCTGCCAGTACCGGGAGAACTGGGGATACTTCCGTGCCGTGCGGGATGCCGGCCGGGCGATTCATAACGCATTTTACCGGTCGGCCGCTATAATCGTGCTATATTCACGGCTGTCAACTTGACAATAGGATATATCCCTTATATCTAGTCGCTAATTCTTCACTATATCGTAACCGTTATGGTATTGCAGTAATCGTACGCTGGGGTGAGGATTGTAGCGGCCCCTCCACGCCGGCCGCGTGGCCGCAATACTCCTCCTGAGGCATCGTTATGACATTGCTCGGGGATCGTCCGCCGTTGCGCTGCCGGTTGGGGATGCACCGCTGGCTGGCGCTGTCGTTGAGCCTGACGGGGGCCCGCGCCAGGAACGGCATCAGCTTCTGCCGCGACTGTCCCGCGCTAAAGCGCCCTCTGGCACCTAACCCCCAGCCCCTTCCCTAAGAGGGAAGGGGAGCTTGGGCACGAAAGTCTTTGCTGAAAAAGGTCCCGGAGGGGCGTGTTCTCAGGCGCCCGGCTGCGCGCCGCTTCAACCCAGCCCGAATCATGCTTCCAACAATCGTCCCTTCCCTGTCAGAGAAGGGAGACGAGGGTTAGGCGCGCCATCTACAACTGTCCCCGGTTCGCCAATGCCACGAATGTCTCGAGCGAGACGATCTTGACGAGATCACCGAAGCGCAGATGCTCGGCGAGACCGCCTCCCGTATAGAATTCACGCAGCTTCCAGCCGGATCCACCCAGCACCAGGTATGCCTGCGCATAGCGGCCGCCGCTGTCGCGGATCGCGTCGGCGAGGCACATCGCCTCGAACGGCACCTTCTGCTCGGCCGTCCCCGTGACCTGTTGCCACTTCACCGAGATCAGGTACGCCTTGGTGGTTCGGTCTTCGGCGACGAAATCGACCAGGTGCTTGCCGCCGCCCATGCGGGAGCCGATGTGAACCTGGCGGCTGCTCAGATAGCCGCCCCCACGGAGGGCGGGCAGGATCATCTGCTCCATAATGCCGCCGGTGCGCGTATCGCGTGCAACCACTCCGCTACAGCCCCTTTGTCGCCAGAACCTCGCGCGCGGGGGTTCGGTCTCCGGTACAGCTAATCTTCCGCGGCGCGTCCAGGTAGGTGAGCGCATACCCGAGCCCGTTATACAGGTCCACGATCCTGTCGGTCGCCTGATTGGAAAGCACCACGGGCCCCGGATGTCGGGCGAGCCATTCCGCGAGCCGCACCTGGTCATCCCAGCCAAAGTCTTCTTTTGCGTACCGCGTGAATTCCACGTCGTACGGGGGGTCGGCGTACACGAAGTCGTCGGGTTCCAGGAGGAGCCATTCGAAGTCGCCGGTCGTGAACTGCCATTCCGCAAAAGCGGCGCGGTAGGCAGCAAAGTCGCTCACGTAGTTGATCCGCTTGTGCATGCCGAAAGGGACGTTGAACTGACCTTTGCGGTTGAACCGGCAGAGGCCGTTGTATCCGGTACGATTCAGGTAATAAAACAGCTCGGCGCCTTCAGCGCTCTCGGCAGCGCCCGCCGCGACCATTTGATTGAAACGGGCGCGGTGCTCGTAGAAGAGCTCCCTCTCATTGAGCATCGGCAGCTTCGCGCGCAGGCCGAACTTAAGCTGGGCGTAGAAGTTGATGGCATGGGGGTTGATGTCGTTGAGCAGAGCCCGTTCCGGCGACAGCCCCATGGTAACGGCGAGTCCGCCGCAGAGCGGCTCGACGAGGCGCTCCTTGTGGTGGGGCGCCCACAACGGCCGGAGGTAGGGGAGCAGCCAGCGTTTGCCGCCGGCCCACTTCAGCGGCGGCCGCAGCATCCCTGCCGAGTCCGCAACCACCCCGCCCCGGTTTGCAACGATCACCGCGCCCCCCGGCGACGGCGCGTCGCCGTCAAGTCAATTGTGCGGGAATCGGGGCCGGGCGGCTAGCGCCCAGGTCCGGCGGCGGCTCCATCGACTCTTCCGGACCCAGTGCCGGTAGTGGATGCAACGACGGGGGCCGCACCTGGTGACGTTTGTCCGGGATTGGTGACCGGCGCGTTGGAGTCGGACGGTCCGTGGTTCTGCTGTCCGCCTGCACTACCTCCCGCGTTGCCGGAGCCGCCATTACTCTGACGCGCCGGCGCCGGTGTTGGGGTTGCGGTGGCTGCGACGGGCGCTGCCGTGGACGGATCGTTGCCCGCGCGGCCACGTTGGCCGGACGGATCGGCGCGATTGCCGCTACCGCGGTCGCCGTTTCCGCCGCCCGCCGTCTCAGCTTCGGCCGTCGCCACGCCAGGCGGCCGCGCATCGCCTCTGCCCTGACCACCGGCCCCGCCATCCCGCTGCGGATCGGCCGGCCGCGTGGCCGCGGGACGTTGGGCTGGGTCCGCTGGCGCGCCGCCGCGTTCAGCCGTTGCCGCCGCGGCAGCGCCTGCCGGCTCCGATGTCGGCGTGGCTGCAGTCGCACCCCGGCGCGATGTACCGCCGGGGTCGGCATGTCTAATTTCCGCTTCGGCTTCCAGGAGCGCCTGCCCGAGGTTGCTCAGCGGTGCCGCGGCAGCGCGCGGCGGCGTAGTAGGCGGTCGGGAGAGCGGTATGGTCGCGATTGGCGCCGGCGACGCCGCGGTTGTGGCCGTATCAGTCGCTGTCTGCGCGGGCACGGGAGGTGGTGTGGCGGCATGCTGCTCCCCGTTTCCCCCTGTATCCAGGCCGCCATTAGCAGCACCCACGGCGCGGTCTACAGCCTCTCTGGCGCCGATGGGGGCGTTCCGGCCTGCTCCGGACAAGCCGGCACGTTGTCGCTCCAATTGCCCGGTGAGTCTAGTGGTCAGCGCGGAAACATCATTCCCGGCGGCCGCCGCTCTCGACAGGTGCTGTCCGGCGTCCTCGACGTCGTGAACGTAGGCAGCGGCCGCGGTGCCGGCAGACCCGCTCCGTCCTTGACGAACCGCGTTCTGAACTTCGTCGGCGCGGCGACCAGCCAGGTCGACATACGCCTGTGCCTGGGCGTCGTCGCCGGTCGTGAGCTTGAGCTCGATCTGCTCGACCGCCGTCTTGATCGGATACAGCGCATCGCCCGGGATCGCCCCTTGCGAGGCGTAGATGGCGCCGCTGCCCGCGACAATCGTAGCCAGGATTACGAGCGAAACGCCGAGAACAAAGCCTCGTGAGAGCTGCCGAGCGCCGCTCGGACGCCCGACTCCGGCGAAGAAACCGGTGATGCGGCGCAGTACCGCGACCGGAAATCGGGACGCACCGTTCCGCCGCTCTGCCCGAATAGTTTCGAGCAGCACCACGCGTGCGTGTGCGCGAAAGGCCGGATCCAGTTGCGCGGGGGGCGGCGGCGGGATCGACAACGCGACCTGCAGCAGCGCCCTCAGGTCGGCCGCTTGATCCGGGTGGGAGGCGAGGCACCCATCGAGCGTTGCGGCGCCGGACGCAATCTCGTCCAGGCAGAGGTTGAGCAAATCGGCCGTCGTCGCCATCAGCGCTCCTCTTCCCGGGCCAGCAGCTTGCGCAGGTCGCGCAGGGCACGATACTGGATAACGCGCACGTTTACTTCACTCTTGCCGAGCACCGCGGCCACCGTCGCATTGTCAAACTGTTCCATGAATCGCATCGTGATCACATGCTGTTGTTCAGGCTTTAGCTGGAGAATAGCGTCGCGCACGGCGACGCGATCGAATTTGTCGAGCACCTGCACCACCGGGTCTGACCACCGCGCGGTGCTCGCCGGGTCCAGGTCCAGGAGCGGTGCGACCTTCCCACGCCGGTAAAAGCTCACCACCAGGTTGTGGGCGATGGTCAGCAGCCATGCAATAAAAGGCGCCTCCGTACGCCGATACCGTCCGATTGCCTGCCACGCCTTGAGGAACACCTGCTGCGTCAAGTCTTCGGCATCGGAGTGGTTTCCCACCCGGTAGAAAACGTGCCGGTACACGCGGTCCAGATGGCGGTCGTATAACGCCGTGAACGCGAGTTCTTCGCCCGCGACGGCACTTTCGACGAGCTCGGACTCGCGGGCGCCAGCATTGTCCGGCCCCGGTCCATCGGCAGTCACGACGTACTCGCGTCCGCTTCCGGACCGTTGTCGCGCGGCTGCGGTGGACTGCTGCCGCGTCGCCCGCCGGTCTCAGGCTTTCTTAGCATGGGTGGATCGACGTCATTGGGCGAGTATACCGCCGGCACGCCATGCCACACTTCTGAAACGCCGCAACGTGATAATTGTTACAACGGCGTCGGGTTAGGCGCGCAGCAAGACGATGGTCTCGCTGTAAGGGTCGAGAGAACGCGGGCGGGCGTTGCGGTTCGGCGGCCTCGGTCTGCGTCTCGACCCAGGGCAAGATCTCACGACACAGCGCCGCCTCGCGGCAGACTCCCTCGTAGCGTCTGAACCACTCCACCGGAATATGTGCTGCCGCTATACCGGCTGGACGTCGTCGAGGACCGGCTCCATCGGGTCGCCGTCGCCGCGGGCATTCTGGCGCGTGTCGATGCCAAACTCACCGGCAAAGCGCCGGTACGCCTCCAGCGGATCGCCGTACTTGCGATGGCCGGCGTTGTGCTTCGCGGCAGCGAGCAGCAGCCGCTCACGCCCGTGGGCGGTGCCGTGCCGATAGTCCTCGATCAGGCAGAGGGGGATCTCCTGGTTGTGCGGGTCGTTGCCGATCTTGCTGGCTGCCGTCGCTAGCACGCCGATTAACGGGGCGCGGTCCCATGCGCCGCGGAGGTATGCGGCCGCCAGCCCAACGCTCTCGTCGGGGCGAAGCGCGATCATCGCCTCGTCGAGCCGCCGCAGCAGCTGTTGCTGCGAGAGTGCTTCCGCGCCGCGCGGCACGCGAATGCGTACCGGTTCGTACCCCATCGCCGGATTGTTGGCCTGGCTGTGCGCATCCTGGTTGACCATTGACGCCGCCACATAGAGCAGCTTGGTTTGATGCGGGTGGTCGAAATTGTCGTAGAACCAGCGCACCGTGTTGCAGTACTCGTAGGTATGCTGGGGCATGCTGAACCCGTTGACGTCGCTGGTGCCGAGGATCGTATCGGCCGCCGCGACCTGCAGCACGTCGATGATCTGGCGTGGTCCTTTGCCGTCCTTCAGCAGGCGCGTGATCTGGTGCGTAAAGGCCGGCTCACGGCTGTTCAGCACCAGATCGACGGTCTCTCTCTGCTCTCGTTGCGAGAGCGGCCTGTCCTGCTGCATAAACTCCTGGTCGCGGCCATCGAGAAAGATCTGGCTGACGTTACAGGCCATCTCGTAGGTCGAGTACCAGCGCGGGCCCACGGCGATATCGGGCACGCCCGCGTAGACGACCGCGTGGGCGTTCTCCCAGCCAACCAGGTTACCCAACTCGACGGTTGCCCTGGCGCGGTAGGCCTTGTGTCCGGTGGTGTAGGAACGGTTGTAGAGCATGCGGTCCTGGATGTCGATCATCCCGGCAAAGACAAGTTGCGCGAGCAGCCGCTGCCTGTTGGCGCTGTCCTCCAGCAGCCCGAGGAAGACACGATAGCTGTTGACGACGTCGCCGCGCTGCACAAGCGTCAGCCACGCATTGAGCTTCTCGTCGAACGAGCCGTCCAGGTACAGCGGCTCCTGGTCCTCCCAGTGCACTTCCGGCGGGGGCGGCGACGACTCCACGTCGATCTTGTAGAGGCGCGTGTAGTGGCCAGGTACATTACCGAGAAGCTGGTTCCACGGATCCAGTCCCGTCGGGAGGTACCAAACGGTTTGGGCGAGCGGCAGGTGGAAAAGCTGCTCCGGAACCAGCTTCGTGAGTCGCAGACTGGCGCGTGCGCTCAGCAGGCAGTGGTCGTTATTGACGAACTTCACCACGCCGCCGTCCAGCCGCTGGTGGTAGGGCACATGGGTGTAGGGAGCGTGAATCCGCACCAGCTCGCCGATCATTTCGGGCAGCGGCCGCTCTTCACGCACGAGCTCATAGAAGACTTCGCTTGCGGCCTTCTGGTTACGGGCCAGAATGTGCTCTTCGAGGCGTGCATACGCCTCACGCGGCGCGCGATCGATGCCGGATTTTGCTGCAGTGACGACCATCGCTGTCCTCCGGGATGGGAACGCCGGGCGATCCGAGCGGCGAAGCCACCCGCCGCTCTGTCCTGATGCGCACTACTGTACATCCGGCGGCGGAATCCTACCACTCCGGTCCGTGCCGGCACTATCGCCCCCGCAATGCCAGGTCGTGCCGGCGGCGCTGCTCGCGGCGCACCTCGTTGCGGGCCTGCGCATCCGGTCCCCCCGGCTCGTCCTCGCCGATCACGGCCTGTACGTACTCGTCCAGGACCAGCAGGATCCGATCCGCCCACAACCGGTCTGCGTCCTTGCTCGCCTCGGAGAGCTCGCCGTACGGCACCCACGAGCGTTGCCAGCGCTGCACGCGCCTACCTGACAGCTGTTCGGCGGCCGCGAGATGTCGGGTCCACGCCATCCACTGCTCGTGTTCGAGGGCGGCAAGCCGCTCGCGCAGGCTCGGTAGGCTCACGGCTGCTCCTTCGGTCGCCTGGATGCGTCCTGATGGGCAATGAGAGAAGCCGCCGCGGGGGGCGGCCTGCCCCGCGGCCAGCGCCCCAGCGCCACCAGCGCCACCAGCGCCCAGATGCCCTCTACCACGCCGAAAGGCCACATCCCCGCGAGCCAGCCGTAGAGCGACGAGGCAGCGCAGGCCAGCGCGAAGACCAGCACCCACCAGTTTGGAGCGGTGCTCACATGCGTAGGCGATGAGCATCGCCGTTACAGCCGCGGCGCCGTAGAGGGTCAGCGGGCTCATCGCCTACTCCACACGCGCCCTTCCCGGGGACTCGAAACCCGAGTTTACGAACCAGGATTGTACGCCAGGCTGAGCGCCAGGTGCAGGAATGCCTCGGCACGCGGGTCGGCCGCGCTGCTGCGGCGGCGCACGACGTAGAGCAGGCGCTCCGCCAGCAGCTCGCCGCGCTGCACACCGCTTGCGGCCGGCTCGTGCTCGGCGA
>DAINSK010000065.1:10429-13494 GCA_036741355.1 Chloroflexota bacterium
TCCGCCAGCAGCTCGCCGCGCTGCACACCGCTTGCGGCCGGCTCGTGCTCGGCGATCGCCGGCGGCAGCACGCTCCATCCCACGCCCATGGTCACCATCTGCCGCAGCACCTGCGGATTACCGCTCTCCAGGGTCACGAGCGGGCGGATGCCGATCCGTGCGAATCCGCCGTCGATGATCGTTCTCGTGCGCGACCCATCGGGGTACAGCACCCAGCTTGCCTCACCGGGATCGCCCGTCTCCCCGGTCGCCCTGTAGATGTAGAGCGGCTCCCGCAGCACCTCGATGGCATGGAGGTCCGGTTCTTCTACCGGCCCGACGACGAAGGCGAGGTCGAGCGCGAACGAGCGCAGACGCCGGATCAATTCGGTACTGGAGGCGACCGCAACTTTCAGGTCCACCGCCGGGTGCTCCTCCCGGAAGCGCCGCACGACGTCCGGCAACACGTACAGGCTGGCTGCGTCGATCATGCCGACGCTGAGCAGTCCGCGGTCGCCGCTGCGGTAGGCATCCAGGCGATGGGCGAACGCCTCGGCCAGCGCCAGCACCGCCCCGGCAAACTGGATCGCCTCCTCACCGGCCGCGGTGGGCCGGCGCCCGCGCCCGGCACGCTCGAACAGCGCCACGCCCAGCCGTCGTTCGAGCTCGGCGATCGCCTGCGACAGCGCCGGCTGGCTGACGTGCAGCGCGTCGGCCGCTCTGCTCAAGCTGCCCTGGCGTGCCACCTCGCGCAGGTACGCAAGCTGCTGCAGGTGCAGGTTCGGGGCAGCACACATAAGCAATCCTTATTTCACAAATAGCATACATCAGCTTGTCGAAAGTATGCGGGCCGCATACGGTGAGTACGCAGCGAACGGCGGCGCAGACGCAGATCCGCGCCGCCAGAGGACGTGAAACCATGGCGAACCCCAGTACGCCCGTTACGCCGATTACGATTGAACCGGCGAGCGGCAGGCTCGGCATCCTTACCCCCGGCATGGGTGCGGTCGCGACCACAACCTACGCCGGCATCCTCGCCGTGCGACAGGGCCGTGCCCAGCCGTTCGGCTCGCTCACGCAACTGGCGCGCATCCGGCTCGGCGAGCGCAGCGAGCAGCGCAACCCCCTGATCAAGGAGTTCGTACCCCTGGCCGCCCTTCCCGACCTCGTGTTCGGCGGCTGGGATCCCTTCCCCGACAGCGCATTTGCCGCCGCCTGCAAGGCCGGTGTGCTTTCCGAACGCGACCTGCTGCCGCTGCGCGACGAGCTGGAAGCGATCCGGCCAATGCCGGCCGTGTTCGACCGGAGCTACGTGCGCAACCTCGACGGCGACAACGTGAAGACGGGCGAGACGAAACTGGACCTTGCGCGCCAGCTCATGGAAGACATCCAGCGCTTCAAGGCGGAGCAGCGCTGCGATCGGCTGGTCGTCGTCTGGTGCGGCAGCACGGAGGTGTACTCAGAGCCGAAGCCCTGCCACCTGAGCCTGGAAGCGTTTGAGCGCGGGTTGCGCAACAACGACTCCGACATCGCTCCCAGCCAGATTTACGCCTACGCCGCGCTGTCGCTGGGCATCCCCTTCGCCAATGGCGCTCCCAACCTCACGGTCGACGCGCCGGCGATCGTCGAGCTCGCGGCGCGCAACGGCGTGCCCATCTGCGGCAAGGACTTCAAGACCGGCCAGACGCTGATGAAGACGATCCTGGCGCCTGGCTTCAAGGCGCGCATGCTGGGCGTGCGCGGCTGGTTCAGCACCAACATCCTGGGCAACCGCGACGGCGAAGTGCTGGACGACCCGGACAGCTTCAGGTCCAAGGAAGTGAGCAAGCTCGGCGTACTGGAGGCGATCCTCCAGCCGGACCAGTACCCCGACCTGTACGGCGACCTCTATCACAAGGTGCGCATCAACTACTATCCGCCCCACGGCGATAACAAGGAGGGCTGGGACAACATCGACATCGTCGGCTGGCTCGGCTACCCGATGCAGATCAAGGTAGACTTCCTCTGCCGCGACAGCATCCTGGCCGCGCCGCTCGTGCTCGACCTCGCCCTGTTCATGGACCTCGCCCGGCGCGCCGGCCAGAGCGGTGTGCAGGAGTGGCTCAGCTTCTACTTCAAGAGCCCGCAGGCCACCGCGGAGATGTTGCCTGAGCACGACCTCTTCATCCAGCAGACGAAGCTGAAGAATACGCTGCGGCGCTGGCTGGGCGAGCAGCCGATCACGCACGTCGAGGGCGTGCAACAGGAGGCATAACCCGCGGCCCGCGGTATAATCGGAGCCGGCACACCATAATCACAGGAGTACGAATGATGGACGAGCAGGCCGAAGCCGCCAAGAAGACCACCCTATTGATGATCCCATACGGACTCTACGTCCTGAGCACCAAGCAGGGAGATGAGGTAAGCGCCGGCACGGTGAACTGGGTAACGCAGACCTCGTTCAAGCCGCCGCTGGTCGCCATGGGCGTGAAGAAGGACAGCGGGCTATACGCGCTGTTGAAGAAAAGCGGCACGTTTGCGCTCTCCTTCCTGGAGAGCGGCCAGAAAGGGCACGCGTTCGCGTTCTTCAAGCCGACGCAGGTAGAAGACGGCAAGGTGAACGGCTTTCAGTACGAGACGCATCAGACCGGCGCGCCGGTGATCTCCGACGCACCGGCATGGGTGGAAGGACGCATCGTCGGGGAAATCGACACCGGCGACCATAGCTGCATGGTCGGCGAGGTGACCAACGCCGGTGTCAAGCGCGAGTCGAAGGTACTCACACTGGAAGAAGTGGGCGTCAAATACGGGGGGTGACCGGTGGTGGCGTAACTCCCCAGCGTTCGGAGCGGCCCCCTAACTCCCCGGCCCTCCGAGGGCCCCCTATCTCCCCGACCCTCTTTCCCCCAATTCTGGGGGCAAGAGGGAGCTTGGGCGAGTGTTTGTGGGTTTGTACGAGCTATGTTCGGCACTCGGGGCGACCCTACCCCCAACCCCTCCCCGATGCTGGGAGGGGAGCTTGTGGCCGGGTGAGACGCTCGATGCGGTTCAGCCACCTCAGGATCGCCCCTTACCCCCAGTATTGGGGGCAAGGGGACGGGGGATTG
>DAINSK010000066.1:0-4083 GCA_036741355.1 Chloroflexota bacterium
ACCAGTAACGAACTTCAGGCGTCAGCGTTTGGAGCCGGCGCAACATGACATCTTTGGGCTTTACTTAGGTAAAGTCGGACTGAAAAGCGGTTGACATTATCGGTCACGGCGTTACGATGCACAGGACTGATTAAGCCGCAACTGCGCGGGAGGCATCTGTTGTTTCGTAAGAAAAAAGGACCGGGAAGTGGCGACGGGTTCAACCGGATCTCCCGGCTTATTGAAGATCGACAGCGCGAGCTCGCGGATGGCGGTACGGGCGACGAGCTGGATGCCGATACGATCGTCATGCGAGCGGGGTCGGTCACAGCTGTTCCTGCGCCGGCTGGGGACGAAGACATGGTCAGCCTCCTCGACGTCAGAGGCCATGGCTCCGAGCCCGATGCGGAGCGTGGGCACGTACCCGACAACGTGTCAAATGAGGACTCGGTGAACGCAGATCCCGCAGCGGAAGCGCGATCCCAGAGCTTAAGCGGCGCCTTTTACGACACGCCGGGGCGTTCGCATGGCGACGATTACTTTGCTCGGCGAGAAGGTACAGCCGGATTACAGACCTCGTCGATGCGCGTACCCGATATCGCGACCGTAGGCGGTTCTAGCCTGGTTGCCTCCGACGCGACGTGGGAGGGCAAACTGCGTTCACAGGGAGATATTCGCGTAGAAGGCACGTTACGCGGGGAGATTGAAACCGAAGCGACGCTCATTGTGGCGCCACATGCGCGTATCCACGGCACGGTCCGCGCCCGCAACATCATGCTTGGCGGCGACGTAGAAGGCGACATCGCCTGCGACGAGCGCTTGGAGATTCTGCCGGGAGGAAGCGCCCGAGGCCAGATCAACAGCGGAACGCTGGTGGTGCACGAAGGTGCCTACATCGACAGCCGGTTCCAGATGCGTCGCGATGCGGCAGCGTCCGAAGCCTAAGTCCGCTGGTCAAGAAAGGACGGGGCAATGGTATACAACCGTGATTTCGATCAAGGCAGTGCGGGAACCAGCTTGATCGACCGCGAGTCCTCCTTCAGCGGTACATTTCGCTCACCGCGAGACCTCCATGTTGAAGGCGAATGTGAAGGCGAGATCGAGTGCGAAGGCACGGTATCAATCGCGGAGTCCGCGCGCGTAACCGGCACAATCCACGCCGGCAACGTCGTGGTCTCGGGTCAATTGCAGGGCCATGTGACGTGCTCCGGGCGTTTTGAGATCCTGTCGAGCGGACAGGTGGGAGCGCACGTCGTCGCGGGCACCGTGATCGTATACGAGGGCGCGTTCTACGAGGGCGAGATGCGGATGCACGCTGAACCAGAGGGCCTGCCAGCGCGTGAACTGCCGGGTGCGAGCTCAGACACGCTCCGCGATACGGGAATAACGCGCATCACCCGGCGCAAGCCGGAGGATACCACGGTGGAAGAGCAACCGGAAACCAGTGATCACGCTGCAGTGGCAAACGCCCGCGATGCCGACAAGTCCCCCGCTCTACGCGCCGTGTCCGACGCCTAGCGGTTCGAGCCGCCGCCTTCCAACTCAACCGTCGAAGTGAAGTTGCGCGTGGCACGCATCCGCCGCGATGCGCGCGGTTAGTGATACGCACGGCCAGTTCTCGGTGTTATCGGCTTCATCTCGCCGATTCAGGTCGAGTCGAATTTCGACAACCGGCGCGTCCACTGCTTCGTCGATCGATTCACCGTACGATCCGCTCACGATATCTCCGAACCAGCTTCGGTGGCCGCACAGAAGTGATATGTCCCCCTCGGCGATCGGATCAGTTTCATCCTTGGGCAACGTGAACGCGAGTGTCCAGCACCACCGTTCCCCTGCGGAATCGGCCTCGCCTTCGACGAGGTAATAGCGGGCACCATTCAGGTAGGTCTGCCGCTCGACAATGTCGCCGGTGCTGCTCAGCTCGGACACGTGCTTAACGGCCATCGAGGTCGCGGATGCCGCGGTAGTTCCTATTGAAGTACACCAGCGGGAGCGCGCCTTCGTCGGAATCAACCGCCTTGACCGCTCCCACGACCAGGCTGTGGTCGCCACCGTCATAGATGGAATGCAGCTCACAGTCGAGATACGCCAGTGAGGGCTTGAAAATCGGACTGCCGCTTGGACCGTCGAACGTTTCGATCAGGTCGAGATGTTCAACCGGCTCGCGACCCGTCCGAGCAAAAGCGTCGGCGATATGCCGCTGGTCGTCGCGCAAAATGTTAATGACAAATGCTCGGCTTTGGAGCAGCAGGTCGTGGACCTTTGCGATGCGGGCGACGCAGACGAGGACAAGCAATGGATCCAGCGACAGCGACGAAAAGGAGCTCGCGGTCATGCAGTAGATCAGGCCATCGACGCGGGTGCTGACCACCGTGACGCCCGAGGCCCAGAGCCCCAGAGCGCGCTTAAACTGCGCCACATCGACGGCAACCTGCTGGTCTTCCGTCACGGCGTGGGTCCCTCCCCTCTCCGCGGAAAGGATCGACTGCGGCCTCCCCAACGGTCTACGGGCAAGTATAGGTCAACGCATCGGGCCACGGAATTGATGTACTACCGTGCCGGATTCGCGTATAACGGGTGAGGCGCCCGCGACTCCGACGGTTACGAACAGCGCCTGTCACAACCTCTTGAGGGCCTACAACGATTTTGCATGTGCACTGGCTTGACGACTGCGCTGACCCTGCCGAGGCCGGTATCGGAGGCAAAGGTGGCAGCCTCGTCCAACTGTGCCGCGGCGGCTTTCCGGTTCCACATGGGTTCGTCGCGGGAGCATCAGCCTACAGGGAATGGGTGCGGCACAACGGGCTCGAGCCCCACATCGAAAACCTGCTGACGGTGGCGGACCTGCACTTGCCAAAAGTGGCGAGGGAAGCCGTCGAAATCGTGAAGCCGGTGATCGAAGCGGCCGAACTGCCTCCCGCGGTGCGGGACGAAGTGGCCGCCGCCTACGCGGATCTACAGAGACGGCGCGGTGGCAGTGTTGTGACCGCGGTGCGTTCGTCCGCGCTTTCGGAGGACGGCTCCACGTCGTCGTCCGCGGGCTTGTACGATACGTACTTGAATATGTTGGATGAGAACGCTGTTCTCGACGGGCTCGCCCGGTGCTATCGCTCGTTGTGGACACACAGGGCTGTTCAGTACCGGGCGTTCAAGAAGCTCGATAGCCGGCGCGAAGCGATGGGCGTTGTAATAATGGAGATGGTCCCGTCAGAGGTCTCAGGAGTGGCCTTCACGGTCAACCCGGTGACCGGCAACCGCAACGAAATCATGATCAACGCGAGCTGGGGGCTCGGCGAGGCGATCGTCTCGGGCCGTGTCACGCCCGATAGTTTTCTCGTCCGCAAGGATGGGCTCCGGATCATGAGCCGCGACGTTTACGACAAGGAAATCATGATCCTGGCCGATCCAACAGGCGCATCCGGCACCATCGAACTGCAGGTTCCGCCAGAAAAGGTGCGCGCCGCCGCGCTGAATGATGACCAGGTTCTGGAACTGGCCAGCATTTGTGTTCGCATCGAGAATTACTACGGTCCCCCACAAGATATCGAATGGGCGTTCTACGATGACCAGTTATACATACTCCAATCGCGACCAGTGACCGGTCTGGGATAATTACGGTATGGATTGCAGTTGTGGTGACGATCGCCGTCTCCAAGGTTGAGACTCCATTTGGCCAGTTCTTAATAGCCACGGCAGGCGATCGGGTGTTCGCGACGCGTGGACCGCGGGCGGAGGCTATCGAACCCCGCGACTGGGCAATGTGGCTATGGCCAGAAGACGTCGTTACGTTGGCCGGTCGCGCCCATCGTGACGCACATGAGCAGGTACGGGAGTATTTCCGAGGTCAGCGCCGAGCATTCGACCTGCAGCTCGCGCTCGAAGGAAATGAACTGCACATGCGCGCCTGGTTGGCTGCCGTCGAAATACCGTACGGTCGCACGGAGACGTACGGCGACCTCTCGTGGGAGATCGGCGCTCCGGGGGCGGCGCGAGCCGTAGGGCGCGCGATGGCGCTATGTCCGACGCCGCTCTTCGTCCCCTGCCATCGCGTCGTGGGAGCGGGCGGCAAGCGTTGTGGCGACCTCGAGGCGTGGGAACGGCGCC
>DAINSK010000066.1:4183-12047 GCA_036741355.1 Chloroflexota bacterium
GCTTTCCGTTCGCAGTACTACATCGCGATTCGCCGTCGCATAGCCTGCAACCGCGGCGACGATGCCTTCAGCCTTGAGCCCCGCGACGACCAACTCCGCGTCGGTAGCCGCGACCACCGCAATCAGACAGCCGGAGGAGATCAGCCCCATCGGACTAATCTCAAGAGCCGCGCAGATCCGGGTTGTTAACGGTAGCACTGGAAAGTCTCGCGAGTTCAGTCTCATGCCGACACCCGACGCAAAAGCAACCTCTCTCAGCGCCGTTGCAACACCACCTTCGGTCGCATCGTGCAAGGCGTGCGGGCGGGTTATGCGGCGGATGACGCGGGACGCGGATACGACGCTGATGCCAGGATGGAAGAGCAGACCGGCGGCAACGGCGAGATCCTTGCGCGTCAGGCCTTTATCTCGCAAGACGGTCGCGGCCTCGGTGGCAAGCGTCGCTGTGCCTTCCACCGCGATCGGGCCGGCGAGAATAACCGCGTCACCGATCAGCGCGCCGCCGCTGGTCACGGCGTCGCCCGCCCGCGCCAAGCCGAACATCGTACCGACAATCACCGTTCGAATGACGGACGGCGTCACCTCAGTGTGTCCCGTCACCACGCTGACCCCCAATTCGTTGCAGGCTGTCCGAAGCTGCTGAAACAGCGGTTCGATGTCAGCGTCTGAACTCGAAGTCGGGAGCAGAATCGTCACCGCGAGCCATGCGGGGTCGGCGCCCATCGCGGCGATATCGTTGGCGTTGACCTGAACCGCGTACCAGGCCGCGTGCTCTGAGACGAAGGTGATTGGATCCGTGGTCACGATCAGTGATTGGTTGCCGAGATCGATGATCGCGGCGTCCTCGCCCAGGCGGGGTCCGAGCGTTAGGCGGGGGTCATTGCTCGCGATCCCGGCCAGCAGCCGGCTAAGAAGCTGCGGAGGAAGCTTGCCACTGCGCACCAGCACCATCCAATCGCGCGGCACCACACTTGCTCGGATGTTTGGGCCTGCGCCATGATCGGTGGCAACGGTAGTGGCGTTGAGACCCGCCGTCAAGCCGTCAAGGTGAGACATGTTCCGTCGCCCCCCGCCTGGCGCGATCCTCGCCCTGGTCGGAGCCGTCGCATCGATAGCCGGCGCGTTCCTCCCATGGGCGCTCGTAACCGTGGTCCGTAACGCGCTCGTAGGCAGTTCGCTGGTTATCGAGCCCAGCGGATGGAACGGCGATGGCAACGTCGTATTCGGGCTCGGCATCTGCGCAGCAGTCATCGGCGTTTTCCTCATCTTCAAAGACGAGAAGAGATTTGGCCAGTATCTGCGAACTGCTCTGCTGATTTTTGGTGTGGCCGTTGTCATGGTCACTTTTTGGGACACGACTCACGTCTCACAGCGTTTCAGCAACGTTGCACGCAAGGTTGCCGCCGAACGCGGCCAGTCTCAGATAGCTCCGCGCGTTCACACCCGCATTGCACCGGGGATCTTCCTCGCGGCGGCCGGCGGTGTGGTGATGGTGTTTGGTGCGGTGATCGACCGGATGCTGTCCGACGAAGTGATCGTCGAGGTTGACGACTGATGATTACCGTTCTGGCGGGCGGAGTGGGCGCCGCGCGGTTCCTCCAGGGCCTCTTATGTCACGTGCCGCAGTCCGAACTAACCGTGATTTCCAACGTGGGAGACGACCTCGAATTCTTTGGTCTGCACGTATCGCCGGACGCGGACATCGTCATATACACGCTTGCCGGTCAGATAGACCCCGAACGCGGATTCGGTCTGCTGAACGACACGCAGAATACCGTTGGCGCCCTGCGCCGCTTCGGGCACGAAACGTGGTTCAACCTTGGAGACCGCGACATTGCCACGGCGCTGCATCGGACCACCCGACTCCGACAAGGGGCCAGCATGACGCAGGTCACGGCTGAGATCGTCGCTGCCTACGGCTTGCAACTGACGTTGTTGCCCATGACCGACGCGCCCGTACGCACGAAAGTCCGCACGCCCGACGGCGTGCTTGCCTTCCAAGACTACTTTGTTCGGCGCCGGACCGAAGATGAGGTGCTTGGGATCGAGTTCGAGGGCATTGAGCGCGCCGCTCCAGCCCCGGGAGTCCTGACAGCCATCCAAAGCGCGGACGTGGTACTCATTGCCCCGAGCAACCCCTTCGTCAGCATCGGGCCGATCCTGGCGCTGCCCGGCGTGCGCGAAGCGCTGTGCCGGCGCCGAGAAAACTGCGCCTCCGTCAGCCCGATCGTCGGCGGCGAAACGATCAAGGGACCTGCAGCACGAATGATGCAGTCGCTGGGCTACGAAAACAGTGCCTGGCAGGTCGCCGAGCTGTACAGAGACTTCGTCGCGACGATCGTGATCGACGAGGTCGACGCGGACCTGGCGGATCGAATCAGACAGTTAGACGTAAGGCCGATCGTCACGGACACAATCATGCGTGGAATCCTGGAGAAGGCCGCGCTCGCAAGAACGGCGCTGGTGGCGGCGCGGGGACGTTGAAGGAGCCATGGGTCGAGGCGCTGGTGCCGGTGAAAAGCTTCGCGGTGGCCAAGGAGCGGCTCAGCGCGCTGCTATCGCCCGCCGAGCGTTCCGAACTGGCGCGGGCGATGCTCTCTGACGTGATCGACGCGCTTCGCACGGCGCCCGAGATCGCGCAAGTCTGGGTCATCAGCCCCGATTCTGCTGTTCGGGAACTAGCCGGCCGAGCTTCGGCGATCGTCCTGACCGAGCCCGACGGCTGTTTCGGTCTCAACCAAGCGCTCGATGCGGGACGCCGCATGGTCATGCAGGCATGCGATGCGGATCATGCATTGCTCGTTGTACCAATGGACGTGCCGCGGGCCAACGCTGCAGCCATCTCTGAATTTGTCGGTTCCCCAGCGCGGCCGGTTGTGCGGCTATGCCAATCGGGCGATGGAGGTACGAACGCCCTCCTACTCTCACCGCCGGACGCGATCCCGTTTGCCTTCGGAAAAGACAGTGCGAAGCTGCACGAGCAGGCAGCGCTTGAACGCGGGCTTCCCTGCGAGCGCCGCGACATCGCGGCGCTGCACACCGACGTGGACCGGCCGGAAGACCTGGCCCGATTGCTTGCCGAGGGCTGCGGGCCTCACACCACCGCCGTCGCCGCGCGGCTCGGACTTTTGAGCCGGTTGCGACGAAGACCCCTAACTCCCCGACGGGGCGCGTCCGCCTAACTCCCTGGCCCTCTTCCAACCCTATTCTGGGGGGAAGAGGGAGCTTGGGCGGTCGGGGAAGTGCCGAGAGCGGCCTTTGGCGCACGGCGGCTCCTAACCCTCTTATCCCTTCCCGGTGCGGGAAGGGACGATCATTCGCGGGTGAGCTCGGACTGGACTGCAGCGACGCGCAGCCGGGCGCGTAGCAACACGCCCCTACAGAAGCTTCTGCAGCCAACACGTCCGTGTACAGCTCCCCTTCCCGCACCGGGAAGGGGTCGGGGGTTAGGAGGCCAGCGCGCCTACCGCGGCAGCCCTAAGCCGCGAGTGGCGATGACGTTGCGCTGGATTTCGCTGGTTCCCCCGGCGATCTTGTACGACGGCGCGGCGAGGTAGGCGCGCTCGATTCGACCTTGCAGCGCGGCCCAGTGCGAACCGGGTTCCAACTGTCCAGGCATGCCGAGGATATCGATCGCGGCTTCGCAGAAACGCTCATTCAGCTCCGAACCGTACATCTTGGCCATGGACGACTCGTAGTTCGGAATCATGCCGCTCGCCTGCTGCCATGCGACGCGGCGGGCGAGGAGCCGTGCGATGTCGAACTCGATGCGCAGCTCCGCCAGTTTGTTTCTGGCGTGCGCAGAATGCGCCCAGGCTTCACCGCGGGACTTCGCCTCTTTCACGAAGTCCACGACGTCTTCGAACAGGCGCAGCGACAGCATGACCCGCGTAATGCCGGAGCGCTCGAAGTCCAGCGTCGTCGTGGCGACGTACCAGCCCCGATTTTCCTCGCTCACCAGGTTCTTCCGCGGGACGCGCACGTTGTCGAAAAAGACTTCGTTGAACGCATGGCTGTTCATGAGGTTGACGAGCGGCCGCACCTGGACGCCCGGCGTCTTCATGTCCACGAGGAAGTACGAGATTCCTCGGTGCTTGGGCGCCTCGACATCGGTACGGGCCAGCAGGATCATCCAATCTGCCTGATGCCCCTCGCTCGTCCAGATCTTCTGACCCGTGACGACGTATTCATCGCCATCGAGCACGGCGCGCGTCTGCAACGATGCGAGGTCGGAACCGGCCCCGGGCTCCGAGAATCCCTGGCACCAAAACACCTCCGCCCGCGCGATCGGCGGCAGGAACTGACGCTTCTGTTCGTCGGTGCCGTGTACCATCAGCGTCGGACCGACGAGATTCGTGCCGAAACCGAAGCCGAGCGGCGCGCCCGAATAGCCCATCTCCTCGTTGTAGACGAGCTGCCGCAGGTGACCCGCTCCCTGCCCGCCGTACTCATTAGGCCACGTCATGGTCAGCCAGCCGCGCCGGGCAAGCTTCTGCGCAAACTCCTGGCTAAAGCGAAACTCTTCGTCGCTCATCGCCTCGCGGTCGTTCCGGACCTTAAAATCCGGAGGCAAGTTGTCCCGCAGGAAAGTTCGGACCTCGGTGCGAAATGATTCGAGCTCGGGTGAAAATGAAAATTCCATTGCTCAGCGGCCCTGAAAGTTGGGCTTGCGGCGCTCGGTGAAGGCGCGCGGGCCTTCCCTGGCGTCCTCGGTCGATTGAGCGATAACCATTGCCGATTGTGCGAGGTCTAGCGCCTGGTCGAGCGTGGCGTCCATGCTGCGATAGGCGAGGCGCTTGGCAAGCTGGATCGCGACGGCGGGCCCTTCCGCCAGCCGGGCGCAAAACGCCCGCGTCTCATCCATGAGGGATGCGGCGGGAAACACTTTGCTGAAGTAGCCGATGCGCAACGCTTCCTGCGCGTCGATCACGTCGCCCGTCCAGATCAACTCCAGCGCCTTTGCGAGTCCGAGGATGCGGGGAAGAAAGTAGGCGCCGCCGTCGCCGGGGACGATACCCATACGCACGTAAGCCATCCCAACCCGCGCGGTCTTGGATGCGAACCGGATATCGGCCATCGAGGCCATGTCCATGCCCGCCCCGACGGCCGGTCCATTGATGGCCGCGATGTACGGCTTATCCAGCAGGGCGAGCGCCCGCGCGACGCGGTGAACGTTGTAGCGCAGGCTGTTGCGCGCCGCCGCGGGGCCCGACTCGGTCTGCAAAACGCCGTGGCCACCGGCCTCCGCGGCCACGTCCATGCCCGAGCAGAACCCGCGTCCGGCGCCGGTGACGATTACCACGCGGACGTCATCGTCGTCGCGTGCGGTCTCCACGGCGTCGGTCCACTCGGCGATCATCCGCGTGCTGAAGGCGTTCATCTTCTCCGGCCGGTTGAGCGTGATGGTCGCAACGCCATCGGCCACGTCGTAGACGATCTAGGTGTAATCCACAACCGCACCTTTGTTGTTTGCCGCATTCTAGCATTGGGGTGCTGCCCCGCGGCAGGCAGTGATGTGCAGCCGGGTAGCTGGCAGTCGATTTACTTGCGCTGCAGCGGGCCGTGCATTGAGCCGGAGACTACCCTGGACACGGGAAGTGAAGCGCCAATCCGTCTTCTGATCGTAATAGCGGGCTGGCCGCGACCTGGCGCGCCAGCGTCAGGAACGCGCTTTGCGCGGCTGTCAATGGCGTATCGCTGTGCCTCGCGATGTAGAGCATCCTTCGCCCGGCGAATCCCGTAACCCGCAGCACCTGCAGGCGAGTGGCTTGCCGCTCAACCTCCAGGGCATATATCGACAGCATGCCAATGCCGAACCCGGCGAGGACAGCACGCTTCACCGCTTCATTGCTGCCCAACTCCATCATGTAGCGCGGTTCGACCCCGGCAGCACGAAGAGCCTGCTCGCCGGTGGCCCGCGTGGCACTGCCAGGTTCCCGCGCGATCAACCCCATCTCTATCACCTCGGCTGGGCGCACCTCTGCACGCTTGCTGAGCGGATGGCCGGAAACGGCAAAGAGCACCACGCGGTCCTCGACGAATGGCTCGATCACCAGGTTCGGCTGGTCAACCTGCGCGCCAAGGAAGCCAAGGTCGTAGCGATGGCGCAGCAGCCACTCGACGACCTGGCGCGTATCCGCGATTTCCAACTCGACGCTCACGCCCGGGTATCGACGCTGAAACTCACCGAGCACGATCGGCAAGATATAGTCTCCGGGGGTCTGCCCCGCACCAACGACTAATCGCCCGGTCGTGAGCCCGGCCAGACCGTCGAGACCTGCATGTAGCTGTTCGATGAGGCGAAGGACGCGTTCGCCGTATTCGGCCACCAGCCGGCCCGCCTCGGTGAGACGTGTGCCGCGTCCGGCGCGCTGGACGAGAGGTACGCCGAGCGTGCGCTCGAGCGCGGCTACATGCTGCGATGCCGCCGGCTGCCCGAGCTCCAGCTCCTCCGCTGCTTGCGTGAAGCTTCCCAGGCGAGCCACGGCGCAGAAGATATGCAACTGTCGGAGCGTCGGATCATTCATGCGGGATCCTGCATAAAATACATGCGTTCCTGGCCCTAGCACGCATCATACGCACCTCCGCATAATCGCTGGCAAAGGCATGCCGAAAAGTTCCGCAACGGAGGCAATCCATGACGACCATCGCGGTTGATGCCGAAGCGCTGGCCTGTGCTGTGCAAGAGAAGTACACCGAGGTCGCCACGACGCCAGAGCGTGGCTTTCACTTCCACACCGGCCGTCCGCTTGCAGCGATGCTCGCGTACCCGCAGGACTGGGTGGACGCCGTCCCGGAGACCGTGGTGGAACGGTTCGCCGGTGTCGGTAATCCGTTTCGCCTGGGACCGCTGCCACTCGGCGCCACCGTACTGGATGTCGGCTCGGGCGCCGGCTTCGACGTCCACCATGCGGCTCGCCAGGTCGGTCCCGCCGGACAGGTCATCGGCGTCGATATGACGCCGGCGATGCTGGCCATTTCCCGCACTGCTGCCGGCTCGGCCGGCCTCGATAACGTGGCCTTCCGTCAGGGCCGTATAGAGCAGCTACCGGTCGCCGACGCTTCCGTGGACGTCGTCATCAGCAATGGCGTCATCAACCTCTGCCCGGACAAAGAAGCGGTGTATCGCGAAGTGCTTCGCGTCCTCAAACCGGGTGGATACGTGCAGATAGCCGACGTGATGGTCCAGCTCCCTGTCCCTGACGAAGCACGCGCGGACATTGACCTCTGGACCGGTTGAATCGCAGGGGCGCTCCTCGTGGAGGAGTACCTGGATGTGGTCCGCAATGCCGGCTTTGTCGACGTCACGCTCGGCGAGATGGTCGACGTGTTTTCCGGCTCTCCGCACGAATCGGACGCGCGAGAATTTGAGACTCGCGGCGTCACCTTCAGCGCCCGCAAGCCATAAGGGAAAGGGGTTCGTCACGCCGCCATAAGTTGCGTTGCTGTGCGCTGCCGCGACCAACGTGTTGAGCTTTTAACTCACGGTCCACGATGAGGGACGGAACAGTGATCCAGTTCCCGGACGGGATGACGGCCGGCGGCGTGATCGCCGCAGTGCGCGAACGTTACGGCGCTGTGGCCGAGCAACCGGCAGCAGGCCATGACTTCCCCGTTGGACGCGCGTTCGCCGAGGCGGTCGGCTATCCGCCGTCGCTGCTTGATACGCTGCCGGTTGCGGCAACGGCATTCGCCGGCGTGGCGTGCCCTGTGCCCCACGCCGGCCTTGTGCCCGGCGAAACGGTGGTCGACCTCGGGTGCGGCGCCGGGCTGGATAGCCTGTTCGCCGCGAGTTTCGTGGGTCCGACGGGACACGTCCTTGGAGTCGACTTTGCGCCGGCTATGATCGCGCGGGCTCAGCGCG
>DAINSK010000067.1:0-5468 GCA_036741355.1 Chloroflexota bacterium
CCCTGACTCCAACCAGTTCCCAGGATGCAGTTTATCGGACCGCTAAGATACAAGGGGGCTCGCCGCTCGCTTCTCTTTACGCCCCGGGGACATGTAAAGAGATTTTGGCGTTCTTCTTCAGATCGTCGAGGTACGACGACTGGGCCTGCTGCTGTTTGTCCTGGGTAAGCTGCGACTTGATCTGATCCTTGACGTCGTCGAGGCTTTTGCCCTGATACTCTGTGTCCTTGCCCTGGCTGTAGGCGGTCTGGACGTCGGCGTCAGACACCTGCGCCCGATCGGCGGTCAGTTTCTGTAACAGTAAGAAGTGCCGGATAGAGTCGCGAAGCGATAGCTCGGTAATGTGCTGGGCGCTGAGCGCCTGTTTGTATTGGTCTTCCGTACCAATCTGGCCCTTGATCTCTTTCAGCTTGGCATCTACTTCGTCGGTGCTAACGCTCACGTGCCTCTTTGCCGCGTCTTGCTTTACGAGCTGATCGTTGACCAGGTTGTCGAGCACCTGCTGACCGTCCTGGGCGGCGACGGCCTTATCGTAGTCCTTCCGCGAGATCGCCGCTCCGTTGACCTTGGCAACGGCGGGCGCGGGCCTCACAGCTTGGTATACGTTTGCCGCGGCGAGGGCCACGATCAGCAGCGCCGCCGCGGCCGCCAACAGGACGAACGCCCGCCTTCGAATGACGACGACGTTCTCTTCCACGTATTCGACGTCGTCTTCATTGGCGTCCTCGCCATTTTCTGGTTCCTCGACTGGCGCATCTGTGTCAGTCGCGGCGCCGTCCGCTGCCTTCGCGGTCTCGAGCGCCCCATCTAACGAAGCAGACGGTAAGGCCTCTGCCTCGGATATTTCGGCATCCTTCGCCGTCTTATCACTCCGGTGTTCCGCCACACTCTTCCCCCTATATGCGAGCAGCCCTGAAATAGCCGCTGCTGAAACGTCTATCGGCTTGCCGTTGCTCCATTACCTTAGCAAAAGAGCGCTGGTTATCCGTGCGGCATCAGCTTTATGGCCGCGGGTTCAGGACGGCAAGAATCTCGTCGCCGTAGGTCTTCAGCTTCCATTGCCCGAGAATGCCAGTGGCTTCCAGGTCGGCGCGGCCGGCCGGCGGTTCGCCTGCGAGCACTCTGAGCACACTGTTGGAGACGATAACCTCGCCCTCCACGCGGCGTTCCGCCGCGCGCTTGTTGCGCCAGGCTCGAAGGGCGTCGTATCGCGCCAGCACGGCCTCGTCGGGCCGGCTGCGTTCGAGCAGGATTGGCCGGCTACCGGCGGCGCGCCGCACCGCGCCGAGCAGCGCCCTCCCGTATCGTTGCGCGACGTACGGCGACACACCGGCCAGCCGGGAGAGCTCGGCCTCGGTCTGTGGCGCCGCCTGCGCTACGGCGATGAGGGTTGAGTCAGGCATGACTCGGAACGGAGGCCGGTTGGAGCGACGGGCGATCTCGTCGCGCAGGCGGTACAGCTCACGCAGTGCCGGTCGCTGAGAAGGCTCGAGATCGCGCGACCCCTTGACTCGCCAGAAGTCGTCGGGGTCGAAGCCGCGGTCGGCCGCGGGCGTCTGTTCCAGGCGAACGAACTCTTCGAACGCCTCGTCGACGCGCCCGTCCCGCTCGAGCTCCTCCATGAGTTTGACACGTAGCGCGGCAAGGTGCCTGGTATCCTCGGCGGCGTACTCCAGCGCCGGGCGCGGTAACGGGCGTTCCGACCAGTCCATGCGCTGGTACCGCTTGTCCAGCTCGACGCCAAAGGCATTGCGCAGAAGGTCGGCCAGCCCCCAACGCGGGTAGCCGAGGATGCGGGCGGCAATCATCGTGTCGAAAAGGGTGCGGAACGTAAAGCCATAGTCACGCTTGAGGATGCGAATGTCGTTTTCACCGGCGTGCATGATCTTTTCGATCGCCGGGTTGGCAAACACATCCGCCAGCAGCATGGGCTGCACGACAAGTGGATCGACGATGTAATCATTGCCGGCGGCCGAAAGCTGCAAAAGGCAGGTACGATGCCAGTACGAATGAAAGCTATCGGCCTCGGTATCGACGGCGATTGACGTGGATCTCGCGAGCGCGGCCGCCGTTTCGGCCAGCGAGGCATCGCTCTCTACGACGATCAGCGCCATCGCTCCACTAGTACACCCGGCTGCTCAGGCGTTCGACCGGGATCAGGGCCGGGACCGCCAGATTATGGTCCACCGCGAATCCCTGCCCGTCCCGCACGTACCCCTTCACCTGCGAACTCCCCTGCCAGCGCGTGATCATCGCGCTGGTATAGGTGTCGCCGCAGATCGGACATTGCACCGCCCGACCGAGCGCCATCACCTGGTCGGCGGCCGAGATACGATCGCTGCAGCAGCGGTTGACGGATACCGGCGCGCCATCGTTTGGGCCAAGCTGCGGGAAGCCGCGCAGGTTTTCGATCCGGCAGGAAAGGCGCAGGCGGCCGATGTACACGGTGCCGTCCGCCGCATACTCGATCGGATCGCCGCAGTACGTACAGCCCCACGTGCCAAAGCGCGCATAGGGGTAGATCCATTCGAAAAAGTACCGTTCCGAGCAGGAAGGGATGATCGTCGCTCGAGCGCGCTCGGTACGATCAGAGGGCCCCGCGTCTGACGTCATCTATCAAACCTCCCGCCTACGTTGCCATCCTACGGTGACTATCGAGCGCCCGGCAATGCAGATGCTATTCTAGGACCACGTCATGCACGGGCGCAGCCAAACGAAGTACGCGGCATTTTTGCCGAGTACCAGTTGAGAGCCTGGAACCAGGTCTTCTGACGGGGACGCGATGGGCACAGAAATCCGTGTTGGACCGCCGGTCCTTACCATCAACCGCAACAGCACGTTCATGGTCACCGACCAGCGCGGCGAAATCGACCAGTCACAGGCACAGGGCGTTTTCGCCGAAGATACGCGCTTTCTCAGCACCTATTCGCTGTACATCAACGACAAACCATGGGACCTGGTCACGTCCGCCGCGGTGACCTATTTCGCCGCCCGGCTCGACCTGGTTAATCCGCTGATCCTCACCCCGACCGACCAGCGTGAGCGGCCCGGCGACTGGCGCGGACAGATCGAACCGCAGACGGTGGCGCTGACGATCGACCGCATCGTCGACGACGGCGTGCATGAAAACTTCTCGATCAGCAACTTCTCGCAGCGGCCGGTTCAGTTCAATTTCGAGATCGTTCTGCGTTCGGATTTCGCCGACATCTTCGAAGTGAAATCGGGCAGCATCGTTCGCCGCGGAGCCATGTCCACGCGCTGGAGCGAAAGCCGCCAGGAGCTGGTGACGCTGTATCGCAACGAAGACTTCCGGCGGGGCTTCCGCTACCGCGTGATCGATGCGGGGAAGCCGGCTGCCTACGCCAACGGACGGATCATCCTGGAGATCGCGCTGCCACCCGGGGCGAGCTGGCAAGCCTGCGGGCACATGTCGCTTGAACACGACGGCCGCACTCGATCGCCCGATCTGTCCTGCAACGAACACCGCAAACTGCGCAAAGCCGGCCTCCAGGTGCTCACCGATCTGCCGCACGACGAGGTCGAAGCAAACTGGCGTGCGACCTGCACCCTCGTCAACACGACCAACGAACACGTGTATCGAGCCTACGATCAATCAGTACGAGATATGGCAGCCTTGCGACTGCCGGAACAAGGGCACCACCCCAACGCCTTCGTCCCGGCGGCGGGCGTACCGTGGTTCGTGGCGCTCTTTGGACGCGACAGCCTCATCGTCTCCCTGCAAACCATGATGGTGCACGCGCCATTTGCGACCGCTGCGCTCGAGGATCTGGCGGCCTTTCAGGCGAGCGAGCGAGACGATTGGCGAGACGCCCAGCCCGGCAAGATTCCCCACGAGCTGCGCTCCGGCGAGCTTGCGCATTTCCACTTGATCCCCCATACCCCGTACTACGGCACGGCCGATGCGACGATCCTCTATCTGATCGTCCTGCACGAAGCTTGGAAGTGGACCGGCGACCTGGATCAGGTGCGACGGCTGATGCCGGTAGCCGAGCGTTGCCTGGAGTGGATCGACAAGTACGGTGACCTGGACGGCGACGGTTTCCAGGAATATATGACCTTCTCCGACCAGGGCTACGAAAATATGGGCTGGAAGGACGCCGGTGAGGCGGTGGTCTATCCCGACGGCAGCCAGGTTAAGCAGCCCAAGGCGCTGTGTGAACTGCAGGGCTATGTTTACGACGCGAAACAGCGGATGGCAGAGCTATACGAGGCCCTTGGCTCGCCGGCGCGCGCCCAAGCGATGCGGAGCCAGGCAGCCGCGCTGCGCACGGCGTTCGACCGCGCCTTCTGGGTTGAGTCGGAAGGTACGTACGCGTTCACGCTCGACCCGGACAAGCGACCGGTGGCAACGGTGGCCTCGAATGCCGGGCAATGCCTCTGGTCGGGAATCGCGCTGCCGGAACGTGCCGGGCGGGTAGTTGAGCGGTTGCTGCGGGATGATATGTGGAGCGGCTGGGGGATTCGCACGCTGTCGGCGAACAACCCGTCGTACAACCCTTATTCCTACCAGAACGGGTCGGTTTGGCCCCATGACAACGGCATAATCGCCGCCGGCTTCAAACGCTACGGCTATACGGACGAAGCGAACCGGGTGGCCCGATCGGTGTTCGATGCGGCACGCGCGTTCCTCAGCTACCGCTTGCCCGAGGTGTATTCGGGTATGACGCGCGTCCCGGATTCATTTCCGGCCCAGTACATCGGCGCGAACATTCCGCAGGCGTGGGCCGCCGGCAGTATCTTCCAACTGATTCAGATGATGCTCGGACTGCGCGCCGATGTGCCGCGGAAGACGCTATTCGTCGATCCAACGCTGCCACGCTGGCTCTCTGACATTGAATTGCCGAACCTGAAGGTTGGCGAGACGCGGTTGCACCTACGATTCCGCCGCCGCCCGGACGGCACGTCGGAACACGAGGTGATCGGACAACAAGGCGAGGAGATCGCGGTCTGTCGCCGGAGCTGGCGGGAGGCGGACCTAACCCTTTCATCCCTTCCCTAAAAAGGAAGGGACAATACTTGGGAGCTGGGTTCGGATAGGGTTGCAGCGTCGGGCAGGTTGCGTTGCCACGCGCCCTACCGCTCTGGCACGCATGCCGCCTCAAGAAACGTCAGCGTACCCTTGTCCGCGTCGAGGCGGGCACGGACGCCGAGCGGTACCGTGGCGCGGTAGGCGGTGTGGGCGCAGGGAAAACCGTAGATCATCGGCACGCCCAGCGGACCGAGTCGGTCGAGCAGCACTTCTCGGAGAGTGAGCCCGTGCGGCGACCGCGGCCGATCGCACGTGGGCGAGTCTCCAACGACGATGCCGCGCACGCCTTCAAAGGTGCCCGCCAAAATCAACTGGGTCAGCATGCGGTCGAAGCGGTAGGGCGCTTCGTTGACGTCTTCGATCAGTAGCAACCGGCCGCGCAGATCGGGTTGCCACGGCGTGCCGCACAGCGCTGCCA
>DAINSK010000067.1:5568-10976 GCA_036741355.1 Chloroflexota bacterium
AGTAGCAACCGGCCGCGCAGATCGGGTTGCCACGGCGTGCCGCACAGCGCTGCCAGAAGCGAGAGGTTGCCGCCTTCAAGTTCACCTTCGGACTGGCCCGCAATCACCGTCTCGACCGTCGGGCCGCCGGACGGTGAGGCCACGGTCCCCAGCGGTTGGATGGAGGTCATCGCCGCCAGCAGCCCCTGCTCGTTCCACGGCAGGACCTCTTCGTCACGCAGCAGCGCGGCCATCGGACCATGAAACGTAACGAGGCCGGTCTCGCGGCGTATCGCCGCGTGGATGGCAGTGATGTCGCTGAAGCCGCAGAAGAACTTCGGACTGGAGCGGACGACATCCCAATCAATGTAGGGGAGGAGCCTGATTGCGCCGTAGCCGCCCTTTGCGCAGATGATGCCGGAAACATCGCGGTCGGCAAAGGCGCGCGTAAGAGCCGCCGCGGAGGCCTGATCGCTGGTTCCAGCGAGGTATCCGCGCCGGTCGGAGATATTCGGTTCGACAATGCTGCGGAATCCCAGCCGAGTGAGCAGCCCCTTGCCGTACTCCAGCCGTTCGGGATCGACCGCCCCCGAAGGCGCTACGATGGCGACCGTGTCACCGGTACGCAACGCCCGCGGCCGGATACGCGCCTGCGTTTTCAGCATGCAAACTCCTAGTTGCGTTGGCACGCGGGCCCATTGGGCGGCTGGCAAGCCGCCCCTACAGTTTCCGCCGGGCGTTGGCGCCATCTACAACTGGGTTCTCTTTGTCCGTAGACCAGTTGCCGGGATTTGCCTGGATATAGTCGCGAACGCGACAAAGCACGGCGTCGCTGCGAATTACGTGCTCGTAGTAATTGCGCTGCCACACCGGTGTTCCGCTACTCCCGCGTAATTCGTTGATGCGCCGTGTTGAGATCGTCTTAAAAGCGCCGATTAGATTGCCCAGCGGCTTTCGCTTCATGATAATTTTTGTCGCGTCGACTGCTTCATCTGTTATAACTACGACCCCGTGCAAGTGGTTAGGCATGAGAACCCATGCATCGAGATTCACGTACGGGTAGGTGTCTCGAAGTTCAACCCAAGAACTTTCGACCAGCAGCCCATAAGAATTTAGGTGCATCTCGCCGTCGGCAATGTCTCCGAACAGGCATTCGCGGTTCGCCGCGCAAACCGTAACAAAATATGCTCCGCACTGGGAGTAGTCATATCCTGCGAGCCGGATTGACCGCCGATGATGCTGGGCAGGGTCAAACCTCATCGATGCTTTGTACCTCTCGGTCGGAAAATCCTGGTCGGTTCTGGTCCAGGTATTGTAGGGGCGCGTTGCCACGCGCCCAAAGGTGCCGCACATCGATTAGCTCGATTCCCGCTGACGCTCGGCGCGTTGAAGCGCGCCGCTACAGTGAGGACATGACGGCTCGGATCGAGTCGCGCAGGGTGGTCACGGCGAAATCGATCTCTTCCTCGGCGATGCAAAGCGGGGGCGCAAGGACGATCACGTCACCGCGGTTGCGCGTAATCATGCCGCGCTCGCGCGCCTCGGCGAGCACGCGGTCGCCGACCTTCCTGGACGCCGCGAACGGCTGCTTGGTCTTGACGTCTTCGACCAATTCCACCCGCGCCATAAGCCCGAGGCCGCGCACGTCGCCCACGATGGGGAACTCACGCAACTCCTCCAACCGCGACAGCAGGTGCTCGCCCATCTCGGCGCTGCGCTGTACCAGGTTCTCCCGCTCGATGATGTCGAGGTTCGCCATGGCGACGGCGCAGGCAGTCGGGTGGGCGGAGTAGGTGTAGGCGTGCATCCACTTCACATCCGGCGGCAGCGCGGCGAGGACCGCCTGGATACGCTCTGACACCATGATCCCGCCCAACTGTTGATAGCCGCTGGTCACACCTTTGGCGAATGCCATGATGTCGGCCTGCACGCCGAACTGCTCCATGCCGAACCACGTGCCCGTACGGCCAAAACCGGTGATCACCTCATCGGCGATCAGGTAGAAGTCGTAGCGGTCGCATAGCTCGCGCAGACCGCGCATGTACTCTGCCGGCGGGATGATGACCCCGCCCGCGCCCTGGACCGGCTCGGCGATGATCGCCGCGATCGTATCCGCCCCTTCGCGGGCGACAAGATCTTCGATTGAATCGAGCGCGGCGCGGGCGCAGGCAGCGGGATCGTCATCGCCTAGCCGGTAGGGGTTCGGCGCGGCGGCGTGGAGGAAGCCCGGCGCCGGGGGTCCGAACCTTTCCCAGTAGGCAGCGATGCCCGTCGCGGCCATTGCCGCCGTGGTGACGCCGTGATAGGCATCGAAACGGGCGATGATTTTGTACTTTCCCGGCTTGCCCCGCACGTTGTGCAGGAAGCGCACTAGCTTGAATGCGGATTCGTTCGACTCGCCGCCGCCGCTGGTGAAGAACACCGCGTTGAGGTCGCCCGGCGCCAGGCCGGCAAGGCGGGTAGCGAGCTTGATCGCGGGCACGTTGGAGAAACCGGTGTAACTGTTAGCGAACGCGAGCGTGCTCATCTGGTCGAGCGCCGCTTCGCCGATCTCGCGCCGCCCATGCCCGACGTTTACGTTCCAGAGGCATGAAAGGCCGTCCAGGTAACGCTTGCCGTCGGTGTCGTACAGCCACACGCCTTCACCGCGCTCGAATATGACGGCGTTCTCCTGCGCGGCCGGATGGTACAGCGGATGGATCAGATGCTCGAGGTCGGCTTTTGCGAGGTCTCCGGTCGCTACCTGCACGGTCATGGGGCACCTCCGTCTAAAGTCTCCGACGGTTATCGGCCCCGCCATCATAGCAAGACGCTCAAACGGGTAACGCGCCTGTTGCCCGCTCGGGAGCGCGGTGCAATCATGCGGGCACACCCGTGATCGTCAATTGGATTCGAGGGGGGCGAGAGATGGCATCGGAAAACGTATTGCTGGAAACACAGGGCGGTGTCGCCGTGGTGACGCTCAACCGGCCGGACCGGCTCAACGCGATGAGCCATGACCTGATGATGGACCTCGTCGAGCAGCTTTCGGCCGTCGCAACCGATCGCGAGGTCCACTGTGTCGTGCTTACCGGCGCCGGGCGGGCGTTCTGTGCCGGAGGCGACATCCAGGGAATGGTGGGCAGAGCCGCGTTGACTTACGAGGAAGGGGTAGAGGAGCAGAATCACTACCACCGCGCGGCCTCGCTACTGCACGACATGCGCAAGCCAACGATCGCGATGGTCAACGGGCACGCGGTCGGCGCCGGGCTGTCCCTTGCGCTCGCCTGCGACCTGCGACTCGCGGGTGAAAGCGCGAAGTTCGGCACGGCATTCATGCGCGTTGGCTTTGCCGGCGACTTCGGGGGCACGTGGCTGCTCAGCTCGGTCGTCGGCACGGCCAGGGCGCGCGAGCTGTACTTCACCGCCGAGATCGTCGACGCCGAGGAAGCGCTGCGGATAGGGCTCGCAAACCGCGTCTATCCCGACGCTGAGCTGCGCGGTCAGACGTTGGAACTGGCCGGAAGGCTGGCCGCGGGACCGAGCATCGCCTACGGATATATGAAAGAGAACCTGAACCGGTCGCAGCACGAGCGGCTAGATGACATCCTGCCGGCTGAGGCGCGGGCCCACCGGCGTACCGGACAGACCGAGGACCACCGCGAGGCCGCGCGCGCCTTCTTGGAGAAAAGGCCGCCGCGGTTCGTAGGGCGCTAGCGCGGAGCTTCACCGTCACAATACCCACGAGATCGGCAGGCCGGCGTGTCGGCTGCCCGCGGTGCCGCATGTAGCCGCGGTTCCGTTGGGTGGACGCAACATCCGCGCGCTTGTCGCGTGACTGTTACCAAACCCATATGTTGAAGTTGACTCCAGAATAATGTAGCATCTGTGAATTGGACGCATGATCTCTATGCTAGGAGTTCGTCGTGAGACTGCAACGTCTATTCCTGCTACTACTCAGTAGCGGCACTCTCCTGCTTGCGAGCGGAGTGACTGCCACGCAGGCACAGGGCAACCCCGCGACACTGCCATCGGTAGTGCCCGTCTGCCCCGGTCCCGCGCAGTCCGGTACGGCCCGCTGCCACTCGTTGCGGCGCACGGACATTAATGGCATTAAGCCGAATGCTACCACCCCCTCGGGTTACGGCCCGATCGACCTGCTGTCCGCCTACAAGTTGACCACCGCCACCGGTACGCCGACAGTGGCGATCGTCGATGCGTTCGACGACCCGAATGCCGAGAGCGACCTCGGCGTCTATCGCAAGCAATTTAGTCTGCTGCCGTGCATCAGCGGCACCAGCGCCACTGCCTGCTTCACAAAAGTTAACCAGTCCGGCGGCAGCAAGTACCCGCGGACCAACATTGGCTGGGCGGAGGAGATCTCGCTGGACCTCGACATGGTGAGCGCGATCTGCCCCAATTGCCACATTCTGCTGGTCGAGGCCAGCTCTAACAGCTTCGCGAATCTCGCCGCGGCCGTGAACTACGCAGCCAACTTCCCGGGCGTGGTGGCAATCAGCAACAGCTACGGCGCCAGCGAGTTCAGCTCTGAGGCTACGCCAACCTACGACGGCCCCTATAACCACCCAGGTATCGCCGTGACGGCTAGCTCAGGCGACGGTGGCTATGGCGTGGAGTTCCCGGCCGCGTCACAATACGTCACCGCCGTCGGTGGAACGAGCCTGAACAGTCCGACCCTTGCGAGCGGCTGGACCGAGACGGTGTGGAGCGGCGCCGGCAGCGGCTGCAGCGCATACATTCCGAAGCAGTCGTGGCAGAAGGACGCCGGTTGCGCTAATCGCACGGTGGCAGACGTGGCGGCCGACGCCGACCCGGCCACCGGAGTAGCGGTGTACGACAGCTTCCATGAATCCGGTTGGCTGGAGTTCGGCGGGACCAGCGTCGCCTCGCCGATCATCGCCTCGGTCTATGCGCTGGCGGGCAACGCAGTGGCGGCCACGACTCCTACTCCTAACACTATCCCGCCTTACGGTGGTTATGGCGCCTACTCGTACAGTCATACGACGTCGCTGAACGACGTAACGTTCGGGAGCAACGGCAGTTGCGGCGGCAGCTACCTCTGCGCGGGCGGGACAGGCTACGACGGCCCGACAGGCAACGGCACGCCGAACGGCACGAGCGGCTTCTAACCACCAGTCTCCAGCGAAATCACGAGGCCCGGAGCCACATCAATCACGGCTCCGGGCCTTCTCTCTGCCCTCACCCACGTCCGGATGCAGCGGCGCACGGATCGCGGGCCTGCGGCCCCCAATTCTGGGGGGAAGGGAGGCAGGACGGCGGGACTCGTGGCGCTCGGCGGAACGGGGGTCGAGATCGCTCATCGGGCGAAAGCGTTCGGGATGCGGGTGATCGCGGTCGATCCCGAACCGGTCGTGGTCCCGCCGGAAGTCGAGGCCTGCTGGGGTCTGGATCGTTTCCCCGATCTGCTG
>DAINSK010000068.1:0-10915 GCA_036741355.1 Chloroflexota bacterium
GACACGTCGCGGAGCGCCCAGATCTGCTCTCCGGCCAGGTCGAAATGCCGGCTGACGTGGTCAACATCGATTGCGACGCCGACCTTCAACCGCGTCCGCCGTCGCGCGCCGGTTCGGGACGAACTTCCACACGGTCCCCGGCAAAGTTCAGCCTGGCCCGCTCCGTGATCGATAGCTGTTCGAGCATTTCGCGCGGAATCTGGAGCCGCCCCGCGGTATCGACGATCGCATAGTCGTCGTGCACGACGTCGAGCCTGCCTGCGTGATGTTCCAGTCTCCTGAACGTCTCAGTGCTTGTGCGGCCGTCCCGGATCGTTACCACGCGGTTTACCCGCTCGCTGATCGCCGAGTCGTGGGTGACGATCACCACCGTGACGCCCAGCCGTTCGTTGAGCTCGGCGAGCACGGCAAACACGGCGTCCGCGCCAATCGAGTCGAGCTCGCCGGTCGGCTCGTCGGCGAGCAGGAGCGCGGGATTATTCGCCAGAGCCACGGCGATCGAGACGCGTTGCTGTTCTCCGCCGGATAGCTGTTCCGGGTGGTGGTTGAGACGCGGCGAGAGGCCGACACTTGCAAGCAGTTCTGTGGAGCGGGCGCGTGCCTTCGAACGAGATACGCCGTCGAGCATGAGGGGCACTTCGACGTTCTCTTGAGCGGTAAGGTACGGAATCAGATTGCGTCCGGTCTGCTGCCAGACAAAGCCGACCTGGTTCCGGCGGTGCGCCACCATCTCTTCGGCAGTCATCGCCAGGAGGCTGCGCCCGCCGACATAGGCGCGCCCGGCACTCGGCGTATCGAGACCGGCCAGGATGTTCAGGAGCGTGGTTTTTCCTGAGCCAGATGCGCCGACGATTCCCATGAATTCGCCGCGGGGTACACGTAGGTCCAGGCCGCGAAGGGCGACGACCTCGAGGTCGGCGATCTTGTAGATCTTGAACAGGTCTTCGCACAGGATGAAGTACTTGTCAATCGCCTCGTCCACGAGGCCCGCGTACCTATTCGCCTCTACTGCCATCCGCCACTCCAACCCACCGCCACCGGTCGCGACAACGCCGTGCCGGGTACGGTTAGACCTCGCCCATGCGCAGCGCCCGACTCACAGACAGTCTGGCGTACAGTAGCACGAGCGAGATTATCGCCGCAACGAACACCACCGTCAGCCCCAGGTAGGAGGTGACTAACGCCTCCCAGCTTACGCGGCTGACGAATGGAGGTACGACGGCGTCCCCCGTCTCGGTCAGTCCCATGAAGCCCAGCATCAGGCGGCTAAGCGGCAGTCCGAGAATCGTGCCGGTGATTACGCCGGCCGCGACGACAAAAACTTGCTCGAAGGTCACCACCCCGACAATCTGCGGCGTCGATAGGCCCATGGTGCGCAGGACCGCAAACTCGAGCGAACGGCCGCGCGCCGTAAGGTACGAATAGACGGTGAATCCCAGCGCGGTGAGCAGCAGGATCGCGACAAAGGCGAGGAACAAGATCCCTTCCCAACTCGCGGCGACGAGTGGGTCGCGCTGCTGATTCGCGCGAATCGCTGCCAGGCTCACGACCTGGTCCGCTCCCATATTCGATTTGCGCACCGCGGCGTCCGGGTCGTCGATCAGGCTGGAACCGTTGGCCCACACTTCATTGGCGTAGTAGGCATCGGCTCCTGCAGGAAGACGGTTGATGTCGTACTGCAACCGGTTCAGGTTTACGACGAGGAAATTCTGCTTTGTGTCCGCGGCGTAGGTCGGGAAGTACGAGAAGACTCCAGCGATCCGGATATCGCCGTAAACGCGCGTCAGAAAGACCTGGACTACCGAGCCAGTATGTAACCCTGTCGCATCGAGGAACGATTGGCTGACGAATGCGTCGAGCGGTTGTTCGTCATCCTTAGCCCGAAAGCCGTGCGTTTGGAGGCTGGTTCGGTCTCTGCTCCACGTCAGTTGCGCTGAGCCCTTGCCGCCGTGCGCCTGTGCTTCGGATCGGTTGAATGTGTCGCTCACCGGTTTCAACTGCAGGCCGTTCAGCACCTCCAGCGCATCGACGTTTTCGAAGTCCTGGATAATCACCGGATCGGCAAAACCGGCCGGCCCGTTGGTGCGGGCGGCGTTGGTGGACACCTGCAGGTCATCGAAGAACTCTTGTATGGTCTCTGGTTGCTGGGAGTTTCGGGCACGTACGTAGAGCGACAGGAAATGGAGGGGCTGCGCCGGTGGCGGCCCCGGGCGAGCAGTAAATCCCGATCCGGGCTGATCGAGCGACGCCGCGAAGAACTGCCAGTCCCCGGCAACCGGTTGCGGTCCGTTCTGGCTGGTCAGGGCGTAATCGACCACGCGCCCGTTTCGGTCAAGCAAACGGACAGCCAGGGTGTAGCCCTGGCTCGGGCTTGGGGTCTTCACCCACACACCGATCCAGTGGGCGCCATCCGCAACGGGGATCCCTGGTTGGTCCTTGAGGTCGTTTTTAGCCAGCGTCTTCTCCATGCCGGTCAACGAGTGCGGGCTGAAGTCACCCCGCCAGAAGGCCACGGAATCAAACGTTTTCGGGTCTATCCCGAGGACCGTGCCGTCGATACTGGTGAACTGCTTAGGGCTGTAACTGAACCCCGTCCGCATCGCCGGCGACGCCGTCGTCGCGTCGACCAACTGTCCAACCCTGCCGGCCAGTTCGGCCGGAACGGTGGTTGGCGGCTGGCGAATCCCCTGGACGCGTAGATCCGCTCCTGCCTGGTAGCTGGCGCGGTCCTGATAGCTGCGGTCGAGCGTGGCACGGAAGCCCGAGGCGAACATTCCCAGGCTGGTGGCGAGGATGAGCAGGAGAATGAGCCGGCTGTAGTGGACAGGGGTACGCACGATGTGCCACAGACCGAGCAATATACTCGTACCGCTCATCTCACCTACCAGCCGCACGATCAGCCGAAGGATCAACGGGAAGAGGCGGAGGAAGAGCAACGCGATCATCAGCGTGAAGAGTGCCGGCGTAACGAGCAGCAGAGGATCAGCTTTAAGACCGCCGAAAAGCTGTTTGGTGACAAGCGAGCCGCGCTGGCGCAGTTCATAGAACAGCAGTCCGCCCACGACGATCAGGAAAACGTCCAGGTAGTACCGCGTAAACACCGATCCTTGTTCTGGCCTCGAAACGGCCTGCTTATACAGGACCATACTGAAGCGGCTTGCGCGGAACGCGGGCCAGAGCAGCGCCGCGAGGGAGAGCAGCGATCCGGCGACCGCCAGCTCGTAGGCCTGTGTGGAGATGTACACGTCCAGCAAGTGACCGCCGGAGAGGCTGTGAAACGGCGGGGTTGGGCCCAGGAGCTTGACGATAAGACCCGCCAGCGGCGGTCCAAACGCCATACCGAGCAGTGCGATCATCCCGCCCTCAAGGGCATAGACAGTCATGATCTGGCGGGTGCTGGCGCCACGACTCTTGAACAGGGCGATCTCGCCCGCCTGCCGGTCCACGAGCATGGTCGAAACCATGATGATGTAGTACAGGACGATGCCGACTACCTGCATGATCAGCGCGAACAACGGCAGCCGCGTGAAAAAGAGCTTCTGCTGGAACGTCTCGATGACGTCAGGGACCTTGGTATCGACCGTCGTGCGCTCTAGCTGCTGGCGCAACACGCTGGACATAGCGTTGAAGCCGAGTCGCGCTTTCGTGGCGACACGAGCGTTGATTGCGGCGGTGTTGACGAAGAAGTACGTCGTGTAATCGGTGGACATGTCCGGCAGGTAGCCGGCAACGACCTCCGACATGCTCCGGTTATCGATGAAAAAGGGGTAGGTCGGCCAGGTAGTGGTGGTCACGGCGAAGCGATCGGTCTTGCCGAACCAGTACTCCTCCGACGGATCATTCGGCTCGATGATTCCCCCGATGACCATGGTCACCGGTGGGTTTTCGACGTGCCAGAACGGGTGCATATCGAACCGATCGCCGACGTGCAGGTTGAATCGGTCGGCGGTCTCTTTACCCACCACGGCGTTGAGCGTGGGTGGCTGCGTGGGGTCCTTAGCGGCTTCCGTGTGCAGGGTCAATTCGCCATCGACCACGTGCACGTGCTGTGGCAGATCTTCGATTTCCTGGAAAAACGAGCGTGGACGGTTGTCGTCCTTGGGAACGTCCCCGCCCGGCGGCGTGAGGAAAAACGTCGAGCTTTTTCCGTACTCTTCGCTGCCCTTCAGAAAGCGGCCCGCGTAGCCGTTTACGACGCTCAGCACCGTTTGTCGGCGCTGGGCATATTCCCTCGGCCGCGCCGGCACGCTGCTGTTCAGCACCTGGACGTCGAGGTCGAGCGTCGGCGTTTGGCGCAGCGCGTAGCTAAGACCCAGGTCGCGAATTGCGTCGGAATAGATGGCGGTAGCGGCGGTCAGGGCGGCTGCGACGACCACGCCGACCGCGACGACCGTGAGCAGCTTCCAATGCCCGAGCGATCGACGCAGAACCAGGTTCAATAGAGAGAGCAGCATCTAGAAGCCGGCCTTCGCGCCTCCAACCGGCGCGCGGTGAAGGTAGCACGCCGGCAAGCGGTAAGCAAAGGTTGTGCGGGGCCGTCTGTCAGGTTTGTGTATAGCCACGCACAGGTTGGTGAGTCTGGCGATCAAGGAGCATGCATTGCAGATTATTTTGCGGCACCGGCAATGCTGTTGAAGTGCACCGAGCAGTTTGGTGCGTCAATGACGAAAAGCGGTGGGTGGGTGATGGAGATTACGCGAACCAAGAACAGGTGCCGGCAGCAGGCGTCCCCGTACTCGTCGATCACCGCGGTCGATGAGACGTTGAAAACGAGACGGGTATCGAAACACCGCCCCGTGCGTGGTGCCTCCGCACCCCGCTCCCCGACCGGTTGGTTCAGGCAAGAGTCGTTTCTCGGACAGTCCGTCAGGCTGCGATGAGAGGACAGTTCCGTGTTGGCGAGGCGAATGGGCAGCCATTCTTAACCATGAAGCTTGCCGAAGGTGTGACCCTGATGACCTTGTGACTCGCGCGGGCACGATACCCTTCGATAGTTCACAACGACGCCTCGACGTTGAGGAACTCACCCTCGGAACGAGGCATGCACGTCACCGGTCGACCGGTGCGAGCGCGTCGATGTCCCCGCGGGCAAGCTCTTCCCCCGCTGCGTTCAGAATTCGGTAGCACTGGCGAATGCCAACGGCCCCCCGGAGCATGGCGCTGGCGGGGCAGTAGCGGGTATCCGAGCGGGTAATCGCGCTCCGAACATAGCTCTCGTCGACCGCATTGGCGGTCACGACATGCTCGACGGTGAGCGAGCGGAACACCTTCGGGTGCGTCTCCGCCCATGGCCCGGTGACGCGCACCTCGTAGGCAGTTACGGCTTGGTGCCGGTTACGGAGGGGGGTGATGACATCCCTACCGGTGCATCCCCCAAACCCATCGCCAGGACGTCGATGGGTTTGGGGCGGTGGCCCTGGCCACCCACCTCGGCGCTGGCGTCCATAACTATCTGGAGACCGTGCTGGTCGACGCCTCGAAACGCCATGCCATCGACCAGTTCGACCCGCACGTCCGTTGTCTCCCTCATGACCCTCCTCCTTCAACAGAACCAGCAACCGCTACGAGCATCTGCTGGAGGCCCTGCCGCGCCTCGGTGGCCACCGCCGACAGAGCTGGGACGTCCGCAATGCCGAGCGCGACCAGCGGGTCCATCGCTTCCACGACAGTCCCCTCGCCGTCCTCGTAGATGATGACGTTGCAGGGCAGCAGCAGGCCGATGCTCGGGTCCGCCTGCAGGGCACGATGCGCCAGCGGCGGGTTGCACGCACCGAGGATGATGTAGGGGCGATAATCCACGTCGAGCTTCTGCTTCAACGTGGCCCGCACATCGATTTCGGTCAGCACACCAAAGCCCTGCTCCTTAAGCGCGGCTCTCGTCCGCTCCACCGCCTCGCCGTGGGGGACCTGCAGCCGGACGCCGAACCCGTACGGTGACGTCACCGTGCTTACCATGTCGTTACTCCTGTCCTCGCCAGCTCCGCTGAAGGTAGCTAGCGTGTATGGCTCCCACCTGCCTGCCGTCCGTTCCTTGCGTCTTAGCCGTGCAACGCCGGTACAAAGATGTGCGGGTCAGCGACGAGCAGCGGCGAAGCGCTGCGGAAGATTTCTGCATAGGCGACGCCGAGCATGCGGCCGTAGTACTGGTCCTCCGCCTCATACAGGCTGAGCAAGCGGTCTCCCTCGGCCTTGAAAATGGAACCGTAGGCTGCAAGCGCCTGCCGTTTGTGGTCGTACGCAGCGCTCACATCCACGGCGAAGGCGAATTCGCTCCAGGCAGGCTCCATCTTGCAGTGCGGGAAAAAGAGCCGCTCCACGGCCCAGGGCGCCTGGCCAGCAAGCTCCTCACCGCCAGGTACCTGGTCCCACTGCCCCAGCCGTGCCAGAAACACTGCCGCCCGCGTGAGGCCGACCGACGCCGCATGGTCAGGATGGACACACGCTTCTCCGGTCCCGTACACCCAGCGGGGGCGGTGGGTACGAATCAGGTGCGCAACCGTGAGCCGCACCGCCTGCGTATCGGTCAGGAAGCGGTCTTGCAGACCCAGGCAGCTGCGCTCCACCCCAAGGATTCGCGCTGCCTCGACTGCCTGCTGCGCTCGCACGCCTCGCTCGGCGAACTCCGTCGGCTCACCGTCGGTCAAATCGACAAGCAAGACCTGCTGGCCTCGGTCGGCCAGCAGGCGCAGCGTCCCACCCATCTGGGTCTCGGCATCGTCCGGGTGCGCGGCGATGACGAGTGTGTCGTAGGGCATAAGCTTCTCCCAGCAGCGCTGCTCTCAGCGCCCGAGCTGCCGCCGCGCAGCGCCACCGCGGAGTGGGGCCCCGAGCAGCGGCCCCACGAGGCACCAGTTCAGGAACCCGGCAGCCACCGGCACAAGGCCAACCATGGCGACGATGAGGCCAAGCGGCTGCGGCATGAAAGCGAGGCCGGTGGCAATGAGGATGAGCCCGAGGAGCACGCGGACGCCACGTCCCAACGGCGTGGCGATCGCGGCGACGGCGCGGTCAGTGGGGCGGTGCTGCAATTGCGTGTGCATGGCTGGACTCCTTGTGGTGACAACGTGCTCCCGCCGGCATTTGCGACGCGGCTGGTACAGCGGCGTGGTGCGGGATACTGGCCACCTGGCAAGCTCAAGTATCAGATACCCCCATGGGGTATACTATCGGGTAAGTAGAGACAACCGTGTCGGGCAACGCCCTCCCTCCCTGCTTGGCGCTGCCTGTCAGTGTCTGTCAGTGTAATGAAGAACGCGCATGACGCAACGACAACGTCCTCGACCTGACCCGTTTCGGGCCTACGGCCTCACCACGGCTCGGCGCTACGAGGCGTGGTACCACACGCCGGCGGGGCGAGCGATTGCGGCCGAGGAACAGCGTGCCCTGGCAGCGATGCTCGCGACGTTGCCGCCGCCACAGTCGCTGCTCGAGGTCGGTTGCGGCACCGGGCACTTCACGCGCTGGTTCGCGGCGCGCGGCGGCGTGGTGGTGGGCGCTGACCCGTCGCCTGGCATGCTCGCTGCGGCGAGCACCGCCAATGGCGGGTGCTGCTATGTCCGTGCAACGGCAGAAGCGCTCCCGTTCGCCGACGCCAGTATCGACATAGTCGCCTTCATCACCACGCTGGAGTTCGTGGCGCTGCCCACACGCGCACTGCGTGAGGCAGCACGGGTTGCGCGGTCCGGCGTTGTGCTCGGCGTCCTCAACCTTGCCAGCCCGCTTGGCCTCGGTCGCAAGCTGGCATCCTGGTTCCGGCCGAGCGTCTACCGCTCGGCTCACTTCTACACCGCGTGGGGTCTGCAGCGGCTGGTGCGGCGGTCATTGCCGGGACGCGTGCAGAACATGCAGTGGACGACGGCGCTCTGGCCACGGGGTGTGCCCGGTGCGCTTCGTGGCCTGCCGTGCGGTGCCTTAATTGCGCTGGCTGCCCGCCTCGCGGAGCCGAAGGAAGGAGCAGTGCCGTGCTCGACGTGACCGCGCAGGTGAGCATCTATCCGTTGCGCCAGGAACAGCTTGGTCCCGCTATCGCAGAGGCGGTTGCCTGCTTGAAGCAGGTCGGCCTCGACGTGTGGGAAGGGGCGATGAGCACGCTGGTCGCCGGTGACCTCGATACCGTGTGCACCAGCCTGCAGCATGCCTTCGCGACCGCTGCTACCCACGGCGAGGTTGTCCTCGTGGTGACACTCTCCAATGCCTGCCCTGTACCCGCACAACGTCCTGACAGTGCGTAATGGTCGGATTCCACGCGAAGTGTCAGGGTAGAATCTATGACCCCGTGCTGCGACGTGTGGCGAAACAAACCTTGGTGGCAGGCCGCGTCTCTCTCCTTACCCGACAGAAAACGAGCAGCAACGCTGGCATACTGCGACCAGGAGGCGGCGATGTTCCGGCGCGTGCTTGTCGCGGTCGATGGCAGCGAGGCCGGCGCCCCCGCGCTGCGTATCGCTCGCGCGCTCGCCACGGAGCAGCAGGCCCAGCTGCGACTGGTGCACGTGGTCGATTAGGAAGCAATACTGCATGCTAAGAGATAGCGGAGCGGATGCTGACCGTGGTCGCAACCTGTCTTCAGCAAGGACGGCGGCTGTTGGATTTGCTGGTGGTAGGAGGGGAGGCTGCGGTTCAGGGAGCCGCAGCGCCTTCACTCCTCCCGACACGGCAGGGGGCTGAACGCATACCTCAATGCTAATGCTTGATGCTCTGTTGAAGCGTGCCCCAGGGCCCCACATATGGGCGCTCGTCTTCCTGGCACCCGCGGTACCCGAGATCCTGACCACCAGCACGCCCGCCGACAAGTTCTTTGCCCCGCCCACCTTCGCCTGGATGCTCTGTTTCTATGGCAGCGGTGCGCTTCTGGTTAGAGAGCTCGCGTTTCGGTGGAGGAAGGGCTGGATTGGGGTTGCACTGCTGGGGGCCGCCTATGGGGTGCTGGAGGAGGGCCTCATGGCCCGCACCTGGTTCAGCACTGGTCCGAGTGCCGTGGGTGGCCTCAACACCTATGGGCGCGCCTTCGGGATCAACTGGGTATGGGCCGCGCAGCTCACGGTAATAGAGATGGCGATCGCCATCGTTGTCCCGATCGCGCTGGTCCACGTTGCGTTTCCTGCGGTACGAACACGCGCTTGGTTGGGCCGTCGCGGCCTGGTAGTCACCACGCTGCTCTTAGTACTGGCGACTCTGGCGGGTCACCATCCGGGCACGGGCGTGGCCCCGGCTTCGTACGTAGCGGCCGCGGTGATCTTCGCGTGCCTCATAGCGGCGGGCCGCTGGGTACCCTCTCGGCCCTGGGACGATCCCTGGCCTGGTCTCGGCCGTCCGCTGCTCATCTGGCTGATCGGCACTGCCGCAGTCGTTGTCGAGGTTCTGGTGATCGGCGCTGTCCTGCCGAAGACGTCCATCCCGGCCTAAGGCTGGCAATCGCGCGCGGGCGAGCGCGTCATCCGCGGCGGTCCGGGTACACTCATGTTCGTTCCGGTAGGCTGTCCCCACGCGTTTGCGAACCCAGGGACCAGCCCCGCGCGCGTCTACTTATATGTGGCACCACCGGGCCACGAACGCTACTTCGCCGAACTGGGGGAGATTCTGGCCAACGAGGGGCCACCGGACCGAGAGGCTATCGCGGAGTTGCGTCGCCGGTATGACACCGAACAACTCACCCCCTTGGTGCCGGGGCACGATAGCCGCTCATAACGCATGATGCCGTGACGCAACGCACATCTCGTCGTCTACGGCTTGGGCCATCTACATTCGCCAAACCACTCCGCACCCCAGAAGTTAGCAGAAGGGAAAGCGGCCAAAGCGTCCGCGGCGGCCGTCTCAGAGCCCATGACCACTGCGCAACTCCGACGTTGTGAGACATCGTGAGCGTTGTCTCTTTAACCACGGTAAAAGCGGTAGCACCTTCTTGCATGAATGGTCACCTGAGTGCAGCGAACGCGCTGATGGCCCGCAGCGTATGCGGGCGCTGCAAACCGTCTGCCCGATAAAGAAGGATACTTTGATTTGGCTGAGACACTCCGCGCCTTTGCCGACTCGACACGCGCCAAGGATTATCTATGGGCTGTCAGAACAACCGCTCTGCGTCTGTGACCTCGCCCAGGTTGTTGGGATCTCCGAACCGGCCGTTTGGGCACTTTTCTCCTCCCCGTGGCGAATGGACTGCTCGCGGCATGGGCCTGGTTACGTGTCAAGGCGAGGGAGGAATGAGATCTTTGCTCTACTGCCCGCCGTCTCCCTCACTGGAGGCCGGGCCGAGGATCGCGAACGTCACGATCACGCTCGACGTTGCCGATAACGGGCCCGGCTGAATGTTCGGCGGTGCGGGCGCGGCGGCGCGCACTGGAGGCGCTGCGGGCGGTGGTGGGGCACCGGTCGCGAACGGAACCGGTCCGGCGCTGTTGAACTGGGTCGTGAAGTTCAGAACTCCACCCAGCCGGACACCGAGCGCTGCCGCGGCGGTTTGCGCCTGCTGTTCGGCATCGCCGATCGCGGCTTGTAACGCCATCAGGCGCAACTGCTCCGGGTCTACCAGCGTGAATTGAACGCCGTTGAACTGGTTCAGGCCGGCGTTCACCATGGTCTGGATCAGGTCGCCCAGCGTTGCCAGGTCGGTCGTTTTGACCGAGATCGAGCTATTTGCCTGGTAGCCGATAATCGCCGGCGGCCCGGGCGTTGCGTTTTGGCCCGGCTGCGGCGGCGCTGGATAGGAGTACTGTGGGAAGACACCGACGGTAGAGGTCTGGACCTCCGCCTTGCTGCTGAACGCCTTGACAGCCGCGACTACTCCAGCCATGGCCTGGGAGTTAGCGTTGAGCGCTTCGGTTGCCGTTGCTCCCTCCGACTGTACGCTGCCGTTGACGATCGCCTGATCGGGAGGCAGCACTGCGATCCCCTGCCCGGTAACGGTGATGCCGTTGGG
>DAINSK010000069.1:0-10504 GCA_036741355.1 Chloroflexota bacterium
CCGGCTGCTGGCTCCGATAGAGCACAAAGCAAAGGGGCGGGCATGACCCGCCCCTTTGCTTTGTGCCTGCGATAGCATTGTGCTGAGCAGTCGATTGCAGGCTGCTAGAATGGAACAAAGGTTCTAACGAACGCTGAGATCCGTGGAGTTGGCGCGTGGCTGAGCTGAAGAAGGCACGGGCGATCTTCGTGTGCCAGGAATGTGGGCTCGAGTCGGTTCGCTGGCAGGGTCGCTGCCCGGAGTGCAACGCCTGGAATACGTTCGTCGAGCGTACCGTTCGGCCGCAGGCGCCGAGTCGCGCGATCGCCAGCCGCGGTGCAGCAGTCCTACCGGTCGAGCTCGCTATGGTCGACCAGGACGGGCACAGCCGCCTGCCGCTTGGTATCGCCGAGTTTGACCGCGTGCTGGGCGGCGGTGTCGTCCCCGGCTCGCTCGTGCTGATCGGCGGCGACCCCGGAATCGGAAAGTCAACGCTATTGCTGCAGGTCACCGCCGAGGTGGCGGCTACCGGTAAGAAAGTACTCTACATCTCGGGAGAAGAGTCGGCGCACCAGTTGAAGTTACGGGCAAGCCGACTGGGAATCTCGGGCGAACGGCTCTTCCTGCTGACCGAGACCAACATCGATGAAGCGCTGGTTACGGCAGATCGGTTGCAGCCGGACATCGTCGTCGTCGACTCCATCCAATCCGTATTTTCGCCCGAGTTGCCGAACGCCCCCGGAACGGCCGTCCAGCTACGTGAGTCCACTCAGCGCATCATGCGCTGGGCCAAGGTTGGCGGCGTCCCGGCCTTCATCGTGGGCCACGTGACCAAGGAGGGGGAGATCGCGGGGCCACGGCTCTTAGAACACCTTGTAGACGTGGTCCTGTACCTCGAGGGCGAACGATTCAGTAGCTATCGTCTGCTGCGGGGCGTCAAGAACCGGTTCGGTGCCACGAGCGAAGTCGGGGTGTTCGAGATGCGCGGCAGCGGGCTGAGCGGGGTGGAGAACCCGTCTGAGATCTTCCTCGCCGAGCGCGCTGAGGGCGCCGTCGGCAGCGCGATCGTTCCCGTTGTGGAGGGTACGCGTCCAGTGCTCGTGGAAGTACAGGCGCTCACGTCCCAGAGTCCACTCGCGATGCCCCGCCGTACCTCTCACGGCCTGGAAGTGAACCGGCTTCTGTTGATTGCAGCCGTGCTGACCAAGCGGGTTGGACTTCAACTTTACAACCAGGACATTATCGTAAACGTGGCCGGCGGCCTTCGTGTCCAGGAGCCCGCGACAGATCTGGGCGTGGCGCTGGCGATCGCGTCGAGCTTCAAGGACATCAAGCTTCCCGGCGATATGGTTGCTATTGGCGAAGTCGGCCTCAGTGGTGAGCTGCGATCCGTCGGCCATCTTGATCGCCGGCTGAGCGAAGCCGAGAAGCTGGGCTTCAAGAACGCCTTGCTACCGGTTGCTGCGCTGCGCCGTTACACGCCACAAACGACCATGACCGTACACGCGGCACCCTCGCTCAGCGACGCGATCGAACGCGCGTTTTCTCTGTAGGTACCCGGCTCAAAATCTGAACGGCGTCGCTCTGCGGCGAACGGCTATGCTTTGCAAGATGCCGATAGCCGCAAACATGGTCAGCAGGGAGCTTCCTCCCTGGCTGATAAACGGCAGCGGGATTCCGGTGACGGGAAACAGCCGGACGTTGACACCGATGTTGATGAACAGCTGCACAACGATCATGACCACGATTCCGGTCGCGATGTAGCGTCCGAAGTCGTCGTTCGATCGGCTCGCCGTGCGCAGCCCGCGGAACAGCAGCACGATGAAGAGGAAAAAGAGCGCCAGCGCACCAATAAAGCCCAGCTCTTCGCCGAGAACGCTGAAAATGTAGTCCGTCGTCTGAGTACGCAGGTAGGCGAGTTGGGTCTGCGGCCCGTGCGTCCAGCCCTTCCCAAATAGGCCACCGGAGCCAATGCTGATTTGCGCCTGAAGGGTGTTGAAGCCCGCACCAAGCGGGTCTTTGCCGGGGTCGATGAAGCTCTGGAGCCGGTCCTTCTGGTAGCCCGACAGGCCGGCGACCACGATGAACGGGATCGATGCCACGCAGGCGCCGACGAACGTTAGGAGGTGCCTTGCCCTGGCACCCGCAACATAGATCATGCCGAGCCAAACGGCGAGGAAAACGATGGCGGTGCCCAGGTCCGGCTCGACGAATACGAGCAACGCCGGCACCGCCGCGATCCCAAGCGCGGCCAGGAACCCGCGGGCCGTATGGATGCGCCTCCGATCATCAGAGAGGAATTTGGCGAGGAATATGATCGTAACCAACTTTGCCAGTTCGGAAGGCTGAAGCTGAAGCGCGGCAAGCGAGAACCAGCGGCGCGATCCAAAGGCCCGCTGGCCGATCACGAGCACCGCGAGTAGCCCGACGATCGTCAATCCATAGAGAATGGGCGCCAGGTTGGACCACACTCGGTAATCGATCTGCGTTAACAGGCCGAGGAGCAGCAGCCCGACCACGGCAAAGGCGGCCTGCTTGAACACCGCGTGGGTCAGCGCAGCGTGGCTGGTGCCGTATAGCGCGAGCGAACCCGAATAGATCAGCGCCAGGCCGTAGCCGACGAGCAGCAGGCACGAAAGCAGCATCGGGTAATCAAAGCGGCGCAGATCGCGGATCAATGGCCGATCCCGGCAGCCGCCGTAGGCGAGGCTTTCAGTTCGGGGGTCTTGTCTCCGGCCTTGTAATGATTGAAGTAGTAATCCCAGATCTTCTGCGCAGTCGGTGCCGCAGAGACGGCGCCACCTCCGCGTTCGTGGAACACCACCAGCGCAACCTCAGGATTGTTGTACGGCGCGTATGACATGTACCAGCCGTGCTCGTTGTATGTACCGTTGTTGCTGTCGCCCGCCGGCTGAATGGCGACGCCAAACTCGGCCGTGCCAGTCTTGCCGGCGATGTGGTAGCCGGGCAGGAACCCGTTCTGGGCGCTGCCGCCCTCGACGGCCATAAGCATCCCCTGGCGGATGATCGCCAGGTTCTGGTCGCTGACGCCGACATGGCGCACGACTTCACGTTGCGGCGGCACAACCACGTTGCCCGCGGGGTCATCGATCTCGTGGACGACGTGCGGACGCAGCAGATCGCCGCCGTTGGCGATCGTGGCTACCAGGCGAACCATCTGGATGGGCGTCGCGGTATCGTAGCCCTGACCGATCCCCATAAAGTACGTGTCCGCGACGACCCAGGGCAACGGGTTTCCCCTTTCGTCTTTTTGCGTCTTCGCCTTCCAGTCGGTCGTTGGAATCAACCCCGACGCTTCGTCGGGTAAGTCAATGCCGGTCTTCGATCCGAGTCCGAAGTCACGTGCAAATTTCGCCAACCGGTCGGCGCCGAGGGCCGAGTTTGTGGAGATCCCGCCGCCGGGTAGCAGGGGACAACCGCCAGCCAGGCAGTAGAAGTAGATGTCGGATGACATTGACAGGCCGTGGAGGAAATCGAGCGTGCCGAGGTCCGCCCAGTCGTAGACTACGTTCGCCTTGTCATTGGGGTTGTTAGTTACGGAAAAAGCACCGTGGCTGGTGAGCGTCGTATTGAGCGAAGCCACTCCGGTCTCGAGGGCCGCCGACCCGGTGATGGTCTTGAAGATACTACCCGGCGGATACTGATCGGCTGAGATGTGGTCGACCAACGGCTTGCCGGGGTCGTCGAGCAAGGACTGGTAGTCCTTGTCAGATATCGGTTTAGAGAAAAGGTTTACGTCGTAGCTCGGCAGGCTGACGTACGCGAGGATCTCGCCGGTATGGATGTCCATCATTACGGCGGCGCCAGAGGGTGAGCCGTACTGGATCAGCGACTGCTGCAGGATATCGGTGACGTGCCGTTGTAGGTCCAGGTCAATAGAGAGGACGAGGCTGTTTCCGGGCTTTGGTGGGATCCCGTCCAGCGTACGGAGGACTCGACCGCTGGCGTCCACTTCGACCTGTTGCTTGCCGAGCGTGCCGCGCAGCTGATCCTCGTACGCGTACTCCACGCCGGTTTTGCCGATCTTATCGCTTAGCTGGTAACCGCGATCTTTTAGCTGATCGTATTCGTCCTCAGCCACTTTGCCGACGTAGCCGTATATATGCGCCATTAGCGTCGAGTTGGTGTACTGTCGCACCGCGTCGTATTTCACGTCGACGCCTGGAAACGTGTGACGCAACTCAGCAAGCGTCAGGACGGTGCGCTGGTCAAGCCCTTCTTTAATGGGCACCGGCGTGAACGGGTCAGTGCGCTTGATGCTGTCGGTCACCTTCTGCTCGATGACGTCCGGCGGCACGCCGATCACACCGCTCAACTGGTAAAACGTATCGCGGTCGGCTCCCTTGGGGATGTCGGCTGGGATGACGATGGCGGTGTACGACGCAATGTTAGCGACCAGCGGGTTGTGGTGACGGTCGTAGATCAGACCACGGGGCGATTCAGTGACGGTGAGACGGAGTCGGTTGCTTTCGGCCTTGAGCTGATACCTGCCGCCACTCCAAACTTGGAAACGCAGCAGCTGGAGCCCGAGGGCGCAAAACAGGAGCACAACCACCAATCGCATGACGATCAGTCGACGGTTGCTGGAGCGAGAGAGATCCTCTTCGGTCCGCGGTGTTCGAGATTCGGCGCGCCAGCGACGCTCCCGGCTAAACAGTCCCATCACGGCTCCAAAATCCCCACATCCCCCTCCACCAAGGACGATCGTAACACTCACATACGTCGGAATTCACCCGCGCGGGTGTGCCTACCGAAAAAGAGCCGGACCGGCCAGTACCACAGCGCGGCGGTCATAACGTCAAGGACAGCCGCCCGGGGGGCGATCCGTAGAACGTTTAGAGGAGATCCGAACCCCTCACCGCCCGCAAACGATGTAAGGGCGTGAATAACGGCGAACATAACGCCGCCGACGAATACGACCAGCAGCGCGGTAACAAACCGGCCGACGATAGCGGGCGACTCATCCAGTACCGCCAGACCCGCTAATGGCAGAAGCGCCAGTACAGAGGCGCCGAGCGGTTCGCGCCCGAGCAATCCCAACGCCAGACCGGTTACGCCTACCAGCGGCAACATTTCACGCCGGCCACGTGCGGCTGCCCAGCATCCCAGCCAGACTACCGGCAGGTCGGCGTGAACACCCAGGTAGGTAAACGAAGGCGCGGCCGCCACCTGCAGCACGACGATAAAAATGGAGAGGGGAATTGCCGCGTAGTAGATCACTGCCCCGTGTCTACCCGTGACGGCACGAAGCTGGTCATTACAATGACGCTCTCCAACGTGCCGGGGCGCACCGCCGGGTCAACCTGGATCGTTTTGAAGAGTTCGGTGGGTCCACCCTCGACTTTGCTGACGCGACCGATGAGTAGCGACTTCGGATAGTTCCCCCCGAGTCCAGAGGTGACGACCGTATCGCCGGGTTTCACATCCGTGCCCTCGGCGACGAACTGTAGTTGCAACTTGTGACCGAAGGCGCCCGATACGATCGCCATCGCCCGTGTTTCTTGCACCTCGGCGTTCACATCGCTATCGGGGTCGGTTGTCAGTCGCACCCACGCCGAAGTTGAGAGCGCTTTCGACACGGTGCCTAGCAGGGAGCCCTCTTTGCCCATGATCACCATGCCGCTAAGCACGCCGTCGTTTTTCCCTTTGTCGATGAGCACAGCATCATGCACGTTGCTGGGATCGCGTGCAATGACGTTCGCGTTCACGAAATCGGCGTCGGGGAAGAGTTTGGTTGACTGGGTCAGAGCGTCGACCTGTCCCGCCTCCGCCTGTTGTTCACGAAGTTGGTTCACGGCGGCGTTCAGTCGCTCGTTGTCGGCGCGCAGGTCACGGTTTTCCTTGCGCAGATCGCCATAGCTGCCGACGTTGTTGACGAAATCGGCGATCGGGGTGAAAACCGAGTGAACGCCCGAGTCAAGTGGCGAGAAGACGCGGACGGCGAGGCTCTGCAACGGATCGGTGGCGCCGGTACGCGACAGTCCGAGGGCGACGACTCCCAGGAGCAGCAATGAGAGCGTCCAGGTGAGCGGTCTCGACAGCGACATAGTTCTCAGCCGGCCAACGAGCCGCTTGGAGCCGGCCGTTCCGCGCGTCGATCTGCATGTGTTTGAGTGCGGCCTGAAGAGTTCAGCGGGGCGGCCTCCGTTGTGCAAGCCGTGACTGCACCTTTGCGAGCATTGCCGCTTCTTCCAACACCTCGCCCGTTCCGCGAACGACGCAGGTCAGCGGATCGTCGGCGACATAAACCGGAAACCGCGTTTCTTGCGACAGCCTGCGATCGAGCCCTTTCAGCAGGGCTCCGCCGCCGGCAAGCGCAATCCCATGCGCCATCAGGTCGGAGATAAGCTCGGGCGGCGTAATCTCGATCGTCGATCGGACCGCGTCGACTATGGCATTGATCGAGCCGGATAAGGCGTCGCGGATCTCGACGCTGCTGACGTCGACCGACTTTGGCAGACCGGTCGCGAGGTCTCGACCGCGCAACTGGACCGACGTCTCCGGATCCTGCGCGTACGCCGAGCCGGCTTGTAGTTTGATATCCTCGGCCGTTCTTTCGCCGATCAGCATGTTATGAATCTGGCGGGCATAGGCGATGATATCCTGGTCCATCTCGTCACCCGCCGTACGAATCGAGGTACTGACGACGATGCCGCCGAGCGCGATGACCGCGACTTCGGTGGTGCCGCCGCCGATATCGACGATCATTGTACCGTTCGCTTCCATGATTGGCAGGCCCGAGCCGATCGCGGCCGCCATCGGCTCTTCGATCAAGTAGGCAAAGCGGGCGCCGGCGTTAAGGGCGGCGTCGTGTACGGCGCGCTTTTCGACTTCGGTCACGCCACTGGGGATGCCGACCACCACCCGCGGGCGCGGAAAGCCAAACCCGAAACGGTCGTGCACCGCGCGGATGAAGTACTGCAGCATCTTCTCTGTGACCTCGAAGTCCGAGATCACCCCGTCCTTGAGCGGGCGGACCGCGACGATGTTGGCGGGCGTGCGTCCCACCATCCGTTTTGCTTCTGCGCCGATTGCGAGGATCTTCTTGGTGTTACGGTCGATCGCAACGACCGAGGGCTCGTCGATGACGATGCCCTTTCCCTTCACCATGACCAGCGTATTAGCGGTCCCGAGATCGATGCCAACATCGTGCGAGAAAAGCCCGAAGAGCGCCGACAGGGGATTAAAGGCCAATGGCAGTATTCTCCTTCGCGGTCCGTATGCGCTGCGGCGGCGGTCCGGCGTCCTGGAGCCCCTGAAAGTATAACGAAACCCCCTGAGGCGGCAAAGCGCGAAAGCGAATTAACATTTTGCCGCTTCGGCATATGGATGTCCGCCGCCGAATCCGAAAATTGGCACAAGTTAACCCGTAACCTGCCGCTATTTGACGGTATCTGCGAACCGTGGCAGTGCGGCTGGGTCACGCAGGACACGCAGAAAAGCCTCTTCGTCCAGAAGCGGCACCCCAAGTTTCTGGGCGCTTTTGAATTTGGAGTGACCCGCCGCATCGGCTCCGACGACGACGAAGCTGGTAGTTTTCGAGACACCGGAGGATACCTTCGCACCGAGCTCCTTCAGCCGTGTCTCGGCCGCCCCTCGCGGCATGGCGTCAAGCTTACCGGTCACCACCCAGGTTGTGCCGCTGAGCGGCCCTTCGGAGCGGGGCGTGCCGTGTGCTTTGAGCCGCACGTCCGCGGCGCGCAGCTTTTCCACCAACTGCAAATTGCGTTCGTTCTGAAAGTACGCTTCGATGCTCTGGGCAAGCTTTGGGCCGATGGAAGGTACGCTTTCCAAATCGGCGTCAGTTGCCGACTTGAGCGCGTCGATTCCGCCAAAATGCTCTGCCAACAGCCTGGCCGTCTCTTCGCCGACGTGCCGGATTCCGAGAGCGAACAGCACGTTGCCGAACGGTCGCTGCTTGCTTGCCTCGATCTCGTTGATGACGTTCTGGGCGCTCTTCTCGCCCATCCGGTCGAGACCCGCGAGCTGCTCCTTTGTGAGTGAGTAGAGATCGCCCGGGTCGTTAACGACGCAGGCTTCCAAAAGCTGTTGCGCAAGCGATTCGCCGATCCCCTCGACATCCATCGCGTTGCGGCCGACGAAGTGCACCATCAACCGAAACGCCTGGGCGGGACACGCCCGGTTGGGACAGTAGCACATCGCTTCGCCGAGCGGGTGCACGACCGGAGTCCCGCATACCGGGCAGTTTTCCGGCATCTGCCACGGCTGTTCCGCTCCGGTGCGTAGCGAAACGACCGGTCCGATGACCTGGGGGATGACCTCGCCGGCTCGATGGACGATCACCGTGTCGCCGATCCGGATGTCTTTGCGGTGAATATCCTCTTCGTTGTGCAGGGTAGCCAGCGCAACGGACACACCGCCGATCTGCACCGGCTCGAGGATGGCGTACGGGTTCAGCGTGCCGGTGCGGCCGACGTTTACGCCGATGTCGACCAGCTTTGTCGTTTCTTCAGCCGATGGATACTTGTACGCGATCGCCCAGCGCGGGTCCCGGCCAACCGTTCCGAGATGCTGCTGCATCAGAAGCGAATTTACTTTGACGACGATGCCGTCGATCGGATAATCAAGCTGTGGCCGTTTGGAGTCCCATTCGTCGCAGAAAGCGACCGCGGCTTCGATGTCGGGAACGAGCCTGATGTTCGGATTTGTACGGAAACCGAGCCGACTCAGCCATTGCAAGATCTCCCAATGTGTTGACGGGGTCTCGGAGCCATCTACCCAACCAAGTTGATACATGAACGTGTGCAGCGGCCTTGAGGCGGTGATCGACGGATCGAGCTGGCGAAGCGAGCCCGCGGCCGAGTTCCGCGGGTTCGCGAACAGTCGGTCGCCCGCTGAGGCCCGCCGTTCGTTCAGCCGCTCGAAGCCGGTGCGCGTCATGTAGCACTCGCCGCGCACTTCGAAGATCGGCGGCGCCAGTTCGTGGTCCAGCGTGAGTGGTATGCTTCGCACCGTTCGCAGGTTCTGGGTGATATCTTCGCCCGTCAGTCCATCGCCCCGTGTAGCGCCCTGTGTGAGGGTGCCATTCTCGTAGACAAGGGCGATCGCCAGCCCGTCGATCTTCAATTCGCAGACGAGCTCGAGGCAGTCGACTTCCGCCAACCTGCACGCCCGCTGATACCAGCGCCGCAACTCGTCGGGATTGAACGCGTTCGCAAGGCTCAGCATCGGCCGCCGGTGTCGCACCGGCGCAAACTCGGTCAGCGGTTGGGCACCCACCCGCTGCGTCGGCGAATCCGGCGTTACGAGGTTCGGAAATTGCGCTTCGAGCTCGCGCAATTCACGGAGCATCGCGTCCCAGTTCGCGTCGCTAATCTGTGGCTCATCGAGGACGTAATACCTGTAGTTTGCCTGGTTGATCTGGGAGCGCAGCTCTTCGACCCGCATCGCGGCGGCCTGGTGGGCACGTTCCTCGTTCGTCATTGCAGAAGTATAAGAGCCATCGCTGGTGTAATTCAAAAACAAACAATTCTCATGCTACAATCAGCTTCGGGAGCATTGCGTGGAACTCGTGATCGTCGATTACGGCGCAGGCAATCTGCGCAGCGTCGCCCGGGCGGTTGAGAAGACCGGCCGGCGGCCGCTCGTGAGCTGTCGCCCCGAAGACGTCGTCGCGGCCAAGGCGCTGATTCTTCCGGGCGTTGGCGCCGCGGCAGACACAATGCGCAACCTCACGTCCAGCGGCCTGGTTGAGCCCGTCAAGGAATATATCGCGAGCGGCCGCCCATTCCTCGGCGTTTGCATGGGCTTTCAAGCCCTGATGACGCTCAGCGAAGAGGGTGGAGAGCACCCCTGCCTTGACGTTCTGCGCGGGCGCGTGCGGCGCCTCGAAGGCGGCGACGGATTAAAGGTGCCGCACATGGGCTGGAATAACGTCCGGCAGCTTCGGCCGCATCCGATCTTCCGTGGCATTCCGAACGATGCGTACTTCTACTTTGTACATTCCTACTTCGTGGACCCAGAGGACGAGTGTGTGACGATCGGGCAGGTAGAATACGGTCGGACATTCACGGCTGTCGCAGCGCGCGACAATCTCGTCGCCACGCAATTCCACCCTGAAAAGAGCGGCATACACGGCCTGATGGTCTATGCGAACTTCCTCGATAATGCCCTAGGCGCGGGCGCCAAGTAGTGGAGATCATCCCCGCGGTCGATATTCGCGGCGGAAAGTGCGTTCAACTGGCGCAAGGCGACTACGCTCGCGAGCGCGTTTATAACGCCGATCCCGTCGCGGCGGCGCTGGAATGGCAGAGCCTGGGTGCGACGCGGCTGCATGTGGTCGACCTTGACGGCGCCCGTGACGGCAAACCGGTGAACCGGCAAGTAGTTGAGCGCATTGTTGCCGCACTTAAAATACCCGTAGAGGCCGGGGGAGGCATCCGCAGCGTCGAAGACGCCCTCGGTTATGCGCATGCCGGAGTAGACAGAGTCATTCTCGGCACCGCGGCGGTCGAAGACGTGGTGCTGGTCCAGAGTCTCGCGG
>DAINSK010000070.1:0-5268 GCA_036741355.1 Chloroflexota bacterium
GAGGGCGACGAACTCGAGCTTTTTGGGCGAATCGATCCGCCCGGCGGCTATACCGCGCCGGCCGGATATGCGGATTGGCTGGAGACGAAGGGCGTTGTAGCGTCGATGGTGTTCCCTCACACTCGCCTCGTGGCGCCGGCGACGGATGGCGGCTTTCGAGGCACGTGGCGGCAGGTGCGGGGCCGAATTGAAGACGGACTGCGCGAAGCGCTACCAGCAGACGAATCCGCGTTTGCTGCAACGCTGCTGTTCGGCAATCACCATTCGCTCTCGGCGCCGCTGCGCCAGGAGTTGAGCCGGACGGGTCTAAGTCACGTCGTGGTCGTATCGGCCTTCAACCTGATGCTCATCTATGGCACCGTGCTGTCGGTGCTGGCTCCGTTCGCCGGACGGCGGCGGGCGGCGGTCCTGGCCCTGCTGCTCGCCACTTCTTATGGCGGACTCTCCGGTTTTTCGCCTTCTGTTATGCGCGGCGTCGTCATTACGGGTTTACTTTGCCTTGCGGTCCTATCCGGGCGCCCTTATAGCCGCATACATCTGCTCGTATTGGCAGCCGCGGCCGTGATTGCCGGCAGTCCGCGCACCCTCGGTGACGCGGGTTTTCAGCTTACGTTTGGCGCCGCGGCGGGAATTACGCTGCTCGCGCCGAACATTCGCGCCGGCTTCCTCCGCGTGCTCAGTGGAACTGAGGGATCCGAACTACATTCGGTCGCCGACTCCTTTATCAGTGCCCTCGCCGTCAGCCTCGCCGTTTCGCTTTCAACCCTACCTGTGACCCTGTCGGCATTTGGGACAATCAACCCGTACGCACCGATCGTGAATGCATTATTCAATCCGTTCACGCCGCTACTGACCTGCCTGGCGCTGCTGACGGGATTGATCGAGTGGATGAGCGCCGGCCCATCGTCAGTGATCGCCGCACCCTTGTCGTTGCTGATTGACGCGGCGCAGCAGATGATCCATTTCTTTGCGCGGCTTCCAGGGTCCGCAATCGCGGTTACGGTCAGACCCCTGCCCATTGCGGTGCTGTGGTACGGCTCGCTGCTTGCGGCACCGGGCGCGATTAGCCGGGTTCGGAGGTCCATCGCTAAGCGCGGGGCAGTCCGCGGGTTATCCAATGCCGGTCCACGGGTTCGCCGTCGCTCCCAATCGGCGGTCGTTCCGCTAATCCTGGGAGTGATCGCGGCAACCGTGTTAGGAGCTGCCCCCGCCGCGGCGCGGTCGGTACGCGCCGCGAGCGATGCGCCGAGCGGTACTTCCATTCAGTGGCTGGACCTAAGAGGCCGTACGGGCATGCTTATTCGGGGTCGCAACGGCGCAACGGTCCTTCTAACTGACGAGAACGCGCCTCAGGTAGTCGCTCGAGCATTGGAGGCTATCGGTGCCGGGAAGTCGGTGAGCCTCGTCGCGATGCTCACTCGCCGTAGAGACGATACCGACGCCGGCTTCGCGGCAATGGCGGCAGCCGTGCACGCGAACGCCGTCCTGGTACCGGCGCCCGATATCGTGCCGGCTGACGAGCGTCAATCGCTGGTCGGCGCCGGCAATGCCAGGGGCAGAGTGCTGTCCGTGACGGGCAAGGCGATTATTGACCTCGGCAATGACGACCGCCTGGAACTGTTCGCCGACAGTCGCGGCGGGCTGGCGGCACGAGTTGGCATTGCGGGCCGATCGATTGTCGTAGCATCGGGACCGGGAGCGTTTCTTGTCCTCGATCGCTGGCAGGCAGGCGCACCCACCGACGTGGTTGCCTTGCTCTCATCGCCCACGGAGTCAACGCGTGAATTGATTTCCGAGCTCCACCCAGCGATCGTGTTGATCGCAAGTCGAGCGCCAAGCGACCTCGCGCTCGCTGCGACTGCATCGGGCGGCGCACGCGTAGTCTCGACGTCCGCGGTGTCGGACCTCCGCCTATTCGTCAAAAGCAGCCGGCTCGCGGTCTCTTACCACGACCCGTAGCCGCCCGAATCCGAAAGGCACCTCGCATGGCTGCTGCTATGATCCGGGTACACGTCATCACCGGCGGCCGGGACGGCCCTCACCCCCGACCCCTCTCCCAATACTGGGCGAGGGGAGCTTGAATTCGGAACTATAGCGCTTGCGGCGAGCCCCCGATGACCGTTGGACGGGTGCCTCCCCGTTGGGCGTAAGGGTACCAGTACCCGGCTGCGCGCTTAGGCGTCGGGGTAGACTTCCAATGGAGACTTCAAATGCCACGTGCCGATGGGCGAGCGGAAAATCAACTACGGCCGATCAAAATCACGCCGAACTACCTCGATTTCGCAGAAGGATCGGTGCTGATCGAGTGCGGTAAGACGCGCGTGCTGGTTGCAGCGACGCTCGAAGACCGTGTGCCGCCGTTCCTCAAAGGCCAGGGCCGCGGCTGGGTGACCGCCGAGTATTCGATGCTGCCTCGTTCCACCCACACCCGCTCAGCGAGAGAATCGGTTACAGGCAAGATCGGTGGCCGCACGCACGAGATCCAGCGACTGATCGGCCGTTCGCTTCGCGCCGTCACCGACACGCGCATGCTGGGTGAGCGCACGCTGGCGATCGATTGCGACGTGCTGCAGGCGGACGGCGGCACGCGTACCGCCTCGATTACGGGCGCTTACGTTGCGCTGTGGCTGGCCTGCAGCAGACTGCGGAGCAAGCTCAACCTGCCGAGCAACCCGGTGACCAGCCAGGTGGCGGCAACCAGCGTCGGACTCGTCAAAGGCAAGCCGCTGCTCGACCTCGATTATGCGGAAGACTCATCGGCGGACGTGGACTTCAACGTGGTGATGACGGGCGACGGCGGCTTCGTCGAAGTCCAGGGGACCGCCGAGGGCAAGCCATTTAGCCGCGACCGTATGAATGACCTGATAGACCTTGCCCAGGCGGGCATCAACGAGCTATTCGTCATTCAGCGACATGCGATCGCCGCCGGTAGCAAGTAGGCGGTCGCAGTTCGAAGCTCTGACGCGGGCGACTCAGGCGTAATGGCCGAGATATGTGCCGCCGATGATGTGGATGTGGCCGTGCTCCTGGCTTTGCATGGCGTCGAAACCGAAATTGGAGAGCAGCCGGAAGCCGGATGGGCAATATTGGGTGCCGAGCCTCGAGGCGATGGGGCCGATCTTCCCCATCATGTTCGCCCACATATCGGCCTGGCTGAGATGCTGTTTAGGCACCGCCAGCAGCATGACCGGCACCCAGCGCAACACGTTGCGGAAGACGATCACGTCGTCGTCTTCGTAGAGGATGTCAGCCGGTTCTTGCTTCGAGATGATCCTGCAAAAGACACACCAGCGATTCAAGAGCCGTCCTCACAGGCGGCCCCAACGCCACGGGGCACGCGTCGGGGCGGCTACGGCCGCCCCGGGTCATTGTAGGGAGCGCCGATCCGGAGGGTCAACGCGGTGCAATCTTGACAACAGAACATCTGTTCTTCTATGGTAACGGCAGCAAGAAAAGTCCGGTACCCGCTGATCGGGCAGGCCTATCCATCGCAACTCTTCTCTCTCGGGGGTGTGCGATGCGCCCATTGCGCACTGCTTGCGTGCTCGTTCCCCAGCTCGCCGTCCAGGTCGCTCTGGAACGGCGCCCCGACCTTGCCGGCCGGCCGGTGATCGTCGGCGGCTATCCCCATCAGCGCCGCACCGTCATCGGCGCCTCGGGCGAGGCGCTCGCGAGTGGCGTTTCACCCGGAATGCCGCTCAGACAGGCAGAGAGCCTCTGCCCCGACGCCACGTTTCTTCCCCTCGACACCTCGCTCACCAGCAAGGTGTTTGCATCTCTACTCCGTGTTATGGAAAGCTTCAGCCCCGCGGTGGAGGTCGAGTCGGCCGGCACCATCTTTATCGACGTCGCCGGAGTAGATCTACGCACCCTCGGACGCGGCGAGGCGCCGGGCGAAGCGGCGCTCCTGCAGGCATTACTGCAGGAGATACGGAGCCAAACGGGGCTGCATGCCGCTATCGGCGCGGGCACGGGCAAGTTCGTCGCCCGGGTGGCAGCCTCGCTCGCCGCTATGGGCGAGCACTGCAGCATCCCGCCGGGAGAGGAGGGTGCCGCCTTCGCGCTCATTTCGATAAACCTGCTCCCCTGTTCGCGCGATATGCGCCGCCGGCTGCACCTTTACGGCTTGCACACGCTGGGCGACCTTGCGGCGCTCTCCGCCGGCCCGGTCCAGGCACAGTTCGCCACCGAGGGCCTGCGCATGTGGCGTCTCGCCGGTGGCCTCGACGAGGAGCGCGTCGTCGCTGCCTCACAGGCGCAGGCGCCATCGGAGCGGCTGGAGCTTTCCTCGCCCACCGCCGACTGCGAGGCGCTGGTACACGTGGTCATGCTGCTGTTGCAGCGGCTCTTCCGCCGGTCGGAGATCGGCACCCGCTTCGCCCGACGCCTCGCCCTTTCCATCACGCTGGAAGACGGCTCTGCCTGGGAGCGGACGATCACGTTCCATGAACCGACCGCCGATCCCGCCCGAGCGCTGTTCGCCGTCCGTGTCCGCATGGACGGACTGGCGCTGCCTGCCGCGGCCGTCGCCATAACCTGTACCATCCACGACTTCTGCGCCGAGCGCGGCCGCCAGGAGGCGTTCTTTTCCTCTCGCGGCCGCCTGGTGCAGCTAGACGAGGCGATCCGCCACCTGCGCGTCCGCCTCGGCAAGCCCCCCGTCCTGCGCGTGGTGGAGGTCGAGCCCTGGTCGCGCATCCCCGAGCGCCGCACCGCGCTGACGGAGTACGTGCCATGACCGCCCTCCGCCCGCTCAACCTGCCCGTGCCGATCGCCGTGGAAACCGGCGAGGGCGGCGATCCGGTGGCCATCACCTGGCGCGGTCGGCGGCTCGCGGTTGCCGCCGTCGCGGACCGCTGGCGCATCGACGACGAGTGGTGGCGGCGACTCATCTCTCGCCTTTACCGCTGCCTGATCCTCGAGGACGAGCGCATGATCGTCATCTTCGAAGACCTGGCTGATGGCCGCTGGTACGCCCAGCGCTACGGCTACAACGCCCGCTACATCCACCGTCCGATCGCCGCGGCTCAGGCGCGAGAGCCACGCCGGCGCCTCAGATACCGGCTGAGCGGCTTTCCGCGGTCGCGGGCAGCAGGCGGCCGGTAAGAGCAATGGACGGCAGACAGCGGCAGCGCAGCGTGTCCTGACGAGGGAAAAGGAACGGGAGATAAGGGTTGACGACTGCCGACTGCCGACTGCCTACTGCCTCGACCTACGTTGAGCTGCATTGCCATAGCGCCTTTTCTCTGCGCGAGGGAGCGTCGATGC
>DAINSK010000070.1:5368-10185 GCA_036741355.1 Chloroflexota bacterium
TACGTTGAGCTGCATTGCCATAGCGCCTTTTCTCTGCGCGAGGGAGCGTCGATGCCCGAGGAGCTGGTACTGCGCGCGCGCGAACTGGGCTACAGCGCTCTGGCGCTCACCGACCACGACGGGCTCTACGGCGCGATGGAGTTTGCGCAGACGGCGAAGGAGTGGAATGTGCGGCCGATCAGCGGCGCCGAGCTGACGCTGGCCGATGGGCATCACCTCACCCTGCTCGCCGCCGACCGCAAGGGCTATGGCAACCTCTGCCGGCTGATCACCGCCGCCCGTGCCGAGGACCGCGAACAACCCCGCCTCGACCCGGCCCTGCTCCCCACGCACGCAGAGGGGTTGATCGCGCTCTCCGGCTGCCGCCAGGGCGATGCGGCAGCCCGCGCTGCCCGTGACGATCTGACCGGCGCCGAGGCCGCCCTGCGCCGCTACCGCGAGTGGTTTACGCCGGGAAGCTTTTACGTCGAGCTGCAGCAGAACCTCGTCTATGGCGACACGCACCGCAACGCTGTCCTCACCGGTCTGGCGCGTGGGCTGGGGTTGCCCGTGGTTGCCACCAACAACGTCCACTACCACGCGCGCGAGCGCCACCGCCTGCAGGATGTGCTCGTCGCCATCCGCAACTGCACGACGCTGGACGGTTGCCACCGTGAGCGCCGTGCGAACTCGGAGTTCTACCTCAAAAGCAGCGTCGAGATGGAAGCGCTCTTCCGTGACCTGCCCGAGGCGATCCAGAACACGGCTCTCATCGCCGAGCGCTGCGCATTCAACCTCGCTACCGACCTCGACTACACCTTTCCCGACTACCAGACGCCGCCAGGCGAGACGGTGGACAGCTACCTCGCCTCGCTCTGCCGCGACGAGCTCGCCAGGCGGTACGGCCCGCTGGAGCCCGGCCTGCATCGTCGCGCCGAGGAGCGGCTCACCGAAGAGCTGCGGCTGATCGCCCGCCACCGCCTCGCCGGCTTCTTCCTCCACTACCGCGACCTGCTCGTGCTCGCGCGCCGTGTGGCCGACGAGGTCTACAGCCGCGATCCCTCCCACCCTTACAACCGCCAGGGAGAGGCGGAGCGGCGCGGACCGGGCAGGGGGCGCGGCTCTTCAGTGGGCTCGATCGTCTGCTACCTGATCGGCCTCTCGCACATCGATCCGGTCAAGACGAACCTCTTCCTTGGCCGCTTCCTCAATGAAGAGCTTGCCTCGGTGCCGGACATCGACCTCGACTTCCCCCGCGAAGTCCGCGCCGAGTTGATCGAGCGCATCTTCCACGAATACGGCCACGAGCACGCCGCCCTCGTCTGCACGTTCCCCACGTACCAGTTTCGCAGCGCCGTGCGCGACGTGGGTAAGGCGCTCGCATTGCCGGAGAGCGACCTCGACCGGCTGAGCAAGCAATCCGGCTGGGCCAGCGCCACGCAGGTCGCGGAGCAGATGGCGCTGCTGCCCGCCTTCCGGGATCGCGTCGACGCACCCGTGTGGCGCGACTTGATTGCGATCAGTAGCCAGATCGCCGGCTTTCCCCGCCACGTCAGCCAGCACGTCGGCGGGATCATCATCTCCTCCCGTCCGCTGGTGGAGCTGGTTCCGCTGGAGCCGGCGGCGATGGAGGGGCGCCAGCTCTGCGGCTGGGACAAGGATTCGGTGGACGACGCCCGCTTCATCAAGATCGACTTCCTCGCCCTGGGCATGCTCTCGCTCGTGGACGAGTGCCTGGCGCTGATCTCCGAGCAGCACGGCCGCGCCCCCGACCTTGGCCGCATTCCACACGACGACGAGCGCGTGTTCGACATGATCTGCGCCGGCGACACGATCGGCGTCTTCCAGGTGGAGAGCAGAGCGCAGACCCAGATCCTTCCGCGCACCCTGCCACGCGACATCGCCGCCCTCACGATCGAAGTCGCGATCGTCCGCCCGGGGCCGATCGTCGGCGGCGCTATCAACCCGTTCGTGCTGCGCCGGCAGGGTCGCCAGGCGATCACCTACGACCACCCGCTATTAGAGGACGTGCTCAAAGAGACGTACGGCGTCGTCCTCTACCAGGAGCAGGTGCTGCAGGTGGCGATGGTGATCGCTGGTTTCAGCGCCGGCCAGGCAGAGAGCCTGCGCCGCGCCATGAGCCGCAAGCGATCGCGCGAGGCGATGGACGATCTGTGGGAGCCGTTCCGTACGGGCGCACTGGCCAACGGCGTCGACGAGGCGACCGCCACCAGGGTCTTCGAAAAACTCGCCGGGTTCGCCGCCTTCGGTTTTCCCAAGTCCCACGCCGCCGCCTTCGCCCTGCTCGTCTACGAGTCGGCCTGGCTCAAGCTGCACTACCCGGTGGAGTTCTACACCAGCTTGCTCAACAACCAGCCGATGGGGTTCTACTCGCCCGCGGTGATCGTCGGCGATGCGAAACGGCATGGCATCGAGATGCTGCCCGTGGATATCAACGCCAGCCAGAGCCGTTGCACCGTGGAGGACAGCAGCGTACGCATGGGCTGCCGTTATGTCGAGGGTTTGGGTGAAGTGCAGCTCGAGCGCCTGGATATGGCGCGCGAGCATGGACCCTACCGGTCGCTGAGCGACTTCTGCCGCCGCACCGGCCTTGCCCGCGAAGCGATCGAGAACCTGATCGCGGTCGGCGCCTTCGACAGCATGGGACTGCGCCGGCGCGAACTGCTCTGGCAGCTCGGCCTGATCTACAGGCCGGATGTCCATGGCGCCGCCACACGTCACTCGAGAGATGGATCGGAACAGGCGCCGCACCCCGTGCAGGAGGCGCTGGCGCTACCGGTGGAGCAGGATATGGTCGAGCTGCAGCCGATGACGTCGTACGACGAAGCGATGGCCGATTATGCGATCAGCGGCCTCTCGACCCGCTACCACTGGATGCAGTTCTTCCGCCGCCACCTGGCCGAAGATGTGATCAGCAGCCGGCGGCTGCAGGAGATGCCGGACGGCACGCCGCTGCGGGTGGCCGGGCTCGTGGTTTGCCGCCAGCGTCCGGGTACAGCCAAGGGCTTCCTGTTCGTCACGCTCGAGGACGAGTGGGGGCTGAGCAACGTCATCGTGAAGCCGGACGTCTATGAGCGGCTGCGCATGCTCTGGCGCACCGAGCCGCTGCTGATCGTGCGCGGCGTGCTGCAGAACCGCGACGGCGTGCCCAACGTGATTGCCATCAACGCCGAGGCGCTGCCCGTGGAGAAAACGATAACGGTGCCGCACTCGAAGGACTTTAGTTGAGCGGCGCCTTTGACATCACTTCGCGCCCGACCATACGATCCCCGGAGAACGGGCGCCTTGATCCTCAAACGCGGCGGCCCCGCTGAACGAAAGTGACCGCGCATGGCTGAGATGCGAACGTTTCGGGGGCTACGCTACGACACGGCCGTGGCGGGCGATCTGAGTAACCTTGTCGCGCCGCCCTACGACGTGATCTCGCCGGCGCAGCAGCGGGCGCTACACGAGGCCAGCCCTTACAACGTCGTCCACCTGGAATACGGCCTCGGCGAAGGAGACGAGCGGTACACGACCGCTGGCAGGCTGTTGCGCGAATGGATGCTTCACGACATCCTGCGCCGCGAGCCGGATTCAGCCCTCTACCTGTATGAGCAAGGATTTACGTACGCTGGCAGACCGTACCGCCGCCGGTCCCTGATCGGCCGCGTGCGACTCTACCCGTTCGACGCCGGTGTCGTCCGTCCGCATGAATACACGATGAGCGGTCCCAAGGAGGACCGCCTGAAGCTGCTCGCCGCCACGAATACGAATATCAGTCCGGTCTTTTCCCTCTACATGTCGGACGCAAACGACCCGATCGAGGCCCACGATGTCGACGAAGGCAGCGGCCCGGTGGCGCGCGCCGTCGATTTCCTCGGCGTCGAGCATTCGCTGCTGCCGATCACCGACGTGGCCACGCAGCAGGAGATGATGCGCTACATCTCTCCGCGAACGCTCTACATCGCCGACGGTCACCATCGCTACGAGACGGCGCTGCGCTATCGCGACGATCGACGGCGGCGCACGCGCGGCTGGAGCGCCTCCGAACCCGAGAACTTCATCATGATGGCGGTGGCGGCGCACAGCGACCCGGGGCTGCTGATCCTCCCGATCCACCGGCTGGTGCGGCCAAAGCAGGTGCCGCGCGATCTATCACACCGGCTGCAGCGCTTCTTCGACGTTCGACAATTTGCGGACGACCCCGCCGGCGCTGATGCGGCGCTCGCGGCGCTGACCCAGCAGCGGGCAGAAGAGACGCTAATTGTGGCTGCGGGCGTCGAGCCCGGAAAACTGTTGCTGCTCCGACTTCGCGATAAGGACGGCGTGTCCGCATCGATGCCGGCCGAGCGCTCGGCGGCGTGGAAATCGCTCGACGTCAACGTGCTCCAGTACGGTGTGCTGGACGCCGGTCTCGGCATCGACATCGCGGCGATCACGGCAGGCGGTCAGGTCGAGTTCACCGAAGACGCGGCGGAAGCGCTCAACGCGGTGCGCGAAGGCTATGTGCCGCTTGCCTTCCTGCTCAATCCCACGACACCGCTGGATATCTTCACCGTTGCTGAAACGGGCGACCGCATGCCGCAGAAGTCCACATACTTCTACCCCAAGCTGGGAACCGGCCTGGTGCTCAACCCGCTATCTTGAGGCGCCCACCGCTCAGCCAACTCCTCACAGCCGAACCAACCGCGCCGAGAAAATGTTGGGGATGCTCTCGACGCGGCTCAGTTGACCTTCGGACGGCGCCTCGTCGAGACCGAGGACCATCAGCGCCCGGCCCCGCGCCTCTCGCCGGCCGACTTTCATCGAGCTGATATTAATGTCAAACTCCTTCA
>DAINSK010000071.1:0-10096 GCA_036741355.1 Chloroflexota bacterium
ACGAGGCGTCGACACTTGCCGTCTCCGGGGAGGACGTGCTTAGGTAGTGAAGAGCGAGAAAGGAAATAAACGCTCCGATGGTCAACGTACTTCTCGCGCTGCCGCTGAGTCAGGAATTCGTTGACAGGTTGGAGGCCGTGGCACCCGGCGTCCACGTCATCCACGCGACGCCTTTGCTGCGTCAGTTGATCCGCGGCGACTTGCCCGAAGACCCGGTGGTGGTTCGGCGGGCTGAAGACGAAGCCGCGGACTTGTTGCCACAATGCGAAGTGCTGGTTGGACTGGCGCGATTCCCGGCCCGGGCGCTGCAATGGGCGCCGAATCTTCGCTGGATAGCGGCGACCAGCGCCGGTGTGGACAAATTGGCACCGGAGGTTGCCGAGCGGGTAGTGTTGACCAACGGTACGGGTCTTGGTGCCGAGCCGATCGCCGAACACGTCATCTGCAGCCTCATGATGCTGTCGCGCGGATCGCAAGTATACCTGCGCCAACAAGTCGAGCATAAGTGGCAACGGGGATATCAGGCGCGCGAGATCTCCGGCCTGACAATGGGCGTCATCGGTATGGGCTCCATCGGCCGCGCCGTGGCCAGACGGGCGCGGGGGCTTGGAATGCGGGTAATCGGCGTGCGTCGCTCGGTCGATGGACTGCAGCAAGATCCGGACGCCGACGAGATGTGCCCTCCCTCGAACCTGGAGCACGTGCTCTCGAACAGCGACGCAGTCGTGCTGGCGACGCCGCTCACCAGCGAGACCAGGAAGCTGATCGGTGCGCCGCAGTTGGCGGCCATGAAGCGGGGAGCGATCCTGATCAACATCGCACGCGGCGCCGTCGTCGACGACGGCGCGCTCCTGGATGCGCTCAACAACGGTCACCTTGGCGGCGCGGCGCTGGATGTATTCGCCCCGGAGCCGTTGCCCGCCGACAGCGCGCTATGGGATGCGCCGAACGTCATCATCACGCCGCACTGCGCATCGAGCACCGATCGCTATGACGAGCGCGTTTCCCAGCTCATGTCCGATAACCTGCGCCGCTACGTCAACGGCGAACCACTCCGCAACGTGGTGGACTTCAACAGGGGATATTGAGGCGGGTGACAGATACGGTCATGCGCCGCGTGCGCTAACGCCTTCCGAGCCGGAGGCCAGCGAACGCCGGCGCGATAGTCGCCACCGGCTAAGACCTAAGCGCATTCGACGGCCAGGCGGGCTGCGCCAGAAAATAGCGGTTGCGACGTACAGCGCCGGAAAGACGAAGACCGTTCCCACTACGATCGCGACCTCGAGCGGCGGATTGTTGTAGTACCAACCCTCGATCGCGGCGATCGACGTCGCGGTGTGCGTCAGCAGCCCGCAGAGGGAGAACAGCAGCGTTAGCCGTGCCCGAACACCGATGGTGACCGCGCCCAGGCTTATCAGCCATAACAGATACCAGGGCTGGAACCAGAACACGGACAGCATCAAATACGCGAACATGACGGCGAACGCAGCGGCCGACAAGTCATCGGGTGAGCGCCGGTCGCGTCGTAACCACATCCAGCGTGCAATGAGCATGTACGCCATGGCAAAGAGCATCAGCGCCACGCTCTTGGTGATCACGTCCGAGATTCCGGGCGACGCGATCTTCTGGAGCATCTGCAGAAGCAGCGCCGGGGGAGAGTCGGTGAACTGCGACGCCTGGTAGCGAAGCGTCGTAAACGTCACCTGCCCTCGCCAGAATGGCGCATACAGCAGTAGGCCGATCAGTGCCGACACGCCGAGTGACTCGGCAAGCGATCGCCACTTCTCGCGTGGAGTCGTCAGCACTGCGTAGAGGATAAACACCGGGATCAAGAGGGCGCAGACAAACTTGACCAGCGTTGCAAGGGCGAGGACGGGAAACGCGGCGCGCCAGCGGGCGCGCATGCCGAGATAGAGGGCCAGCAGAGCCAGCCCCATCATGATCACGTCGTTCGCGCCGTTGCCCCCGACATAGAGCAGGACCAGGGGGTTCCAGGCGAACAGTACGACGGCGCTCCACTCGAGCCCCGGTCGAAGAAACCGCACCGCGTGAAAGATCACGGCTGCAGCCAGACAGTAAAACCCGATCGCGAGCAGCTTGAACCCGATAAACGTCCAGAACGGGTCTCCATGCCCGAAGAGGATCGGCAACCCCGTCAAAACCGCCCAGGCCGGTCCGTACGGCGACGCAAGGTCGTACCACACCACCTGCCAATAGCCATTGATATCGACCGCGAAGTGGTCGCCTGGATAGGCGTTCGGTGCGATGGTGAACGGGTTTGCGTGGTGAACCCAGAGGATCCGGCCTTCCATCGCGTAATGGAATAGGTCGGAGTTCGTGGCGGGATACATAAGCAAGAACGTCAGTGCCAGCAGCGCGGCGCCGCCAAACACGAGCAGCGTCATATGCCGGCCGTGCATCTCCTTGGCCAGAAGATAGGCCGTGACGAAAACCGCCAGCATCGTGACGATCAAGAGGGTGTAGCGGATCGAGGTTCCGGGGCTGTGACCGATGATATCAAACAGGGAAAGCGTCTCACCCGGATAGTGCGACGCGAGTCGCAATGGGCGGACAAACCCGAAGATCGCAAGCAAATCGAGGGTAAGTAACAGGGCGACGAGTCGGCGCACGAACGTGATCCCTGGAGTGAGTGCGATCCCCGGAATGGTAGCCGCAGCGGCAGGCAACACATGCGGCTGCCCGCCGCTGAGCGAGTCGTAAAATGCCGCAGGCCGGGTGGTCTACGGCGCGACCACCCGGCCCGTGAGTTGGGAAGATTGGATGACGGCGCGGTCTCTTAGGCCTTAGATTTGCCCTTAGCGTAACGTGCGAACAGGCCAAAGCCTACGAGCCCTGCACCGGCAAGGGCTATGGCCAGAGCCGGGAAGGTCACGCTATCACCGTTGGCCGGTAGCGCTCCGGGAGCGGCCGCTGGCGTTGCCGTCTTGGCCGGGGCCGCTGGCGTTGCCGTCTTGGCCGGGGCCGCTGGCGTTGCCGTCTTGGCCGGGGCCGCTGCTGGCGTTGCCGTACGGGCCGGTGTTGCCTGCGCTGATACCCCCGTGGGGCTCGACGTTCCTACCGCCAATGCAATGATGAGGCCAGCCACGATGAGAGCCCCACCCGAGACGAGCAGCCATTTGCTCAAGTTCCTGGTCAGTGTTGCCATAGCACCCCCTCTGTGTAGTTTGGCGCCGCCTTGCCACACGCCGTGCCCAACACACGATGCGGACGTCCGCGAGGCCGGCATTGAACGAGGCCACCGTGACCGCTTGGTTAAGGCCGGATATCGGACGCTACCCATCAGGTCGCGACCGGGTGTCCGATCGTTATCCCCACGAAGTCACCGGCGGTATCCGCCCAATCCTGACCTCGTTGCCGGATACCGTTCTATTTATCGTACGTAATGGCCCATACTGTCAATCGCTCAGCCTATGGGAATGTGCGATTTAGGCCCAAAGCTTGCGATTCTCACGCATTTTGCATACCTGGGCCGGCCGGCCTCCGGTTTGGCGGGAAGCACTTACCATAAAAGCATCACCCGACGGTCAGGGCCGCGGAGGCCCGATCTCACGATTCTCAGGTGGTTTTGCCGCTGTCACTGGGTTTCTGCACCCTGCAATCTGTAAGGCGTCAAGGCAATTGTTTCGGCCGCTATAGTGGGTGTATCAACCTAGGCGGATACCGATTAGGAGGCCACTGTGATTGCAACCGAGCGACACGAATGGGTGCGAGCCGCGTCCGTTGACGCGCTGGATACGGGCGGCTGCGTCGTGGCTTCGGTGGCAGGACACGCGGTGGCGCTATTCCGGCATGAAGGCGCCATCTATGCGGTGGACAACCGCTGCCCGCACATGGGCTTTCCTCTTAGCCGAGGCAGCGTCGCCGACGGGCTCCTTACCTGTCATTGGCATCACGCACGCTTCGACCTCGCCAGCGGCGGAACGCTGGACCCGTTCGCCGACGACGTTCGCAGCTACCCGGCGAAAGTCGAAGGGAGCGACATTTTTATCGACGTAGCGTCGAAAGACGACGGCGCCGGCTACTGGCGGCGCCGCCTCGCCGAAGGCATGGAGCAGCAACTGTCGCTGGTTATCGCAAAGGCGGTGCTGGCGCTGCGTGCGGCAGGCGTGCCGGGGTTTGAGATTGCTGCGCTCGGGGGAGCCTACGGTCTGCGCAACCGGCGCAATGGTTGGAACACCGGTATGACAATCCTCACGGCTCTGGCGACGGTGCTTCCGGACCTGGACGAGGAGGACCAGCCGGTCGCGCTGACTCATGGCCTGCTTCGCGTGTCTCAAGACTGCGCCGGTCAGCCGCCCCGGTTCGTCGTCGGTCCCTTGCCGGACTCCGGCGTGCCTTTGGACCGGCTGAAGACGTGGTTCCGGCGGGCCGTAGACGTGCGCGACGAAGAAGGCGCCGAACGCGTGCTGCAGACGGCGATCGCGTCCGAGGCGCAAGTTGAATCGGCGCTTGACATGTTGTACGCCGCGGCTACGGACCACTACTTTATCGACGCCGGTCACGAAATCGACTTCATCACGAAGTCGGGGGAATACCTCGACCACGTGGGCGCCGACCAGGCTGGGGCGGCGCTTGGCAGCCTGGTTCACAGCCTCTGCGAGGCGGATCGCAGCGAGGAAGAGTATGCCTGGCGCTTTCCGATCGACCTCGCGGCGATCGTCGATCCGGCGATCGCCGCGCTCAACTCCTACTGGCCGGATTGCGGCGATGGCGTGGTGCGTGACCTCCATGGTCTGGCCGAGTCGCTGGTCGGCGATGATCCAGGTCTGGCGGTCGAATCGCTACTTGCCGAGCTTCGTGCCGGCGCGTCACCCGCAGCACTGGGTCAAGCTATCGCCTATGCGGCCGCGCTGCGCCTGGCGCGCTTCCCCACCAGCAACGAATTCGGCGACTGGGACACGGTCCACAACACCTGGTCGTCGTGTAACGCGCTGTATCGGGCCCTGGAGCGCCTTCCCTCGCCGGAACTCAGCAGAGGGCTGTTCCACGCCGCCATGCGACTCTACCTCGACCGATTCCTCAACGTTCCCGCCGCCCGCCTGCCAGACGATTCGGGATCGCGGGAATCACATCGGGAAGGGCAGCAGTTGCTTGACGAGTTGGGGGAGCTGTTCAGCCGCCAACAACAGGTAGACCAGGCGGCCGCGCTGGTGGACGGCTATCTCGCGAAAGAGCACCCGGACGAGCGGTTACTGGCGTGGTTGGGCCACTTGACGCTGCGCGAGGACGCCGGCTTCCACATGTACCAGACGCTGGAGGCGGGCATCCGTCTTTACCGATCGCTGCGCGACGAAGGACAGACGCTCGCCGCGCGTCGCGTACTGGTAGGCGTGGTGCGCTACCTGGCTGCGCACGCGCCGACCGCGCGGTCGCTGAACCAGACCGTTCGTATTGCGATCCGTCTGCATCGGGGTGAGGAGTTGTTTGCGGACGGCGCCGAGACGTCTGTGTAGCCCGCGTGCCAAATCCGTATTGCTAGGCTTCGACGATTGCAGCATAATCGCTCGGTATGGTGCTGCTGGAGCGCTCCCCGTTCCTGGCTGAGCTGAATGACCTGCTGTCACAGGCGACCCGCGGGGAGGGCCGCCTCGTGCTACTAGGCGGTGAGGCCGGCGCCGGCAAGACGGTGCTCGTGCAGGAGTTCTGTCGCAGCCTCACCGGTGGTGCCCGCGTACTTGTGGGTGCCTGCGATCCGCTTTCCGCTCCCCGGCCGCTTGGGCCTCTGTTCGACATCGCGCACGCGGTCGGCGGCGAACTGCAGCGGCTGCTCGAGACCGGCGAGTCACGCGAGCGTATATTTGCCGGGTTCCTTGCTGCGCTCTCGAGTCCGAGCGGACCGCGCGTTGTCGTCTTCGAGGACATGCATTGGGCAGACGAAGCGACGTTGGACCTGCTGCGCTTCCTGGGGCGGCGTATCAGTAGTACCCATACGCTCCTGGTTATCACCTATCGCAGCGACGAGGTTGGTGCACGGCACCCGCTGCGGGTGGCGATGGGCGACCTGGCCACCACCGCGGTCCCGCGGCTGATGCTGCCGCCGCTCTCGGAAGACGCGGTCGGCACGATGCTGCGAGGCAGCCCCCTGGACCCCGGCCTCGTGCACCGACAGACCGGCGGCAACCCCTTCTATGTTAGCGAGGTGATGGCGGGCGGCACCGAGCAGATTCCCGAGACGGTCCGCGACGCCGTCCTCGCCCGCGCCGCCCGCCTCTCGCCCGCGGCGCGGGGACTCATCGAGGCAGTCGCCGTCACGCCGCCGCAGGCCGAGCTCTGGTTGCTCGCAGTCCTCGCGGGCGATGCCGTCGCCGCGCTCGACGAGTGCCTCGCGTCGGGTATGCTCAAGGCTGCGAACGGAGCGGTCGCGTTCCGGCACGAGCTCGCGCGCAGGGCGATCGAGGAGGCTACCGCGCCCGATCGCGGGATCGGCCTCCATCGGGCGGCGCTCGCCGCGCTCGTGGCCCCGCCAGCCGGTGCCGCCGACCTCGCTCGGCTCGCACACCATGCGGAGCGGGCGGGAGACGCTGAGGCGGTCCTGCGGTTCGCGCAGGCCGCCGGCGCCCGCGCTTCGTCCCTCGGAGCGCACCGGGAAGCCGCAGCGCAGTACGCTCGTGCGCTGCGCTTTGCCGCTCGGCAACCTCTCCCGGAGCACGCTGAGCTGCTGGAACATCACTCATTCGAATGCTACGTCACGACACGGGACGAGGAAGCGCTCGCGTCGACGCTGCAGGCGCTCGACTGCTACCGCAAACTCGGCGACCGGTGCAGGGAAGGCGATCAGCTCCGCTGGCTCGCACTAGTGCGGCTAAACAGTGGCTACGCACGCGAGGCGGTGGAGACGGCGCGCGAGGCCGTGTCGCTGCTCGAAGAGCTGCCCCCAGGTCACGAGCTTGCGATGGCCTACTGCACCCTCGCCGGCGCCTGTGTGCTGACCGAAGACGCCGACGAAATAGAAGTGTGTGCGCGGCGCGCGCTTGACCTTGCCCAGCGTCTCGACGACCACCGGGCCTACGTCAACGCCTTGCAGAGTCTCGGCGCCGCGGACGCCCTTCGCGGTCGGCCAAGTGGCATCGAGCAGCTCGAGCGCTGTCTCGCACTGGCCCAGGAGGCGGGGCTGGAAAACCAAGTGGGCCGCGGCTATGTCCTACTCGCCGTCGCAGGCTGCCGCGAGCGGTCGCTTGCTCGCATGGAGGAGTATGTCGAGCCCGCCCTTGTCTATTGTGAGCGGCACGACCTCGACGTTTGGGGGCGCATCCTCCTCGCCATGCGCGGCTGGATCGCGCTCGAGCGTGGAGATTGGGACCAAGCAGCGGAGACCAGCGCGCGTGTACTCATGGAGAACTGCACTCTGTCATGCCTCCAGGCGCGCGTAGTCCTCGGGCTGCTACGCGCGCGGCGGGGCGACCCGGATGCCTGGACGCCGCTCGCGCAGGCGCGCGAGGTGGCCGAGCGGACCGGACAGCTCTTCTGGTTGTGGCAGGTTGCGGTGGCGGAGGCAGAGGCGCGGTGGCTGGACGGCCGGCCGGAGGACATCGCGAAGGTGACTCACGCCACGTTCGAGCTCGCAGTACGTCTGCGTTCGCCGTGGCCGGTCGCCGAGCTCGCCTGGTGGCGCCGACAAGGCGGCGTGCAGGAGCCGATACCGGAGGATGCCGGCGGCCCCTTCTCGCTGCAGCTCCGTGGCGACTGGGCAGGCGCGGCCGAGGCCTGGCGCTCTGCCGGTTGCCCCTACGAGGAAGCGCTCGCGCTGGCGGGAGCCGATGACGATGAGGCGCTACGACGTGCGCTGGCCGAGCTGCAGAGGCTCGGAGCGCGGCCGGCGGCGGCGATCGTCACCCACCGCCTGCGCGAGCGAGGTGCCCGCGGGCTGTCGCGAGGGTCACGTCTCGCGACGCGGAACAACGTGGCGAACCTGACTGCTCGTGAGTTCGAGGTACTCGGTCTTATGGCGGAAGGCCTGCGCAACACAGAGATCGCGGAGCGGCTGGTCCTCTCACCCCGGACCGTCGACCACCACGTCTCCGCCATTCTCGGCAAGCTCGGCGTCCGCTCGCGCGCCGATGCCGCCCGCGCCGCCATCGCGGCCCGCAAGCCGGCGCCGTACTTAGGTATCCGGGCGTCGTAAGATAGGCAGTCCCACCTCCAAATCTGGGCAATCCTCCCGATGAGCGTCGGTGCCTGCGCTGGCAGCATAAGTGCAGCCGGCCGGACCGGTGCAGCATACGAGGAGGAACGGCAATGCCACGCTACTTGGTCGAGCGAACTTTTCCAGACCGCCTGGAGATTCCCACCGACGCTGACGGGGCAGCGACCTGCCTGGGAGTGGTCGGCACCAACGCCGACCTCGGCGTGACCTGGTTGCTGTCCTACGTCAGCGACGACAAGGAGAAGACTTTCTGTATCTACGACGGGCCGGATCCCGAGGCGATCCGCCGGGCGGCCGCGCGCAACCAATTGCCTATCGACCGCATAACTAAGATCAGCGTGCTGGATCCCTACTTCTACCGTTAACCCGAGCGGATCGCTTCCGAATGCAGTCGGCCGCTCGGGCGCGCTTAGGCGGGTGGGCTGGGAGTGGGATCGCACCGCTGGCGAAGCCCAGCCCGATTTGCCCCGTCCGTGCCCCAGCCGGCAATTTAAAGGAGCACAGCAATGGTTCGGCGATGGACTATCCTGCTTCGCGTGGCCATGGTTTCCCTACCTGGCATCGTCTCAATGCGAGTTCATGCCGCCCAGGCCGCGGACATCTGGGACGTACAGGTTTCGGGCGACGTACCGGCCGAGGGTATCATGGCAAATACTTTCTTTCCCGCCGTCCTGGCCATCCGCCAGGGCGACAACGTGCGCTGGACATGGGCCACTACTCTCGCGCCGCACACCGTTACCTTCCCGGGTCCCGCCGGCATACCGGACATTTTCGTGCCCGGGCCCGACGCGGGCTCGCTCCAAGGCGGACCGGGCTTCTTTCCCCAGGGCAACGTGGGAGCCGATAACAGCGGCAGCTTTGACGGTACGCGGGTCACCGGCTCAGGCGTGCCACTGTCGCCGGATACACCGCCATTCACGTTGACCTTCACCCAACCGGGCGTGTACGGCTATGTCTGCCTGACGCACCCCGGCATGCATGGCAGCATCGAGGTGCTGCCCGCGGCTGCGCCGCTTTCGGAGACGCCGGCCCAGGCGCAGACCCGCGGTAAAGCCGAGTTCTCCGGGCTCGTGGATCAGCTGCGCGCCACGCTTGCCGGCGCGGGCGCGCCACAGGCGGCGGTGGCTGGCGGCACCGTGACGCACATCGTCGCGGCGGGGATCAGCAACGCCGCTGGGATGAGCGCCTTGCAGTTCATTCCGGGCAACCTGACGGTGCGCCGCGGTGACCTCGTCGCCTGGACGGTGGAGGACCCATTTGAGGTGCACACCGTCAGCTTCACCTCCGGCGCCACGCCGCCCGCGCTGCTGCAGGTCACCCCGCACCCGCAGGGAGCGCCGCTCGCGCTGATCCCAGCCAATGTGTACAGTCCCGTCGGCGGCGCCAGCTACGACGGCAGCGGCTACGTGAACTCGGGCTTCTTCGGACCGGGGGGTGCGTATTTCCTGCGCATTGACGCACCGCCGGGGACGTACGACTACCTGTGCCTGATCCACGGCCCCAACCCAATGCGTGGCACGGTCACCGTCACCGAGTAGATCTTTCCACGTAACCGCAGCATTCATCGAGGCCCGGGTTCGCGGAGGTTAAGAACCTCCGCGAACCCGGGCATGACTCGGTCATAACTTGGTTAGCGCCGGACGGTTGCGCGACGAACATGGTCCTGCGCCGTGTACCAGACGCTGGAGGCGGGCATCCGTCTTTACCGATCGCTGCGCGACGAAGGACAGACGCTCGCCGCGCGTCGCGTACTGGTAGGCGTGGTGCGCTACCTGGCTGCGCACGCGCCGACCGCGCGGTCGCTGAACCAGACCGTTCGTATTGCGATCCGCCTGCATCGGGGTGAGGAGTTGTTTGCCGAGAGTCAGGCGATCGAGGCCTAGGAGCCTGTCCGGCTAACACTTGAACCAACTCGGTGGACCGGCCTACGCG
>DAINSK010000072.1:0-9876 GCA_036741355.1 Chloroflexota bacterium
ACACCTACCATTAAGACGGTTGCTTCCCCTTCCCTAACGCCGGGAAGGGGCGATCGTTGGCTGCACCGATCGGGCTCGGTTGCAGCACACGGCGACCTAACCCCCATACCCCTTCCCTAACGCCGGGAAGGGGCGATCTAGGGGTGCCGTGTACGGGCATGACTGCAGCGTCGGATTAGGCACATCGCGATGCGCCCCTATACGTGGACGGACTACTTCACCAACTACCGACTACAAGCTCCCCTTCCCTGGTTAGGGAAGGGGCCGGGGGTTAGGTCCACGACTGCCCACTGCCCCCGACGAGGCACCGGGGTCAGGTGCCGCGTAGCTGTAACGGAAGTTGCAATACTCCGCGCCCTGCATGATGGTTTGGGTGCGCGTGAGCTTGATCTCGGGATTGAAGCCGTTAACGTTGGAGAAGTCGCGGTTGCAGGAGAGGACAGCACCGATATCGCCCGCCCCCATGTCGCGGTACATCTCCGCAAACCGGCAACGCCGCACGTTGAAACCCACACGGGCGGCATCGCGCTCGACCATCTCGACTTCGAGCGCACCGCCGCCGCTGAACGCCTGCATGTTTTCTGTGAACGCCAGTAGGTCGTTGCGGCCCTTGTGATCGGCGTTCTTGCGGCCTTGCTCTTCCGCGAGGTCGATGATCGTCTGCCGAGCGACGGCGTTGGCGCGATCTTCTCCGAATTCATTTTGGAACGCACGGATCAGCGGCACCAACACGCCGGCTTCTATCGCCCGGCGCTCGATCAGTGTGAGCTTCCCTGCCGCTTGCCGGATGACAGCATCGCCGCTTGTGCCCGCTTCCGAATCTGTCATCGACGTATCTCCCGCACAAATCTCGAATGCGCCCACGTCATTTGATCAAACCACGCCGATCACGGCATGGTCGAGCAGCACTCCGAGCGGAGCATTTGCATCTGGCACGGTAAACCATGATCCGGCAAACGAAGAAACCGTCCGACCTCCTGCCGGCGTCCGGTCCGATGCCGTGATCGCGACCGTGACCTCGCCCGGCGCGTTGCCGAGATCGACGTCGGCTTCGATGTCCTGGGTATTCGCGTAGCCGGCTTTCCACGAGCTAAAGGGATGCGTCGCTTGATAAGCCGGGCTTAGCAGCGAATATGCAGCATCGAAGTCGCGCGTAGATAGGGCACGATAGAAGGCCGCGACGGTGATTTCGGCCGGTGTGGCCGGGCGCTCGACATCCAGCGACAGCAGCGAATAGTTCGGTCCATAGGTCGCGGTGAGCGTGCCGCCGATGAGACGGTAGCCTATCTCGGTGAGTCCGGTCGGGCAGCAGTTGCCTTCGAAGCCGAAATAGAACGGCTGCCGAGCCACGATCGTCCCACTATCTATCCGAACTCCCAATTTGTACCCCGGAACGGCGGCGACAAGCCTCGGTCGGGGTGAAGCCTGGTGGTACACGAGAAAGCCGAAACTCCCACCGGTCCCTCCTGACTGGGTCTCGATAACCGCCTCGTCGACACCGTCCCCATCAATATCGCCGTACATAACCCCGTCGCCGATCACCGCGTAGCCCGAGAAGGAGTCGACGACGCCGCTCAATGAATTGACAGCTACCGGAGGTGTCACGGCTACGGTGATGCAGATCGGTTTGTCGAGCGCCAGTAACGGAAACGGAACGCACTCGTCGTCAGTTTGCAGGTTCGGGTCAGACGTTAGCACGGACGCCCAGTCGACTTGACGAAGGGGCGTGCCGGCGCTCTGTTGCGGCAGCGAGCGCTGCACAGGATACGAGGCAACGGTTCCCGCGTGAACTCCAACAGGCAGAATCAGCGTCACGACCATCAACAATAAGGGGAGAGCAAAACGGCGGATCAAACGAATCATGTGGCGGGGCTCCGAGCCGAGACTTGAGCTTTATTGTACGCGTCGGCGCTGCCGTGTGACCCAGCGCTGTGCTGGATTGCGCCTGTGCAGCATCACAGACTCCGGGACTACCGCCGAGAACTTCGCCAGGGGCCGGCCAACCACGCTATCGGGTCCCGGACTATGCCGGCGCCATCCGGCGGCTGCTCTTCGCCCTCGAGCGCCGCTTCGATTTCGGCGCGGGCGACGGCGTCCCGCTCGGCTTGCAGCGCCTCTTCCAGCAAAGAGCGGGCCACGGCGCCGCCAATGCGTCCAAGTGCCCACGCGGCATGACCGCGGACGATGGCGGACGGATCCCAACGCACTGCCACGCCAAGCGCGGGCACCGCTCGTGGATCGCCGAGGTTACCCAGCGCGATACACGCGTTCCGTGCCAACCCGGCCCTCTTTGCCCGCATGATGGCTCGACCACGGAACCGTTCCAGGAACTGTTCCTCGGTCAACGCGAGCAGGGCGGTGAGCTCGGGCAGTGCCGCGTCGGCAGAGGCGGGCCGGAACTCCGGCATAGTCCTCTCGCCGCCGGCGCCGACAGGACAAACATCCTGACAAAGGTCGCAACCGAACACCCAGTCGCCCATCAGCGGGCGCAGGTCTCGCGGGATCCAGCCGCGGTTTTCGATCGTTTGAAATGAGATGCAGCGCCGGTTGTCCACAACGTACGGTCCGCTGATGGCGCCGGTCGGGCAGGCGCTGATGCAGCGGGTGCAGGAGCCACAGCTCTTTTTCAGCGGCTCGTCCGGCTCAAATGCGACGGTGGTGATCAGTTCCGCCAGCAGCACCCAGGAGCCAATGCCAGGGAGCAACAGGTTAGTATTCTTTCCGAACCAGCCGATGCCCGCGCGGGCCGCATACGCGCGCTCAGCGAGCGGTCCGTAATCAACCAATCCCCGCGACCGCGCACCGTAAACTTCATCTAACCACGCCACCAGTTGTTTGAGCCGTTGTTCCAGTACGCGGTGGTAATCGCGCCCCCACGCATAGCGGGCTACGCGGCCGCGCAGGCCGTCTAGCGACTCAGCCGGCTCGTACTCCGTCTTGTATGGAGCGGCGAGCGTGATGACCGATGCCGCGCCTGCAAGACTGCGCGACGGCTCGGTGGCGCGATCGGCGCGCTCGCCGGTGAACCAGGGCAACCCGTCGTACATGCCGAGGTCGATCCGTTCGTGGAAGACGAAGCGCGCGGCACTGTCGGTTTCAGCTTCGGCGATGCCAACCGCGACGAAGCCCATGTCGAGCACCCTGCGTTTGAGCGCTTCGGCGGAGACCATCAGTTCGAGTACGGCGCTTCGGCGCCGGCGACCGTCCGCCGCCAGGCCGCGAGGATGGCAGTGTCGTTTTCGAACGCAAGCGCCGGCAGGGCGTCCGGCTCGAAGAAGCGAACCTCCATGCACTCGTCTCCACACGCAAGCTCGCCCTCAGGCGCAGTAGCGGCATACGCCAGGAAGACGACCCGGCTGGCGCGTTCCTGAAAGACGCCGAGCAGCGGCCCAACCTGGACCTGGACGCCAGTCTCTTCTAGTGCCTCTCGCACCGCTGCCTCGATGACGTCTTCGCCGGCATCGACGAAGCCCGCCGGAAAGCTCCACTCGCCCATCTTTGGCTCGTGGTTGCGGCGCGTGAGCAGGATCCGCCCGTCCCGTGTCGCGACGACGCCAACGGCTACTTTCGGGTCTTCGAAGTGAACGTGCTCGCACGCCGGACAGACCATGCGCGGACGGCCAAACGCCACCCGCTCTTGTAAGCGGTTTCCGCACTCGATACAGAACGTCAACGGCACAAGCACTAGCCCCGCATCTGCACTCGGCGGAAGGTCTCCACCAGGCGGCCTTCCTCGTTCTTCCATCGTTCCTTCACCGACTCACGGAAACCTTCGCGGTGCGCAAACTGCGTCATGTGATGCGTCAGCGCGTCCACTTTGACGTCCGCCACTTCGCCAATTTCCACGGTGAAGTTCGGCTCGTTGGAGCCCCAGATATAGATGTCCAGCACCTTGTGCGGCTCCAGGCCGTCTGCGATCTGTTCGGGGAAATTGAGGATGTCCCGCGCTGCTGGGTAGATGGCGTCGAGCGTCACCTGTCCGGTGCAGCGGTGATCGGTGTGATTGATGAAGCTGTTGCGGATAACGATCTCGGTGCTGTGTGTGAAGACGGCGTCGGGTTTGAGGGTGCGAATATAGCGGACGACGTGTCCCAGGAACTCGCGCGTCGGCTGAAGCTCACCGTCCACTCCGTCGAGGAAGAAGCAATCGACCACGCCGAGCGCTTGCGCAGCCGCGCGCTGCTCCGTGCGGCGGAATTCGATCAGCTTCACCGGGTCCATGTCCGGATCGGCGCTGCCCTTGCTGCCGTTCGTGCAGACGAGGTAGTAGAATTCCCAGCCATCTCGCGACCAGAGGGCCGCGGTGCCACCGGCGCCGAAGTCGGGGTCGTCCGGGTGGGCGCCGACCACCAGCGCCGTTTTCCGTTCATCGCTCATGCGATCGTCCTCCGTGCTCTACCCCGATTGTACGGACCATCTCGAACCAGCCACAATTGGCGCCGGGATGCTGGAACGGGCGTGCTATTCTGGTGCCGTAGAGGAAGCAGTTGACACGAAAGCCGCCCACCCCGGAAACACTGCAAGCGCAAATCCTGTCGGTCGTCCGGTCCGGGACCGATGGGCCGATGGCCGAGGCGCAGTTCAACGAACTTGCGCTGGACGTCTTCACCTTCCAATACACTAAGAATCAGCCCTACCGCCGCTACTGCGATCTACGCGGCAAGACACCGGAGAACGTGTCCGACTGGGCCTCAGTACCATCGGTGCCCGCGGCGGCCTTCAAAGAGGTGGCGCTGACCTGCTTCCCGCCTGAAGAAGCCGCGCTCTACTTCACGACCAGCGGCACGACTCAGGGCGAACGCCAAGGCACGCACTACCTGTTGACTCCGGAACTGTACGACGCTTCGCTCTTGGCCCACTTCGAGGCTGCGCTGCTGCCCGACGGCCAGCGCCCGCCGATGTACGTGCTCGCCCAGTCGCCGCTTGATCTGCCGCACTCGTCGCTTTCGCACATGTTCGGCGTTATCGAGCGGTCGTTAGGAAACGGCTGCACCTACTACGTCGACGCCAATGGGCTCGATTTTGAAGCGCTCGATCGCGACTTGGCGCTGGCGGAGGCGGAGGGAACGCCGATCATGCTGCTCGGGACCGCGTTCGCCTTCGTCCTCTTCCTGGACTGGTGCCAGGGGCGCAAACGCCGGTTTACGCTGCCGAAGCGCAGCCGGCTGATGGACACCGGCGGATTCAAGGGCCGCTCGCGTGAAGTCTCTCGCGACGATTTGCACCGCCTCTATCGGGAGGTGTTCGGCACCACGGCACAGTACATAGTCAATGAGTATGGAATGACTGAGCTTGGCTCGCAGTTCTACGATGCGACGCTCATCGACCATCACCTTCGCCGTCGTCGCCCGGTACGCAAGCTGGCGCCGCCGTGGTGCCGCGTCGCCATCGTGGACCCCGAAACGATGGCGCTATGCCCGCCGGGCCACACAGGCATCCTGCGATTTTTTGACCTCACGAACCTGTACTCGGTGGCCGTGATTCAGACCGAAGACCTCGGTCGCGTGATCGAGGATGGTTTCGAGGTACTCGGCCGCGCCGAAGGCGCGGAGTCGCGGGGCTGCTCGATCGCGCTAGACGACCTGCTGATGGCACTGCGGCGGTGAATTCGGATCGGGCTTGCGTTCGACTCTGGTATCTGCCGCCGGAAGTGAGCCCACCGGAGCCGTCGCCTGACGGTTGCCTTCAACGATTGACGCAGGTTACGCCGGGACTTATTCGGACAGCTGCCGAGACGCTGGATCGCGCAAAACCGGCGCTGTCGGAACTTGGCATTGGAACGATCGTCGAAGCGATCGATCGGGCGATTCGCTCCTGGCAGGACGCGGCGAGTCCGTACCGCGAAGCGCTCTTCGAGCACGGACCGGCCCTCACCGGCTTCACGCTGCCCCTTCTTCAGCATGCTGTCGACGTGATGCTGGCCAAGTTCAACGCTGAGGGGTTGTGGCGGCTCCTCACCGAGGAACTGGGTAACCCGGCGGCGCTCGACCAGTTCGTCCAATCTGGGGGGGCGACCATGCGCTTAGCGCGCGGGCCGGGGCGGCAGTTCCAGGTTCTTGCCGGTGGTGTCCCAACGGTTGGAATCTTCAGCATGGTCTGCGCCCTGCTCGTTAAGTCGCCAGCACTGGTAAAACCGTCCGCCCACGACCTTCTCTTTCCATCGCTGTTTGCTCAAACGGTCGCGTGCGTGGAACCACGGCTGGCACAAGCGTTGGCGGTTCTGCCATGGTCCGGGGGCAGCGGCGACCTCGACGAGGCGGCGATGGAGGGAGCGGAAGTTATCGTCGTATACGGTACGGATTCGACGGTCGAACACTTCCGGCGAAGGGCGCCACGAGGCGCCCGCTTTGTCGGCTACGGCCATCACCTTTCGGCGGCCTGTGTGGCCCGCGAGTCCTTGACCACCGCGGAAGCGGACGAAACGGTGCGACGCCTCGCCTGGGATGTCGCGCTCTTCGACCAGCAGGGCTGCCTTTCGCCGCAGTTCGCGGCCGTCGAGTGCGGCGGCGTTATCGAACCGCGGGCCTTTGCAGAACGCTTGGCCGGCGCCCTTGCATCGCTGGCGGTGCGGTTCCCACGCGGTTCGCTTTCACCGGGCGAAGCGACGGACATCCAGTCGCTGCGGGACACGGCCCGATTCCAGTCCAGTTCGGGAGCCGTCGTGGCCCTCTGGGAGAGCCCCGACTCGACCGATTGGACCGTTGTATATCGAGATGGCCGAGACGGCCTGCAGTCCTGCCGAAACCGGTTCATCACGATCGTTCCCGTTACAGATCTACGCCGCGACATGACCCGCCTGTGCCCCGGCCTGCCCATATCGACGATCGGTGTCGCGGCTTCAATGGAGCAAATGCCAGCCCTCGCCGACGCTTTCGCGCCGATCGCCACCCGCATCTGCCCGCTTGGCACCATGGGCGAGCCGCCGATCACCTGGCGCCACGACGGCCAGACCAACCTCGGGCCACTCGTGACCTGGGTAGATTTGGAAGTCAGGTAGATGGTCCAGTAGACGACCAGTATCGCGGCGGCGTATATAACTCGATGCGACACTATCGCAACCAAGGGGTAATCGATGGACCGTTTGCGGCGCGGCTGGGCTTTGACCGTGACGAGCTGGAACGCGCTGATGGGCGATCCCGGGCTCGCGGTCTTCACGGTCCTCGCAGCCCTGTGCACGATCGTGGCTGCGATTCCCTTTGTCCTGCCTGTGCTGATCGCCGCCGGGGGCAAAGATCAGACCCGGGGAGGGCTGTCAATTGTGCTCCTGCTGATCTTCTACTTCGTCGTTTCGTTCATCACGATGTTCTTCAACACCGCGCTGGTCGGTGCGGCGCTGGATCGGCTGCGCGGCGGTAATGCAGGCGTGCGCGCGGGATTGCAGATCGCGCTGCAAAACCTGCCGTCGATCGCCGGCTTCGCCATCATTTCAGCGAGCGTCGGCGTAATTCTCGCCGTGATCGAGGAGCGCTTCGAGCTTGTCGGAGAGATCATCGCTTCGATCGTGGGCGCCGCGTGGTCCGTCGCCACATTCCTGGTCCTGCCGGTCATCGTTGTCGAGCGCGAAGGCCCGTTTGCCGCCATCCGCACCAGCACCTCGATGCTGCGCCGCACATGGGGTGAGCAGATCGTCGGCACGGGGAGCATCGGGCTGATTTTTTTCCTGGCGGGACTCCTCGGCGTGATCCCAATCGTATTGGGGCTTGTCAGCCACGTCACGGCGCTCACCGTCGCGGGAGTTGCATTTGCCGCGCTCTACTGGGCCGCCCTTTTTCTGCTCGGATCCGCGCTTGGACAGATCTTTCGGGCGGCAGTCTACCTCTACGCACAAAACGGCGTCGTGCCTGTCGGATTCGACGCGCCCTTGCTTCGTGAAGCGTTTACACAGAAGGCCAAACCCGCTTAGTCGGGTGGCAGTCACTCGGGCCTCGTGGGATTGTGCTATGATCTATAAGTCAACGCGCAGGCATGAGCCGCCGGACCTGCAGGCCCGGCGTTCGTTATTAACGGGATGCGAGCCAACTGACTCCACCGGCCCCGACGCGCTCGGGGCCTTTGTGTGTCCCCTTCCAGGAGTATCTACGTCCTAATGACCGACGCTACCATTCAGCATATTCGCAACGTCGCAATCATCGCGCACGTCGATCACGGCAAGACGACGCTTGTTGATGGACTGCTCAAACAGTCGACCGCCACGTTCCGAGAGCACGAACAGGTCGGCTCGCTGATCATGGATCGCGGCGAACTCGAGCGCGAGAAGGGGATCACGATCCTCTCAAAAAACACTGCGGTGATGTACGGCGACATCAAGATCAACATCATCGACACGCCCGGCCACGCCGATTTCGGCGGTGAAGTCGAGCGCGTCCTGAACATGGCCGACGGCTGCCTGCTGCTCATCGACGCGGTCGAAGGACCGATGCCGCAAACCAAGTTCGTGCTGCGCAAGGCGTTCGAGATCGGACTCAAGCCGATCGTAGTAATCAACAAGATCGACCGCCCGGCTTCGCGGATCAAAGAAGTGCTCGCGTTTACCCAGGACCTCTTCCTCGACCTCGCCACGCGCGAGGAACAACTGGACTTCCGCGTGATCTATACGGTCGCCAAGGAGGGTACGGCGACGCTCGACCCGAACGTTCCCGGCGAGGACTTCCGGCCGCTTTTCGATGCCATCGTCCACTTCATTCCGGCGCCGGTGGCCGACGTTGAGGCCCCGCTGCAAATGCTGATCACTACTCTTGATTGGGACGATTACCGCGGCAAGATCGCCGTCGGCCGCATCTTTCGCGGCAAGATTGCGCCCGGCGACAACGTGGCGCTGATCAACCGGCAGGGCGGGATTTCGCGTCATCGTATCAACCAGTTGTTCATGACCCGTGGACTGGAACGGGTCGAATTGACGGGCGCCAGCGCCGGAGACATTGTTGCTATAACGGGGATCGACGAAGTCGGCATCGGCGAAACGATAACATCGCCAGAGAACCCGGAGGCGCTGCCGACCATTGATGTCGAGGAGCCGACTGTCAAGATGACGTTTGGGGTGAACAACTCACCGTTTGCCGGTCGTGAGGGACGCTTCGTGACCTCGCGCCAGATCCGCGACCGCCTGATGCGCGAATTGGAAACGAACGTCGGTATGCGCGTCGAAGACACGGACAGCGCGGAGACGCTTCTGGTTTCAGGCCGCGGCGAGCTTCACCTGGCTATTTTGATCGAGACGATGCGCCGCGAAAGCTATGAGTTCCAGGTCTCACGTCCTGAGGTCATCACGCGGTCTGTCGACGGCAAGGTCATGGAGCCGGTCGAGCACCTCGTGATCGACGCGCTGGAAGAAAACGTCGGCTTCCTGACGGAATCGCTATCCAAGCGGCAGGGCCAGATGGTCAACCTCCAGAACGACGGCCATGGCAACGTGCGCCTCGAGTTCAGCATCCCTACGCGCGGGCTGATTGGCTTCCGCAACGCGTTCCTGACTGCAACTCGCGGCGAAGGCACGATGAGCAGCATCCTGATCGGCTACGAGGCGATGCGCGGACCGATTGGCGGCGAGCGCAACGGCGTGCTCATCGCCGCCGAGGACGGCATCGCCGTCACTTACGGCCTGAATAACGCGCAGGAACGCGGTGATACCTTCATCGAGCCGGGTACGGCCGTCTACGAGGGGATGGTCGTCGGTCTCAACAGCCGCGAGAGCGACCTTGCGGTTAACGTTTGCAAGCAGAAGAAACAGACGAACATCCGCTCCTCCACGTCCGACATCGCAGTGAGGCTGACCCCGGCCGTGAACCTCTCGCTCGAACAGTCGCTGGACTTCCTCGCGCCGGACGAACTACTGGAAGTGACGCCCAAATCGCTACGCCTGCGCAAGCGATTGCTGAA
>DAINSK010000073.1:0-9608 GCA_036741355.1 Chloroflexota bacterium
ACGAGCACCAGAACGAGAATGAGGACGGCCATAGCGGACTCCTTCGCGCAGTTTCACGCCCAACGCTTCAGGCGGGCCGAGCGATTCAAACGGACCTCTTCCGGCGACCGACGCCGTCAATGGGGCAAAAGACAGCCAGCCAGGTGGTGCAACATCCTGCCTGACGCCCGTACTTGCCACCTGCACGGCTTACCGGAAGATGAGCACGAGGATGACAATGATAATAATCAGCCCGAGTAGGCCACCACCGATATACATGATAAAACCCTTCTACGCCGACGAGAAGCAGCACCATTCAGAATGATAAACAACCTGATGTGGTTTCACTTCCCCATCCCGACAAGTTCATCATAGGCGCGTGGTTCCAGCCACCTCTACTCACAGGCGCTACAAAACTCTAACAGGCTGATGAAAAACCCTCTGAAGAGCTGTTCAGGTCTTGACATCTCGTGCCTACAGCTCACCATAACGGGGACGTTTTTTGGCGATGCAGGCCAATTTCAGCACCCTGCTAAGTCTCTGCTACTCTTTTTCCTTTTCGCGATGAGGACGAATTTGACATCTATAGGTGCTTCATGTAGTCCAGCGTGCCGGCGTCCAGCGCCAACGCTGCCACAAATTAGCTCAGTGGTTTCCGTCGGACGCGCTTCAAGACGGATAGGAATGCTCTTGGTAAACGCCATGTTCATCTGGACCGTGTGCTGGCCAGGCTAAGTTTCAATCCTCTTGGTCTCGCCATCGGCGAGGTCGTCGACGTGCTTCCCGTCAATGTAGACGGACGCCATCCTCAGCTTGGTCATCAAGTCAGACGCCCGGTGAACTGATATTCGGCTTGACGACGCGCTCTGCATCGCGGTTATTCTCTTAGCTGGTACGCAGCTGGGGCCCGCCGCAGGCGGTGACGGCGACTGCGCGGGTGGCGAGCTGGCCGCACGGCACTAATTAGCACACGATGCCGCCATAGCGATCGGGGGTCAGCTCCGCTCGAGCAACGGGTTGATGGTCACGGTCGGCTGGGCTTGCGCTCTCGGCTCTCATGCATTTTCAACCATGACGGCTTAAACTTAGGAGAGCAGCGGGCGCTGCCGCGCACGGGTGGTTAACAGGGGTATGCCGAGCCCTTCAACCTGGGAGGAGGAACCTCGCGGCCGAACGAAATCGCCCTTCCAGAAACGACGAATTGTGGACGCCGCCGCGGACGGCATGGACGAGTCTCGTATTGTCGGAGCGTGGTTGCTAACTCAGGGAGTCCTTCGCTGGTTGGGCATCCAGGTGCCGTATCGCTCAGAGTGACGTGCATCGCCTGTTCCACTGTACGGTCGCGACGGGTCCGAGGTTGCGGTGAGCTTGGCAGCGTTGGAGCGCTCGAAATGACCCTGCTCGTGCGCGGCGTGTTCCGATAGCACATCGAGGGAGGGACGAATGATAGACCATTCTCACGCAGAGCACCGACCACCGCCGCCCGGCGAAGAGGCCGGCTTCCACAACCCCGAACAGATGGCGGTGTTCTACCCGGAGCACGACTTCGTTGCGGTCATCGACGACTGGCAGCAGGCGCGGCGAGCGGTCCAGGCGCTCAAGGCACTCGGCATTGCAGAAGACGACATCGACCTGCTCGACAATGCCCGTGCGCGGACCCTCGACCGGGAAGCGATGAAGCAGCAGGGCCTCGGTGACAAGCTCAAGCGGGCGCTGTCGCGTGTGTTTTCCGATGACGTCACCTACCATCAGAGTCTCACCGACGCCGTCAATGCCGGCGGAGCCATGGTCATTGCGCACGTCACCGATGATGCGATGGTGCGGTCTGTCGGGGAGGTGCTGATGGCCCACAATGCCCGCGCGAGTCGGTACTATGGCACGGGGCAGGTGGAAGACCTCGAGTAGGTACGATCCAGAAGTGCAACGTGTACCACGCTTCGGTGTTGAGGGATGGGTGCCGAGGGGAACCGAACAGTGACGGCGAACCGCCGGGTGAGGGACTCAAAGAGCAGCTCGTAGTCCTCGTTCGCTGCCCGAAGTGCGCTGCCGAGGGCTGAGGCGGTCCTCAATCTGTGGCAGAACACGTCGTGCTCGCCGTCGTACCTACGCTTTTGAGTCACTCTAGAACTTCGACTTTAGCCATTCGCCTGGGGCAGAGTCCCGCGGCCAGGCATGTATCTACGTGGTCTCGGTCACGCTCGGAACTACCTCCCGGGCCGCCGCGAAATGTACTGTCGAGTGCAGCATCCACTGCGCCCGCCGCAGGCGTCGGGGTATGGGTATGGGAGGAGAGGCGGATGTCGTTCCCTGTGCGCTGGCTGTTGCCGTTCGTCCTGCTGGTCATGGTGCTGGCGTCCGCGGGGGGCGCGGCACCGGCCGCTGCCCAGGCTGCGGGCGTGACCGTCACGTATGCCGCCGGCTGGAACCTGGTCGCGTTCCCTCCCGGTACGGACCTCAGCGGGGTCGCCGGCCCCCTCTACATCTACCAGCCTCAGGATCAGAGCTATGCCTACCGGCTCCCTGCGGCGGGCTTGCCCGCCAATACCGGAGCGTGGGTCTACTTCACGGCACCCACCACCGTGGTGCTCGGCAGCGGCAGCACTCAACCCGCTAGTGTCGGGCTCATTCCTGCCCAGCCGTGGGCCCTGCTGGGCGACCCGAGCGGCACGGCCCCCGCACTCATCCGGGATGCCTTCGCCTACACCTATGATCCGCTCAACGGGTACCAGCCCACGCACGTGCTCTTGCCCGGGCGGGGGGTCTGGGTGACGCCTGCGCAGAGCCCTCATATCGTTATCACGGTCACGCCGGCGTCCGCATTTAGTCCAGCACTGACCAGCGTGTCGTTCACGAGTCCCTGTGGTGCCGCCCTGGGCACGCAGGGCTATATCGGCGATGGGAATGGCCAGGCCCTGGGCGAGGTCGCTGGGCAGCCGGTCACGCTGTGTGTTGCCAGCACCACCCAGCCCTACCTGCCAAACTATCAAGGGTTCGGGTGTCTGCTGGTGGGCGGCCTGCTCGCCGTGCAGCACGGTCTCGGCCCCGGTGGGCCTGCCTGCGCGAGCGTCGAGCGGGTAGTGTCGCAAGGAGCAAACCAGTTTCTCTGGGTCGGCCTCTCAGGCCCGATTGAGCAGGTCACGCCGTTCCAGTGGGACGGGAGCAGCTTCCGCGCGAGCCCGTCCTATGCCGTCTGCGTAAACAACCCCACGGTACCCGTTACGTCGGCCGACCCGTGCTTCCACCAGCCGTCCGGTGTACACCGCGCCAATGCCAGCGCCGCAGACGCCGTGGCCGCGTTCTATACGGCAGTCGACGCGCAGCAGTATGCCGCGGCCTACGCCCTGCTCAGTCCGGCGTTTCAGGCGCAGCAACCGTACAACAGTTGGGTGGCTGGCTACGCAACCACGGTGGTCCTGGGTGCGGACGTGACACAGTCGGCGGCGGCACCGAACAGCGTGGCGGTGTACCTGACCGCGGTGAACCAGAGCACCGACTTCCAGGGCGTGGTTGCGCGTTACAGCGGCACCTGGACGCTGGTGGCGGACGGTGTCGGAGGCTGGCTGCTGGACAGCGCCAACATCGGCGTCGCGGCCGAGCCGGCGACGTACGCCACCGCCGCCTCCGACTTCACGGCGTTCGCCGATAGCTGGGAGCACCACGGCTTCGGGCTGACGCTGGACGCCTCCGGCGACGCCCACGTTGGCTGGCGCATCTATCGCTGGTGCAGCGAGGATCCGACGCCGCCCTGCGACGAGCTGTCCGGCAACCAGATCATCGACGGCGGCAACGGCGAGATCAGCTTCACGCAGAGCTTCGGCTCTTCGGCGGTCGGCACGTGGGTCAGCAGCGATGTTCCGGATACGCTTGGCGCCACGGTCACGCTCACGCTCCTGCCCTTCCACATGGCCGTGCTGGTACAGAACGGCTCGCCCCTGGTCCTGTGCAGCGCGGACCGTCGCTCGCCGGACACGCCGACCGCCGTTACGCGTGCCTGCGGCGCGTGAGCGGTCCATGCTGGCACAGGCTGTGGCCACTCGCTGCTGCCCACTAACAGTAGGCACTGCGTCTCGTAAACGACCCAAATTGAGTCAGACGGTGCGCCATCCAAGTAGCACTGTAGACCACGCGAGAGCGTCAGTCTCACAACCCGTCTCGAAACCAACGTCTCATCGAGCCGCGGCGAAGATAAGTTCTGAGACAGTCGCGCGCACCGAGTTTTTGCGGCAGCGACACACGATCGCGTCATAGTGTGCCAGCCGGGAGACGGCGAGGTCGATGCGTCGATTTTGATGGAACCTACACGAAGCCATGGCTGGCCTCCTACGGCAAGCCGCTCGTGGCAACCGAGAAGACGAGGCCAGCATCAGCCGCCACGAGCACCAGCACCGCGAACCACCCCCAGAACTTCGTCCAGCGGCCGTTCACGAAGTCCCCCATGACTTTGCGGCTCGAGGTGAGGACCAACAGCAGCACCACGAGCACCGGGGCGATCAGGCCGTCCAGGACCTGGGAGTAGAAGAGCGCCTTGATCGGATTGACGTTTGAGACGGCGAGTTGCACGCCCACTACGAGGGCGAGCCCGAGCACGATATAGAACTGCGGGGCGTTATTGACGTTGCGTGTGAGACTGCGGCGCCAGCCGAACAGCCCACCCACCGAGTACGCCGTCGAGGCGGCAAGCACCGGAATCGCCAGCAACCCCGCCCCAATGATGCCCACCGCAAACAGGTACTTGGCGGCTGACCCGACGAACGGTTCGAGGGCCTGGGCAGCGTCGGCCGCCGTGGTGATGCTCTTCTGGTGTGTGAACAACACCGCGCCGGTTACCACGAGGATGAAGAAGGCGGAGACGTTCGACCAGATCATGCCGGCGGCAATATCGAGCTTGGCCCCCGTAATGCCCTGCACCCCCCGCTTCTCCTCGATTTCGCCGCTGGATTGCCAGAAGAAGAGGTAAGGGGTAATGGTGGTGCCCAACAGTCCCACGGCACCAATGAAATAGGTCGCGTCGAGGTGAAGGTGGGGCAAGATGGTCTGCGTCAGGACGTCGCCCCAGTGAGGCCGGGCCAGGAAGGCCGCGACGATATAGGCCGCAAACACCGCCACCAGCCAGAGTAGGTACTGCGAAAACCGCTTGTAGTCGATGAAGATGCTCACGTACGCCATGACCACGGCGAACGGCATGATGAAGTAGATGAACTTTGCGCCGGTCACCAGCTCCATAACCGCGGCCATCATGACGAGGTCCGCGCCGATGGTGATGACGTTTGCGATGAGCGCCAGCAGCACGACGGTGATCGCGAGCCGGCGTCCGAAGTGGTTGCGAATCGCTGTGGCTAAGTCGGTCTTGGTGACGTTACCAACACGGGCGCTCATCTGCTGAATGACGATGAGCATGGGGGTGGAGAGCACCAGCAGCCAGTTCTGCGCATAGCCGTTCTGGGCACCGACGACGGAGTAGGTGGTGATGCCGGCCGGGTCGTTATCCGCACCACCGCTGATGATGCCCGGGCCCAAAATCTTGAGCAGGTCACGAGGCCGCACGTGCTGCGCGGTGCGGACGGCCTGCTTGGCCTCCCCGGCTGGGCCCTCGGTGGGCAGCACCGGCTCGCCCGCCGACGGTGGCGGGCTCATGTGGCGCTACCCGTCCCGAAGGCAAGCCCGCGTTCGGGCGGCACATGAGCTGCGGGTTCTCGGTCGCCGCCTGACGCCGCGATGCCGGCGGATACCGCTTGCCACCCGGATGCAGCAGCGGGCGGCAGCACAACCGTCTCCAGGCTGCGGGTTTCCTCGTCGAGCAGTTCACGCGCTTTGAAGGCTTCAGTCTCATCAACCGTGACAATGAGGAGGCTGCGCCCGCTATCGAGCGCCCGCTGCCCGTCTTCACGGAAGGCTTCTGGCAAGGAGGCAGCGATTTGTAGCGCTGCATCGTGAGCGGACCCATCGAAGACGACCAGTTGCTCAGGATGGACGCCTGCGTGCTCGACGAGATAGCTCTGGGCAAAGGCCGCTGCCTCCGCGCTTTCGAACACGGCGAAGAGCGTCTGGGTCAGCAGGCCGGCGAGGTCCGCGGTACCGCCGCTGACGACGAGGTCGTTCTGCAGCGTAGTAAATCCCTTGTCACGGAAGTAGGCTACCTCCGCTTCAATGTCGATCCGGTCTTGAGCCGTGGCAACAGCGCCCGTGATAACGAGCGTGTCGACTCGCAGCACCGCATGAACGGCGGTGCCGTGCACGGGGTGCGAGCCATTGAGCTGCCCCACCAACACCGTGCTCCACCAGGCACGTGCGCGGTCATGGAGGGTTTCCCGGGAGGATGGCTCCGTGTCCTGTGACTCGTCAGTCGACATGCACGGCTCCGGTCTAGTTTTGTCTCTCTCGCCCCGGGTGGCAGGGGCTGTCCCCACTCGCGCTTATCGACGGCGCCGGCCGTAGTAGCCGCCGCCACCACCAACGAGGAGCAGGACCAGCAAGATAATGATGATAACAAGTAACATAGCACGTACCCTCCGGCGGGAGTCAGCGGCTTAAGCGTAGAAGAAAAGAGGGTCGCGGTCATACCTATTCAAGGTGCCTGGGTGTACGCGTTCCATTCTATTTGCTGGCACCAGCTTCGCAAGCGCCGGGCCTACAGCAGCGACCTCCATGTCTAAATCGCGATCAGAGACTGCTCACCGAGATGGTGTTGGCGTTGGCGTTGGCGTCGCGTTGAAACCGTTCACGGCGCTGGCGACCGCGTGCTGGGCATTGGCCCCTGTGTTCTGGGCCGTGTTGATCGCCGAGTTTGCGGCGTTCTTGGCGTCGCCACTGTTAAAGCCCACGTTCGTGTTGTTGTTCGAACCGCAGCCTACAAGCAGAAGCACACCCGCGGCGGGAATAACCAGCATGAGCTTACGCATCAATGTTCGATCCCTCTCTACCCCGCGCCGACTGGCGCGGCCCTTCCAGGGTCGCATGAACGCCAGCGCCCACGGCTCACCCACTTTGGTCGGTCATGGCGAAGTTTGTTCAGGACCCAGGCCAGGTCAGTGAGGGTGGCGTCCAGCAGAGGCTGCGCAGCTGCCATGGCTCGCCCTGCCCTTCCGAGGGAGCGGCATGAGACAGGGACGCGCCTCCCCCGCTGCTGCAGGTGAGCTAGACGACGGTGGTGCCGCCTCCATGACCGTGGATGCCCAGGTGTCCCGGGGCGTCCACCTTCGCCGCATCGAGGTTGTCCTTCGTGACGCTGAGGCGGACCTCGCTGCTCGTGGTGCTGCTGATGTAGCTACTCGCCAGCCAGTAGTCCGGCCGCATCGAGACATCGACCTTGAAGCAAGCGTCGCTCACTTCCTTAACGCGGCCAAGCCCCTTGCTGTCGGCCGTCAGGACCTGTGCCCCGGGAACGGGCGCTGCAGCGCTGGTACTGCCAGGCGCGGTCATAGTGGTCACTCCTTAAGACGCTCTCGCTCCGCCGCGGGGCTACTATAATGAGCGTACGCTTTCTCCATCCCGTTGTCATCCCGCCACAGACGTAGTGCCTGTTGCTCAGCGAGCTCACTGCTGTGCTCGACTTTGGCAGCTTTATAGTTAGCGACGGGTTGTTCGAACCGACTCGTGCAAAAAGCGAGGGCCCTATGCCCCCCTCAGTGCTGTCCGTCTCGTTGGTCTTTATCCGCCCAGCTTGTGCTTGACGGCATCGGCCGCATCGCCGACGGTGTCCTTCACCTTGCCGAACGTGCCCTGGACCTTGCCTTCGCCCTTGCGGGCGCTGCCTTCGGCTGCCAGGTCCCCGTTACCGCTCGCACGCCCGGCCGTCTCTCGAGCGGCGCCCACGCCTTCTTTGACCTTGCCTTTGACCTCATCCATGTCCGGCATACCGCTGTCTCGTTCCGGCTCCCGCGGGAGCCAGCACCCCGCCTCAGCGGAAGATGAGCACGAGAATAATGATGATTATTATTAGCGTGAGTAGCCCACCACCGATATACATGAAGGTTCCTCCTCTACGCTCACGCTAGCTGACCCTCCCGCTGGCTGCATACCACTCTCGGTGTCCACCACCAGCCAGGGGGATAGCCGGGCGGCTACCTCTGCTGTGCGCCTGGCCCTTCCGCGCGAGGGATGTGGCGTGGGCGCCGGTCACGTACGCTTCGCTTGGGCTGCCGGTGCGCATTCCTGCGGTGTGCCATCACGACGACATCCGGGCTCCCATACCCTGCGGTCTTTGACCGCAACGCGTTGGCACTGCTGAGGGTGCTGGCGCGCGGGACCACCCGGCACCATGCCGCGCGGCAGGACGAGGCCGCTGCGTGGGTGGCCGTCTTTGATGGGGCGTTCTTCCAGCTGCCGGCGAGCACGGTCCGGCCGTCCCAGGCGGGTCGTGCGACGGCGCAGCAACCGGCCGCGTCAGCAGCACTGCCGACAGTGGTCCTGGTGGTGGACGATGACGTGAGTATCCGCGAGGTCGTGCAGCTGGCACTGCTGGACGAGGGCTATGAGGTTCTGCTGGCAGAAGACGGCCAGCGAGCATTGGAGCTCGTGGACGCGCGCCAGCCCAGCATCATCCTGCTCGATATGAACATGCCGGTCATGGACGGTCCTGCCTTCTGCGACGCACTGGCAGACCACACCCCCGCCACGCGACCCACCATCGTAGTCATGACCGCTTCGGATCGGGCGCACGACTTTCGCGAACACTGCCACGCCGACGACGAATTGGGGAAGCCGTTTGAGCTTGACGAGCTCTATGCGGTGGTGCGGCGCGCTGCCGCCTGATGGTTGTCGCCGCCCCCGAGTAGTGAGCGACAGCGCCACGGCGCCGGGCTGGTGCGTAAGTACTGAGACGAGCAAATGGTGACACGAGGAGCGATACTCATGGCACAGTCGGTGCAGGAACTGAAACAGCGCGTCGAGACTGTGGAGCTCTGGCCAGAGAGCACCAACGATGACCGGTGCGATAACTGCCAGTTCTACAGGGTGCTGAGGGAGGGGATTGGCTACTGCGCCCACCGCGACGTCGATATGGTCGTTGGTGGCCCATGGTGGTGCAAGCTTTGGGCGCCCGACCGGGCCACGGCGCAAGCACGACAGGCGCGGTAAGTCTGTCGTGCTCCGGACGGTGCCGATGCAGTTGGTGCCTTCATCGCCGAGCAATTCCTCGGCGTTAACGGAGCGCACTCCGGGACTCGATTCAGAACTAGTGTGCTATTCTGTGCAGATGGCACGCAGTCGGCAACCGGGCTGTCTCTTCTGTGGCCAGGAAGCACCGGCAGTCTGGTACACCCTCGCCTGCGACGAGCCGCGTTCCGAAGAGAAGCGTGTATCCGGACAGGAGCGCTACGAATTTCCCGATCGCCTCTGCCTCAAGCATTTCGGCATCCTGTACCGCGCCGGTGACCGGGGCCGGGTGCATCTGCTCACGGGTAAACACTGGTGGTTACTGGGATGGCCAAAGCCGGGGGCGTCGGTTTAGAGCTAGAGTTTTCGGCCGGACGTCAGGATATTATCATGCCAGATTCACCCAGAATGGCTAGAATTAATTCGATCTCGACCAGCCTGGACAGGCTCGGATAGGGCGCTTATGCCGCGGCAGCGCCGGGATCGACGATGAGGCTGTGCCGCCGGACGCGAATGCGGGGCGCGATCGCGACGAT
>DAINSK010000074.1:0-6551 GCA_036741355.1 Chloroflexota bacterium
CATAAAGCTGCTGCATCTCGTGTTCGCTAACCGACACGGGCCCCGAAGGCGCCTGAATGAGACCGGAAACTTCCTGGGCGCGGACAAACCGGCCTTCGCCCTGCCGCCCTTCGACAAGCCCCCGGCTCTCCAGCGCCTTGATCGCCTCGCGGATGGACGACCGTCCGACACCGAAGCGGTCGCTGAGCTCGCGCTCAGATTGCAGGCGGCTGCCGGCATTCAGTTTCCCGATCGCAATCTGCTCTGTGATGCGGTCGGCAATCTCGGCAGAGAGGTTTGTGCGTCGAACGGGCCGGGTCACGTGCTCGTCGAGCGCGTCCGACGTGCGGGAGCGCCGCCGGCTGCGAATCGCATCGCCGGCATGATTGGTGGTCACGCTTTGGCCTCCGGACCGATCCGCGTGGGTAAGACTGGTTACGAACCCTTTACAGCAGTCAAACGAACCGCTAGTGTGGTCTGACCAGCAGACCAGACATCCAGGGGCAGTATAGCACTCGTAAAGAGGGCAGAGGAGGTGGTGATGAACCGCAGAGTAGGCCTGGTTCTTCCAGTAGCGTTGACCCTTGCGTTGGCCGCTGCCTGTAGCAGCAGCAACAACAGTAAGCCCGCACCGGCGGCGGCAACGGCCGCGACGTCGGCATCTGCCGGGAGCAGCCCGTCGGCCGGCGCGGCAAAACCCGCGGCCAGCGGGACGGCAGCAGCTGCCCCGACGGAAAAGGCAACCCGGGGTGGGACGCTCACCGTCGCGATCGACAGCAATATGAAGAACCTCGATCCCCTCAAGTCTTCATTGGTGGTAGATCGCCAGGTTCACTATCAAATCTACGATTCTCTCGTGCAGGTTGGCCCGGACCTGAAAATTGCTCCCGACCTGGCCGACAGCTGGGACACCAGCGACCCGAAAGCGATTGTGTTCAAGCTGCACGCGGGCGTGAAGTTCCAGGACGGAACCGACTTCAACGCCACCGCGGTCAAGTTCAACATCGACCGAATCCTGGCCTCGGATACGTCGCCCCGCAAGAGTGAGATCTCGAGCGTGGCATCGGTCGACGTCGTCGACCCGTTGACCGTCAAGTTCAATCTCAAGGGACCGTTCGCTCCGCTATTGGCGACGCTGGTTGACCGCGCCGGCATGATGGTCTCGCCCGCGGCGGTTCAAAAGTACGGCGACGACCTGACGATAGCGCCGATCGGCGCTGGGACGGGCCCGTTCCGGTTCGTCGAGTGGAAGCAGGACGACCACGTCGCGCTCGAGCGCAACCCGGATTACTGGAAGACGGCGGCAAACGGCGACAAGCTGCCGTACCTCGACAAGATCACCTACCGGATCATCGTCGACGAGAATGCCCGCCTCAACAACCTCAAGACTGGCGACGTCGATATCGCGCAACGACCGCCGTCGAAGGATAACGCGGCGATTAAGAAGGACTCTTCGTTCGTCTACAAAGAAACTCCATCGCTCGACTTTAACGGCATCGAGCTGAATTCCTCTTCCGAACCATTCAACAACAAAGCGCTGCGGCAAGCAGTGGCGTTTGCCATCGACCGCGACCAGATCCTGCAAACCGTCGGCTTTGGTGTCGGAGTGGTGTCGAACGGTCCCATCTCGCCGCCAATGGCAGCATTCGACCCGTCGTACAAGCCATACACCCGCGATATTGTCAAGGCGAAGGCGAAGCTGACGGAAGGCGGCAAGCCATCCGGCTTCACGTTTAACCTCATCATTACCGGGGGCTCTCCCGCTACCCAGCAGCAGGGCGAGTTGCTGAAGGACGAGCTAAAAGACGCCGGGATAACTGTTAACCTGGTGCCGGAGGAGTTTACCAAGCTGGTTGACGACACGGCAAAACACACGTTCCAGGCAGCACTGCTTGGCTGGAGCGGCCGCATTGACCCGGATGGAAATACGTACAACCACTTCCACACTGGTGGCGGCAATAACGACGGGCAATACTCCAGCGCCCAGGTAGACAGCCTGCTCGATCAGGCGCGCGCCACCTACGAGACCGATAAGCGAAACGCGCTCTACAAACAGGCCAACCAGGCCATCGTGGACGATGCTCCGTGGATATTCATCAATCACGGACTATCGATCGAGCTCCACACCCCCAAGGTGAAGGGGTTCGTCTTGGTCGCGGACGCGATCCAGCGCTATGCGACCGTCTGGAAGGCGCAGTAGACTGTCGCTACCATGACTGGATATATCGTCCGCCGCATCTTATCGATGGTGCCGGTCGCGTTCCTGGTGACCGTGGCGCTGTTTGTCATGGTTCGCGCGATCCCCGGGGATCCCGTGCGTGTGATCCTCGGGGAAGAGGCGACTCCACAGAACGTCGTCGCCTTGCGTCACAAGCTGGGGCTGGACGCCCCAGTGCCAGTGCAGTACGTGAAATGGCTCGGCCGGCTGGTCCATCTCGATTTCGGACGATCGCTGGGGAGCCGCGAGCCCGTGCGCAAGGCGATCACCGAGCGGCTTCCCGCCACGCTTGAGCTTGGTCTCACGGGATTCACAGTCGGACTCCTGGCGGCACTCGCGATCGGGATCACCGCCGCCGTCTTCCGGGGATCGTTTGCGGCGCGCTTTTCGACCGCCTTCTCGTTGGTATTCGTATCGCTGCCCGGCTTTTTCCTTGGGACGCTGCTGATCCTGATCTTCGCGCTTCACTGGCGAATATTCCCGCCCGGCGGATATGCCGAATTCAGCAAGAATCCCGGACAAAACATCCGCCACCTGGTGCTGCCGGCGATGGTCGGCGCCCTATTCGGCGCCGCCAACATCTCCCGCTTTGTTCGCTCCAGCCTGCTCGAGGCGCTGTATACCGACTACATCCGGACTGCCCGCGCGAAAGGGCTTTCGCCGGTGGCCGTGGTGATGCGTCACGCGCTTCGAAACGCCATGTTACCGGTCGTCACGATCCTGGGGCTGGCACTCGGCGGACTATGGGAAGGTGCGGTGATCACGGAAACGGTCTTTAGCTGGCCCGGCGTGGGGCGCCTGTCAGTGGACGCGTTCGGCCGTCGCGACTATCCGGTCGTCGAGGCCGTCGTTTTAATCGCCGCATTCTCGTTCATGTTCGCTAACCTCATTGTCGACATCGCCTACGCGTATTTGGACCCAAGGATCAGCTATGGCCGTAGGTGAACAGTCGATACGGGGCGGTAGTCTCGCGCTGGGCGAGGCGATTCCGGAGCGGCGTCGTTCACTACGGCGATTCATCAGCCGCAACCGTATGCTGTCGCTCTTCACGGTCGTCCTGATCATGTTGATTGCGATCGCACTCTCCGCGGACCTGCTCGTCAAATACAATCCGATCACCACGCACCCGGCGCAGGCGCTCCAGAGCCCATCGTCGAGGCACTGGCTCGGCACCGACAACCTCGGCCGCGATCTTTACAGCCGCGTGATCAAGGGGACGCAGGTCTCCCTGAGGGTGGCCGTGATCTCGGTCGTCATCTCGCTGACGTTCGGCGTCGTATCTGGCCTGCTCGCCGGGTACTTCGGCGGCGCGGTGGATTGGCTGCTCGGCCGCTATATCGACGCCCAACTTGCCTTTCCCGGGATTCTGCTCGCGATCGCGCTGATCGCCGTGCTCGGACCCGGGCTGACGAGCGCTACGATCGCCGTCGGCGTGCTGGGAATACCGTTCTATTTCCGCCTCACGCGCGGCCAGGTCTTGCAGGCAAGCTCGCTCGAATATATACGCGCCGCCGAAGTCATTGGAGCGTCTCGCTGGCGCGTCATGTTCCGCCACATCCTGCCGAACATCGCCAACCCGTTGATCGTCGCCGCGTCGTTGGCGGGCGCAAACGCCATTTTGCTCGAGGCGGCCCTCAGCTACCTCGGCCTCGGCACCCAGCCACCAACACCCGACTGGGGCGCCATGATCCGCGTCGGCACCGACTACCTTCAGAACGACATGTGGATGGCTATCGGACCGGGGTGCGCGATCTTCGTCACCGTGTTCAGCTACTACATGCTTGGCGACGCCCTCCGCGATTATCTCGATCCGAGATTGAAGTCGCGATAGCGGATAGCTGTGAACGTGCCCTGCCGACAGTTGAACTCACCCTGACACCGCAGCACAAGGAGGGGGATAGGCAGTAAAATTACACACAGATTTCAATTGTCTCAATCGTCGTACGCCCGATATGGGCAAAGGAGAAGCGATGCGACAATCAGGGTTGAAAATACTGGCCGCGGCGGCGCTCGGGATCGCACTCGTGGCCTGCAGCAGCGGCAATAACGGCAACAACACTAAGTCCGCCGCAACCCAGGCCGCGGCCCCGGCGGGGTCCGCCGTGAGCGCCACCCGTGCCGCAGCCCCCGGCAGTCCGGCAGCAGGCAGCCCTGCCGCGGCCGCCGCCCAAAAGGTGAAGACAGGCGGCACGCTCACGATGGGCCTCGCGCGCGACGCCACCAACTTCGATTCGGCCAAGTCGCAGGACGTGTACAGCGGCTATGTCGAGGGCAACGTCCTGGAGCCGCTGTTCGTGGAAACCGTTGATTTCAAGGTCGCGGGCAACCTGGTGGATAAGGTCGACAACCCCGACGACAAGACCTATGTCTTCCACCTCCATCCGGGGATCAAGTTCCAAGACGGAACCGACTTCAACGCGGACGCCGTTAAGTGGAACCTTCAGCGTCATATCGACGATAAGGCGTCGGTCCGCCACACCGACGTTCAAAACATCACTGCCATGGACATAATTGATCCGACGACGCTCAAGATCACGCTGGACAACGCGTTTGCCCCGTTCCTCGACAAGTTGACGAGCGGCGCCGGTTACATGTACTCGCCGACGACGTTCCAGAAGGTGGGGGCCGACAAGATCGCGAACGACCTGACCGGCGCCGGCACGGGACCGTTCAAATTCACGTCGTGGCAGCACGACAACCAGATCGTGCTCGACAAGAACCCGACCTACTGGCGCAAGGACGCGAACGGCATCCAGTACCCGTACCTAGATAAGATCGTTCTCAAGCCGATCCCGGACGAGAATACCCGCCTGACGGCGCTCAAGACCGGCGACCTGGACTACATCGAGTCGCCGCCCCCGAAAGACATCAAGTCGCTGCAGTCGAGTTCGGACATAACCTATAAGCAGATACCGGGATTCGGCTTCAACTTCATCATGATGGAAACCGAGAAGGAACCGTTCAACGACAAGCGCGTACGCGAAGCATTCTCCTACTCCATCGACCGTCAACAGATCGCCGACACGATTAACTTTGGGACCGTCGTCCCTGCCGATACCGAGATTCCTGGCACGATCCCGGGCAGCGTCCAGGGACCGTATATGAAACGCGACATCAACAAGGCCAAGGATCTGCTCAAGCAGGCCGGCAAGACGAGCGTCAGCTTTACGATCCAGTACTCGAACGCATCTCCGGCTTTGCAGCAGACGATGGAGCTAGTGAAAGACGAAATCAAGGACGCCGGCTTCGACATGCAGCTCCAGCCATTGGAGTTCGCAACGGTCGTAGACAACGGCAACAAGGGATCGTACCAGGCCGGCGCCCTCGGCTGGAGCGGGAGCGTCGATCCTGACGGCTTCACCTATACATTGTTCACCACCGGCGCCGGCTTCAACCTGGCGCACTACAGCAACAAGGCGCTCGATGACCTCCTGAACAAGGCACGCCAGACCCTGGACATCAACGCACGGGTAGAACAGTACAAACAGTCGATGAACATCCTCGCCGACGACGAGCCGTTCATCATCTACAGTTGGACGGTCCTACAGCAAACGACGCGCAAGAACGTGCAAAACTACCAGCTTGGACCGCCACGCTGGATTCAGCTTTACATGGTCTGGAAGTCGTAACGCCCACGCAGAACCATGGATGGTATAAGGAGCCTCACCATTTAGGTGAGGCTCCTTATGAGTGTGAGAGGAACTTCATCGCCATTTGCTATTGCGGCATCGCCGTGGCGTAGACAACCGTCCGGTGGTCGTAATTATGCGTCACGTGATTGAACGTTCCGCCGCAAGTGATCAGGTTCAAGTGCGGCGTATCGCTCGCCGCGAAGATCTGGTCCATCGGCGCTTCGTCGTCGTTGTAGGCGTCGATATCGTCGACCGCGAATGCCGCGGAAGACCCATCATCGTAGATCACGTCGATCTCGTCTCCGGGACCGAGGTTCTTGATGAACCAGAAAACCGCGGCGCGATCCACCCAGTCGACGTGGCCGGCGATCACCGCGTTGCCCGGGTCCCCGGGACGGAAGCCGGGGGCGAACCACCCGACCGAATCCGGCCCGCTTGGGCTGGCCATGCCGCCGTCGTCTTCCAAACCGACCTGCTCGATCAGCGCGTTGATGTGCAGGATTGGGATTCGCAGCCGGAGCGGCATTGGAAGCACCGGCGTGGAATCAGGATCGGGGTCGGGGTCGTCCTGGGCAAACGCATGCCTGGAGCCGGGAGCTAGCACCAGGGAAATGGAAGGCAGGACCGTGAGCGCGGCGATGGCCAAAAATGACCGTCTAGAACGTCGGGACACGCGTGAGATCTCCAATACGGATCCGAAGTAGCCGCGCATCCGTCCCCGA
>DAINSK010000074.1:6651-9417 GCA_036741355.1 Chloroflexota bacterium
GTGGATAGAATGGAAATCGCAATGCAAAAGAATCGTTGGGCGCCCCACCAGGGGCCGGTGATGGGCCGGTCGCTCATGGTTTCAACGGCACACCCAACCGCGAGCCAAGCGGGACTGTCGGTAATGAAGGCCGGCGGAAACGCGATCGACGCGGCGGTGTGCATCAGTTGGATGCAGACGGTTCTCAAACCGGCCCGCTGCCAGATCGGCGGCGACCTCTTCTACCTGGTATTCGCCGCTGAAACCGGCACGGTAACCGCCATAAACGGAAGCGGAGCAGCGCCGGCAGCCGCTACCCTCGATGCTTATGCTTCGGGCATCCCCAACCGCGGCATCCGTAGCGTCAGCACTCCGGGCTTCGTGGATGGAGTACTGACCGCGCACGCGCGATGGGGCAGCAGGCCGATCGGCGAGCTCATGGACCCCGCCATCGAGTTGGCGCGGGATGGCTCGCCGGTTTCGCTGCGATTGTCGCAGCTGATCGAGCAGTTCGGCGACCTCCTGCGCTCGAACGACGCGGCGGCCGCGGTGTATATGCCCGGCGGACGTGTCCCGCAGCCGGGAGAGATCCTTAAACAGCCGGACCTCGCTCGGACTCTGGCAGCCATCCGAGATGGCGGCGGCGACGCGTTCTACGACGGCGAGTTCCCACGGGCGCTCGAGAGAGACGCCCGGAAGCTTGGCGGCCACTTTACCGCGTCGGACCTGCCCAACCATACGACCGACGTACGCGATCCGATTAGCCGCGAGTATCGCGGCCTCACGGTATATGAGCAGCCCCCCGTTTCGCAGGGTTATATCCTGCTCGAGGAACTCGGCATTATCGAAGGCTTCGACCTCGCCGGACGGCTTCCAAATGATCCGGAAGTCATCCACTTGATGATCGAAGCGAAGAAGCTGGCGTTTGCAGACAGCCGCCATCACGGCGGCGACCCCCGCCGGTCGACGTTCGACGTCAACCGTCTGCTCGACCCGGGATTCCTCGCCCAACGTCGCGCCCAGATCGATCCGCAACGCGCGGCAGTATGTCCCGCGGCTGGCTCGCTGCCGCACGCCGTGCACGACACGACCAGTTTCGCCGTCGTGGACGGAGCCGGTAACGCCGTCGCCGCGATCCAGAGCGTGTTCTCTCCTTGGGGCAGCGGCGTCGTGGTCGAGGGCACGGGAGTCCTGCTCAATAACCGCCTGACCGGCTTCACGACCGAACCCGGCCACGCGAACGTACTCGAGCCGGGCAAACGGCCGGTGCACACGCTGAACCAGTATCTGATCACGAAAAAAGGCCGCCCCATCCTCGTGGGCGGGACTCCGGGCGGCCAGCAACAGGTGCAGACCAACATGCAGGTCATCAGCGCGATCGTCGACGCCGGCTACGACGTCCAGACAGCGCTCGACCTTCCGCGCTGGGGGCACGACGATGGACTAGACATAACGATGGAAAGCCGTTACGACGAACCCGTCTATGCCGAGCTCGAGCGCCGAGGGCATCGTGTGCGCCGAACGGGCGCGTGGGACGGACTGATGGGTCGTGCAACGGTGATTGCAATTCGGGAGCTTGATGGGGTGCGCATGGGAGCGCTTGACCTGCGTTCGGAAGGACAGGCCGCGGGCTGGTAGGGCGTGGCAGCAGCGCGGGAACAGCGGAAAGGTGGGGGCGATGGCAGATGGAATGATCGGCCGTTTCGAACGGATTATGAAGCAGCGGCATGAGGCCGGGCACGTCACTCCGCCTCGCGAGACGACGCCCGCGACGCTCCAGCCGGGCGACGCGATTATGTTCTGGAATGGCGACGACCGCCTTGTGCAAACGGTTTTGCCGTGTGCTGAGCATTTAAACGGACGCGAGACGGACTGGCGCTGGTTACTGCTGGACAGCAATAGCCTGCTGGAAGTCGCGCCCGGCTGGACGGTCTATTACAACGCTACCGAGGTCATTCAACAAGGTTCGCTGGAGTTCCTCCGGCTTGTCGGCGACCAGGACGGGCTGCTGCGTGTGTTCGAGGCACGGGTCCGAGAGGGTACGAACGCCACCAACCCGGTCAGATACGAACACGGAGGGCAAAGCTGGCAGATTAACAGCACCGGCACGTTTGTGGTACAAAAAGCCGCGGGCTCGGTCGCGGCCGCCGACGTTTGGCGCGACATAACGCAGAACGAAGGCGACAACGTCTATGTGAAGTTGACGGGTCCGCAGGGAACCAGAGCGCTCGCCATTTGGACCACACACATTGCGCTATTAACCGGCCAGGAAGCCGGCCCGTCGGACCTCCGCTGCTATGGCCAGTGACCTCGGAGCACTCGAGGAAAAACTCGGCATTCTGTTCAAGAACAAGGCGCTGCTTGCCAAGGCGATGGTGCATCGATCGCACCTCAATGAGGCAAAGCGCCGCGATATCGAGTCGAATGAACGCTTGGAGTTCCTTGGCGACGCCGTAATCGGATATGTGGTGGCGCGTGAGCTCTATCGCCGTTTTCCCGGTGTTCCCGAGGGTCAGCTAACAGAGCTTCGGGCCCACCTCGTGCGCTGGGAAACGCTCGCGACCGTTGCGGGGCGTCTCGACCTTGGGAAACATCTCGCCCTCGGCCGGGGCGAAGAGAGAACCGGGGGCCGGCAGCGACCGATGAACCTCGCGCGCGCCTACGAAGCGGTCGTGGGAGCGCTACTGGAAGACCGCGGCCTGCGCGACACCGAGCGGTTCGTCTTGCGGACTCTCAAGGCCGATCTGGCCGAACTAGAGGCGACGAGCAACGTTGCGGACATCAAGT
>DAINSK010000075.1:0-1152 GCA_036741355.1 Chloroflexota bacterium
TCAGCGCCGCTCGGGGCGGCTGATGCTTCCCAAAGCCGCCGAACTTGCGAAGGAACTGCTCGACTATTTGAGGATGTCGCCTGCCGTGATCGAGGCCGTGACAGCCGGTAGTTTGCGGCGGCGGCTGGCGACTATCGGCGACGTCGACATCATCGTGTCCACTCGCGAGCCCGAGGCAGTCATACGCCACTTCATCAGCTTTCCGGGCGTTCACAGCGTTATCGATTCGGGCGAAACCGCGGCAAGCGTACTCCTGCACAACGGCATTCACGCGGACGTGCTCACCGGGCCACCCGAGAGCTACGGCGCCCTTTTGCACCATTTCACCGGCTCAAAGCACCACAACATCCACGTCCGACGCCTCGCCCGAGAGAAGGGATTCTCGGTCAGCGAGCACGGCGTCAAGCGGCTTGCCGACGGCGAAACGCTGCGCATGGCGACCGAGGATGACCTCTACGATCTACTCGGGATGCAGACGCCGCCGCCCGAAATACGCGAGGACACCGGCGAGATCGAGGCAGCACTTGCCGGCACACTGCCCCCTCTCATCGAGCGCGGCGATATCCGCGGCGACTGCCACACGCACACGGCCTGGAGCGACGGCCGTGACTCGATGGCTGAAATGGCCGCCGCTTGTCGAGCGCTCGGCCGCGAGTACATGGTCATCACCGACCATTCATACCCCAACCTCGATTTCGCCACGCGATCCCGTGAGCTCGATGCCTTGCGCGACTCGGACCCGGGCATCCGCCTGATGGACGGCCTCGAGGTGAACATCACGTCTGAGGGCGGACTGCAGGTCCCGGACGAGATCCTGGCCGCGCATGAATACTGTATCGCCTCGATCCATAGCAGCTTCCGTCAGCCGCGCGACGTCATGACCGCGCGCCTCCTCGCCGCCCTGGAAAACCCTTCGATCAACGGCATCGCGCATCCAACTGGCAGGCTTATAAATGCGCGCGAAGGCATTGAAGCCGACTGGGACGCAGTCATGACGGCGTGTCTGCGGCTCGACAAGTTCCTCGAAATCGACGGCTATCCGGACCGGCTGGACCTGCCCGACAACCTTGTTCGCGCGGCGGTACGGCGGGGCGTGAAGATGGTCATCGATAGCGACGCGCACGCGACCGAGCAGTTAGAGATGCTCGTCTA
>DAINSK010000075.1:1252-6878 GCA_036741355.1 Chloroflexota bacterium
TCGCCTCGAGCCGCTTGGGGCCTTCCGTGTACTCCTCGATCGTGCGGAAGTCAGCATCCTCCAAGGGCTCGAGCTCGCCGCGCCTGTAGCCGTTGAACAGCTCGAACAGCCCTGCCTTGTGCGGACGTTTGCGACCGATCGGGCAGTTCTGCCAAGCTTCCAACGACTCGTCGCAGTACCCCATCCGCCGCTCTCCGCATTTGGGCTGCAACTGGATCGCAAGTTCCGGGTAGCGCTTGTACAGCTCCGACCGCATCATCGAAACAACCCGCCTGAACTCCCACTGAGCGCGGGTGCAAAGCCGCAGGTCGCCGACGTGGAGCAAGGCGGCAAAGTTGATCGTGATCTTGAAGTTGGTGTTGGTGGCGTTCGGAAGCACGAAGCGGGCGTCCTCGCCGGGCACTCCCGACGCTACCATCTCCGCGTACAGCGCGCCTACGTCCGCCATCAGCGAATTCATGCGATCCGCGAAGCCCGCCTCTAGCACCGTGTCGGGAACGGTGTAGGGGAAACGGCCATTCTTGTAGACGACGTAGCGCTGGCTCTGCTGCTCAAACGAAATGCCAACGCGGTGCCTCACGAACTGGTGTGAAAACGCCCGGCTCACACCCGAGAGCACGTATTCAAACCAGACCTGCTCCAGCGGCGAGACGTGGCCGGTCTTCAGGCGCTCCTCCACGAAGCTCAGCATCTGTTCGCGTGTGATACGCTCGTCGTCGATACGTTCGAGGATTTGAATCGGCGTTAGCGTCGAGTAGCAGGTCCGGTAGGCGATATAGAGCGATCGGATCGGGTCATGGGAATGGTCGAGTAGCCGGACCTGGATCGCCATTCGAACCCCGCCTTGCTATACTTACGACCGTCTGTGTGTAATACCATAACAGGACGCAGAAAACCGCCGCAATAATCATACATGTCGCGAGACCATTTCATTCGACCGCCATCGCCCGATAGTTCAGCCCGCAGGGCGGGCCGGCCCTTGCGGGCAAAAATGCGCCCGTCGACGGATCGCGTTCGCGCACGTGCGGAGACGGGCACGCCGTGGACAGCCTATGTGCTGATGCTGCTGTTGGCCGGCTGCGCGGTGTTCGGCTTCAGGGTCTGGCAGCATTCCCATGACCGTGCCGCGGGTGCCGCTGGTCTCGCCCCGGTTGTACCGATCTCCTCGGCACGCGCCTATTGGGTCGATCCCCAATATCTCGCGGCATACCAGGGTCAGTTGGCCACGTTCCTTGCCGCGGAGCCCGGCAAATATGCGGTCGCGACGATCGACGTCACCACCGGTGCCGGGGTGGGGATCAACCAGGATCTGCCTTTCCGCGCGGCGAGCGTGAACAAATTGGAGCTCGCCATATCGCTCTACAGGCGGGCGCTGTCGCACCAAATCAATCTCGACGCGACGACAGTGATCGCCGACGACGAGGTCCAGAACTACGGCACCGGCACGATCCAGCTGCAGGACGGCGGCAGAACCTTCACTTACCGCGCCCTGGCCAGGTTGATGCTCGAAGAGAGCGACAATACGGCTTCGTTTGTCATAGGCAAACGTCTCGGTCTCGACAGGGTTCAAAGCGACGTGCAGTCGTGGGGTCTGAAGCAGACGTCGCTGTCGGACAACCTCACGACCGCACACGACACCGCGCTATTGATTGTCCGTCTGCAACGCCACGAGTTACTGCCCGAACAACAGACGTCTGAGATCCTGTATATGCTGCAACACACGGCCTGGGACGACCGATTGGTTTCCGGTGTGCCGCCTTCAGTCCCGGTGGCCCACAAGATCGGCACCGACGTGGAAGTATACAACGACGCCGCGCTGTTCCTGGATGGCGCGCGGCCCTACGTGGCAGTCGTACTGAGCGCGGGCACAGAAGAAGATGGCGCCTTACGGGCGATGACCCAGATCTCTAGACTCACCTATCTGTTCGAGGGCGGGCTACCGGCTGCCAGCCGCAAATTGCATTAGCTTGCGGTTTCGCCGTCACCTTCGAAGTGTCTTTGGAGGTTGGATAGGCCCGCTGCCAATGCGTCGAGGTACCCTTGTTCGACGTTTCCGAAGGAAAGCAGGCGCTTTACCACGTAGAAGGGGCCAGACGGCTCGATTGATGCCAGCACCGCGGTGTTAGCAGAGTCCAGTTGGTTCAACCTGTAATCCAGCGCCATTCGCTCTCCGGCCGACGCGCGGACCAGCAGGCGCAGCCGGTCGGGCCCCCGTTGTTCGAGCACGCGAACGTGGCCTCCGCGTTCGGCGAGATCGCCTTGGAGCGCCATCCACACCTGGTCGAGAGGTGCTGCTATCTCCGCCGTCAGTTCTTGTCTCAACCCACTTCCCCGCTTGAGTACCCCTTTACAATGCACTTCCTGACGACTGGACAGCAATGAGCGCCTGGCCCGCGAAACGCAGATGAAACGCGCCCGCAATCCCGCGGAAAACAGCCGGACACACCTGCGAAATCCACCGCCACCATACTTCGGTCATGGGGTACCACCTCCAGGCGCATGCCTCCGTGAATGTAGACGTCGAGCTTTACGCGATTTCAGACGCGGGACCTGCCCGTGACAACAACGAGGACTGTTGCGCCACGGTCACGCTTTCGGGCGTCGGCAATCAACAGTCCTTCTTGCTCCTGGTCGCGGACGGTCTTGGGGGCCATCGCGCAGGCGAGGTCGCGAGCCGGGTGGCCGTGGATACGATCCTTGCCGAGTCAGAACGCGAAGGCGCACCGCTAGGTGATCGGTTCCTCGGGCGAGCGATGCAGCAGGCTAACCTCGCGGTCATCGATCGCGGACACGATGACCCGGACTGCTTCAACATGCAATCCACCATGACCGCGCTCGCGGTTCAACAGGACCGGCTGCTGCTGGCTCACGTCGGCGACTGTCGAGCTTACCGCGTGCGGAGAGCGACCATCGAACAACTCACGACCGATCATACCCGCGTGATGGAGATGATCCGCATGCGTCTTCTTACTCCGGAGCAGGCGATCAAACACCCTGCCCGCAACATGCTGACCCGATCGCTTGGGGCCGACCTCATCCTCCAGGTCGACACGATCCGCGACCGCGTCCAGCCCGGGGACCTCTACGTGGTTTGCTCCGACGGCTTATGGAGCGAAGTCACCAGCGAAGAGATCCGGCGGATGCTTCATGATCACCCACTCGACGTAGCCTGCGTCCGGCTGATCGAGCTTGGCGCTACACGTGGAGCTTCCGATAACATGACGGTCGGTATCGCGCGGGTACACAATGTGCAGGCGGCGCCGCAGTTGGCACCGCGCTGGAAATCATGGATCGGCCGCGCGTGACAACACCTAGCCACGAGCGGCCGGACCTGACGCGCACCGGATGTCTTCCGGTGCTGGAGAGCGAGATTCGTGCTGCGGCCTGGCGATCGTCTGGATCAGTTCGAAATACTGCGCCCGCTGGGACAGGGTGTTTACGCATTGACGTGGCTTGCGCGCGATACTCAGACCGGCGAGCACGTTGCCATCAAGCGCATCAGCCCAACGTCGGAGAACGACCCGGCAGCAGCGGCGCGCCTTCGACGCGAAGCGGCTATCTCCCGTCGCTTGACGCATCCGGGCATACAGCACGCCGCGCGTTCGGCGCCCCCGGCGAATGGCGACTACATTGTCCTCGAATACGTGGAGGGTCAGTCACTCCGCGACTGGCTGAACGAACATGGGCGCGCCTCGATACTGGAAGCAATCGAGATCGTCGGGCTACTAGCTTCGGCGCTATCGTATGCCCACGGAAGAGGAGTGGTGCACCGCGACATGAAGCCGGAAAACGTGGTGATGCTGCCGGATGGCTCGCTCAAGATTATCGACTTTGGCAGCGCCTTGTTGGAGGGGTCGCCGCGCCTCGGCCGGCAGGCGAGCGGCGAGGCCGGCGGCACGCCCGACTATATGGCACCGGAACAGATCGAGGGCAAGCGCGGCGACCGGCGCACCGACATTTACGCACTCGGTATCCTGTTGTACGAGTTGCTGGCCGGCCGGGTGCCATTTCAAGGGGACAACGCCAACGCGGTCATGTATCAACAAGTACACTCCGAGCCGGAGCCGATAAGTGCGTCGCGCCCGGATGTGCCACCGGAACTCGAAGCCGTGGCGACTCTGGCCTTGAGGAAAGCGCCCGATGAACGCTACCAGAGCGCGGACGACATGCTGGCCGGCATTGGGCGGTTGGCGGGCGCAGACGGCGCGCCGAACAACCATATACGTGCCGGGCAGTGGCAGACACGGCTGGCCAAACGGCTGAGCGGCAGGAGCGAAACGTGAATCTGACCGACGAAGCATCGGTATTCCAGGCGATTGAGCAGGAACACGTTCGCTTCATTAACCTCCAATTTGTAGACATCCTTGGTGTCGTCAAGAGCGTGACCATTCCCGTGCACCGCTTGCGCCGCTGCCTTGAACATGGCGAGTGGTTTGACGGGTCATCGCTGGAGGGGTTTGCCCGGGTGTCAGAAAGTGACCTCTACCTGCGTCCCGATCTTTCGACGTTTGCGATTATCCCGTGGGAACGGGGAGAAAATACGACCGCACGCGTGATCTGTGACGTATTCTCGACTGATGGCGAGCCGTTTCAAGGTGACTCGCGCTATGTGCTCTCCCAGGCGTTGTCGGACGCCGAACGGATGGGCTTCAGCTACATCGCCGGACCCGAGATCGAATTCTTCCTCTTCAGGCCAGACACGGATGGGCAACCGGTCGCCACACCCCACGACACCGCGGGCTACTTCGACCTCTCTACCGACCTCGCATACCAGGTGAGGAAGGAGATGGTGAATGCCCTGGAGGCGCTGGGAATCGTTGTCGAAAACAGCCATCACGAAATTGCAACGGGTCAGCACGAGATCGACTTCACCTATCGCGAGGCGCACCAGGCCGCTGACGACACGGTCACGTTCAAGTACGCCGTGCGCGCCGTCGCGCAGAGCCACGGTCTGCACGCCAGCTTCATTCCCAAACCCTATTTCGGACTGAACGGCTCGGGTATGCATGTCCACCAGGCACTATTCGACGTCGAAACCGGCGACAACCTCTTTTACGACGCGGAGGCGCCGTACCACCTGTCGCGCGTCGCACGCCACTTCATCGCCGGGCAGCTGGAGCACGCCCGCGGAATGTGCGCTGTGCTCGCCCCGCTGGTGAACTCATACAAGCGGCTGATCCCAGGATTCGAAGCGCCCGCATACGTCAGTTGGGCGCATAACAACCGTTCTGCGCTAATCCGCGTGCCGGCGACGAGTCCGCTGGACGTCGACTCCACGCGCATCGAACTTCGGTGTCCGGATCCCAGCTGCAATCCCTACCTGGCATTCGCCGTGATGCTCCGTGCCGGGCTGGACGGTATCGAGCGAGAGTTGCCGCTGGTCGATCCCGTCGAAGAAAACCTGATGGGCTTTGAGCCAGCATTGCTGTCTGAATACAACGTGCGCACGCTTCCAACGTCGCTCGAAGAGGCGCTGCGCGAGCTGCAACGCGACGAATTGGTCTGCGACACGCTCGGACCGCACATTTTATCGCGTTTCGTGGAAGCAAAGGAGATCGAGTGGGAGGAGTATCACAAGCAGGTCACGCCCTGGGAGTTGCAACGCTACCTGCCCGTGTACTAGCGG
>DAINSK010000075.1:6978-9091 GCA_036741355.1 Chloroflexota bacterium
GCTTCATCGCCGAACGGATCGCATCAATTTGCGTTTCCGTGAGTGACCGTTCGAGCGGAGTGGAAATTTCTACCGGTTGGCGGCGCGCTGACAGCGCCGGCAGTAAATGGGTTACCATGCATGGCTCCTTTTGATAGACGCGATCGAACAGGGAGCGAGATGTCAACACAAGCATAAAACGCGGAAATCAGGCCGCGTACTCCCCAACGGTGGTATCAGCGAAATATTCCAGTGGTATTTGCGGCAAGGGATCAGCAGGCGACGGCCTGATCTGAAGACGGTTGGTCTGCCTCGAGGACGTATCCGATTCCCTGGACGGTCCGAATGTAGCGGGGTTCTGCCGGGTTGGCCTCCAGCTTCTGGCGCAGGCGGCTGATCCAGACGCGGAGGTACTGCAGGTCGTTCCGATATTCGGGCCCCCAGGTCCTGGTCAATAGGTCCTCGTGCAACATGACCCGACCGGCGTGCGCACAAAGCTGCTGCAGCAACTGCCACTCGGTCCGGCTGAGAACGATCGGGTTCCCTTCCACAAAGACGGTCAGCCTTGCGAGGTCGATCTCAATCGAACCCCACTCAAGCCGAGTACCGGCAGCCGGTATTTCTCTTCCCTGCGATCGACGTAGAACGGCGCGCGCACGCGCGGTCAGCTCCTCGGGGTTGAACGGCTTCGGCAGGTAATCGTCGGCGCCCAGTTCGAGCCCCATGATCTTGTCAGAATCGGTGCCTTTCGCCGTCAGCAGTATCACTGGCACTCCGGACGTTTCTCGCAGCGCTTTTAACACGCTCAGGCCATCCATGCCCGGCAAGATGATGTCGAGCACGACCAGGTCGGGGCGTTGCCGCTGGATTAACTGCAGCGCCTCTTCGCCTCGCTCGGCCATACTGACGGCAAATCCCTGCGCCGTCAGCTCGATACACAACAGCCGCAGGATCTTGTGATCGTCGTCTACAACCAGCACGAGCGGCTTATTCATAGCTGTTGCGCCTCGCGAAAATGCGTCAAACCGCGGCCGTATCGTACCACTATTCTGTCAGGTTCGGAATATGTGACGTCGCGCAATACCGGCGTTCCGGTTGACACGTCTACCGGTGTGGATATGATTTGAGTAGCGTTTCCTGGCGAGACGGTACTTTCGGGACGAGTGTGCATGCGCATCAATTGGGATCACACTATCAACGAAATCTTTAGCGAGAAGATCGCCTGCCTGCGTTGCGGGCGTCTTTCGCAGGACGCCGTGGTTGGCTATTCTCGATCGCCATCGGCCTCGGCCTTTTCACCGCGTCCTCATGAGTGCGCCAACAAAGACGACTGTGACGCTCGACGCCTGGTCGTCGTTTGCGAGTCATGTGCCAAAGATCTCCGTCTTCGCGCCCGCAAAGTGGACGAAGAGTCGATGATGGGCATGATCATAAGTGAGTGCCGGCGGGAGCTGGACGACTCCCTCGACTACATTTCTGACTACTGGCTGGAAGACCTTGACGTCGCTCCCGAGGACATGGACCGGCGGCTGGAAGAGGTAAACCCCGACGTTTTCGCGGAAGAGGGTCACCGACGCGAGAAGTTAGAAGACGAGTACATGCGGCTGCACACCTGGTTCCGAGAACACCGGAGGCCCGTACCCGATCCGGGCTGGCGATCCGAGTACGTCGAAGAGATTATTGGCCTTGGCTACACCACGAAGCTCGGAAGCTGACGGGTGGCAAGCAATGCCGGTGCCGGAGCACGCACGGTTCTGCTGCTCTACGACAGCCGCGGCGGCCTCGTGGAAGAACTGGCCGAATCTGTCTCCCGGGGTGTGAACTCGATCCCGGGCGCCGTTCTGAGCCGCCGTCGCATTGACGAAGCGAACCCGGCCGAGCTGCTCGACTGCGACGCCCTCATCGTCGGCTCGCCGAACTGGAGCGGCATGACCGGTAAGCTCAAAGAGTGGTTCGACTACAGCGGCGACCTCTGGGAGTCCGGCGAACTGGCCGGCAAGATCGGGGCCTGCTTCACCGCCGGATACTCGCGGTCGGCGGGTACCGAGGCGACTCTTCTCCAGCTAATGCACCTGATCCTGTCGCACGGAATGCTCTTCGTCGGCCTTCCGTGGACGGATCGCATGCGCGTTGC
>DAINSK010000076.1:0-8980 GCA_036741355.1 Chloroflexota bacterium
CCCCCGACCCCTTCCGCCCCAATACTGGGGGGAAGGGGCGATCCTTGGGTGCTGAGGTCGGGCAGAATCGGACGCTCCGAGCGACGCTCTGTTCTGAATCGGTCTGCAAACGTCCGCGCTAGCTCCCTCTTGCCCCTAGAATTGGGGGAAAGAGGGCCGGGGAGTTAGGGGGCCCTCCGAGAGCCGGGGAGTTAGGGGGCCATCCGAGGGTCGGTGATTCCGGCCCCACCCCAACTACGTCCCCGCAAACACTCCCGGTCCGGAGGTGCAGATGAACAGCGCCTGGTTGGGGCCAACGGTCGAGAAGTCGACCGGCGCGTCAGCGAGGTTGAAGTAGCCGCCCTGGAAGCTGTGGGTCGCGTTGTTAAACGTCCAGACGGAGGTCACGATGTCGCCGGGCGTGACAAGGCTCACGATCGCCGTGACCGGCGTGCCCGACTGGATGGTCGAGGGCGTGACCACCTGGTTGCAGCCACGCGCGAGGGTCGTTGGACCCGGCGGCGGCGAAAGCTGAACCGTGGTGGTCGCGTTCGCGGTGGCGCCGGTAATGTCGCCGACAAACGTCGCGCTGACTGTCGCGGTGCCGGTGCCGCCCGCTCCGTAGAGGACCGCGGAGACGCTCGTGCAACTCGTGAACGAAGGTGGTCCGTTTGACGACGGGGCGGTTGCGGCGCCCGGCAGCGGCGCGATGATGATCGACGTGTCCTGGATCGGACCGCAATGGATGCTGATCGCCAGTTGCGTCGCCGCCGTAGACGGGTCGGTCGCCGCGCCGAGGGCGCCGGCATTGGTTCTAAATGTGACCATGCCCGACTCGGCGCCGGCGCTCGCGCTGGTCGGAGTGCCATTTGGTGTGCCGGTGCAGGCGACGAACCCGCCCTGGGGCAACGGCTGGCAGCCGGCGGTGTTTGGATGCGCGAGCGAGGCAACGATCGTACTGCCGTTCCCGGTGGCACTGGCGGTGGCGCTGATACTGGTCGGGTTGGCCGACAGCGTCATCTGGTACCCTGCCTGCACGACTGCAATGGTGGCGACGTTGGTAGTGAGCAGGAGGGCCGGTCCCAGCGCAGGGGCGCGGGTATACGTGGCAACCAGGCTGACGGAGGGATTGGAAGTCCCCAGCAGGCCGAAGGTTGCGCCGGGCGCCAGCGCCACGTGCACGACGTTGCTCGGATTTGGGCTGAGGAAAGCCGGCGTCTGCGGCGGCGTCAGGAACGGCGGCGCGTACACGGCGCCGTTACAGGAATTAAATCCTGAGGTGATTCCATTGGGAGCTGTCTGGACGCCGCAGGTGACGCTGTACGTCGTCAACCCGTTTTCGGCGAAGACGGCAAAGGGGCTGTTGAGTTGGTAGATGATCGTGCCGCCGTCGATGGTCATCGGGTTCGCGTCGGAGTCGGTCGCCTGGGCGCCGGAATCCTCGAACACGGCGCCACAGATTGCCGCCACGTTGGGTGCGGCGAGCGAGAGCACCGCAGGAGCGGTGGCTCCATCGGAAAGCGGCGGCCGGCTCATGAACTGCACGAGGCTGACCAGAAACCCTCCCGCGGCAGGCTGTCTGCCGCCCGCCGGGGGCTGGGCTGACGCTGGTAGCGCGGGGAAGGCGATGTCGGTGGAGCTGGTCGAGTTGGCGCAGGCGAGTGCGGCCAGGATCGGACCCGTTGGCGCCGCAGCCGCACTGCCGGCAAGCGGTGGCAGTGCGTTGTAGGACGCAGCAGCACCCAGGGCGAACGATGTAACAATAAAGCTCGGCGTGCCCGCAGACGCCGCAGTGCCGGAGAAGGTGAACGACGTGCACGCCGAGCCGGTATTAGTCGCGCTAGGCGGCTGAGTGCCGCAGGCAAAGCCAACTGTGTTGGGCGCGGGCCTGGAGCTAGTCACGACTCCGGTCCCGGTGGTATTCAATGTGGCCAGTGTCCCGCTGCCAGCCGCAGGCGCGACCGTCACGAACGAAGGCGTCTGCCCGCTGGGGTACGTAACCGTGCAGGAAAAGGTATCGCCGATGAAGATTGGCGCCGTTGCCGTCTTGCCCGGGCTGGCATTTGAGCAAGTCATCCCTGTTGGAATTGGAGCCGCTGTTCCCGTAAATGGTGATACTGCCGCGGTGCCGGCCCAGGCATCGAACTGGTAGGTGAATGTAACCGGCGCCAAGGTCGCTAGCGGCGAAGGTGGACTGGTGTAGGCGGGCGTCATACTGATCGGTCCCGGCGTCGCAGTGCCGGTCAGAAGAAGCGGAATCGTTGTACCGGCAGGAATGCCAGCAGTGCCGGCAGCACAGGTGACGGTTTCCACAGTCAGTGTCGCTGCAGGGATACATCCAGCAGGCAGGAGTGTACCAGCAAGCAGCCCCGTGGGAAGAACGAAGGTTGCGACCGCAACTACTGTAAGTGCGAGCGTAGCCGCCCCAGCCGGAGAGGGCAGGAGGGCTAATTGCGTGACGTAGTCACACTCGAACGTCTGGCCGGCTGCGATCGGTGCGGCTCCGGTATTGCCGCAAACGTCCGCGCCGCCGGAAGGAACAACGAGCGCCGCCTCGGCACGCCGAACGACGCGGCTTCCCAGGGCCACTGTCCCAAGCAGCAGTCCAATCGCGGCCGCGCGTGCCAATCGACGCATACCTAACCCCCGGTCCCGCTGGCCCTCACCCCCGGCCCCTCTCCCAATACTGGGCGAGGGGAGCTTGCAGTCGGTAGTTGGTGCAGCAGTCCGTCCCGGTGTTGGGGCGCATTGCCATGCGCCCGCTCGGACGCCGCACTCCAACCAGATCCCAGCACCCGTCGATCGCCCCTCTCCGTCCGTGAGGATGGAGAGGGGTCGGGGGTGAGGTTCCCCACGACTGTCGACTGCCGACTGCCCCCGTCATCACGGCGGCCCCGTGACGCTATCGGTCAGGCAGAGGGCTACCACATCGCCGGGACGCAGCAGGGCCGCGTCCACCGGCGCCCCGGGATTGGAGAAATAGATCGCCTGGAAGACGTGAGAGGCGTTGTTGAAGCGCCAGGCGGAGAAGATGTTGTTCACCGGCTGGAACTGTGAGAGGAACAACGCCGACGAGATCGATGCCCCAACCGTGCTCGGCACGGTGAGCAGGTTGCAGGGTGGTGAGTAGGTCGAGGTGCCGTTGGCCGGGCCGCCCTGCAGAATCGGCGACGTAGCGATCGACGGGCTCGTGCCGGGTGGCGCCGCGGCGCCGGGGGGCGCTGCGAGGCCGGACTGCGGCGTCGGGAACCCCGCCGGAACCCCCGGAGCGGCTCCCACCGGACCGGCGTTCTGCGGTCCGCCCTGCGGCCCCGGGCTCGGCGCGGGAGTGACGAAACCAAGGCCGACGGCTCCGGGTGCGCCGACGCCGGGCGCCTGGGTCGCAAGAACCGCAACCGCGGCAGGCTGGCTGGCGCTGACGAACCCGAGTGCCGGGTCGTTGAGCTTGTGCCAGAGGACGCTGTTGACGTCGGCGCGCGCCGGCAGCCCGAAGCTGTTCTGGGTGGCGTCCACGTCGGCCGTCACCAGCTTATCCTCGCGGATGGCGCAGCCCTGGGCGGCGCCGCAGCTGCCGTTGAAGACGATCTGGTTGAGGTTGAAGACGGTGCCGACCGGCTGCGTAATCGAAGGGCTGCCGGTGGCCCCGACCTGCAGGAGAATACCGGTACGGGTGTCCTCGGAGGTGATGATGTTGCCGGTGCCGGTGGTATTGCGGGCGCCGGCGATCACGATCGCGATGTAGTTGCGCCGCAGCGTGTTGTTGTTGATCGCCGTCTGCAGCGGGAAGAGCGAGCCGCCGAAGCCGCCCAGCCGGATGCCGGCAGCGCCGGGGGTGTTCTGCGATTCGACCAGGTTCTTCTGGACGGTGTTGTTACTGGCCGCCTCGTAGATCACGATCCCGTCGGCGAAGCTGTCGGCGACGGTGTTCGTGTCGAGCAACGTGTCCGTCACGGCGCGGAGGACGATGCCTCGCCCGTTGTTCTTGACCGCGTTGGTGTTGATGAGGTGTCCGCCGCCGCCGTCAGAGCAGAGCCAGATGCCGGCGTTCAGGTTGCGGTTGATGGCGTTGAAGTCGATCGTCGCACCGCTGGAAGAGTCTGGACCCTGGCCGAGGCATTCGGACGTGATGATCCCGAAGCCGCTCTGCACGTCGCCGATCGCGAGGGTCGGGCTGAACTTGAAGATCGAAGAGCCAAGGATGGCGTTATTGAAGATGTTGGGATGGTTGCTGTTAGAGAGAATGATGCCGTTGGCGTTGCCGAAGATCTCGGACTTCTGCACCGGCCCGGGGTTGGGGAGAGCCGGCGGAAATGGCTGCGGCTGGGCGCACGGCACGCCCGAGAATGCCGGATTGCTGATCGGCTCGCCGCCGATCGTGTTGTAGCGGACGTCGGTGTAGGCGTCGTTGTCAAGCATTATTGCCGCGGCACCTGGTTTGAACGCGCCGCCTATATCGAGCCCTTCGATTATCGTGTGGAAGTTGCTGTTGATGAACGAGTTCGCGCCGATGTTGCTCGGCACTGTATTCGGGAAATTCCCGGGAGCGTTAACGCTCGGATAACCGAGCGCCGTCACGTGAAAGACTGTGTCGCCGGTGAACGAGTGCAGGATGACGTGTCTGAAACTTATCGAGCCTGCGAGGGCTGTCGCCGAATTCGGGTCCTTGCCGGTGGCGGTGTCAGCGTTGGTAGTGATTCGAACCAGTTTGTTGATCTCAATCGGAGCGCAGACTTCGTAGGTACCGCTCTCGACCAGAATGATGTCGCCATCCCGGGCATTGTTGATCGCGTTCTGGATCGTGAGGCACGGGCCTGGGTTCCTGAGCGTCGGTGCCGTGTTGGCCGGCAGATCCGGACCGCAGCGGCTGTTCGGGATCGTCTGTGCCGCGTCGGTAAAATCGAAGCCAGCTGGCGAGACGGTGAGCACAAACTGGCTCTGGCTGGCCGGGCACTTGACGGCGCTACCAACATTATTGCCCGTGCCGTCGACGAGCTGCACTGAGACTAATGCGAAGAGCAGGTTCTGTACCGACAGAGCGACCGAAGTCGGCGCCGCCGGTGGAATTGCGGGGCTTGGCGTTTGGGTAGCGCCTGAGCCGACCTGGAGGTCGACGCTGCCGTTGGCCGGGACCACGTAGTCCGGCCCGGCGGGTGTGATCGTGGCGTTGACGTTGAGCGTCGCGGCGCTGCTGGATGTGGGGGTAATCGTCACACCCAGGCCCCCAAAGTCGCTGGCTGCGCCGGTCTGATTCTGAATTGTGATGTGCCCAGGAGTGCTCGTGCAGTCGAGCGCGGTGATGATGAAGTCGGTGGCGGCGGCATTGACATGGATGGCCAGGCGCGCCAGGAAGAGGGCAGACGCAAGAACGATGACAGCCGCAAGCAGGCGTTTGTTCATATGGCGGGACGGCCTCCGCGCCGGCCAAAGCGATGGCATAACGACTATACTTGTTATGCTATTACAACGTCAACCGGTTTGAGGGCGATTTGTGGTGAAGGTTTCGACATCAATTTGCCGCCATTTGGTGGCAATTCCCTGACAAATCCGGTATCGCCCTTCAGCCGTGTCCGTGGAGGAAGTATATGGGCTCAATCTCTAGCGGGCAAATCTCGTCGTCCTCTCGGCCTGCGAGACGAACCTGGGCGTCGCGAGTGCGCCCAATGCGCGTCGCCGCTGCCAGCGCGTTGCACACCTGGTAGGGTCACCCTGTCAGTGTGTCGCGGTCGGTGACGGCGTTGCGCCTGTCGAGGGGGTTGACGAAGCGGACGGCGCCGGAGTGGCGGTGCATCCCGGCGGGAAGTTGGGCCCGGTGCACGGGAAGGGAGTGCCGGTTGCCGCCGGCGACGGGCTAGGTTGAGCAGCGCCCTGGTTCGGCTGGGCGGCGCTGATTAAGCCGAGCGTCGGGTCGTTGGGCTTGTGCCAGAGTACGGTGTTCACGTCGGCGTCGACGGGAAGGCCGAAGTTGTTCTGGGTCGCATCGACGTTGACCGTTACGAAGTTATCCAGCCGGATCGCGCAGCCCTGGAAGGACACGCAGCCGCCGTCAAAAAAGATCTGGTTCTGGTGGAGCACGGTTCCTTGCGGCTGCGTGATGGTCGGTGCGCCCTGGCTGCCCACCTGAATGAACACGGCGGTGCGGATGTCCTCAGCGGTGATGATGTTGTTCGTTCCCGTCGTGCTGCGTGCCCCGGCGATGTCGAGGCCGATCCAGTTGCGCAACAGCTTGTTGCCGGTGAGGGTCGTCAGCAAGGGGTAAAGCCCGGCGCCGAAGTCGCCGATGCGGATGCCGGCTGCTCCGGGCGTGCGATGCGATTCGATCGTATTGTTCGAGATCGTGTTGTTGGTCGAGGCGTCGTAGACGACGATGCCGTCCTGGAAGTCGTTCGAAACCGTGTTGCTATCGAGCGTGCTGTCCTCAATGGCGCGCAGGACAATGCCGCGGCCGTTGTTGCGAACGACATTGGTCTTGATGTTGTGGAGACCGCCGCCGTCGGAGCAGAGCCAGACGCCCGCGTTGGTGTTGCGGTCGATCAGGTTGTTGGTCATGTTGATGCTGTCGGAGGCGTCCGGCCCAAGCCCGAGGCACTCGGATGTGACGATGCCGAAACCGGTCAGCACGTCTCCGATTGCCAATACCGGGGAGAACTGGAAGATCGCCGAGCCCAGGATCGAGTTGTTCGAGATGTTTGGATGGTCGCTGTTAGAAAGGATGATGTTGGCCGCGTTGCCGAACGTTTCAGTTTTGGTGACCGGTGCTGGTGAAGTGAAGCCAAACCCTGGGGGCAGAGGCTGGGCCGTTGGTGGGCATGGTTCTCCGGTAAACTCCGGATTGGCCAGAGGCTGGCCGCCGAGCACGTTATTGGTAACGTCCGTGTATGCGTCATTATCGAGCGAAATCGCTGCGGCAGCGGGTAGCGACGTCCCACCGATCGCGAAACCGTTGATTGCTACGTGGGTGCTCTGACCCGTCGGCCCGACTTGGGTCGAGGCACCCGACGTCGGCGAACCCGTAGCCCCAACCGCGGTGACGTGGAATACAGTGGTGCCGGTGAACGAATGCAAAATCGTCTTCGCGTCTCCAGGAGTGGTATTGGAGCCCGCCGTGATATTGACGAGCTTACTTACCTCTATCGTCGAGCAGATCTCGTAAATCCCGCTCTCGACAACAATCGTGTCGCCGTCTCGCGCGTAAATCAGAGCGTTCTGGATTGTGAAGCACGGACCGGGATTCGCGGGGGTTGGAGTCGCGCCTCCGGTGAGATCGGGACCGCAAAACGCGTTCGGCGAATTTGGTGCTATTAGGTCAAAGCCGGCAGTGGATACTGTCAGCGTTCGTGAGAGACCGACTCCCGGGCAGACTTCGCTGTCGAACTGTACGGTTGGGGCGGCCGTATCCACCAGCGATGCCTTGGTGCCGGGCTGAAGGAGCGGTTGCGATGTTAGGGCAACCGATTGGCTGCTCACGATCGCAGCGGGCGGCGTGAATGACGGCGAAGTTGTCGCTCCGGGGCCAACCTGCAGGTCCAGTGTTACGCCTGAGCTGATAGGCGATGTCCCGGTCGGGACGGCCAATGGAGCCGACGGTGACCCTCCAGCCGGAGTGACCACAATAGCGAGGGTCCCTACAGTGACCGCGGCAGGATTTTCGTTTGTGACGAAGATGTGCCCCGGTGTACTCCCGCAGTTCAGTCCTGTGATTAAAAAGTCGCTTGCCGCAGCATGAGTTCCTGACTGCGAGATTGCCGCGAACAGCACAATTCCCGCAATCACCGCGCACGCAACGAGCAAACGTTTCATCGGTGGTGGCGCCGCCCCCGTGCTTTGATATCCGTTTACCTACAATGCTGGTAAGGCGTGACTAAGTTAATGCGACGTTTTTGCAATGTAGCGTTTGTCCGGCCGCAACAGGATAGCAGCACCATAACGCTCATTAGTCAGCCTACGCCTTTGCGCTGAGCTCTTCCCGTAACTGCCGCGGATCCGATGTCGGCGCCTGGCAGGTGAAGCCGACACAGACGTATGCCGCGGGTTTGCCGTCCACGAGGCCGCGGTCTGCAAGCAACGGTGTCGCCGCGATCGCATCGTGGTCGCCGGGCTCCGCACCGGCCACCACTTTGTGGGGCGCGTACGCGGCGAACGCCGCCTCGATCAATGACCGTGTCGCGGGGTCGTCCTGGCGGCCGATGATCGCGACCTCCTTGATTGTCGACACTGCGAAGTCAAGGGCGCAAAGCAGCCGGCCGAAGCCGTTGGCGTGGCGGGCTGCAACCTCCGCCAGTGGCTTGATCGCAGCGCGGGCGGGCGCCTCGTAGCGCTCCTCACCGGTGAGCTTCGCAAGCCGCAGCAGCACGTCGGCGGCGAGCGAGTTGCCCGACGGCGTGGCGTTGTCGAAGAAGTCGCGCGGCCGCACGATCAGTTGTTCGTGGCCGGCAGCGGTGTCGAAGAAAGCGTTCTGTCCGGGGTCCCAGAATTGCTCCATCACCTGGTCCGCGAGCACGCGCGCTTCGCCCAGCCAGCGCGGCTCAAAGGTCGCCTCGTATAGCGCGAGCAGGCCGTCGGCGTAGGCGGCGTAGTCTTCGAGGTAGCCGTCGAGCTTTGCCTGTCCCCCCTTCCAGCTACGCAGCAGCCGGTCGCCGCGCCGCATGTCGACCATGACGAACTCGGCGTTGCGCTCGGCGGCGGCGCGGTAATCGTCGCGGCCCAACACGCGCGCCGCTTCTGCAAGCGCACGCAGCATCAGCCCGTTCCATGCGGTCAACACTTTGTCGTCGAGCCCGGGGCGGACGCGCTTGTCGCGCTCTGCCAGCAGTTGTTGTCTGCCCCTGGTGAGAATTTCGGAAAGCTCGTGGGGACTCGTGTTCAGCTCTCGCGCCACCGTAGACACGTCACTTGTTACATGAAGAATGCTCTTGCCCTCGAAGTTTCCGGACGGCGTTACGTCGTAGAACCGGTCGAACACGGCCGCGTCGTCGGGGCCGAGCAATAGCTCCACTTCCTGCGG
>DAINSK010000077.1:0-8661 GCA_036741355.1 Chloroflexota bacterium
TGCCCAGGACCTCCTGTCCCTCATCCGCAGCGCGGAGCACGGCAGCCTTGATACAGGCGTTCAGTCCCGGAACGTCACCTCCGCCCGTCAGAATCCCCAGTCGCACGACAGTCTCTCCTACTACGCGGCAATGCTTTACGCTGCCCCATTCTCTACGGGGATGCGGAAGCTTGCACCCTTGGGCTGGGGTCTACGCCGATGACCTTCGGCGTAGACCCCCGGTGCGCATGCTTGTCTCTTACTAGCAGGTCGGCGCCAACGCCGTTCCCTCGTCATCCCCAATGCGCGAGTCGTTGAGCCCGTCTCTCGGGTTCTCGTAACGGTCCAGCCGGGCTCCAGGGACGTCCGACGCTGTCCCCCGGGGCTTCCTCGTGCTGCCTGATTGACACCAGCCCAAGACCGGCGTCACGCTGCTGCCACGCTGCCACGCTGCCAGCGGCGGTTAGCGGCGGTCGCATACCCCGGCGGACGCAGAGGGCCGACACAGCGAAGAGGAGCCGAACGATGGCCATGGAAGTGAGTTGGTGGGAGCGCCGGGACCATGCCGACCGCGATGCGTTGGGGAAGGCGGCCCTGGCCGACTGCCGTGCGCTCCGCCAAACCATCGGAGAGATATATCAAAACTGGACGCGTGACGGTCTCTTCCACCTGGCAACGGAAGGGAGGGGTTCATGACTTGACCGCCAGCACGCAGAAACCGGCCGGCCCGTCCGGGGCGACCTGCGCCTCGACGCGGACGTCGTCGAATCCGGCAGCCCGGACAACCTGCTCCACCTCGCCGGGGCCGAAAAGTTTGGCCCCGGCCTGGCTGAGACCCGCCCTGGCTCGCGGTGGCATATGCTCCCGCTCCTGGTAGCCGAGGGCCAGCCGGCCGCCTGGACGCAGGACGCGCCACAGCTCGCGCACGGTGCTAACCGGGTCCGGCCAGAAGTAGATGACATGCGTGCCGCAGGTCTTATCGAAGGTAGCGTCCGTGTAGGGCAGCGCGCCGGCGTCACCCTGGCGAAGCTCCAGCCGTCCCGCGGCAATCGCAGCGGCATGCCGCGAATGCGCCTGCCGCACCATCAGGCCCGAGGCATCCACCCCCGCGACGAACCCCTCCGAGGCACGGGCCACGAGTTGGGCGAGCGCTACTCCGGGCCCGAACCCCACCTCCAGCACCCGGTCGTGCGGCTCGATCTGCAGGAGGTCGACTATCCAGAGGTTGAGCGCCGCGTTGCCCCGGCGCATAAGACGGGCGACAAACCAACCCAGGAGACCCCGTGGGCGCCCGAACTGCCTGCCGATGACCTGCTGCAACCGGCTCATGATTGGTGACCACCTATCGGAGTGCCCGTTTTGGTCTGTGACAACCCGGCATGCGCAGCGATGAAACCGCTCGGCTTGGCTGCGGGCAAGCGGGCAGCCCCCGGCTGACTCCGTAGGCATCATACGGTTTACGGCACAGACGTGGTGAACTGCTCGACCATGAAGGCTCTGCTTTCGCGGCGATCGTACGCGGTCAGGCGCGGACTGGGAAGAGAAGGCGCCTGTCTGCGCTGCCCACGTCTCGTTTCCTATACAGCACGGCGTGAACCGGCTAGGCTCTGCTACGGCACTTGCAGCGCGACCGGGAGCAGCCATGGCGGAGCACGTCCCCTACGTCTTCCTCAGTTACGCCGGTATCGATCGTGCGCGCGCCTTCGCCGTCGCCGACGGACTCGAAGGCGCCGGTGTGCGCGTCTGGATCGACCGCCAGGCGATCGCAGGCGGGTCGAGCTGGAGCGCTGAGATCGTCGACGGCATCGCCGGCTGTGCCGCCTTCGTCGTGCTGGGCTCGGCACAGGCTTTCGCCTCGCCGAACGTGCAGCGTGAGCTGAACCTGGCCGTCGAGGAGAACCGATCGCTGCTGCCACTGCTACTGGAGCGCACGGAGCAACCGCGTGAGGTCCGCTACGCTCTCGCGGGGCGACAGTGGATCGAGCTGCTGGACCGGCCGGAGGCCGACTGGCTGCCCGACGTGGTGAAGGCGCTGGCGCGGCTCGGCGTTGCGCCGGTTACCGCTGATCCGGTCGCCGCGGGATCGAACGCCTCCGGCATACCGTACGCCAACCTGCCGGTCCCGCCAACAAGCCTCGTGGGGCGGGAGCGCGAGATTGCCGAAGTGTCCACGCTCCTGGAGACCAGCCGGCTCCTGACCCTCACCGGTCCCGGCGGCACGGGCAAGACGCGCCTCGCCGTGGCCGTGGCCACTGCCGCAGCAGTCCGCTTCCCCGACGGCGTCTGCTTCGTGGACCTCTCCGCCCTGGCCGAACCGGCGCTCGTGCCGGCCGCCATTGCCCGTGCCCTTGCTGTGCGCGAGGTCGAAGGCACGCCGTTGCTGGAGACGCTGCTGGCCGCGCTGCGCGGGCGGCGCACGCTGCTGCTGCTGGACAACTTCGAGCAGCTCACCGCTGCCGCGCCGCTGCTTAGCACCCTGCTGGCCGGCTGCCCGACCCTCACGTTGCTGGTCACCAGCCGCGTGCTGCTGCGCCTGTCGACAGAGGACCAGTACGCGGTGCCCCCGCTGCCGCTGCCCGATGACAGCACGGGGTGGATTCCGGCATTGGTGGAGAACCCGGCGGTGGCGCTGTTCGTCCAGCGGGCGCAGGCGGCGCTGCCGGGCTTCGCGCTCGCCGCCGAGAACGCCGCCACGGTCACGGCGATCGTCCGCAGGCTGGATGGGCTGCCGCTCGCCATCGAGCTTGCCGCCGCCCGCCTCCGGCTGCTCTCGCCGGCCGCGCTGCTGACGCGACTGGAGAGCGCCCTCACGCTCCTGACCGGCGGGGCGCGCGACCTGCCGGCGCGTCAGCAGACGTTGCGCAACACCATCGCCTGGAGCTACGACCTGCTCGAGCCGGCCGAACGGACGTTGTTCCGGCGGCTGGCGGCGTTCCCGGACGGCTGCACGCTGGAAGCGGCGGAAGCAGTGTGCGATGCGGAGCACGACCTGGGCCTGGACCTGCTGGATGGCGTGAGCTCGCTGCTGGACAAGAGCCTGCTGCAGCAGCGGGACGGCCGCAACGGCGAGCCGCGCTTCGGCATAATGCAGACCATCCGCGACTACGCTCTCGATCGGCTGGCGGAGTCCGGCGAGGAAGAGGCGCTCCGCCAGCAGCAGACGCTCTTCTACCTGGCGCTGGCGCGGCGGGCCGAGCGGGCGGTCGAGTACGATCGGCTGCTGGCGGAGCTGGACAACCTGCGCGCCGTGCTCGCCTGGTGCGCAGAACGGAATGAGCTCGGCCTTGGCGCCCGGCTGGCCTGGGCGCTCGGTCGGTTCTTCGCCGAGCGCGGCCTCGTTCGCGACATGGCTGAGTGGGTAGCCCGCCTGCTCGCGCTGCCGGGCGCCGCCGAACTCAGCATCAGCCGGGCGCGGCTGCTGGTGATGGCAGGGCAGGCGGTGGCGGGTGAGGATGTGCCGCAGTCGTTGCGGCTGTTCCAGGAGAGCGTCGCCGTCAGCCGGGCGGTTGGTGACACCAGCTGCCTGGGCGTCGCATTGGGCATGCTCGCATTCATCTTGCTGCGCCGTGATCCCGCTACAGCCAGGCCGTACGCCGAAGAGGCGCTGGCGCTCGTACGTGAGCAGGGCATTAGCTGGCGTGAGGCGCTGCTGCTCGGCTATCTGTCGTCCATCGCCGCGGCGGAGGGCGACGCGGTCAACGCCCGCAGCTACTTGGCGCAGGCGGTGGCCGTGGCAGACCCGCTGGACGATCCCCGACGGGTAGGACCTACAAACTTTCAGCGCGGATGGCTCGCCTGGCTGGACGGCGACCCGGCGACGGCGAGCCGGCTGATGGAGGCAGCGGTCGCCGACTTCGAGGCGAGCGGGGTTGAGAATGAGAATCGCATTACCTTCTCGCTCGTGCTGGCCCGCATACAGGTGGCGCTTGGCGAGCCGCGGCGCGCGGCCGAGCTGGCGCGCACGGCCCTGGTGCTCTGCCGAAAGCTGGGATCGCAGTACCGGGCGCAGGACGGCATCGAAATCGCCGGCTGCGTAGTGGCGGCGCTCGGCATGCCCGCACGCGCGGCCCAACTGCTCGCTGCGGCGGCAGCGCTGAGCCGCCGTACAGAAGTTCGCGCACGAGGGATTTTTGCAGTCGATCCCGACCAGGCGATCGCGACCGCGAAAGCTGCGCTCGGCGACGAGGCGTTCGCAGCCGCCTGGTCGGAGGGCGAACGCCTGAGTCGCGACGAAGCGATCGACCTCGCCCTCGAGGCCCTGGCGCCGGCCGCGCGCGTGTAATGCGTTCGTCAGGCCGCCAGCCGACACGTGAGAGTCATCGCGTGGATCGCTCAGCAGTCTGAGAGCGTTGTGGTCTGCGTCCCGGTGGAATGGTCCGTCTCCAACTTGTCATAGTGCTGAAGCAAGATCGGCTGGTCGAAGCCCACCATCGAAACGTGCCCTGCCGCACGGAACAATGCCGCCCTTCCGGTGACTGCACCCACGAATGGGCGCGGCCTGGACACTTGGCGGCTTTCCGCGTTTCTGGCCGGGGTTCCGGTTACCCACCGGGGTTTGTTGGCGACCCGGGACCTGGTGTTTCTGAGCCGGCTAGAGCCGTAAGGGCGGTTATGACCTCGGCGTCGTCGCGGGGATGCACAGTCCGCGGGTCCAGAACCAGCAGGCCGTCCTCAATGCGGGCGACGACAGCAGGCGTTCGTCGGCGAAGGGCGGCCGCGGCGGCGTCCGGATTGCACACGCGGAGACAGAGCACGCGTGTTTCGACCCCTTCCCCGGGAAGGCTGCCGCCGCCGACCATCGATAGTGACGGCCTCACTTCTGCAGGCAACGTGATTGCTTCCGCCCAGGTCCGCGCCCGCGTCTCCAGTGCTGCAACGGGCGTTGCGATCATCCTCCAGACAGGGATCTCGGTCAGTTCTTCCCCGCGCGCGTAGTGCTGCAGGGTGGCGGCCAGAGCGGCGATGGTCATCTTGTCCATGCGCACCGCCCTGGCCAGTGCGTGCTCGCGCAGGGTAGCGATGAGGTTCTTGTGGCCCGCGAGGATGCCGGCCTGAGGACCTCCGAGAAGCTTGTCTCCGGAAAAAGCGGAAACGTCAACTCCGGCCGAGACGCTCTCTTGCACCATCGGTTCCGGCAGCATACCGAAGCGGCGCGTATCGAGCAGACAGCCGCTGCCCAGGTCGTCGAGCAAGAGAACGCCGCGTTCGTGCGCGAGCGCGGCCAGTTCCTTGATATCGGGAAACGCCGTAAAGCCGATGACACGAAAGTTACTTGCGTGCACCCGGAGAATCGCCGCTGTGCGTTCGCTGATCGCATCGGCGAAGTCGCGCAGGTTGGTGCGATTAGTAGTCCCGACCTCGACAAGCGTCGCGCCGCTCTGGCGCAGAACGTCCGGGATGCGAAAGCCGCCACCGATCTCGACGGCCTGGCCGCGGCTGACGATCACTTCGCGGCCTTGGCAGAGGGCCGACAGCAACAGCAGCATCGCCGAGGCGTTGTTGTTTACGGCGATTCCCGCTTCCGCGCCCGTCACCCGTTGAATCAGCTCTTCCAGATGGCTGAACCGAGAACCGCGGGCTCCGGCGTCGAGGTCGTACTCGAGGTTCGAATAACCCTGTCCGGCCGCGAGAACGGCGGCCAACGCCGAATCGGATAGCGGCGCCCGTCCGAGGTTTGTATGAAGGATTACGCCCGTGGCATTAATGACCGGGCGCAGCGAAGGCCGCTCGAACTCCGTCAGTAGTGCGGCCGCGCGGCCGGCTAGCTCATCCAGCGAAGGAGCCGGCGCGCCGTCTATAATATTTTGTCGCGCTTCGTCGAGCGCCGCGCGCGCGGCGGCGATTCGCGTGAACGGGGCGTGCTCACCCGCCAAAAGCGGATGGGAGAGCAGTCTGTCTACCGCCGGCAGCGAACGGAACGCGTTCGTCATCTATTGTTCGTCATTTACAAATGGCCCCTTGCCTGCTGGTCGCCACGTCGCCGATCGACGGCATCGTAGCACGGGCCGTTTTGGGGCAAGCTGTGTTTGCCCGTGAATTTTCCGCCGTCTATCATTGTTCGGTAAGCGATCGAAGGAGTCACGTGTGAACCTCCGTATTCCTGGCCCAACACCGTGTCCGCCGGAAGTGCTGGCGGCGGTCGGCAAGCAGATGGTCGACCACCGTGGACCCGAGTTCGCCGCGGTCCTCCGCAACGTGACCGCCGGTCTCAAGCGCGCTTTCCGCACGGATAGCGACGTACTGGCCTTCACCTGCGCCGGAACCGGCGGCCTGGAAGCGGCGGTTGTAAATACGCTGTCCCCGGGCCAGCAGGTGCTGTCGGTGTCAATCGGCGAGTTCGGCAAGCGGTTCGCCGCGATTGCGCAGGCGTACGGGGCGGACGTCGTTCGCCTCGAGTTCGAGTCGGGCAAGGCGGCCGACCCCGGGGTGATCGACGAAGCGCTTGGTCGAAACCCTGGTGCTAGCGCCGTGCTGGTGACGCACAACGAAACCTCCACCGGCGTCATGAATCCACTGCGGGAGATCGCCGCCGCCGTCCATAAGCACGACAAACTTTTGCTGGTCGATGCGATCAGCAGCATGGGCTCTGTGCCGATCGAGGTCGACGGTTGGGGGCTGGACGTCGTGCTGTCCGGATCGCAAAAGGGCTGGATGGTGCCGCCCGGACTGGCATTCATGTCGATGAGTCCGCGGGCGTGGGAAGCTTACCGCAGCAGCCGGATGCCGCGCTTCTATCTGGACGCCGGTAGGGCAAAGGAGTCGGCCGACAAGGGTGAGACGCCGTGGACACCGGCGGAATCACTGTTCTACGGCATGGAAGTCGCTCTCGGCCTGCTCGAGCGCGAAGGGTGGCCGAACGTGTATGCCCGTCACCAGCGCTGCGCTGAGACGGCACGGAAAGGCGTGACCAGCCTCGGTCTCGAACTCTTCGCCGACCCCCGTTTTGCTTCCGAGACAGTTACCGCCGTACGGGCACCCGCGGGCGTCGGCGCTTCGGACCTGCGCAAAGCGTTGCGCGAGAAACACGGCGTGGTGGTGGCTGGCGGACGCGGATCGACCGCTGCTGAGCTCTTCCGGATCGGCCACCTTGGCCTCGTCGACGTGCCTGACGTTCAGGCCGTGATCGACGCCCTCCGGCAGGAATTGCCGGTGCTGGGCTTTGCCCCAGTTGGAGCCAGCAGTAGCTGATAGTTCCCAGGAAACAACCATGACGTTCCGAGTCCTGGTCGCCGATCCGATTGCCCAGGACGGCGTGAGCCTGATGGAACGCGTCGCGCAGGTGGACGTGCGAACCGGCGCCGCGCCCGAACAGCTTCGCGAGTGGATCGGAGAGTACGACGCCCTCGTCGTTCGCAGCGAGACGAAAGTGACCGCGGACCTAATCGAAGCGGGCAAGAAGCTCCTGGTTATCGGGCGCGCGGGAGTCGGCGTCGATAACATTGACATTCCCGCGGCAACCCGCCGCGGCGTGATCGTCGTGAACGCACCGACGGGGAACACGATCTCGGCGGCGGAACACGCAATCGCGCTGATGCTCGCGCTCGCGCGTCACATCCCACAGGCGGATGCATCGCTGCGCAGGCATGAGTGGAAACGGAGCCAGTTCGTCGGGGTCGAGCTGCGCGGTAAGACGCTGGGGGTGATTGGACTCGGCCAGGTCGGATCGGAGGTCGCGCGGCGTGGACGCGGGCTGGAGATGCGCGTCCTCGCATTCGATCCGTTCGTACCGGAAGAGCGCGGAAAAGCGCTCGGCGCGGAGCTTGTAGACCTGAACTGCCTGCTTTCGAGCGCCGACTTTATCAGCGTGCACACAACCCTGACGCAGGGCACGCGTGGCCTGATCGGCGCGGAGGAGATCGCGTTGATGAAGCCCGGCGTACGGCTGATCAACACCGCCCGCGGCGGAATCATCGAGGAAGAGGCTTTGCTCGCGGCGGTAAAGGAGGGGCGCGTTGCCGGAGCCGCCGTGGACGTCTTTGCAACGGAGCCGGCGCCCGATACGGCACTCAGCGACGACGATCGCATCATCGTGACTCCGCATCTCGGCGCGTCGACCACTGAAGCCCAGGAGCGCGTAGCCGTCGACGTGGCGGAACAGATCGTTGCCGTGCTGCAGGGCGAGCCGGCGCGCTACGCTGTGAACGCCCCCTTGATCCCGCCCGAAGCGCTGTCCATGTTGAAGCCGTTTATAGAGGCCGCTGTCATGGCCGGCTCGATTGCGACACAGCTCGGCCGCGGGCAGCTTGGCGAAATCGAGATCCGGTACAACGGCGAGCTATCGCTCCACGATACCAGCGTGCTAAGGGCTGCGGTCATCAAAGGCTTGCTCAAGCCGATCTCAGAAGAGAATGTAACGGTTGTGAACGCCGACCTGGTGGCCGAGCACCGCGGTCTGCACGTGGTCGAGCACAAGGATCCCCAGGCGGACGAAGGCATCGGCAATGCGGTAGGCGTGCGCCTCAAGACCAGCGGCGGCACGACCGAGATTGTCGCGGGCGTCGAGCATGGAGAGCCTCACATCGTCCTGATCGATGGCCTGCGCGTGGACGTTAGCCCATCCGACGAGTACCTGCTCATTCTCGACAACCAGGACATCCCCGGCATGATCGGGCAGGTCGGGATGCTGTTGAAGGAGTTTGACATTAATATCAGCTCGATGAAAGTCGGCCGGCGAGAGGCGCG
>DAINSK010000078.1:0-8567 GCA_036741355.1 Chloroflexota bacterium
CGCCTTCCGCCGTCTGCACGAGGGTCCGAGTATGCTGGTGCTCCCGAATGCCTGGTGATGCCATGGCTGCGGTCGCTCGTCGCGCTGCAGAGCGGGTCTTTGGAAGCGCCAACGTGCTCACGCCCGAGCCGGCAATGCCGTCGGAGGACTTCTCCTACTTCCTCCAGCGCGTGCCGGGCGCTTTCGCTAGCATCGGCGCCGGAACGCCGGGTGCGACGAACCGAGGGTCTACCCACAGCCCGAGCTTCATCCTCGACGAGAGTGCGTTGCCGTTGGGCGTAGCGTTCTACCTCTCGCTCGTCTCGGATCTCTTGGGTGCGTAGCGCTGCGGCTCCATGTATGCTGAGGAACACCAGCGGCTGCGCCAAGGCCGCGGAGAGAGCCACAGACCCCAGAGGAGCCGCCCGGTCGGGCTGCTGCATCGGACAGGTTGTACGAGCCTTGAGCAGCAACGACGCGGACGTTTCTGAGACGGGGATGACCTAAGCAGACGGTCCCGGTTCGTTCGATCAGACCTAGCGGAGGCAGTTATGACCCGTTCGTTCGCATGTTCCCTCGCGGCATTCGCCCTGCCGGTTCTGTTGATTGGGGCAGTGGCCTGCAGCAGCAGCAGCAACAACAACAACAGCGCCACCAAGACGACGAACACGGCGAGTAGCGCCGGCGGAAGCGCAGCCGTGGTCACGCCGAGTGCGCAGGTGGGCGGCACGCCGGGCGCCGCGCCCGCCATCGTTGAGGTGGCCACCGACACCCAGTACTCGGTCACGAAGATGGCAGCGCCGGCCGGCCAGCCCCTCACCGTGACCGTGCAGAACAAGGGCGCCATTCACAACTGGCACCTGGTGGGCGTGAAAGATGCCGCCGGTAAGGATATCGCCACGCCGCTGCAGCAAGGGCCGAACACGTTCAGCGTCACCTTCACGATCACCATGCCCGGAACGTACAACTTCATGTGCGACGCGGACCCAGTGGCCATGAAGGGGACGCTGACCATCCAGTGACGCTGGTCGCGCGATCGCGCCCTGCTGACGCTCTTGGTGCATTGGTCAGCGCTGGAGCGCGAGGATGTCTGGACGCAACTGACACTCGGCTAAAGGACTTGTACGCCGAGTGCCTCGCACCACTTGCGTTAATGCCGGCAGGATCCCCGTTTTGCTGCGATTTCATTGGCGCTGAAGCCTTCGTTGACAGTGCATTTGCACCACTGGTTGGCGCACTGGGAGATGAGCGCAGGATGAAGCTAGTCACAACTCGCCTCATTCGGTTTCTCGAGAGAGCCGATAGGCGGGCTGCCTGAATCGACTCCGAGTAGGACCGTCCTTAGGTCTATGGTAACCGGTGCTGTGCGATCGCCAGCGTACCTTCCTGCACTCGCAGAAGACTGGCCTCACAATCGCGGCGGCTTTGTAGCCCACGATCGCGTCATCCACTCAGGGTCGCTGACCGTGATCCAGCTCTCTTGTGGAAATTAGCTCAACACCTGAGCGCACGCACTGACAGCGTCAGGAACCGGCCATAGCTTGGCGGAAGCTACACAGCATCTCCGATTGTGGTACGGTGGTGCGAGGCTCCAACGAAGCCGTGGCTGGGTCAGTCGAAGAGGTGCACGGGATGTGTGTCAGTCCGGAGTCACCGCTGTTCGAGGCCACCATGGAGAAGCTGGTCGCGTGCGGCCTCGCGATCGCGCGTGGGGAGACAGCGCCCATCCTGTTTCTCGAGTTCGCTGAGGCACTCTGGACGGTGCGCGACCTGCAAGCGACGATCGCCGCGCTAGACCGGGCGATCGGCGGCACCCCAACCTTGCCGAACGACGAGCGCAGTCGCGCGTATGCGTCGCGTGCGATCTGCCACCTGCAGATGGGCCACCCGGACGCGGCGCTCGCAGACGTGACCAGTTCGCTCGATCTCAGTCCCCATGGCCATGCATCTGGCCTGCGCGCCATGACCCACCTTCACCAGGGCAATCATGCTGGGGCGGTCGCGGACGCCGAGGACGGTGTGCGCATGGAGCCAGATGACTGGGAGGCGCTGGCCTGGCGCGGCATGATTTACCAGGAGATCGGCCGGTACGCCGAAGCGATCCGGGACTTCACCGGGGTACTGGCCACGGGTGAATGCACGCGGTACGCGTCGGAGCTCTATCTTGGCCGGGCCCGCGCCCAGCTCGCCCTCGGTGACCCGGCTGCCGCCGTAGCAGACTGCGGGCAGGCCATCGAAGCGGACTATCAGGAGCAGGCTCACTGGCCGTTCATCGTGCGGGCCCGCGTGCAGCACGCCCACGAGCCGTACATCGTGCGAGCGGAAGCCCGGCTGCAACTAGGCCAGGTGGCCCGCGCGCTGGGCGATTGCTACTTGGCCACCTCCATTACTCCAGACGATCCGGCGATCTACGAACTGCGGGCGCGCATCTATTACGTGATCGGGAATCTTCAGGAGGTCATCCACGACACGGTCCGCGCAGACCACCTCCGACGACAGGCGGGCGGCATACAGGCCGAGCCCGCGCCTGCGCCCGATGTGTCGGACCGCCTGGTGGGCGCCGTAAGAGAGGCGAGTCGTGTTTGAGCAGCTACCGTTCCTGGGCGCCGGCCTCGGCTACCAGGCGGACCTGCACGATGCGATTCTGGCTCACCGGGACGACATCGACTTCCTGGAAGTGCCGGTCGACCAGTTCATGGGGCAGATGCCGGGGTGGAAGGACCGCCTGCTGGACCTCAAGCGAACCTTCACCACGGTCGCCCACGGCGTGTACATGTCGCTTGGCGATGCCAGCGGCGCGCATTTGGACTACCTCGACCGACTTGCGCCCTTCGTCGAAAGGCTCGATCCGATCGTGGTTGGCGATCACATCGACATGGGAAATCAGCCCGACGGTGAGCTCGGGAAGTATCTGCACGGCATGCCGATACCCTTTACCCGGGAGCAAGCAGCGACGTTCCGGCGCAACATGGACATCTTCGCCGGCCGGCTTCGCCGCCCCCTGTTAGTCGAGAACATCTTCTATAAGTTCGTGGTGCCCATGCCCGACCGGCTTCCAGAGCCCGTGTTCATCGGCGAAATTTTGCGGGACACAGAGCACGGACTGCTCCTGGACGTCACCAATCTCTGCATCAATGCGTTGAATTTCGGCTTCGACCCTTACGCCTGGCTGGAGCAGGCGCCGCTGGAGCGCACGGTCTACATCCATGTGTCTGGTGGCGAGCAGGACGTCGGCGGCAGTTGGGATGGAAAGTGGGCGGACACGCACAACCAGCCCGTCCCGGATGGGATCTGGCGTATGGCGGAATGGGTGGTTGCGCAGGTCCCGGTGAAGGGCATTCTCCTGGAGCGTGACCAGAATTATCCGCCTATGGCGGAGATGCTCGCGGAGCTGCGGATTGCGCGGCAGATCCTTGCAGGCGCCGGGGCGGGTTCCGCGTCGAAACAGGCGACGCTACCCGCGGTCGATCGTTGACCGCGGGCGAACGCGCACATTAAGAAATGAGAGGAGGTGAGAAAAATGTCGCTCGAAGCGGTCCAGCGTATCGTTAGTCGTGCAACGATCGATCCGGCGTTCCGGCAGGCCATCGCGGACGACCCCGATGGCGTGTTTACGGATCGCGATGTGACGCCACAGGAGATCGTCGCGCTGAAGGCCATGGATTGGGGCGCGGTCGGTTCCCTCGGCGAAGATGTCGACGTACGCGGTTACTTGATGCAGGCCGGCATGCCGAGAATCATGGCAGGCTGCAAGTGACCACGCGGTTCGATAACCCCCAGTTCGGGGGTAAGCAACCCGGGCGCGTTCAACTTCAACATTGGCGGCCGCAGTCCGCTCGGATAGCGAGCAGGGCTCGGGAAGGCGAGGCGGTACAGACCAAATGCCCGAGGTACGGCCCACCCGTACCTCGGGCGTTGTTGTGTACGCCGTCAGCACACCAGTCGCTGCCAACGCCTCGTGGGCAACCGGGTGCGGATCGCGCGGCGAGGCGTCGAGTTCAGCGTGCGCCTGAGGTGGCATCGCGGGGTGGTGGAGTGCTCGTGGGCGTGGCTGGCTCGCCATCCCAAGCTCATCGTTCGCAACGAACGCAACCCGAGATCCACGTCGCCTTCCTGACCCTGGCCTGAAGGCTTGTCAGTCTTGGCCAGCTCGCATGACAGTTTTGAAACTGTCAGTAACCGCGGCCTGTGCCGGCGAGCTGATGGCGATGATACGTAATGCGATTCCCCGCCAGCGCTAACACCTGGCCGCCGAATCGGAACGGTACGACCACGAGCAGCACCAATAGGGGGAGGATCACTCCGGCAGCGAGACAGCAGCGTCGCGGTCGAACAGTCGCGCGAAGACATCCGGTTGTTCCTTCAGGAGCAACTGATCCCGCTTCGAGAGCGAGCGACCTTATTGGGGGGCATGAGGGACGCCTCCGGTGAGGAGATACGCCATGATAAGCGCCCGCGAAATACGGAACCCCATGGGTAAGTGGCAGACGGAGGGAAGCAGATCAGCGCTGGCCCCGTCGTGCGATGCAGTCCTGCGCTGCTGCCATCGCTCGCGCCCACTGAGGCGAATTCGGCGGCGACCATTCCGAGCAAACGAGCAATCCTCACGCCGTGCAGCGGTTGGGTTGCTTGCTCGTTTGTTCGCGATGCGAGCGCGGCTGCGTGACTCGCAGGCATGAGCGCCTCTGACCGACCGCCCACGTCGCGCTAGGCCGCTCTCCGTTCCTGCGAGGGTGCGGGCTGCACGGACGCCCGCCGCGTGACGCGACAACCTGCACATCAGATGTCCTTCGGATCGGTGCCGCGGTACGCCGCGACCAGCACGCCCTTGCCACACGCCCGGCAGGGTACCGTTTCCGAGGCAAGAGGCGGGGCTCATTCATGCCGCCGGCCTCCAACCCGCCCACGTTTGCGGACAGGCCCACCGCGAGTCGACGAGTAGCCAGTGCCACTGGCTGCCGGCCGCACGAACGTGGCACACAGTGTCAGGCGTCGAGCGGGGCTGCGTCGATGGGCACGGGATGCGGGCGCCGTGCCTGCACCACCAGACACCATCGCGTCATAGCGTGTGGGCGCCTGGTCGATAGGGCTATGTTCGCACGCGACGCCCGTGTCTCGGCCCAATTCGCGGCGCTCACCCTCGCCCATCGCTGGCGTGAGGCTGGCTTGGACCTCACATGAATCCACATCATGCGCCTAAGACCTATCACCACGTGGCTGTCGTGCGCTACGGTGATCCGAGCGACCTTCGCTGCGTCGCATGGAGGTTGCACATGCGTCGCGTTCTGCTCATCCTTGCCATCGTTCCGGCCGTTCTCGTTGCAATCATCGCGGTGGTCGTGCTCGTGTTTGCCCTGCGCCTCCGCCATCAGCGGGCGCGGCAGGAGGCCCTGTTCCCGTTCTACAACCCGCCCAGACCGCTCGCTGCCGGCCACCCCGGCGATGTCATCCGCAGCGAGCCTGTCGACAACGCCCCGGCCGGCGTCACTGCCCTGCGGGTGCTCTACCACTCCACCAGCGATCAAAACCGGGACCTGGCGGTATCGGCACTCGTGCTCGTCCCCGGCGGCCCCGCACCGGCGGGCGGCTTCCCGGTCGTAGCGCTCGCGCATGGCACGGTCGGCAACGCGCGCGTCTGTGCCCCTTCGCTGGAACCGTTCGAGGATCGGCTGACGCAGGCGTCCTTTTACGACCAGATGCTGGCCTCCTTTATCACGGCCGGCTACGCGGTGGCGGCGACAGATTACGTCGGCCTGGGCACACCGGGCGTCGCTCCGTACCTAGTCGGCGAGGACGCGGGTCGCAACGTGCTCGACGCCGCACGCATGATCCGGCGGCTGGCCGGCCTGTCGCTCTCCGACACGACCTTCATCTGGGGACACTCGCAGGGCGGGCAGGCCGCTGCCTTCGCCGGTCAGCTGGCGCCGACGTATGCGCCTGAGCTGCATATCCTGGGCGTTGTCGCCGGGTCGCCCGCGGCCGAGCTGGGCCTGCTCGCCAATGAGGCGGCCGCGGTGACGAAGCGTTCGCCGCTTACCGGGTTGATCGTGATGATCGTGCGTGCCTGGAGCGTTGCCTATCCCAACGCCAAGGCGGAGTCGATGCTGACAGCACGCGCCGTCGATCGGATGAAGGTGATCGACGAGGACTGCGTGGCCGGCGATCTGCTGGCGTTCCTGCTGCGACCGGCGCCGGACTACATCAAGGCGGGTGGTGTGAAAGCAGCGCCCTGGCCGGAGCTGATCACGCGCAATACGCCCGGTGCAGCCAGGACACCGGCGCCGATGCTGATCTTCCAGGGCGGCTCGGACCCGCTGATCCGGCCCCAGTTCACCGCGTCGTTCGTGCAACGGTTGTGCGCCGTTGGCGACACGGTTGCGTTCAACCAGTACGCCGGCAAAGGCCACCTGAGCGTGATCGAGCCCTCGATGCCCGATACGCTGGCCTGGATGAGCGACCGCACGCGGGGCGGGGCGCCGCCGACGGCCTGCCAGCCATCGTCGTAAGCGACGACCACTGACGCGTTTCCACACCCGTTCCCTGGAACCCCGGCTCCGCCCGGTTCCCATATCCTCGCGCCCGGTACCAATCCAGGGCGCGACAGACCGGGTCGGGTGCCGGCCCCGGTGCTTCCGTGGCGGTTGCACGGCGTCCGCGGAGGCGTGGAGCCGGTGATACCGGTTGGTGCACAGCAGGCTAATATTTCAACCAATCCTTGACATTGTCGTTATCAACTGAGCATCGTGTACGTACCGCTGTTCACCCGGCCGGCACAGAGCCATCGCTGATCGTGCTGCAGTCCAGCCGATTGCGCCGCAGTCCATGCCTGTCACCTCCCTGCTCTGAGACGGGGCTCGGGCTCACCTCGGCGTTAGCCGGTGGACCAGGGGAAGCGGAGCGCCGCTTGACACGGCAGGGCACCAGCGTGCATACCCGTACCACCACGCATGCAGGAGTCCCTGTTATGACCGCCGCCCGCCACCGCCGTCCGCTGCTGCTCCGTCTCATCATCACGCTTGCCCTTGTGGTCACCGGCCTCGGCTGGTCTCACGCAGCCGTCGCCCAAACGCCACCGCTGACGGTGCAGCGGCCGTCCATCACGCTCGAAGCGGCGCAGGTGATGATTGAGGCTGCCGAGGTGAAGGCACGGGAGCTTGGCGTGCCGATGGTGATTGTCGTGGTGGACGAGAGTGGCATCCTCAAAGCCTTTGGCCGCATGGATGGGGCGATTCTGCTGAGCGTCGGCATCGCTCAGGACAAGGCGTACACCGCTGCGGCCTTTGGTGCGCCCACGGACGTGCTCTACGACGCGCTTAAAGAGCAGCCCGCCATCCTGGCGAGTCTCGGGACCGTGTCCCACTTCACGATGATTGGTGGCGGCTACCCCATCATGCAGGGCAGCACCGTCGCGGGGGCGATTGGCGTCAGTGGTGGGGAGGCCGAACAGGACATGCTGGTGGCGCAGGCAGGCCTCGCCGCCCTCGCCACGGCCCCGTAGCTACCACGCGAGAGCGTCAGTCTCACAACCCGTCTCGAAACCAACGTCTCATCGAGCCGCGGCGCAGATAAGTTCTAAGACAGTCGCGCGCACCGAGTTCTTGCGGCAGCGATACACGATCGCGTCATCGTGTCTCGGCCTGCTGACGCCCTCGGCGTGGGAAGCTGCTCGGTGCGCTGGTCACGTTGGTCGGGGCAGTGCTTGTCCTGTAAGGAACGGTCCCCGGTTCAGCCACCTGACACCTCGCCACGACAGCCTCAACTGCAAATATGTGTAAGGCATGTCGTGGCGAGGTCTGCTCTCGGGGTGCTCGGCACCGTCAGCACGGTTGCGCTGGCCCTCTGCACCCCCACGTGGACCATGACTGAACAGTCTTCGGCACTGTCTCAGTCCCCTCGGATTCGGGACGAACGCCTGCGCGTCTCGCTCGGGCGCCGCGGCGACGCGTGCCTAGGACAGCGGCCCGGCGACTTCCCAGATATGACCATCCGGGTCGGTGAAGCTCGCGGTGCGCTGCCCCCACCGCCGGTTCATCGGACCATTGAGCAGCGCCACGCCGCGCTCCGCCAGCTCTGCACAGACCGCATTCACGTCATCCACCCAGATGGTGAACTGGAACCGCGCCCCGGCGTCGCGGCTCGCCACAACCGCCGGCGCGATGAGCTCGTGTGCCGCGGGCAGCTTCAGCAGGTTGATGAGCGTGTGCTCGAACTTGAAGACGGCGGAGTTCGCATCTTCAAAGTGCACAGGCAGACCGAAGGCGTTCTGATAAAACCCCTTCGCCCGGTCGAGGTCCTCGACGAACAGGGTGATGGCACCGATACTCGCCAACGACGCATTCACTTCGACACCTCGTATGCTCGCCCGCCTGTCTGGATAGTGGCATTGGCCCGCCACCAACGCAATGAAGGGGCCATCTCTTTAACGACCCAAATTGAGTCAGACGGTGCGTCATCCGAGTAGCACTGTAGACCACGCGAGAGCGTCAGTCTCACAACCCGTCTCGCAATCAACGTCTCATCGAGCCGCGGTGCAGATGAGTTCTGAGACAGTCGCGCGCACCGAGTTCTTGTGGCGGCGATAGACGATC
>DAINSK010000079.1:0-3569 GCA_036741355.1 Chloroflexota bacterium
GGAGGAGTCGTGGTTGCGCCTGGAATGACACTGGGACGCTATGAGCTTCTGGGTCTCGTCGGTTGCGGCAGCTTTGCGGAGGTATTCAGCGCTCGTGACCCGTTGCTCGCCCGCGACGTCGCGCTGAAGGTCTTACTGGCGAGCTTATCGGCGTCCGCGGAAGATAGGCAGCGTTTCCTGGCTGAGGCCCGCGCCCTGGCAGCACTGCACCACCCGAACATCGTCACCGTCTACGACGTTGGCGATGACGGCGGCCGGCCGTTTTTTGCCATGGAACTGCTCCAGGGTAAAACGCTAGCAAGGATCATCCACGAGTCCGGGGAGCTACCGCCCGAGCGTGCAACGGAAATAGTGACCGCGCTGGCGTCGGCGTTGGACTGCGTGCATTCCGCCGGCCTCGTCCATCGAGACGTGAAGGATGCCAACGTCATGCTTACAGACGCCGGCCGCGTGGTGCTGATGGACTTTGGCATTGTGTTGCCGTCCGTGGGAACGCGGCTAACCGAACCGGGCAGCGGCCTCGGTACGGCCGAGACGGCCGCCCCCGAGCAGGTGCGTGGCGACCGCGTTGGTCCGCCTGCAGACATCTACGCGCTGGGAGTACTCGCGTACCAGATGCTGTCCGGTAGTCTGCCGTTCAGCGGTCACCCGGCGCATGTCCTCTACGGCCACGCGCACCTGGCTCCGCCGCCATTGCGTGACCTTCGCCCGGGGCTGCCGGATCAAGTTTATGCGGCGGTCGGGGCCGCGCTCGCCAAGGAGCCGAACGCCCGGCCAGAGAGTGCCGGCTCCTTTGCTGCAGCATTTGCGGAGACTGCAGTCGACTATGCGGCGCTGCACAACGCGACCGGCGAAACCGCTGCCTCGGTAATTCATCTACGTGGCGACGCCAGGCCGGAACCGATTGCCGTACGGCTTAAACGGGGCTTCACCGAATTGCGTATCCATCACTCGGGCGCTCGCAGCGGGGTATTCCGCGTGCGGCTGCTCGACGGCGACGGCAACCTCGTCAAGCGGTTGGTCGAAACGGCGCGGCCGTACACGGGCACGACCACGGTGACGGTACCAAGGACCGGTGGGTTCACGCTGGTAATCGATGCGGGCGGACCCTGGACTGTGGAAATTGAACACCCATGGGTCGCCTCGCGGCCGGCGGTTGCCAATGCTACCGGCAGATCCGATGGGGTGGTCTATCTGACACTACCTGCTGGTGTCAGGCGGTTGCAGATCGAACACGAGGTGTGGCAGGGCTCGCCGTTCCGGGCCACTTTGCTCGACAGTCGCGGCGACCACCCGGTGCCGCTCGTAGCGACGACCGGACCGTATCGCGGCGTCGTCACGCGACGCATCGACCGGACCGGCCGGTTCATCGTGGTGATTGAAGCGGAAGGCACGTGGCGGGTCGGGGTGAAAGAGTAGCCGTTGGGATAGCGCCCCTTCGGCGCACAAAGTCCGCGAGTTCGCTGAGCCCGAACAGGATGGCCCCGGCGCCGCAGAGCCCGAGTCCAAGGTGTGGCATGACGATTCCGGAACGGGCAACGCCAATCCCAAGCGCCAGCGCCATGATGGCCACCAGGTACCACCCGCTGATCGCGTAGGCAAAGTGCCAGCGATGCGCCGGCGCCAGTAAGGTATTCCACACGGCCGCCACGACCATAGCGAACAAAAGCAGCCGGACGAGCCAGAGGCTGCCGTTCTCGAGCATTGTCAGGTCTAACAGCTCCAGACGTCCGGCGAAGGCGATCAGGCGCAGCCCGGTAAACTCACTTGCGGCGAGCAGGCCCGGGCCGTCGGCCCAGGGCAGGAAGAAACCGACCAGCACAAGAGGTCCCGCAGCCATGCGCGCCCCATGAACGGCAAGTCGAAAGCAGTGGCTCCTCAACGCGGATACCATATCGCTAATTGTCTTCGCTTTTACGCCTCACCGACGCTCAACAGTGTACTCCGAGGGTGCATGGTCCGGTAGCACGCCCGGGCCTGAATGCGTGGCGTGGCTATTTGCCGATACTGACGGCGCCAGTAAGATGCAGTGCGCCGCTATCGCCCACAAGGTTTACGAGCAGTCCCCGCAAAGCGCTCTCCGCCTGGCCGATATCGCCGGAGCTTCCAATCTGCTTGGTCAGCAGTGATGCGAGGTCTACGTAGGCGAACGTGCCGAGCCCACCCGACACCTGCGCCGCCGTGTCGCGATAACCGGGCAGATCCGCAAGCACCGCCCCCTTCTTCTCCAGAATCGCGCGGACGCTGTCCGCACTGCCGATCGCCACGTATCCGTCGCTCACCGTATAGGCGAGGGTGTCCCCGCTTGAGGTGAACGTGAACATGTCGGCGCCGCCAACTTTTTGCGACTTGGGCGGGCTGTCAGCGATCGCTTGAGTTACCTTTCCGAACACGTCCTGCGCCTGCTTGAGGTTCGCTACATCGGCGATGAGCACAAAATCCGGTGAGTCAAGGTTCGGACCTGGGAACCGGACCGCGACCGCCGTTTCGCCGGTAAATTGCTTGATCAAGTCCTGGAGGCTGGCGAGCCCAAACGTTGTTCCAAGCTGTGTGAGCGCGTCGTCGAGACTTTTATACTGCCCTTCCTTCGCAATTGCGTCGTCGATGTCCTTGCGGTTGCTCTTGATCTCGTCGTTGTACGTCTGCGTAACGTTGCTCGTAGAAACGAAGATCGCCGTGTCGGCGGGGACGAGTTTGGCGAATCGAGATTGGTGCGACTTCAGCAGCGATGACACCGCATCCGCTTTGCCGGTGGTAATTGCTTCTACCAGGAACGAATTGCCTTTGGCGCTGATGGCGATGCCGACCGGCTTGAATGCGAAATCGGCGCCGGCCTTGCCCATCGCGGTTTCCAGGTCGTTATTGCCTTTGAGCGCGTTGTCGGCCAACACCTTCGCGTCCACGTAGAAGAACCCGAGGTAGTTGCCGCCGAGCTTGCTGTTGAGCGTCTTGAACGCCGCGACCCCGTCGAGCGGCTTCTGTTTGCCGGCATGAACGTCGAGCACGTCGAACATGCTCTGTTCGTCGGTCGCCAGGATGAGGTGATCGCCGATTCGTCCCACGAATTGTGACTTATCAGCGTCGAATTGATACGAGACGCCTTCATGGCTTGCTTTCGTAAACGATCCGCCTGCCTGTTTCAGGAGCACGTTCATCGCCTGGCCTGCATCTTTGCAGCGGATAACGATTGCCAGTGAAGGAATGCCGCTGCCGATGTCGGCGGAGCGCAGATAGAAGCCCGCGTCGCCCCCCAAGAACGGCACCACGTCGCGCTGCCAGTCGAGGTCGCTACCGCTGCTGGCCGTGTCCTGCAGGCGCTGCTGCGGCTTGTCCTGGCCCAAACGCTCAGCGAGCTTGAACGCAGCCACCCACTGGCCGGAGGTGAGGTCGGTATTGATAACGCCGTAAATAGGTGCAGTGGCCGGGATGAGCTTCGCCGTCGTGGTGTTGCCGCCCCCACCGGATCTGTTGGAAGCAAACAACACAAATCCGACGACGATCGCGGCGGTGACGACCAGGATGGCCGAAATGGCGGCGCCATAGCGCCATGAAGCGCGAGACATGGGCGG
>DAINSK010000079.1:3669-8471 GCA_036741355.1 Chloroflexota bacterium
GCCATGGTACTGATTGCTTCGGTGACGTGGGCGATCTCGACGATCTGGCTGCGGGTGCTGACCGAGCACGCCAGCCTGGTCGTCGTCAACTCCGTGCGCGTTCCTGCCGCCGCGTTGTTTCTGGGCAGCATTGCCGCCGGTCAGGGAATGCTGGACCTTCGCCGGTACCGCCGCCGCGACCTCGGGCTGGTCGCCGCGGCCGGTATCGTGGGGAGCGGCCTCGGGTCGCTGTTGTACGTCTACGCGCTCAGAGAGGTCGGGGCCGGGTTGTCGTCGCTGCTGAACTCGTTGTCGCCGGTGTTCGCGCTGCCGATGGCGGCGTGGTTGCTGGGCGAGCGCATAACCAAGCTCACGGTCGCCGGAACTTTAGTGGCGCTGCTCGGTCTGTCGTTGGTGATCAGCTAGTCTCGGGACAAGACGGCTACCGTGCCCTCTGGTTGACCGTCTCGGGGTCGATGCCGTGCTCACGCATCAGCGTTTCGCGCTCATACTTGCGAATGGCGGCCCTGAGAGTATCGAGTGCAAGTGTCGCGCAGCGCGGGCGGACCTTGACGGTTTCCTCGCCAAGCACCCCTATCAAGGTCTTGTGATCGATCTGGAGGGCATCTTCCAGGGTTTTCGTCGGGCCGCCATCGTCGAGCAACTCCATCAGCACGCTCGCCGCGGCCTGGCTGATGGTGCAGCCTTCGCCGGTGAATTGAACGTCTGTGATGGTCTTTCCGTCTTCGTCGACGCTCAAGTAGATGCGAACAATATCGCCGCAGCCGGGGTTCCCGCCTTCGACCTCCGCGTCGGCGTCCGGCACTGCGCCGCGCTTATACGGGTGCTTGTAGTGTTCAACCAGAAACTCGATCTGTTCCTGTCTATCCATTTTGACCTAGAAATGCATTAGTGGCCGTGCCCGCCACCGGCGCCGCAGCCACATCCGCCACCGCCGCACGCACAGCCGCCGCCACCGGCAGCCGCGTTCGGGTTGGAGATGGTAAAGCCTTTCTGCATCACGTCGTCGACGAAGTCAATCTGGGCGCCGTTCAGGAACGGGGCCGAGACCTCGTCGACGATCAGACGCACGCCGTTCTGTTCGATCGTGATGTCGTCGGATTCCGGACCGTCGGCGATCGCCATGCCGTATTGGAATCCCGAGCAAGTCTTTCCCGCGATGAACAGACGGAGCGCCGCCTCGGGTTTCGCACGTTCCGAAAGGACCTGCTTCACATGCTCTGCCGCCGCGGGCGTCACCGTTACCAATGTGATCGTTTGTGTTTCGTCCTGTGCCACCATTCGGCGGTCTCCCTTCGCGTTGCGGGCTAACAGGTCTACCATATCATCCTCGCGGCAAATGGCAATCCGATTGGTGCCCCGCGACAATTCACAGCCATTCCGCTATAGCGCGGAGGTATAGCCTGTACTATGTCAAGTCGCGCTATTCGCAACAGAATCTTCACGCCGTTTATGTTGACAGCGGCTGTTATAGGATAATAATAGGGATGCAAGGCCATAACAGACTGGGCGCAATATCGAGAGGATTTCGGACCGAAAGGACCGCCCCCGGACGGCTCCGGAATCTGAGGAAACAGCTTCCAGCGCATGGCCTGCAACGATTGAAGCCCCGGACGAAGGGAGAGCCGTCCGGGGCCTCGTTGTGTCTGGCGACAATTGTCCGTGACGGTCAGTTCACTACGTCGGACCCGATAATCCAGCCTCCCCCGGCGCGGTAGAGATAGTACTGGTTGTCATACCAGCTATCGCTCGAATCGTACTGGAAGCCGCCAAACGACCACGTCGCCGTCGCCCAGCGCTCCGTTGTGTGCACCCAGGCATAGCCCGGATAGATCGCCTGCTCCAGTACGTCGATGCTGACAAGGCGCAGGACGCGATAGCTGCCGCTGGCGCGCAGATCGGCGATCTGTGCGCGGAGTTGCCGCAGCGCGTCCTGTCCCCAGTACACGGGAAGCACACCCGCGTCTAGCGAGCGCATCGCTCTGGCGTAGGCGAGGTTGCCTCGGTTTATCGTGCTGAAAACGTCGTTGAAGCATGGGTAGGGTGGTACCGGATATGGCGCGGCCGCGTTTGGCTGGCCGGCGGCCGGAAGAGGGACAGGCGGCGGGTATGGTGGCGGCACCGGGCTCGGATACGGCGGCGGACATATCGGAAAAGCGATGGCGGGCGGCGCAGCCGGCGCGGCAGCCGCCCCGGCACTTCCTGATGGGTACGTGGGGGGTGCCGGTGATGACGTTGAGGCGTCGGTGGGAATACAGGCGACGGTATCCGGGTCCTCACAGTCAGGGCTCTGTTGTGCTGAAACCGGCCGAGAGACCATCACGCCAAGTGAGGCGGTCATCGCTCCCAGGATCACCGTCATCCTCAGTGCGTGGACTAACGTTCTCCGCGAATACCGAGACATTGCCTACCTCCGTTCATCCGACCGGTTAGATCCGCCGTCGAATGGCGGCCTCATGCCCGTTCTAGATTCAGAGGACGGGAATCCTAACCGTTTCTTGCACACCGTCGCGTGCATGCACGTGTGCCCTGTATTCGCTCTGTAAGATGACCTCGGCGGCCCAACTCGGGCCGGACTCTGGTCGCGAGACTCCATACGCATGGCGGCAAATCAAACTCCTGCGACGGAAGCGCTAATCGCGCGCTGCACCGCAATCGTCGAGCGATTGGGACGTCTCTATCGTTGGCGATTCGCAGGCGCAGCCGCCACGGATCTCGCGGGTGCGGTCGCTCTCGCACACGCCGGCGCGTACGAGCCAACAGAGCGATCGCTGGAACTGGCGTGCTGCCGCTTGCACTTCGCGGCGTTGTTTCACGCGCTCGCTGCCGGCGGCGAAGGCGCTGAACAGACGCTGGCCGAGCTGTTCAGCGTGCACTGGCCGGAAGCAGGGTCCGAAACCGCCGTTCACTACGACGGTTACCTGTTCCGTGCTGCCCTGGTTACGTTGCGGCGCCGGCTGGCGGGCAGCAACGTCGCCCAAGCCGAATGGGAAGAGCTGGCCGCTGACGGCGCAGGGCGAGCTCTCACAACCGTGAACACTCGCTTTCGGGACTGCCGCGATCCCGACGCCTTCTGGGGATGGACGGCGCGCGTCGTAGAGCGTGCGACGATCGACGAGCTTCGCTCCGGCAATGCGACGGGCGGAACCTCGATCCGCGCCGCCTCATTGGATGAGACGGACGGCCAGGCTTCGGCCGGCGACACGCAAGAACGATTGGTAGACGCGATCGCCGTGCGCGAAGAGCTGGTGCGAAAGTGCCGGCTGGGCAAGCTCAGTATCGACCAGCGTGAGGCGCTGGTACGCAGTTTCTGGGGCGGAGAAAAGCCCCAGGAGATCGCGGCCCGGTTGACGGCCGAGCGCGGAGTTCCGGTTTCGGCCGCGCAGATATCGCTATGGAAACACCGCGGATTGCAGGTCATGGAGGCAAACCTGCGCGGGCGCGGTTACGAGTAGGGCTCGCGGCAGCGAAAGATTTCGGTGGGTGGCACCGTCCACTCCTGGTAGTGAAAGCATGGCCGGTGGTGCAAACGTGAATCAGGCAGGCGATGGCTAACGAGAACCAATCTTCAACCGTCGATTGCGAAAGCGTGCACTCCGCGCTCGCGCGCGGCGGCGCGGACAGCGATTGGGATCAGATCGATCGTCACCTCGCCGAGTGCGACGACTGCGCGGCCGGGTTGCGGCAACTGAGCATCGCGATCGACGAGCAGTTTGCCGCCGGCCGGGTGCAATCGGGGTTGGAGGAGTTCGAGCGGAGCACGGCAGAGATTGCCCCGGCCGGCGCGGCTTCCTTGCCGGCTCGTCGATCGGAAGGAGTCAGGGGCGACGGGCGCCTGATTTCGCTGCCAGATCGGCGAACTGCGATGGCGGGCGGGGCGGCGCGTACAGGCAGGCGCCGGTTCGACCGACGGCTGCTGGTGACGCTGGGGACAGCGGCAGCCGCGGTGATATTGCTGATCACCGCGATCGTCGCCGGTCTGAGTTCCTCTGGCGGCACGCGCCAGGTGAGCGCTGACCGCAGGCCGGAATTCGTGCCCAGCCTCGACGTGCTTCCATTGCGCACCGACCACACCTACTTCGCGGGTGAGCAGATCCAGGTCTGCTTACGCATCAATCAACCCAGCCGCATCCACCTGAGCGTGTTGGAAGGGCACACGACGTTCGATCTGTACGACGCGAACAGCGACCCCGGCGAGCATTGCTTCCCCGAGCAGGTGAAAGCGATCATCGGCCGCGCGACGTTGCGGGTGGAAGTCTTCTACGGCGCGGAACGTGTGGCACGCGAGGATTTTGTCCTGCTGCCGGCGTCGCCGGCACGCTAGCAGGGTTCTGAACCGTTCCTGGGACGGTAGCCCGAACGTGCTCACGAAGCTGTCCCGTGCCGCCTGCATCTCAGCGGCCAGCGTCGGGTCCGTGGTCAGCGCGCCGTCGGCAGCGTCGGGCTCTCACCAAAAGTGAGGGAGAGCCCATGCTCTATCTCGGGGACGACCGCTGCGGTAGGATTCCAGCGGGACCGGTCGTCCAATCAGGCAAGGGTCCCAAGCTCAGGTTGACGGCGTATGGCTGCTGCTGGTGGTACCCGGCTAGTGCTGCTCACTGCCGCGCTGGCTTGTGCTGGTTTGCTCGCCTGTGGCGGACACCGTGAGCCGGTGGTTATCATCTCACTGGCTCAGGTACCAACGCCCAACGTGGCTGCCGCGATTCCGTCCGCGACGAGCACGGCACCTGAAACGCGGTCTGCGACCATCCCCGTCGCATTCGCAGAGGACGTGCCGCAATCGCTGTTGGAGAGACCTTCGG
>DAINSK010000080.1:0-7848 GCA_036741355.1 Chloroflexota bacterium
TAGCTCCCTCTTGCCCCCAGAATTGGGGGAAAGAGGGCCGGGGAGTTAGGGGGCCGCACCGAGGTCGGGGAGTTAGGGGGCTCGACGGGCAGTGGAGATACGGGCACGCGTGCGCGGGCTCCCCCAAGGTCTCGTCGGTCGCTTATCGGAAGTCGCGCGCCGCACTCACCGAAGGGGCCATTATGAGCATCCACCGGATCGACGGACCGTCTTATTGCGAAGCCACGTATTCCGCGGCGACGTAGCCTTGCTGCCCGTTGCTGCTCACGCCGATCCACTGATGGCCATCGGCGCTCGGCGGCGGGAACGGACCGACGACGGTCACCGCTGACCCCTCGGGCAGCAGGCTCAGCTTGTTGTCGCCAATGGCAGGGGCGGATCGTAGCCAGGCGCCGTCGCCGTCGGTGCCCATGATCTGCGCCTGGCTGCCTGCCTGGAGGGGGGCCCGATGACCTGGCGCATATATGACCAGTGCGTACGGCCCCGGCTGCGCTTTCATCGTTGCCTGTTCAAACAACGACGTCGACATCGTGATGTTGCCGCCACGAACCCAGTCGCTGGATCGCGCCGCCTGGTCGTCAGGGTCCAGCAGGTGTACCGAGCCGTCGCCAACGCCGACAAGAAGGGGCCAGTGGTCGCCGTAGGCGTCACCGCGGCCGAGCACAGCGCCATGCACCAGCGGGATGACGAGGTTGCCGGCATCGATCGCGTCGCGCATCAACTGGTATTCGGCGGCGGGCTCTCCGGGCAGGCTGGAAGGGATGAGCGAATAGCGGAGGCCGTACGCGCTAAGAGCGCGTTCCAGGTCGTCGAATACGGTGCCGATGTTCGCGGGGAGTCCCATGGTGCGGCGGATACTCGCGACGAAGCGCGCATCCGAGGTCCCGGCGGGGCGCAAATTGTAGGCATCCAGCACCATTGCGATGCTGGCCGGACCGCAATCGTGGTCATCACTCGCGTTGCCGAGGTACTGATGGATGTAGCGCATTTGCAGATCGGCCGCCAGGTCGCGGCCGTAGACGGCCCCCGGCCGGCCAAGCGCCATCACGACGATCAGCAGACCGATTGCTGCAAGCAAGGAACGGTATAAGCAGGCGCGCCAAGCGGAAGGGAGCGTGGAAGCAACGGACATGCCGGACAGAACTCCGCGATGGGTAACGCCATTCGACCGCCCTTCACGGTTACCCGGCGCTGCCTCGGAGTATAGTAGCTCAGCTTTAATTGTCAAGGTGCATAACACTTTACGCGTTATTGCGCAGCTGTGAGCACCGGCCGATCACGGTATCATCCCTCGTAAGAGACGGCAGGACCTTTCCCTGGCGCTCGACACGCACTTTGCCCAGACGAGGCGTCGCGCATGACAACCGGGCGAGACCATTCCGCCTACGACAATACGCCGTACTGCGCGCGCATCGAGAAGCCGTGGGGCCACGAGCTCGTGTTCACCCCTCCCGACAAGCCGTACGCGGGCAAGCTGCTCTACATCCGCGCTGGTCATCGGCTCAGCCTCCAGTTCCATGATGTGAAGCACGAGACGCTCGTCCTGCTGCACGGCCGGGCCCACCTGGAAGTCGACGGTCCCGAGGGCGAGCTTGAAACGATTGAGATGCAGTCCGGCGTGGGTTATAGTGTCGCCCCGGGTCAGCGCCATCGGTTGGTTGCAATTTCCGACTGCGAGCTTGCGGAATCGTCGACGCCGGAAACGGGCACCACCTACAGGCTGGAAGACGACGCAGGCCGTTGCAACGAAACCGAGGCGGTTCGCCAGAGTCCAAATCGCGGCTGGCGGGCGTAGATCGCTACTCTTCCACGATTTGCAGCGTGATCAGCGCCGAGCATTGCCCCCAGTCGGCAGGGGATGGATCGGGATCGACCTCGAGTGTAAAGTCACCGCCGGCCGGCCGGCCGTTATCGGTCCAGGTATCCACCATGCGCGTGATGCGGCCGGCGTAGGCGTAACCGTCCGCGTACGAGATGTCCAGCACGGCAGCCTTCGGATTCTGGCCGCGCCAATCCTTGAGCGCCTGGGCTAGCTGCGTCGGATTAGGGGCGGTAATGACGACCCAGTCCAGGTTTTCCGCCCAGATCGCTTCGTCGCGCATTGGTTACCTCTATTCCCCTCCCCTTTCCCCGATGCAGGGAAAGGGGCGATCCCGCGGTGCTTCAACGAGCGTTTGCCGGGTTGTTCGGCGCTTTGGCAGAGCCTATGCACGCCTCACGTGGCACTGCTGGCGTTGCTGGTCAGCCTCATACTCAGCGCAAAACGCCGCCTAAGCTCCCCTCCCCGCATCGGGGAGGGGCCGGGGGAGAGGTCGCGCTAGCGCTTGCCTCCGCCGCGTGAGCCGCCCCCGCTGGGACGTGAGGGTCCGCTCGGCTTCGACGGGCCGCTCGGTTTCGGCGGCGAGCTTGGTTTCGACTGCCCCGACGCGCTGCCCGAGCCGTTGGAACTGCTGTTGCTCCCCGAGCCGGTCTTCTGCTTACCGGCATCGCTCTGGTTTGAAGATCCACCCGGTTTATTTGTGATGGCGTTGCCGCCGCCCGTACAGTTCGCCTGGCCCGAGCACGAAGAGCCACCGTTTCCCGGTGGCGAGTTGCCTCCCGACTTGTTGGTGACCGCGTTACCGCCCCCGGTGCAGCTGTTCTGACCAGAGCAGCCGCCGGACGCCGACTTTATCGAATCCGGCGCGTTGCTAAGGGTGCGCGGATTGGGCACGTTCGACTGCGGCTTGATGTCGTCGACCCCGCGCGGGTTTGGGAACACCGGCTGGCCGGAACGCGAGCGAACGACGTTCGCGGCGGGGTCAAACGAATACCCTGGCGCCAACGTGCCGTTTCGCGTATAGCCGCCGTGGTATTCGATGTAGTGCGTGTTGTTCCAGCCGTAGCTGTTGTACAGACCCCCCCAATACCAGGGGTAGTACGGGTAGTACCAACCGCTTTGGTACGACGACGCGCCAACGCCTCCCACGCCGCATGACGCGGAAGCAATAACGAGCACCAGCAGGCCGAGGCCGGCGAAGCCCAGATAGCGCAGCATGACGATCTCCTCAGGACCGGTTACTAGTCCTGTACCAGTGTACCAGCCGATGCAACACTTTGTTCAGAAGTCTCTAATCTGGTGCCTTTCGCCCGGGATAGTCCATGCCGACGTGGCCGTTCTCGACCAGGTGGTCGAACTCCCGATCGTCGAGCGCCAGAAGGTCGTGATAGACGTAGCCGTTATCTTCGCCGAGCATCACGGGGTGGCGGCGCAGGTGATTTGGCGTGCCTTCAAAACGGAAGTTCAGGCCCGGATAGTCGTAGGTGCCGCACTCGGGATGGTTCAACGACTCAAAGAAACCGCGGTCTCGAAGTTGGACGCAGTTGAACGCATCGCGTTCGTTCTGCACCGGACCGGAAACCACTCCTTCGGACATCAACGCATGCCACAATGCGTACGCTTCCCAGCGGCGAGTCTCTTCGGCAAGCAGTAAGTCAAGGTCGTCACGGTGGTGCCACCGGGACAGCGTGTCCGAAAAGCGCGGCTCCTTCATCCACGCCGGCTCTCCTAACACGCGGCTGAGTCCGCGCCAGCCGGAATCGTCGCCGACGTCGATGGCGATCCAGCGGTCTTCGCCCTCACACGGATAGACGTTGTGCGGAGCGTGGGTCGGGTGTTGGTTCCCCTGCGACTTCGTGTTGCGGCCGTTCATGGCGAAGTCCATCAGCGGCTCCGCCAGGTAGGACAAAAAGTTTTCCGCCTGCGGAAGCTCGATCTGCTGGCCCTTGCCGGTACGGCGGCGGTAGCGTAGCGCCAGCATCACGGCGAAGGCGCCGGTTACGCCGCTGGCAGCGTCGGCGGTGAATGCGTCTCCCGTCATGGACGGATCGAGGTCGGGATAGCTACGCAGGTAATGGTGGCCGGTCAGCGACTCCATATGCGTGCCAAACGAGCGATAGTTTTTGTACGGACCGCTGAGGCCGAAACCCGGCATGCGCAGCATGATCAGCGAAGGGTTGACAGCCGCGAGTTCCGGATAGGTGCAGTGGATGCGCTCGATTGTCTCGGGCACGTTATTCTCAACAAGGACGTCGGCCACGGCGACGAGCTTGAGAAACGCGTCGCGGCCTTCTTCGAAATTGAGGTCCAGCGTCACGCTGCGCTTGTTGCGCGCGTGGCTATTGAACGACGGTAAGCGATTCCAGGGCCTCTTTCCGGGATCGAAGTCGGGGTACGCGCTGTAAAGCATTCCGGTGCCCCTGGTGCGCAGGGCCATTTCGCGCGTCGTCCGTGTCTCACCACCGCGCGTGTTCGGCTGAACGTGCTGAAGCGGCTCGACGCGAATTACTTCCGCGCCCCATTCGGCGAGCAGTTGCGTACAGTGCGGGCCCGCCCACACCACGGTGATATCCAGCACCCGCACACCGTGCAAGGGCAATCGATTGGTTATCTGGCCGCGCTGCGTTGTCATATCACTCCCTGTTCACGCAAACGCGGCAGGTCGGCCGGATCGATTCCCAATTCGCCGCACAAAACCTTGGCCGTATGCTCGCCCAGAAGTGGCGCCCGGCGGGCCGGCGGCCGCGGACTTTCGCCCATGATGAACGGACGGCCGGGGTACATCAGCGGCCCGGTGGCCGGGTGGTCGACCTCTTCAAAGACGCCGCGCGCGGCGAGACCTTTATCTTCCATCAGATCGCGAATGGTATTGACCGGCGCCGCGAGCAGATGGTGCTCCTGGGCTATCCTGGCCGCCTCGTGCTTGTCCCGCGCCAGCAGCCAGACGCGGTAGCTGCCTTCGATCTCGCCGAGCAGGTCAGAGTCGACCGCAATGTTGATCGGCGAAATGCCTTCAACCTGGAGGACGAGGTCCTCGCGCCCGATCATGCGCAGCAGTTCGGCAAAACGGCTGGGAGAAGAAGCGTGGAGGTTGACGAAGCCGTCACCCGTGGGCCGAACTCCGATCGCCGGGCGGGAGCCGGGAAGGCCGCGCTTCGCGATATCGCCCGTGTAGGCATGAGCGGTGAGATTGATCGCGCGCCGATCGCGAAAGCCCGCCTGCGTTTCATAGATGGAGACGTCGATGTGCTCGCCCACGAGCTCCTCGCCCGCCTCCTGAGCGTCTTCCACGCGATAGAGCGCCAGCATCGTCGCGTAGGCCGCTACGGTTCCCGCGTGGTATTGGACGATATTGCCGCCGAGCTTAAGCGGCTCCCGGTCGCGGTGTCCGGTGACGTTCATCGGTCCGCCCATCGCGTACAGGGTGATTTCGCTGGCCCGTAGGTCTCGATACGGACCGGTCTGGCCGAAATTCGAGATCGACGTCATGACCAGCGCCGGATGAAGGGCGGCCAGGGTCGCATAGTCGATTCCGAGCTTCTGCATCACGCCCGGGCGGAAGTTCTCGACGACGATATCCACACCCTGCGCCAGCCGCAGGCAGAGCTTATGTCCCAATTCCGTGCGCAGGTTGAGCGTCACGCTGCGCTTGTTGGTATTGAGCGGCAGGAACGTGCCGCTGGCCTCGGGATTTGGGACGTCGTGATAGAAAGGGCCAAGCAATCGCGCCGGGTCGCCGGCGGCCGGTCGCTCGATCTTGATCACGTCGGCGCCGAAGTCGGCGAGCAGCTTCGTGCAACGGGGCCCAGCGAGATAGTGGGTCAGGTCGAGAACCCGCACCCCCGCCAGGGGAGCGAGGCTATTAGTGTCTGAACTGCCTTCCGCCATATGTCGCCTCGGCTTTGCCGCCGGATTGAGCTGCGGCCTGGTTGCGATCGCGACGTTACGCTAGAGGACCCGCGCGCGCCATCAGCCCATGGCTGTCTACTGCCGGCTCGGCGCCCCACGCTGACGATCGTATGCCCGCGCGGCAGGGCTATCCGCTGCTTCTGCCAGAGCGCCCAGCGCGATTCCAAAGCCCGGATATGGCGGAATTGTGAGCCTACCGCCGAACAGGGCGCCAATATGCGCTGCCGCACGGCGGATGCCGGCCAGGTCGGCGAGGTGACCGAGCAGAACCACCGCATCGAAGCTGTTCGCGTTCGCGGCAACCAGCGCGAGCCGGCACGTGGCCTGGCCAACCAGGTTAAGCAGCGCCGCGGCGACGTGCTCGCGTTCGGCCTGAGCGTCGTCGCCGACCCAGGTGCCCGCAATGATGCCGGAAGCTTTGCCAAAGTGCGATGCGGTTGCCGAGGCCGGCACCACCCCGACAGGACCACCGACGATATCGCCGACGGTCAGGTCGATACGGCCGGGGTCGCCTCGTTCGGCCAGCGCATCGATCGTCACCGCGTCCGCCGTGCCCAGAAGCAGACGGCTGAGGCCGAGCAACGTGCCGCCACCGACGCCGGTACCGCCAAGGTGGGTGATCTGCCCGCCACGCGCAGCCACCATCGCGGTCCCCGTGCCGAGGCTAACCACCAGCGCCTCGGAAAGACCGCTGGCGAGCAAGCCGCCGCGCCCGATCGCCCGGACCTCCGGCACCTTGATCAACGGCGTGCCGTCCAGATCGTTGGGCAGGCTCTGATGTCTGCCGCCCGTGACGGCAATCCAGGCGAGCGCGCTCGGTTCCGCGACGCCGCTGCGGCCCAACAGGTCACGCACCACCTCGATGCTCAACGCTCGTCCGGCGGGGAAAAACTGGCGCTTGACTTCGCCGTCCTCGGACACGATGACGTCATAATTCGTACCGCCGAGGTCGACGGCTGCGACGTAACGGGGCAGTGGGCAGTGGGCAGTAGGCAGGGGGACGGGGGGCGGAGTACCGGCGGCGTTCTGTCTAGGCATCGGTGAAACCGTCCTCCCTCACACCATAGCGGCGGGGCATGGCCTGGATCGAGCGGTATAGCGAGCGGAGCGCGCGACCGAGACGATCCGACATGGATAGCACCGGGTCAACTCCAGCTTCGGCCAAAAGCCCTACCCGCTGCGCTAGCAGTAAGTGCGTCTCGATCTCCTTGAGACTACCTTGCGCGACGCGCAAGAACTGCACGTATTCGCCCGATCCATCCCGACCATACCCTTCTGCTATATTCGCAGGAACGGAGATCGCAGCCCGACGGATCTGGCTCTTTAAATCGAAGGTTTCTTCTTGTGGAAACGAACCCGTGAGCCGATAGCACGCCTCTGCCAGATCCATCCCTAATTGCCATACTTCCAGATCCCGATAAGGTTGAATACCCGGCATTGCACTCTCCACCACTGCCCGGCGCCCCGCCCCACTGCCCACTGCCCATTGCCCATTGCCCGCGGCCGAAAGGCCGCCCGTGCTACGCTGAACACTGAGCCGCAACCGCTGAACGTGTCAACCAGATGGACCAGCAACAACCAGCAACTGAAGACCTGTACGAACTGCTCCAGGTCAACCCGAGCGCCGAAGCGGAGGTTATCGAAGCCGCGTACCGTGTGCTGGCCCGGCGCTACCATCCCGACGTGAACGTTTCCACCAACGCGACCGCGCAAATGGCACGGCTCAACGCCGCCTGGGAACGGCTGCGCGATCCCGTTCGTCGGGCGCAATACGACCGCCAGCGCGGGGTGTTGACCGTCGGCAGCGCGGTTGCCGTTACTGATGAAGCACCAACGGAGACCGCGGGGCCTATTCTCCTGCTGCAGCCCGAACTGGTCACGCTCGGCCGCGTGCGCCGTGGGTCTCGTCGAACGGCGACGATCGGCGTCTACACAGAGCCGCCAGGAATACGCGTCGAGGTCGCCGTCTCCGGGGCGACCGACTGGCTGGAGGCACGACCGACCGTTTTGGCGGGACTGAACCAGGAACAAGTCACGTTGGCTATTCGGACGCGCCGGTTATCACCAGGACTTCACCGCGGTCTCGTAGGTTTCAGCACCAGTTGGGAGACACGCGGTCT
>DAINSK010000081.1:0-5796 GCA_036741355.1 Chloroflexota bacterium
TACCCCGAGATGCACCCCGAAAGCCAAGACCGCGCCACCGATCTCGCGCACCTGCGACTCAAAGTCGAAATGGGCGCCTCGTACCTCATAACGCAGCTATTTTTCGACAACGCCTTCTACTTCGATTTCGTCGAGCGCGCCCGCAGGGCCGGGATCACCGTCCCAATCATCCCTGGAATTATGCCGATCGTCGACGTGGCCCAGATCCGCCGCATTACTAGCGGCTGCGGCGCGACGATCCCCGCCCGGCTCGAGAACGAGTTGCAGCGCTGTGACATCCCCGAAGCGGCACTCGATCTGGGCGTTCGTTGGGCGACGGCACAATGTGCCGAGCTACTCGAGCGCGGCGTCCCGGGCATCCACTTCTACACATTAAATAGGAGCCCGGCGACGCGTATGGTGCTACGTGCGTTGGGCTGAAATGAAAGTTTGCCCCGTACCCGAGCGGGCATCAGTCCGGCTCGATCGTCGAGGTTAGCCCGAATTCGCGCAGTTTCTCGCTGTAGAACTCGGCGCGTTCTTTGGGCGTCACGATAACCAGTGCCACGCCCGAGGTGTGAGCCTCGAGCATGATCGCCACGGCCTGGTCGGACGTCAGGCTCGGAACTGTCACCACGAGCGCCTTGCAGACGTGCTCCATGGCGTTGTGGTCGTCGTTGTGCAGCATCACCCGCCACGGCGGCAGGATCTGAGTGCGTACGTTCGTACGCTCCTCGATGTCGGGAGTGCTGACCGAACCCGCCATTCCCAGGTAACCCCGCTTTGTCGCGACGCGCGGCCATCGAACCCGTTCTCAGTCCCAGTGTACGCGGCCTGACCGATCCCGCAAGACCGGTGGACTCGCTCCATCTACCCGCCGCCATAACGCGGCTGATACACTCCGGCCAGAACCACCAGCAGCACCGATGGGCAACAGACCACACCCAACGGCACCAGAAAGGACCCAGAGCGATGCCAACGACCACCCGACCGATCCACTTCGGCGTGTCATTACCGCAGATCAGCCGTACGTGGGAAGAAACCCGGGGCGCAGCCGAGGCGTTTGAGCGGCTCGGCTATGACTCGGTCTGGCTTAACGACCATCTATACGGGGTACCGCGGCCGGATATCCCCATCCTGGAATGTTGGACCACACTCACCGCCGTCGGCGCAATCACGGACCGGGTCGAATTGGGCACGATCGTCTCGCCCCCGGGATTCCGCAACCCGGCCTTGCTCGCCAAGGTTGTCGCGACGTTGGACCGGATCACGAACGGACGTGTGATCCTGGGGATGGGCGCGGGCTGGTTCGAGCAGGAATACCGCGGCTACGGCTACGACTTCCCCGAGCCACGCGTCCGGCTGCAGCAGCTCGCAGAGGCGGCTGAGATTAGCAAGCGGGCGTGGACCGAGCCCGGCCTCACGTTCAAAGGAAAGCACTTCCAGACAGAAAACCTGATCCTCGCGCCCGCCCCGGTGCGCCAGCCGCATCCGCCGCTGTTGATTGGCGGCGCGGGCGAAAAGGTAACGCTTCGCATCGCGGCGCGTTTCGCCGACATCTGGAACAACACGGCAGCCAACCAGTCGCGATTGCCGCAAAAGATCGACGTGCTGAAGCAACACTGCGCCGACGTCGGACGCAACCCGGACGAGATCACGATCTCTCAACAGACGCTCGTCTTGATCGCTCCCGACGACGAGGCGGCGGCATCGATGATCGAACGGGCCGCGAAGATCTTTGGCGGTCATATGGGCGACGTGCGTGGACCGCTCGCCATCGCCGGTACGCCGGAAACCGTTTCGGCGCAGATTCAGAAGCACGTCGATTTGGGGTGTACGTCGTTCATCATGGAGTTCTTCGGACGCGACACCCGCGAGCCGGCGCAGTTTTTCGCCGAGACGGTGATGCCGCGCTTCCGCCAGACGAGCCGGCAGGCGGTGGCCGCCGCAGGACACTGACTTTCGTCGACTGAGCCGTCTGACCGGCTCGGTGGGTGCCCGGCGGACTCCCCCAGGACACTTGCTGTACGATCCGGGTATACGGGCAACGCCACACGGCTGCAGCTCGATCCCGGAGTTCACACGTGTTTCGTTTGGGCCAGATCGGCCGTCTGTTCGACCTGGGGCAGACGGCCGCGCGCATCTTTTTCGGTTATATGGCGCTGCGGTGGCGTCGCCGCTATCTGCACCAAGCGATTCCTCCTGAACGCTGGTCGCGGCAACATGCGAGCGCCGCGCGGCTTCTCTATGGCGCCGCGATCCGTCGGCAGGGCTTGCTAATCAAGCTCGGTCAACTCATCGCCGCCCGACCCGACATCTTTCCGCCGGAGTACGTTAAGGCGCTTTCTACCCTCCACGACCAGGTTCCACCGCGGCCCTACGCTACGATCGAGCCTGTGTTGCGCCGCTCGCTAGGGCGCGCACCAGAACAGGTCTTCGCCCGGTTCACCCGTGAGCCGATCGCGGCGGCTTCGCTGGCGCAGGTCCACCACGCCGTGCTCAAGGATGGCCGTGAGGTTGCAGTCAAAGTCCAGTACGCCAACATCCAGGCAGTCGTGCGCGCCGATCTGATCGGCCTCAACCTGGCAAAGTCGGCGCTCAAGCGGCTCCTGCCAGGTCTGAACATCGGCGAGTTGGTCGACGACCTGCGCGGGTCCATCCCGCAGGAACTCGATTTCGTTCATGAGGGCCGCAACGCCGAACGAGTGGCACACAATTTCGCGGGCCGGGAAGGTGTCGTTGTCCCCGGGATCTATTGGGTGTACACGTGCCGCCGCGTCCTGGTCATGGAGTTCATCTACGGCATCAAGATCACCGACACGCAGAGCCTGGTCGCCGCCGGCGTCGATCTGAAGAAGCTTTGTAAGCTCTTCCTTGGCATCTATTTCGAACAGATCATGGAGCAGGGCTTTTTCAACGCCGACCCGCACCCCGGTAACTTGCTCGTGATTCCGGTCGAGAACGGCGATGCTGCTATCTGCCTGCTCGACTTCGGATTGGTCAAGGAACTGGCCCCGGAGTTTAGGGTTGGCTCGGCGCGGCTTTGTAAAGCGATCCTCAGCTTTGACCCTGTGGCTACGCGCGACGCCTATCACGACCTCGGCGTGACCACGAAAACCGATTCGCTCGAAACCTATGCCATGCTCGGTACGATGTTTCTCGGCCTCCCCGAACACATCCGCGGCGAACGCAGCCTGTTCGACCAGGAGTCCTGGGAGAAGGCCAACATCGACGTCCGCACGATGTACCGAGCCGATCCTCTGACCCGGCTGCCGCCACAGCTCCTGCTCATCGGCCGCGCCATTACGCTCATGGGCGGGGTCATGTTCACCCTCGACATGTGGGCCGATATGTGGACGATGATCATGGAGTACAGCGACCGCGTGATCGCCGAATTCGAGGCGAAGCAGGTGGCATGAACCCTGCCGCCCACTGCGGCGGCGTCGCCGGCCAGGTGCAATCGCTCGCTTCGAAGAGTGATAGGTGGCCTCCGCGGCGCGCTGATATGATCGGTGCATGTTCGAGCAAGACACCCCGTATTCAAACAAAGAGCTGCGCGAGATGCGGCGACTGATCGTCGCTTCGGGTACCAGCGTGATCGAATGGGTACAGCGAACGCGCCGGTCCGCGGAGTTCGTCCGCTCGCTGAGCCCCGCACAGGCCGATGTAATAACGGTGCAGGCGCTTGCGGTCGCCGCTGAACCAGATGACACCGGGACCAGCGAGGAGCTGTCAGACGCCGAGGAGCTGTTTGCCGAGGTGGCGCCGAAGGACCGCCACAAGCGGCTCTGGCGGCTGCTGCTCGAAATCCGCCGCCGCCACTACCCGGAACTCGAAGAGTAGCCCCGTCAGCAACCGGCTCAGGAGGAGGGGATCATGACCAAAAGTACCAACGGCCCCAGGCAGCAACAGGACCGCGAAGACACGTGGCAGTCTTCGTTGCGACGGTACTTTGAAGGGCTGAGCCCCGATGAAGCGGCACGGTTGCGGACCGACGCGGTACGCGGTCTCGATCGCGCAACTCGGGCACGCAGGCTGGAGGTGGCGGAGATCGCCCGCCTCAGCGCACTGGCCGATTACCTTTCGCCACGCATCGAGCGGCGCGAGGGGGCGCATCCTCCGACTTTTGCAGAAGCCGTCCTCATCGGGCTCATGGCGGGGTACCAGCTGGCGGTAGGCGAGCAGGTTCCCGCGGAACCAGACCCTTTCGAGGGCTGATCGTCACGGCGCGAGAATTTAGTCTTATTGCTGCATATCAATAGCGCTGTTAGCATCGAACTGCCCGCCAGTATGGGAGTTAGCAACAAAATGCAGGAGGATGAAACAACAGATGTCAAAAGATAAGATCAAGGATCTCGTGAGCCGCACTGTAAGCCGGCGACGATTTGTGCAGGGTTCATTTGGCAGCGCGGCGCTGGCCGGCCTCACGTTGGCCGGTTGCAGCAGCAACAATAACAACAGCACGAGCAACAAGCCGGCGGCGAACACGGCCGCAACCCAGGCAGCCACCAAGGCAGCCAGTCAACCTTCGGCGACGGTAGCCTCCGGCACAAGCGCTCCAGCCGCGGGCTCAACGGCTGCCGCCGGTGTGGGCGCGCCGGCGATCATCAAAGGCAGCAAGCTCTCCTTCCTCGGCGGCACCTATTTCGTGCCAGAAGGAGAGACCACCTTCAAGCAGCTGCTTAGCGACTGGGGCAAACAGAACGGCGTCGAGACGAGCTACGACGCGACCAACTGGCCCGACCTGCAGCCGAAGATCGCGGCCAACATTCAGTCGGGTAGCGGCCCGGACTTGATGGGCTTTTTCTGGTTCTGGCCTTCGCTCTACGCCAACAACATCGTGGACCTCAGCGACATTGCGGGAGATCTGGAAACCCGTTGGGGCGGCTTCTCGGACGCGGCCAAGGCGGCTGCTTTCGTCAAGGGCAAGTACCTGAGCGTGCCGTTGGGTGCGCCCACCAACGCCTTTGCGTATCGCATCAGCTACCTGCAGAAGGTCGGGGCAACGAAATTCCCCGATACTTGGGACGACCTCTTCAAACTTGGGTCCGCGCTGAAGAAGCAGGGCAAACCAATCGGACAATCGCTCGGCCACAGCCTGGGCGACCCGCTGGCGGTGATTTATCCCTTTATGTATAGCTACGGCGCCACCGAAGTCCAGGAAGACGGCAAGACGCCTGGCTTCAATACGCCGGAGTTCACCGATGCGCTGCAGAAGTTCGTCCAAGCCTGGAAGGACGGCTTTGACGATACCGGCCTTTCGTGGGACGACACCAGCAACAACAAGGCCTACCTCGCGGACCAGCTCTCGATTACGAACAACGGGTCGAGCATCTACTTGTCAGCGTTGAAGGATCAGCCGGAAATCGCGAAAGACACCGATCACGCCGTGAACCCGGCCGGTCCGAAGGGGCGCTTCTCCACGTATCAGACGCAGGAGATGGCGATCCTCAGTTACTCCAAGAACCAGGCGGCGGCCAAGGAGTTCCTCAAGTACTTCTTCTCCGACGCCGTGTATACGAAGTGGTATCAGAGTCAGAAGGGCTACCATGTGCCGCCGACAAAAGGCAAATTCTTGGATGACTCGGTCTTCACCTCAGACCCGAAGTTGAAGGCGTTCCTCGATCAGGCGAAGATCCTGCGGCTGCCCGGCTACGCGGCTCCTCCCGGCCCCGCGGTCGCAAACTCAATGGCGAACTATGTCATCGTCGATCTTTTTGCCAAAGCAGTGCAGACGGGCAACGCCAAGCAGGCGATCGCCGACGCGGTCGAACAGGTGAAGAAATACTACAGCGCCTGACCGCCTTCGGATAAACC
>DAINSK010000081.1:5896-7744 GCA_036741355.1 Chloroflexota bacterium
CAGCTTTGAACGGCTTTAAAACCAGCGAGGGACGGCGTCGTGAGCACGGTACAACGCATTCGGCGGGCCAGTCTGCCGCTGCAGCGCCGCTCGTTCGGCAGCTGTTTTCAGGCGTACATGCAGGGAGAGCCCGCCTTCGCCCGCCTTTTGTTGCTGCCGGCTCTCGCAATCCTGGCGGTATTCATGCTTTACCCCTTCGTGTTGGGGGTCTGGCTCGCATTCTCGAATACCGTCGTCGGTCAACCGGGTCACTGGATCGGGGTCAAGAACTTCGATTCGCTGATCCACGATCAGATCTTCCGCATGACCGTGCGGAACACCTTCATCTACACCGGCGCAACCCTCGTCTTCAAGCTGGCATTGGGCATGGGGCTCGCCCTGGTCATGAATCAGCAGTTCCACTTCCGCAAGGGGTTTCGCGCTATTCTCCTGCTGCCGTGGATCGTTCCCACGGCATTGAGCGCGATCGCCTGGCTGATGTTGTTCGATTCGACGTTGAGCCCTCTCACGTGGGCTGCCCAGCATCTGCACCTGGTTGACACCCGAATCAACTGGCTCGGTACGCCGCGGCTGGCTATGACCAGTCTGGTCACCGCCAACATCTGGCGCGGTGTGCCATTCTTCGCGATATCGATCCTCGCGGGACTGCAAACCGTCTCCACCGACCTGTACGAGGCCGCGTCGATAGACGGCGCCGGGCCGTTTCAGCGCTTTCTGTACGTCACCCTTCCGAGTATTCGCGTCGTTACCCTGATCGTGATGCTGTTCTCGATCATCTCGACGTTCTCGGACTTCCAGTTGATCTACGTACTGACCAAGGGCGGACCGGTCAACAGTACACAGGTGTTCGGCACACTGACTTTTCAGCGCGGCCTCCAGGCAACGAACATCGGCGAAGGCGCCGCGATCGCGCTGTTCATGCTTCCCGTGCTGGCGGTCGTATCCGGTGTGCTGCTCTGGTACATCCGCAGGGAGGATTAAATCGGTGGCAACCATTTCTGCAGTGCGACCGGTCCCAACTACCGCCGCCTATGCGCTCGTCCGGCGTCGCTGGTGGCGATCGAACCGGTTTTGGGTCTACACCTGTCTGATCGCGTTTACGCTCGTCTTGCTGTTTCCCTTCTACTGGATGGCGATCGTTTCCATTCGGCCGGACAGGGACCTGCTCAACGTCAAGCTCAACCCGTTCTACCCCCACCACTGGACGTTAAAAAACTATACACACCTGTTCAATGACACCCAGTTCCTGCGCTGGACCTGGAACACTACGGTTGTAGCGGTCGGGGCGACCGCCATCTCGCTGGTGTGCAGCATATTCGCGGGCTATGCACTGGGCAGGCTGCGGTTCCGCGGCGGCAATACGCTCGGCCTCGGTATGTTCCTCGCTTACCTGGTGCCGCCCACGCTGCTCTTCTTACCGCTCTCGCAGATCATCAACAGCTTTCATCTCGGCAACACGTACTGGGCGCTGATTCTCAGCTACCCCACGTTTCTCATCCCGTTCGGGACGTGGCTCTTGATGGGATACTTCCGGTCGATACCGCGCGAACTGGAAGAATCGGCGATGATCGACGGCGCCAGCCGCTTTCAGGCTATGACCCGGATTGTGCTACCACTGGCGCTGCCCGGCATCCTCTCGGCCGGGATCTTCTCGTTCACGCTCTCCTGGAACGAGTTTCTCTACTCGCTGATCTTTATGTCGACCACAAAGATGAAGACGCTGCCTGTAGGCGCCGTGAGCGAGTTAATCAAGGGCGACGTGTTCTTTTGGGGCTCGCTGATGGCGGCCGCGCTCATCGGATCGGTCCCGGTGGCGATCGCCTACTCGTTCTTTGTCGATCACTATGT
>DAINSK010000082.1:0-6119 GCA_036741355.1 Chloroflexota bacterium
GCGCACCAGATGTCGGGGTTGTCGCGCACCTCGATCCAGGCGTCGGAAAGCTGCTTGTACGTCTCCGGATCCATGGCGTTCATCGCCTCGGGCCGGTTGAAGGTCAGGTAGGCGACGCGGTCGCGGACTTCAAACAAGAGCGGCATGAGATTCCCCCTTCAGGTGGCAAGAGGCAATCGCGGACCTCACCCCCGGCCCCTCTCCATCGCCATCGATGGAGAGGGGAGCTTGCAATCGGTAGTTGGTCCAGCATTTCGTCCCTTTGGGTGGGCGCATGGCCATGCACCCGGCTGCGCGCCGACGCTGCAGCAACGCCCGCGTCCGGCACCCAACGATCGCCCCTCTCCGTTGCAGCGCAATGGAGAGGGGAAGGGGGTGAGGTCCGCCACCACCGCCCCTCACCGCAGACCCGAATGCAGCAGATCGCGGGCGATGATTATACGTTGAACTTCGCTCGGGCCTTCGCCGATGCGCCGGATGCGCAACTCGCGGTACCACCGCTCCAACGGCAGATCCTTGCTCACGCCCAGGCCGCCGTGTATCTGTATGCAGCGGTCCACGACGCGACCGGCACCCTCGGTTCCCACCAGCTTGCACATGGCTGCCTCGGTGCGGAACGGTTTCCCCTGGTCGGCCTTGCTCGCCGCGGCCATCGCCAGCCAGCGCGACGTGGCGATGTCGATCTCGTTGTCCACCAGCATCCACTGGATCGCCTGCCGGCTGGCGAGCGGCTCGCCGAAGGTGACGCGCTCCTTCGACCAGGCGACGGCCATGCGTTGCGAGGCGACGGCAACGCCGATGCATTCCGCCGTGTAGGGAATACGGTTGCGGCTCAGCCGGTCGTTGGCGATCGCAAAGCCGCCCCCCTCCTCCCCGAGGATGTTGCTGTGCGGCACGCGCATGTTGTCGAATGAGAGCTCGGTTGGCGGATGCGTCGAGCGCAGCACGTGGACGATTCGCCGCACCTCGAAGCCCGGCGTATCGGTATCGACGATGAAGCAGGTGATGCCGTTGCGTCCCGCAGAGGCGTCGGTGCGCACGAACAATAGGCCGTAGTCGGCGGTGTCTGCGCTGCTGATCCAAAGCTTGGATCCGTTGATCACCCACTCATCGCCGTCGCGCACGCCTTTGGTGCGGATCGCACGCGCCGGGTCGGAGCCACCGGACGGCTCCGAGAGCCCGAAGAAGCCGTGCTTTTCGCCGCGCAAGGTGGGGAAGAGGTACTTCTCTTTCTGCTCATCGCTGCCGAAGTATAGCTGCGCCAGGCCGGCGTGGCCGAAGACGCCGTAGCAGGGCGCGTACAGGCCGGCGCGGTGCTGGCTCATCTCCTCGGCCATGAGGGTACGGGTGGTCGTATCCATGCCCGCGCCGCCGAACTCAACCGGCACGTCGGGGTTGTAGAAGCCCATCCCCTTGGTCATTTTCACAAGGCGGTCGTGCTCATCGCGCGGCAGCTCCGTGCAGTCAGGGTCGAGCTCGCGTTCGAGCGGGGCGATCTGCTCTTCGACAAACCGCCTGACCGTCTCGGTGATGAGCCGTTGCTCCTCGCTTAGTTCAAGATCCATTGGTGTTTTGCCTCTCCCCCTGCCCCTCCCCGAGGCGGGGAGGGGAGTTTGCTCATGACCCGGTGGTGCTTCCGGCTTGAAGCGCGATTCGGGCCATAACTGCCTCGAGGTCATGCCGTACTTGCTCGTTGCTGAAGCGAAGGATGCGGAACCCTCGGGTCGAGAGGACTCTGTCCCGCTCTCGGTCCTCCTGCTCACGCCCTTCGTGTATTGCACCGTCTACCTCTACGACCAGCCCGGCGCTATGGCAGAAGAAATCGACGATGTATCCGGCGATGACGCATTGACGACGAAAGTGGATGCCGTTCAAACGGTTGCCTCGTAACTGTCGCCACAGCATCTGCTCCTCCGGCGTCATCTCCCGACGGAACTCCCAGGCGCGCTGGAGCTTCTTCGGATCCTTGCCCGGCCCCAGGACCGCATTTCGGACTGGCAAGCCACGGCCTCCACGAAAGTCAGTTGGGACAACCCATGATAAGTCCGATTTGTCTACCGATCATCGTTACTATGCGAAAGGGACGCCCCTTCCCGCCTCGGGAAGGGGGACGGGGGTTAGGCAGAACTGCTCTTCCAGTGGAACCGCCCCAACGTCGGAACGTACTCGCCCGGTTGCTGGTTTCCCGGCGGCAGGCGGTCGTGATCTTCGTTGAAGCGCTGCAGCAGATCGCGGTAGCGGCTCATGTACTGCATGTTGATCTCGTAGCGAAACTGCCGTCCGCGCTCAGCCGTGACGGCGTTGGCGGCGCCTTCGAAATGTCGCTTGAGCTCGCCGCGCAGGCCAAACAGGCTGCGTCCACCGGCGAAGCCGATGTACACGATCTCGCCCGCTTCGTCACCGATTTCGTAGACCCCCAGCGTGTTCGAAAGTCGGCGCTCGTGTTCGCGTCCCGCCTGCCACGCTTGCCACGGTTTATTCAGGGGCACGCTTGCCTCCATTGCCCTCGGCAGTCGTCGGGGAGACCTAACCCCATCACCCCTTCCCTAACGCCGGGAAGGGGCGATCCTTGGAAGCAGGGTTCGGGCAGCGTTGCAGCGTCGAGTCGGGGCCCGGGGTTAGGTTCGCGGCTGCCTACCGCCGGCCGGCATGCGCCGAAGGCGCATCCACCGGTCGATCTCTTGTTACCCCTTCCGCCTTCAGTTCGTCCAGTGCCGCGGGCTGCAGGCCCAGCAGATCGCAGAGTACCGCTCTGTTGTGTTCGCCGTATTGCGGCGCCCGTCGATCGATTCGGCTCTGGTGGACGCGGAGCTTGAACGCCGCCCGCGTGTGTGGGAACGGCCGCGCAAGGTCCGGGTATTCGACCTCTTCGAAGCCGCCCCGCGCCCTTACATGCTCGTCGGCCAGCAACTCGGCGGTGTTGAGCGCAGCACCTGCCGGGACGCCGGCTGCCTGCAGCTCCCTTTGTACATCAAGATGGTCGCGGCCACGCGTCCAACCCGCGATCGCTTCATCCAGCGCATCCTGGTTCGCCAGGCGCCCTTCCAGCGTCGCGAAGCGGGCATCGACGCCAAGCTCCGGCCGCCCCATCACCGAGCACAGCGCCCGAAATTCTCCGTCGTCGCCGGCCGCGATCGCAACCCATTTGTCTTCGCCCTTACAGGGATAGACGCCGTGCGGGGCTATGCGCGGATGGCGGTTGCCGCTGCGCGTTTGTATGCGGCCGTTCATTTGATAATCGATCAGCGCCTCCGCGATGACCTGCAACTCTCCCTCGATCATCGCGCACTCGATCCACTGACCCTCGCCGGTGCGCGCCCTGTGGCGCAGCGCGGCCAGGCAAGAGATCACCGCAAGCTGGGCGGCGTTTTGGTCGCAGAAGAAGTTGCCCGGCTTCATCGGCGGTCCGTCTTGATAACCGGTAAGGTACGACAGCCCGCTCATTGCATCGATGCCGGGTCCGTAGGAGATGCGGTCACGATACGGTCCCGATTTGCCGAACGCCGGCATCGAGATAACGATGATGTCGGGACGCACGATGCGGAGGTCCGGATAGTCGATGCGCAGGTTGGAGAGCACCCGCGGCGAGAAGTTCTCTACGACCACGTCGCAGACGGAGGCAAGTTGCAGAAAGCGTCGATGACCCTGCGGTCGTGCGACGTCGAGCACGAGGCTGTGCTTGCTACGGTTGAGTTCATTAAAGTGCATCACGCGGTTATAGGGCTCGTCGGGGGCGCCCGGCTTTAGTGGCGCCGCTCCCGGCGGGTTGATGAAGCGCGAATCGGGAGCCTCGACTTTGATCACGTGCGCGCCGTAGTCGCCCAGGAGACTGGTCGCCGTAGGACCGGCAACCGCGTTGGTGAAGTCGATTACACGGATGCCATCGAGCGGCTTTGACATCAGATCACGCCCTCGCTGCGCAGCCGCTCGAGCTCATCGGTGGTGAGCCAGCGGCCGAAAACCTCGTCGTTGTGTTCGCCGAGCAGCGGCGCCCGTCCGGTTTTCCATGGCGTGGCCGTAAAGCGCACCGCCGGTCCGGGTTGGCGGAGCCTTCCGGCGACCGGATGGTCGACATCCACGAACGCGTTGCGCTCGTTGAAGTGTGGGTCCGCCAGCACTTCGTCCGGGCGGAAGACTTCGGTGAACGGCACGCGCAGGTCCTGCGCCCGCGCCACGACCTCGTGGCGGTCGTAATTCTTCAGCCATTCATCCATCAGCGCGTCGATTTCGTCGGCGTGGCCCGCTGGTTCCTCCAGCAGGTCCGGTTCGACCAGGCGTGGCTGGTCCATCAGCACCGCCATCAGGTCCGGATGGCGGATATTTGTATGGGCGTGCACGAAGCCGTCGCGACACGGGCGCAACGTCGACGGATAGAAGTAACGCGGCACCAGTCCGATGAGCCGTGTGCCGTTGCGGACGCGGATCTCGCCGGTGAGGGCGCAGACCTGCGCCGGACCACCGAGCAGGAAGGTCGCCGCCTCCATCGCGGAGACGTCCACCCAGTCGCCGCGGCCGTCGGCGTCCCGCGCGGCCAGGGCGACCATGGTCCCGACCGCCCCCTGCAGCCCCGCCTGGAACTCGATCTGGGTGCTGTAGGCTTTCAGCGGCTCGCGCTCGAGCGAGCCGGTGATCATCATGTAGCCGCCAAGGGCGTAGGCGACCAGCTCGCCGCCTTTGTATTGGGCGTACGGTCCTTCCTGCCCAAACGGGGTGATTGATGTCAGGATCAGCCGTGGGTATTCGCGTGACAGCGCCTCAAAGCCGAAGCCGAGCGCGGCAAGTCCGCCGGGGCGGAAGCCTTCGACGACAACGTCTGCTTCTTCTAAAAGGTGTCTGACGAGGTCACGTCCCGCAGCGCGTTCCACGTCGACAGTGACGCCCCGTTTGCCGGTATTCAGGTGGAGAAAGATGCCGCTTGCCTCGGGATCCGGCAGGTCGCCGCGGAATGGCCCTTCGCTGCGGCAGGTATCCCCAGCCGGTGATTCAACCTTGATCACGTCGGCGCCGAGTCCCGCCAGCAGCTTGGTGCAATACGATACGGCGCGGCCGCCGGTCAGTTCGACAACACGCAGCCCCGCAAGGGTTTCTGCCACAAACCGTCCTCCCCGGGGACCTTCGACGGGCGGAGTATACCGAGCGCAGTGAGAACCGATCAAACCGGGCAGGATGTCACGGTACCCTGGGAACTGCACAAGTGCAGTGATACTCTGAAGCTCACCATCATAAACGGCCACCCCAACGATGATGTGCCGGCGAGCACGCTTGCCAGTGTCTTGAAGCAGGCCGGAATGAACAGGGGGGAACTATGAACCGCTTGGAAGAGGTCACCATCAGGACAGAGCTTCCCGTAATCCTCGAAGAAGGTCCGACCTCGTGGGGCGTTTTCGTGCCAGCGCTTCCCGGCTGCGTCTCAGGCGGGCGTAGCCGGGAGGAGGCGCTGGAGAATATTCACGAGGCGCTGAAGCTCCACCTCTGGGCCATACACCGGGACGAGCTGGCGAACGATGCCTTCACCGAGGGTGACGTGGATCTGAAGCGACTCGCAGACCAGGTTAACGAAACCATGACCCTGGACGACGCTGCGAAGCTCGCCGGAGTGAGTCCATCAGCGATCACTAACGCCATACGCCAGGGCCGTCTGACCACCATGATTGCGCCGCCGGAGGCGCGGCCTGCAAGGGGACGCCGCACACGGCTCGTTTACCGCGCGGAAATTGAGCGATGGCGGGAAAAGCGTGGCCAACGTCTCTTGCGACAGCTAACGCGGCTGGCGAAGGCGCCTCCACCAAATCTCGCAACTTCAAAACTTTAATGAGAGGCATAGCAATGGCGGATCCCGCGCACTTCGACACACGCACCATCGCGGCCCTGCTGCGCGCCCAGGGGGAGACGATCGCCGACGAGATGACCGCGGTGCCACCGGAGGTGTGCGCGTGGCGTCCCGCTGAGGGCGAGTGGAGCATGAACGAAGCGTTAGGTCACATAATCGAGGCCGAGCGGCGGGGCTTTAACGGCCGCATCCGAAAAATCCTCGCCTTTGACAATCCTGAGCTGCCGGGGTGGCAGCATACCGAGGTGGCGCGCGAGCGGCGCGACAATGAGCGAAACCCGATCGAGGT
>DAINSK010000083.1:0-5936 GCA_036741355.1 Chloroflexota bacterium
GGCCCGAGTCGTGCACCCAGGGATCGCCCCTTACCCCCAGAATTGGGGGCAAGGGGAAGGGGGATAGGGGGCCCCGTCACCCCAACGGGAACCGCACCAGCGTGTCGACGCAGGCCGTTATCTGGTCGCGGGGGCTGAGGGTCGAGAAGTCGAGCGGCGCTTCGGCGTCGCGTAAGTACCCGGCCTGCCAGCGGCCGGTCAGCGGCTCCTTCCGCCAGACGCCGTAGACCGCCGCCGAAGGCGTCACGCTCTCGACCAGCAGCGATACGGGCGAGCCGGCCGGAAAACCCGACGGCACGAATAGCGGCGTACAGCCTCCGCTAAGCCTCAACGTGGCCGGCTCCGGCGCCACCGTCACGGTGAGCTGGTCGCCGGCGCTCGCACCCGTTACGACGCCGCTGAACGTGGCCGTCACGTTCGCGTCGCCACCGCGCCCGAACGGCGATAGCTTGACGGCCGCTCCCAGGCAGCTCTGCTTGAAGGGGTAGTCGCCGCCCGCCGGCGGCACGACGATCGCGGAATTGATTGTGTTCGGATCGCCGCAGGGCGCCTGAATACTCTCGGTGAAGCCCACAAACTCCCCGAGATCGGTCGTAAAGGAGATCGTCCCGGGCTCAGCGCCTAGCGCGCCGGGCGCGGCAACGACGGACCTGCACAGCAGGTACGGGCCTTGCCCGAGCGGTGCACATGCGCCTGGAATGGTGCGCCGGAGCTGCGCCGTCAAGTTCACCGACTCGCCGGCGCCGGAAAGGATGACCGACCGGTCGCTGCTCAAGATGAGCCTGTACGCCGGAGCCGCGAGGTCGATGGACGCACCGGCGACAGCGGTCCTGCCGCCGCCGGCAGATACATATGTAGCCTGCAGCGCGAACGCACCTTCCACCGGCGGAGCCGGCAACGCGGCTCCCGGCATCAGCGCCACGTGAACGGTCAGCGCGTCGGTGCCGCCGGCCATCCGGGAGTCCTCGCTGGGCGCCGTCCCACCGGTGCAGCTACCGGCCACGCCCGGGTCGCCGCAAGCCACGGAGTAGCTCTGCGATCCGCTTTCGACGATGACCGCGGCACCGGAGACGGTGAACGTGACACTACCTGGAGCGAGCGCGAAGCTGCCGTCGCCGGCAGCGCCAACGGCTTCAAAGGCAGCCTGGCAGCTCACGACCACGCGCGGATCCAGCACGCCGAGCGCGGCAGGAGTCAGATCGTCGCTCTGGATCAATCCATCCTGGGCAACCGGAAAGCCGATCCGCTGTCCGCGTGCGTCGCAGCCCACCGCACCGACAACAGCCGGCGCCTGCGCCGCAACCCGCCCCGCACCCAGGGTCGCCGCCAGGCAACTCACGACCACCAAGAATAACCACAAATTCACGGAAACGCGCATCAGCACCGCCCGAACACAATTATTCACCGAAACGCCCCGGCAAACCCACCCCCACCGAGGAGACCTCACCCCCTTCCCCTCTCCGAAACGGAGAGGGGCGATCGTTGGGTGCCGGGTTCGGGCATGGGTGCCTAACCCTCCTGTCCCTTCCCGCGCCGGGAAGGGACGATCGTTGGTAGCGGGATTCGGACCGGATTGCAGCGGCGCGCAACCGGACGCGTGGCTTCGCGCCCTGCAGCGGCTTTTGCAGCACGGTAGTGCTTAGCAAGCTCCCCTTCCCTCGGAGGGAAGGGGCCGGGGGTTAGGCCCGGTGGGGGGCTCTGGTCGTCCCCACGACTGCCGACTGCCGACTGCCGACTGCCCCCAACTAAGAACTCTCTCATGCACAACAGCGGCGTCGTTCTCTATACTTCATACTGTATAACTCTGCAGGTGGTGGATCGTGACAGCAATTGGCGCGCTTCGCGGGGGGCAGTGGCGTCTCTCGCCCGGACAGATGATCGCGCTCGGCGCCGCGGTGGTCGCGGGCCTTTTTCTCGGCTGGTACGGCTTCAGCACCGCTTTCGGCGACGGCAGCCAGGCGGCCGTGCCGATCCAGACGGTCACGCTCCAGCCCACGACGCTGCGCCAGACCGCCACGACGTCCGGTAACATCGTCGCCACGCAAAGCTCGAAGCTGACCTTCCCAACGGCGGGCCGCCTGGCCAGCCTCAACGTCAAAACCGGCCAAGCGGTCAACAAGGGCGACGTCATCGCCACCCTCGACGCCACCCAGCTCAAGATCGCGCTCGATCAGGCGAAATCACAGACCAATACTGCACAGGCCAAGCTCGACGCGCTGCTGGCCGGCGCCACGCCGGACGTGGTGGAAGCGGCGCGCGCGGCCGTCGAGCAGGGAAAGTCGTCGCAGGCAGCCGCCCAGGGACAGGTCGCCAACGCGGAGACCGGCAAAGTCACGAATAACAACGCCGTCGGCACCGCGCAGAACCAGGTCCAGACGGCCGCCAATGCGGCCGTCACCGCCCACGACCAGGTGATCAACGCCCAGAACGGCCTGCAGACGGCGATCAACAACTACCAGGCGCTCGTCAACGGCGCGACGCCCCAGGATGTCGCCGTGACGCAGTCGGCGGTGGACTCGGCGCGTGTCTCGCTGGATACGGCGCAGGCCAACTACGACCGACTGGTGAACCATACCGACATCGCGACCCGCCCCGAGACGTCGGCGCTGATCAGCGCCGGCTCCGCGTACCAGACCGCCCTCGCGGCGCTGGCCAACGCCCAGCCGCAACCGGCGAACCCGCTGGACATCAGTAACCAGCAACTGGCCGTGCAGACGGCCCAGGCGCAGGTGCAAAGCACCCAGCAGAACGCGGCCGCCGCCCAGGCCGCCGCGGTGACCGCGCAGCAGAACCTGGAAAACACTCCCCCGGCGCTCAACTCACCAAGCGTGACCTGTGACCTCTACAGCAACGGGCAGTGCCTCATCGACCACGCCTCAACACCGCCCACTACCGCGGCGGTGAACGCGGTAACCTCGGCGCAGAACGCGGTTACGGACGCCCAGACGCAGGCCAACAACGCCGCCAGTTCGGTGGTCACCGCGCAGCTTGCCTACCAGAAGGCGCTGAACGACCTGCAGAAGCTCTTGAACCCCTTTTCTACCCAGGACCTTTCGGGGATTCAGGCGCAGGCAGACGCCTCCCGCCAGCAGCTCGACATCGCCCGCCGCAACTTCGACAGCTACATTAATCTGCCCGACCTCGCCATACGCCCCGAGACGACGGCGCTCAACACGGCCCGGTCGGCCTATAACTCGGCCGTCGCCCAGTACAATCTCAAGGTTGCGCCGCCGAAAGATACCGACGTCGGCAACGCGCAGACGCAGATTTCCAACGCCCAGGCCGCGGTCGACAGCGCCGGCGCCGCCGAGAGCAGCGCCAACGTCGCCATCAGCAGCGCCGGGCTCGGCGTCTCCAACGCGGCGGCCACCGCGTCCAACTCCGACACCGCGATTAACTCCGCAACCGCCGGCGTACAGAGCGCCGCCGAAGCCGTGACCAGCGCACAGACAAAGCTGGACCAGGTGACGGCGCCGCCGCTGCCGACCGACGTGACCCAGGCGGTCGAAGCGGTCAACCAGGCCAAGCTCAGCGTCCAGAACGCGCAAACCAACGTCGACAACGCGACGCTGACGGCGCCGTACTCGGGCGTGATCACGAGCGTAACCGGCAATCCCGGCGACCAGGTGACCTCCGCGACCATCATGGCCGGCCTCGTCGATCCGGCGCGTGTCGAATTAGACGCCCAGGTGGACGAAACGACCTTCGGCCAGATTAAGGTCGGGATGCCCGTGCAGGTGCGGCTCGACGCGCTGCCCGGCCAGGTGCTCAGCGGCGTGGTCACGACGGTCGTACCCAGCGGCGTGACGACCCAGGGCGTGGTGCTTTTTCCGGTCGTGATTCAGCTCAACACCCAGGGCGGAGTGCCGCCGAACCAGGCGTCAGCCAGCCAGATCACGGTGATCATCCAGGCAAAAGCCAACGTGCTGGTGGCGCCAAGCGGCTACATCTCTCGCAGCGTGCAGGGACAACCACTCGTTGACGTGATGAAGGACGGAAAGCGGACGCCGACGGTCGTGACGCTCGGCCTTACCGACACCGCGGGCAACACCGAGATCACGAGCGGCCTCAAAGCCGGCGACCAGATCGCCAAACCGTTGTCCAAGAAGGGGAGCTCCGGCGCCGCCTTCGGACAGGGAGGCGTACAGGGTCTCAACGGCGCGGGTGGCGGCGCCCGCCCGGCCGCCGGTGGTCCGGGAGGACGGTAAGGAACGGCCTCTCCCCCGGCCCCTACCCCTACGCCTAACGGGGGGTACTGGTCCCCGATGCGGGGAGGGGAGCTTGAACACGAGTCTATTAGCTGTAGGGGCGCGTTGCCACGCGCCCGGCTGCACGCGGCTGCAACCCAGCCCGAATCCCTCTCCCAACGATCGCCCCTCTCCGTTTCGGAGAGGGGAAGGGGGTGAGGTCCCCGACGCTGCACGCCGCCCGAATCCCTCTCCCAACGATCGTCCCTTCCCGTATCGGGAAGGGATACGAGGGTTAGGAGCCCACCCCGAACGGCCGCGCCACCAGCATAAATACATACATCGAGGACAGCGCAACCACGAAGATGGTCGTCGCCACGGCGACGAAATTGAAGATGCGGCCGTTGTGGTACTCACCCATCAGCTCGCGGTCGTTGGTCAGCCGTAACGCCGCGATGAGCACGACGGGCAATAAGAGGCCGTTGATCACCGGCACGATGAGCAACACTTCAAAGATTGGCACGTCCTTGATCAACGACACCCCGGCGCCGATCGCGAGCAGGCCCGTAAAGATGCCCATGAACACCGGCGCTTCTCGGAAGCCCATGGAGACGCCCTTCTCGAACCCAAAAGCCTCGGTGAACGAGTAGGCCGTCGTCAGCGGAAGCACCGCCGCGGCCAGCAGCGAGGCGCCGAGCAGTCCAATTGCAAACAACACCTTGGCGGCGGGACCGGCAAACGGCTCCAGCGCCCGAGCCGCTTGCTGTGCCGAATCGATCGTAACGCCGTGTCCCTGCGAATGGGCATAAAGCGCCGCGCCGGTGGCGACGATGATAAAAAAGGCGATCAAATCGCCGAAGATCGCGCCCGCGTACACGTCGATCCGTTCGAGCGGATACTCTTTGGGCGTGACACCCTTCTCTGCGACCGACGACTGCACGTACACCTGCATGAAGGGGGTAACGGTCGTGCCGATGAGGGCGATCGTGATCTTGAGGTAGTCGACGCTGTGATGGATGGTCGGGATGAAGGTCTCCTTGCCGACCTCCATCCAGTTGGGATGCGCGAGGAATGCTGCCAGCGGGTAGGCGAGGAAGGCGATCGTCATTACCAGGAACACTCGTTCGACGGCTTTGTACGAGCCGCGTACTACGATGAACCACAGCACCACCGCGGCGACCGGCACCGCAATGTAGCGGCTGACGCCGATCAGCTCCATCGCCGCCGCGATGCCAAAAAACTCGGAGAACGCGGTGCAGGCGTTGGCCACAAACAGCGCTGCGGTCGCAAATAACGTCCAGCGGATGCCAAACTGCTCACGGATCAGGTCGGATAACCCTTTACCGGTCACCGCACCCATGCGGGCGCACATCTCCTGGACGACGGCCAGAGAGACGGTGATTAGTAACAACACCCAGATGAGCGAATAGCCGTACTTGGCTCCCGCCTGAGAGTAAGTCGCAATGCCGCCGGCGTCGTTGCCGGCGTTTGCCGCGATCAGCCCGGGCCCGAGAATCGCCAGCCAGAGAAGCGGCGTGCGCGGGAGGTGGACGCGACCGATGAATCGCTGAACGTTCCCCTGCGCGGTGACGCCGCGCTGGGTGCGGTGCCACGGGATCTTGCGTTCCCGCGGCGCAGGCGGCGCCGGCTTATCCTCCGGCGCGGGCGGCATGCTCGGCACCTCGCCCATATAAATATCTGTGCTTCATGCCGCTGCTCCGCTTTGCTGGTGGCTGTCTACCCGAAAAA
>DAINSK010000084.1:0-5839 GCA_036741355.1 Chloroflexota bacterium
CGGCCCGGATACAGCGTCTCCAGCATGGCGAACGTCTCGGCCACTTTCAGCGGGCTGTAATGGCTGAGCATGACGCCGCCCGAGCCGACGCGGATGCCGCTGGTGCGTGCGGCGACCTGGCCGATGAGGATTTCAGGCGTCGCGGACGCCAGGCCACCCGAATTGTGGTGCTCCGCCAGCCAGTAGCGGTGGTAGCCGATCCGGTCCGCGACCTGCGCCAGCGCGAGCGTCTCCCGGATCGCGTCGGCGGCGGTACCACCCTGCCGGATCGGTGATTGGTCTAATACGCTGAGGGTTACCAATGATTGCTCACTTTAGAGTCGAATTCGAAGCCTCTGACCAAATTATAGAGGCAATACCGCGCCCTTCAGCCTTCGCGGGCGATCTGGTCGAGGAAGCGGCGGACGGCAGTCAGATCCGTGAGGCGATCACGGTAGACCAACGCTTTGACGCCCGGCAGGTGAACGGCCGCGGCGCGTCGCAGCGCGCGACGGCCGGCCGGTGTCAGCGTGGCCACGATGCCGCGTGCGTCTCCGGGGTCTCTTATGCGCTCGACGAGGCCGCGAGCCGTCAGCGCTTCGAGCCGGCGGGTCACGTTGCTGGGGTTGATCAGGGCGCGGTTCGCGAGATCCCGAAGCCGCAGCCCGTCCGGTCCGGCCTCCTCGAGGTGAACCAGGAGGTCGTACTCTCGCAGGTCCAGTTCGCAGCCCGAGGCTGTAAACTGGCGGTCAAGCGCCGCGGTGACGCGCGCGTGCGCCTCCAGAAAGGCCCGCCACGTATGGAGCTCTTCGCGACTAAGGCGCCCGTCGTCTGCCATCGGCATAATCGTTGCACACGCAAGCAAGTCGTGCTATACTCGTTGCGATCGCAACGATACTTGGTCCGAAGCCCGCAACGGGAGCGGTGGAGCGGGCAGAGCCTACAGATCTCAGGAGACCCACGATGTTGGACATTCGCCGCAAAGACGAACACTTTCGCATGCGAGGAGGCTGGCTCGACGCCCGCTGGCACTTTTCGTTCAGCGATTACTATGACCCACAAAATCTGAATTTTGGTCCGCTGCGTGTATTCAACGACGACCGTATCGACGGCGAGAGCGGCTTCCCCATGCACCCGCACTGGGATATGGAGATCGTCACGCTCGTCCAGGGCGGCGTACTGACCCACTACGACTCGGTCGGTAACAGCGGCGAAATTGAGCCCGGCGACGTGCAGAAGATGTCTGCCGGCACCGGCATTCAGCACTCGGAGTGGAACTACGCCCACGAGCCCGTGCGGCTGCAGCAGATCTGGTTCCTGCCGGGTCGCAAGGGGATCAAGCCGAGCTACGCCCAGGAACGCTATGAAGTGACGGAGTCCGGTCTGACCGTCGTCGCCTCGCCGTGGGCGGTTGCCGGCGGAGTGCCGATTTACCAGGACGTGGTGATGGCGCTCGCCGAGCGGAGCGAGCCGCTGGAATACAAGCTGCCAAACGGTCGCGGACTGTACGTCTATTCGATAAGCGGGGAAGGCGCCGTGCAGGGCGAGGAGCTACGCCAGGGCGATGCGGCGCGCATCGTTTCGACGGGCGACGGTGACACCATTTCCATCCACGGCCCCGGTAGGGTGCTAATTATCGACGTGCCGGTCGCGGACGGCGCCGAGCATTCGACGCTGCTCGCCGCTGGGCGCGCAGCCGGGCAGTAAGCGTGGGCAGTAGGCAATGGGCAGTCGGCAGCCGTGTGTGGGCTCGGCTCACCAGTGACCTGCATGCCGCGTGCCCGAGAGGGCCAATCGCAAAGCGGTCCCGTTCCGGATTCTGGAACGGGACCGCTTTGCGTCATCCACGTCACGCCTGACTCAATAAGCCAGTGAATCGACGGCGTCATTCTGATCGTCCCACAGTGTTGCGTCGCCGTGGTCGGACCAGAAGCGGTAGAGGGCGAAACTGCCGTCGGTACAACTGCCTTCTGCGGGATGGCCGACGTAAACCCGGCAGCTATCACCCGCTGCAAGCCTAAACCCGTCCGGAAAGTAAAACATGAGCCCGCTGATACCGGCGCTGTCGCCCTGGAGTGCCCAGCCTGTCAGAACCTGGGTCGCGCCGCCCAGGTTTCCGACCTCGACGTACTGGTAGGCGCCGTTTCCGAGGCCGCTGTTGTCGGTGCCTTGTAGCCAGATCGCCAGTACGCGAACCAGCGGCACGCCTGCAGCGGCAGCGTTCGCCGCCTCCTCGTCGTCTGGTTGCGCCAGCACGAATCCGTGCGTCATCGCCAGACTGGGCGGTTCGAGCGGCGGTGGCGGCACCGGCGGCTCGCCCGGCTTGGTGGTCGAGCGCGCCGGCGCCGCTGCCGGAGCGGGGGGCGCGGGTGCTGCGGCCCCGGGTTGTGCGGCGGGCGCCGAAGGAGGCGCGGCAGCGGGCGTGGCAGTCGCTTGCTCTGACGGCGCGTTAGCAGATGCGGCTTCGGGGCACAGCACGATCGCTGCAGACCGGCTGGCGATAACGGCGCCGTGAACGACCGCGTAGAGGTCGTAGGCGTGTCGCTGTCCGCACACCCGAGGAAAGCTGCGGACCACAAGGCCCGGCGAATCCTGGGCGAAGCCATCGAAGGCGAGGATCGCCCCATCCTCGATCAGGCGTACCTGAACCCGGTAGCCGGCGCCAAAAGTGACGTTAACCGCCTGAACGGCATTTCCGCCGGCATCGGTAGACGGGTGCTGAACGAGTTGCAGCACAAGCCCCGGGTCGACGGCCGCGATGGCCGTCGGTTCTGGCTGCTGAGCGCTTCCGGGGCGCGCATGGAGTCCCGCCGCGCCAAGCCAGGCCGCCGCAAGCACAACCAACCACATTCGAGACACGTGCATTAAACGCCCCGAACCCCAAGCTATCTCTCTTACCCTACAGGACGGCCGAAGAACCTGATTCGTTGCAACAGGCTGTTACCTAACCCCCGTCCCCCTTCCCTTACCCCTACGCCTAACGGGGGGTACTGGAACGCCGGGAAGGGGCGATCGTCGGATGCAGGGGTCGGGCTTGGTTGCAGCGTCGGACCGGGCGCGTGGGAACGCGTCCCTACAGGAGCTTCTGCAGCAAAGACGGGCGAGTTCAAGCTCCCCTCGCCCAGAATTGGGAGAGGGGTCGGGGGTGAGGGCCCGCCGGCTGGGGGTTAGGTCTCCCACGACTGCCGACCCTCGTGCTGAGTCCGTCGCTCCTTACACCCCGATCAGCGGTAGCAGTATTGCCTTGCCGGTCATGGCACTGCGGCCGACGGCTTCGGTGAACTCCATATAGCGGACCCCGTCTTCGAAGGTCGTGCGGCGAACGGGTTCCTTGCCGCGCACGGCGTTGACGAACTCCTCCTCGACGCGCCAAGACCCCTGCTGCTCCGCCGGAACCGTGATCGCCGTCAGCTCTTTGTCGCCGCGACGTCCGCCTGAAAGGACGCGGCTGTTCTGCTCATAACGCAACGTCCCCTCGCTCCCAAAGAGCCACACCTCTGGGGGACGCGCGAGGCCGGTGACGGCGCTGAACTGAAGGTGAGCGACCGCGCCGCAGGCCATGTCGGCGATGACCTCTACGTGGTCGGGCACTGTCGACTGGCGCGGCTCGCCGCTCGCCACTTCGATACGCTGCCGTACCACCACCCTGGTTCGCGCCATCACCGTGGTGGCCCCGCCAACCCAGCGCATCAGCGCTTCGTACCAGATGCCCATGTTGAGGATGTTGAAGCCGCTCAGGGCCCGGCTTTGCCGCCAATGCGCCTGGCCGCCCTGTTGGGGGAAGTCCGCCGCACCGCCGCGAAGGTCGATGCTGATGATCTCGCCGAGGTAGCCCTCGCTCACCCGCTGCTGAATCGCTGCGTCGACGTTAAGCGTGAAGGGCGACGGCACGACCATACAGGTCAGTTCAGGATGCGCGCGCGAAGCGGATAGCATTTCGCGCGCTTCCGCCGCGTTCATCGCCAGGCGCGCCTCGGTCAACACGTGTTTGCCGGCCGCTATCGCCGCGAGCGTCACCGGGCAGTGCAGGTAGGGCCAGGTGCCGATCATGATCGCGTTGGTGTCGGGCGCTTCAACGAGCTCCCGCCAGTTGTCGTACACGGTCGGAATATTGAACTCTTTCGCAACGTGCTCCCCCGATTCGCGGCTCCGGTTCGCAACGCTGACCACCTCGACGCCGTCGATCTTCTGAAGCCCAGGGATGTGGAACTTGCGCGTGTTCGCGCCCGCGCCCACCACACCCACCCGTAGTTGCTGTGTCGCACGTGTCATGTGTCCCGATCCTCTCCGGTTCGCGGCTCGATCGCGGCATCGCTGGCGACAGTATACGGCTGCTACACTTGCCGCACGCGGCGGCCCGGCCGCGGGAGTGAGGTCGTGGATGCGACTGACCCGGCTTGGTGTCATCGACCTCGGGTCGAACAGCGGCCGATTGATCCTCGCGCTGCGCCAGATTCACGGTATTCCTCTCATTGTGGACGAATCCCAGGTTTCGCTGCGGCTGGCTGAGGGCCTTCAACAAACTGGCGAAATTGGCGTCCCGGCGATTGAGCGAGCCCGCCAGGCGTTGCGCGGTTTCAAGAGCGCGGCGGAGCGCTTCGGCGTCGAGCAACTGATCGTGGCCGGGACAAGCGCGCTGCGCGACGCCTCGAACGGCGCCGCGGTGATCGAGCAGCTGCAGCGCGATGCGGGCGTCGAAATAACGCTGCTCAGCGGCGAGCGCGAAGCGTATTACGGGTACCTGGCCGCGGTGAACAGCCTGCCGATTTTTACCGGCGTCGTGCTAGATCTCGGCGGCGGCAGCCTGGAGCTGTCGTTCGTCAAGGACCGAATATGTGAGCGAGCCGTGTCGCTTCCGCTCGGCGTGTTGCGCCTGAGCGAGCGCTTTCTTACCTCCGATCCGCCGTCGAGCTCGCAGCTAACCGACTTCAAGGCACACGTGATCAAGAGCCTCCGGCGCGCCGGCGTTCGCAAGCAGAAAGACGTCTTGCTTGCCGGATCCGGGGGTACAGTACGCAACCTGGCGAAACTGGTCCGCAAGAACAACGGTGCTCACTCGCCGCGGCTGCATGGATTCGTGGTTGAGGGTTCACAGTTGCGCAGCCTTTCCCGCGCCCTGGCTGCGCAGACGGTCGCCCAGAGGCGGCGCATCGCCGGCCTGCCAACTGATCGAGCCGATATCATCGTGGGCGGCGCGGTCGTCGTCCAGGCCGTAATGGAAGCGCTCGGCGCCCGCGCACTGCTGGTTTGCGGCCACGGGATCCGTGAGGGGATCGCCGAAGAGGCGTTCCGGGAAGGCAAGCACGCCCTGGTCCGTGACGTTCGGCGCGCCGGTGTCGACGTGTTTCGCGAACGGTATGTGACCGGCGCCCTGCGTCAATTTTCCAACGAAGACGTGGGCGGTCTGGTTACAGCAGGACACCACCCGAGCGACGGCGTCGAACCGCTGGCGCTGCGGCTGCTGGACAAGTTGTGCGGTGTGCTCCCGGCGTCTGACGCCGACCGCAAGCTGGTCAGCGTGGCCGCGGCACTGTGCGACGTGGGTCGGGCGATCTCTCTCTACCGATGGCCGGAACACGTCGCCTACTTGCTGGGAAACGGCGACCTCACGGGTTTCACGCAACCCGAAGCGGCCGCGGTAGCGGCAGTCATTGGGGCGCAGACGGGGCAACGGCTCGACAGCAAAGACGGAGCGTCCGGGCCGCTCGACGGCGACAGTGTTCGGATTGGACAGCTCGGGATGGTGGTAGGGCTCGCTCGCTGGCTGCGGCGCGTAGGCGTGGACGAGGAAACGCCGATCAGCATCTTGACGCCAGCGGGGTCACTGATCGTGGTACTTCCGCCCGGACTGCCGGTGTTA
>DAINSK010000085.1:0-5811 GCA_036741355.1 Chloroflexota bacterium
ACACCTACCATTAAGACGGTTGCTTCCCCTTCCCTAACGCCGGGAAGGGGCGATCCTGGGATGCTCGGTTCGGACTTGCTTGCAGCGTCGGGGCTGGGCGCGTCGCAACGCGCCCCCACAACGGTTCCTTCTGCAGCACACTGGTTCTTAACAAGCTCCCCTTCCCTGGTTAGGGAAGGGGCCGGAGGTTAGGTAGCGCCGCCGCGCGCTCGCGCATGAACCGCATCCTGCCGTCCAGATAGCGCTCGTCCATCCAGCCGATACCCCAGTCGTTCCCGTTCTCCATCCATAGGCCCAGGTGCCAGATATCGCGCGCCAGGAGCAGCACCGGCACGGCGTCGAGGTCTGTCCTACCCAGTGTCCGTTTCTGGCTATACCCGTCGAGGAAGGCGGCCCAGAGGTCGGTATTGAGCGCTGGCCGGGTGCTCATGCGGAAGACGGCCAGGTCATAAGGCCCGCCAGCCGAAGCCACAGTAGTCGAAGTCAAACCACGTGAGCCGCTCGCTCCGGTCCATGTGTACGTTTCCCAGCCACGGGTCGCCATGGCAGATACCGGACGTCAGACCATCCTGTTCTAGCTCCGCCATCCGCAGTTCGATCCGCTTGCCCAGCTCCTGCAGGAAGGCAATGTCGGCCGGGCGGTGCTGAAAGGCAGCCGCGATGGCCTGCAGCGGTCGCCGTACGAGATGGTCTAGGTCGAGGGCAAAGCGGGGCCCGGAGGTTGGGAAGCTATCCATGGCAGTGTGCAACTGGGCCAGCGCACCGCCGAATAGCCGGCCGTGGCTGTCGTCCATTGGCGGCGTCGCACCCTGCGCGTACGTGAACAGGGCGACCTCGCGCGGTCCCTCGGGAGCAATCACGCCGTGCAGCAGGTCTCCAGCCCTTCTGCGTAGCGGCGTAGAGACGTCTATCCCGCTGTCGTGCAGGTAGAGCAGGAGTTCCAGTTCGCCGAGGATCTCTGGCTGCGAGCGCCAGCTGGTTCGATAGACCCTGAGCACATACCTGCTGGCCGCCGTCTCCAGCAGATAAGTGTCGTTCATCCCCCGCTTCAGCAACTGGCAGCGCACGACCGACCCGACGTCGTACTCCGACTCCGCGAGCTCGCGCAGCGCCCGCGGCGAAAGGATAGAATGGGTGACCGGAAAAACGGTCTCGTCGTGACTCAATCGATCCACTCCAACGTACCCCGACGCGAGCGAGGTTCAGCAGCCGATCAGCGAGGAGTACCGACTGCCAACTGGCGACTGCCCCACGAAGCCTACTGCCCCTGGGGCTGCTGCGGCTCGTGGAGGCGGCTAGCCAGGACGGGGCTTTCGAACTCGTCTGCCACCGCGTCCATGATGATCGCGTCGTATCGAACCTGGCCGAGGCGGAACGACTGGCGGCGCCGGCCGATCACACGGAACCCTGCCTTTTCGTAGGCGCGCTGGCCGCGCGGGTTGTTGCCGTAGACCTGCAACAGCACGTTGTGCAAACCGAGCGCGTTGAAGGCGAAGTCCAGCACGAGCCGCGTCGCTTCGGTACCGAAGCCGCGGTTCCAGAATGCCGGGTCGCCGATCAGGATGCCAAAAGTAGCCGTGCCGAACTGATGGTTGATCTCGCGTAGCTGTGTCGTGCCGATGGGCAGACTGCTGCTGCGCTCGAAGATCGTGAACGAGACTGCGCTGGCCGCACCGCTCGTCGCCGTCTCGTAGAAGCGTTCTTCCTCTTCACGGCTAAATACGCCGATCCGGCCCAGAGTGCGCGTGGCGTCGACGTTGTTGATCCAGCGAAACCACAGATCGATGTGGCTGCGGTCGAAGGGACCGAGCGCTACCAGATCGCCCTCGAATAGAAACACCGGCGCTGGCACGCCGGTGTTGTCGTTCGATTCCGCCACTGGTCGAGCCTCCAACCTGTCGGGCTGAGAACTCCGACATGATACCAGAGGCCGCCGGTAGGAATGGTCAACCGCTGCCCAGCGCCTGCCCGACCTTGAAGATGCCCTGGATGGTGTTTCTGAAATCGCCGAGCTCGAGCGGCGACAGATCGCTGGCGTCAGCCTCACGTCCCGACGCGGTCGCGACACGATTAGCGGCCGTGTTGCCGTAGACGTCGCCGCCCGCCTTCGCCAGAAGGTCGATCAGCATCGCCCGCTGCGTTGAGTCGAGCGAGTTGGCCCATTCAGTCAGCTTGTCACCGAAGCCGTCGAGGACCTGTTGCGAAACGACAAATGACTCAGCCGGCATAACGCCTGCCTCCGAAAGGGGCCTTACTATCCATTCCAACCTGTTCGTGGCCTAGTCGAGCGTGCCGCCGCCTTCGCGCGGCATGTCACCCGAGTAGATCGGGGCGATCGTTGTGCCAGGCTCCCAAACGCCCGCCAGCTTACGCGAGAGGTCGTCGCAAAGCGAAGGGTTTCCGCCGTTGCCCCTAGATCCGTCACGGTTTTCGGGCTGATCGAGGTTGCCATAGCGGCCGGCCGAGGGCTCAGATGCCGCCGTGTCCGGCTCTCCGCCGTCGCCGCCGGCACGGGCGATGACCTCGTGCAGCATGCGTCGCTCTGCATCGTTCAGCGATTCGCAAAACCTGGCCGCGCTTTCGGCAAAGTCACGAACAAGCGCCTCCGAGACCTCGATCGGTTCCCAGCCCATAGCAATCTCCGTCCGCAACCCGCGGGCTACGCGGTTCATGCTAGCATCAGCGCCCATCGCCCGACTCAGCCGCTCGGGCTACATGGCCACGGCCGAAGGGGTAAGTCGGGGACGGGGATGGAAAATATCTCGAACAATCCAGACATATCGTGTTGCATTACCCGGCTGGAACCGTAGCCGGACTTATGCATTGCACAGCGCCAGACTCCATCAGCGTCGCGATCTCATCGGCCGAATAGCCAGCTTCGCTCAGGATCTCGCGTGAATGCTCGCCAGGATGCAGCGGAGCAGGAAAACGCACCGATAACGGTGTTTTTTGCAGCGTGGCCGCCAGGCCCGAGGCGGTGACGCTGCCATGGACCGGGTGGTCATACGTGACGATGTAATCGTTGACGCGTGCCTGCTCGTCCTCGGCGATCATCTGGTAGTCCTGCACGATCGAGCAGGGGCAATCGTGCTCGCGCAGCTTCGCGATCCATTCCGCCGCCGGGCGTTGAATCACCGTAGAGTCGATGATCTCAACCAGCTCCCCGTGATTCTTGCCACGATTGGCGGGCAATGCAAAGCGCGGATCGTCGATCAACTCGTCGAGACCTAGCCCGCGGGCGAGTGTCGGCCACTTCCAACCTTCGAGGTATCCGAAGGCGATCCACTTGCCGTCGCCGCACATGGCGCGGTGTGAGAGGACGCCCGATGACTGTCCCGGCGGCCGCAGTGGCGCCGGATGCAATGCCCGCGCAACGTGGATCGCTTGCAACGCTAGCTGACTGCCGTAGAGCGAGACGTCCACTTTCTGCCCGCAACCAGTACGTTCGCGGTGCACCAGTGCGGCCAGGATGCCATAGGCGAGCATCATGCCGCCGGTCTGGTCGGCGATGCCTCCCTGCGAGCCTCGCGGCGTCTCGTCGCCCGGGACGCGGTTGAAGGCCATCAGCCCACCGGCCGCCTGGGCGATCGTGTCATAGCCCGGGTCATGGCTGCGCGGTCCTTGCGGCCCGAACATGCTGGCGGAAGCATAGATCAGCCCCCGGTTCTCCTTCGAAAGCTGTTCGTACCCGAGCCCCAGCCTCTCCATCGTGCCGGGGCGAAAGTTCTCGGCGACGATGTCCGCCCGCCGTGCGAGTCGCAACGCTACCTGCTTGCCTTCCGGTTTTTGCAAATCAAGGCAGATGCTGCGCTTGTTGCGGTTCAACGCCTCGAAGTAGGTCGAATGACCGTCCACATGGACGCCCAGGCGGCGACCTGGGTCGCCGCCTGGCTGCTCGACTTTGACGATGTTGGCGCCGAGGTCCGCGAGGAGGAGCGTGCCAAACGTTCCCTGCTGGAACCGGGTGAAGTCGAGGACCGTGTAACCGGCCAGCGGACCAGCCGCCTGACCCTTGTTTGTGCCGTCGCTAGCGGCGTCGCTCGTCGTGGCGTCTTCTCGTGCCATCAACCCGTCCTCCTGGCTTCGCCTGCCGCTCCAATCATGGTAATCAGTATCCCATGAGCGAGCTTGCGCGCCCCGCGGTCGGGATCGGCCAAATCGCGGCGGGGTCTACGGCCACGTCGATCAGTGCCGCGCGACCAGACGCAAGGGCGCGGTGTACGGCTGGTCCGATCTCATCGGGCTGTTCGACGTGTTCGGCGTAACCACCGAAGGCCTCCATTACGCGGTCGTAACGGGCGCTGGGGGTGTACATGGCTACCCGCTCTTCATGGGGCTGCTGAAACATGCGCCGCTCCAGGACGCTGCCCATGATCCCCTGGTTGTTGTCCACGATGAACACGACCGCAGCGCCGACGCGCTGCGCGGTTTCGACCTCCATGCCGTTGAAGCCAAAGGCGCAATCGCCGTTGACGCTGATCACCGGCACATCCGGGCGGGCCAGCTTCGCGCCGATCGCGAACGGCACGCCGACACCCATGCAGCCGTTGGTGCCAGAATTCAGACGGCTTGCTGGCGTGTAGCTCTGAAGCACCTGCCGGCCCGTCGCGAGCACGACCTGGCCGTCAACCGTGATGATCGCGTCGCGCGGGATCGCATCCCGAACTTCGCGTAGCAGGCGGTGCGGCGTCATCGGCATGGCGTCCGACGTCAGCAGCGGCTCGAGAATTTGTTCGTTTTTGGAACGGACATCACGCAGCTTTGCCAGCCATGCCCCTTCAGCACGCCGCCCTGCCAGGCCCGCCGCACGGTCCTCTAGGGAGGTGAGTAACTGGCGCAACACCTGGCGGGCGTCGCCGGTAATGCCTGTTTCGACGGGGCGCTGTAGCCCGATCTCGTTCTGTTCGATGTCAATTTGGATGATCTTCGCGTCCGGAGCCAGGCCACGTCCGTGGCCGAACATCCAGTTCAGCCGCGCGCCGATAATCATGACCACGTCGGCCTCACGCATCGCCGTGCTGCGGGCGGCGGTCATGCAGAGCGGATGATCGTCGGGAAGGAACCCGCGTCCCATGGGTGACGGGACAAACGGCATCTGCAGTGTCTCGACCAGCTCGTTCAGCTCGCGGTACGGCTCCGACCAGCGGACGCCCTTGCCGATCAGCAGCAGCGGCCGGTCCGCTTCGCACAGCAGATCGGCGGCGCGGTCGATCGTCACCGGATCGCCGGCAGGCGGAGGAGCCAGCGTCACCGCAGGAAACCGGCGCAGATTATCCTCTTCGACCGCAGCCTGCAATACGTCAGAGGGCAGGTCCAGATAGACGGGGCCGGGGCGGCCGGACATCATCTTACGAACGGCCATCGCAATGAATTCGGGGATCCGCTCGGCGCTGTCGACCTGCGCCGCCCACTTGCTAACGGGGCGCATCATCGACACCGAGTCCGCCTCCTGAAACGCCATTCGACCACGCTGTCGCAGTGCGCTGGAGCCGCCCAGTACCAGCACGGGCCAGCAGTTGTCGTAGGCGACGTGCACCCCGGTGATACCGTTGGTGACCGCCGGACCAGAAGCGAGCACGGCCACGCCGAGCCTGCCACCGCAGTACTGATACGCCTGAGCCATCATCACTGCTGCCTGCTCGTGACGGACGCCGATCGGTCGGATGCCGGCGTCGCCGCAAGCGCCCACGGTTTCGATCACGGGACCTCCGACCACGGTGAAGATCATCTCGACACCCTGATCCTTCAGCGCCGCGGCTACGATCTCGCTGCCCTCGATGCCCGCCATCGAATTTCCTCCTCGTGCGGCGC
>DAINSK010000086.1:0-3567 GCA_036741355.1 Chloroflexota bacterium
CCGGGTGCTCGTCAACCAATCGATACGCTTTGGCCGCATCGGCGATGGTAAAGCGGTGGGAGATCAGCTCGGCGAGACGGAGCCGTGGCAGCAGGTCCAGAACGACAGACATGCGGCGGGCGTGATCCCAGCGCGGTGCGAGCGCGGGGTCGAGCCGTCCGACCTGGGACGATCGCAGACGCACACGGCCGCGATGGAAGTGGCCGCCGAGCGCGAGCGTCAGGGGCTTGGTGCCATACCAGCTCACCACAACCACAGTACCCTCGTCGGCCACCCCGTCGATCGCGGCCTGCAATGCGGTCGCGGAGCCGCTGACTTCGATGGCGACGTCTGCACCCCGTCCGTTGGTGAGATCCTGAACTCGTTGCTGGAGCCGCTCGTCGGGCTCCAGCGCTTCGGTCACGCCGAGCGAACGCGCCAGTTCCCGGCGGTTCGGCAATGGGTCCACCGCGATGATGCGTCCCGCGCCCGCCAGCCCGAGCAGTTGCGAGACCAGCAGCCCCACCGTCCCCTGCCCGAACACCAGCGCGGTCTCGCCGAGCTTGAGCGGCGTGTCGAGGATAACGTTGACCGCCGTTTCCAAGTTCGCGGTGAACAGGCCCGCCATTGGATCCAGACCATCGGGCAGGCGGACAAGCAGCGACGCCGGCAGCGTATACGCGCCCTGGTGCGGGTGAAGCGCGAAGACGAGATCCCCGGCGGTGACGGCGTCCACACCGTCGCCGGTCTCCAGCACCCGCCCTACCGAGGCGTAGCCGTACTTTATCGGGAAGCCGAAGCTGCCCGACAGCGTCGGAAGGTCAAGCGGCAGATCGGTCGGAACCTGACCGCGATAGACCAGCATTTCGGTGCCCTGGCTCAGCGCCGAAGCTATGGCGCGCACCCGTACCTCGACTGCCCCGGGCCCAGGCACGTTCTCTCGACGAAGCTCCACCGTCCGAGGAGCGGTGAACCACAACGCCCCGGTGTCGATCGCGGCCGGTCTAACGGCCATCGACCGCGTCGGGGTAGCTGACCCGAGCGTCCAGGACGAAATCGTCGCCGTAGCGAACGATTTCAGCGCCATCCAGGGTCACGGCGTGGGCTAGGTCGCAAATACCAAGGTCGCCCACGGCTTCGATGCCGGCGCCGAGAATCTTGGGCGCGATGCAGACTGCCAGCCTATCCACCAGCCGTAAGCGCAACAACGAGGTAATGAGCCGCGCGCCGCCTTCAACCATGAGTGTGTGGATGCCCCTGGTGTACAGCTCAGCCAACAACGCCCCGAGGTCAACGTGGCCGTCGCCGTCCTCGGGAAACCTGACAACCGTCGCGCCCAGCGTGCGTGCGCGGTCGCAGCGCTCCTCCGGGGCGCGATTCACGACCGCCAGCAAGGTTCCGTTGGCGGCGCCGTTGGACAGCACGGCGGCGGAGAACGGCGTCCGCAACGTGCTGTCGGCGATCACCCGTAAGGGATCCCGACCGTTGACGTGGCGAACCGTCAGCTGAGGATCGTCCTGGCGAACTGTTTCTACGCCAACCATGATGCCGTCGTGCGAAGCGCGCAGTTCATGAGCAAAGCGAAGTGATTCAGCGCCGCTTATCCAGCGCGCATTGCCGGTGACGGTCGCCAGCCGCCCATCGAGCGTCTGCGCGTAGCTGACGGTCACTAACGGACGAACGATGCCATGCGTCGTGTCTGCGTCGTCTGTTCCGTTCACGGCGTGAATGGTAGCACGGCCGGGCCCCGCCTGTGACGCACACTGATATACTTCGGCCCGATTGGATTAGTAGCCGCCGGGATCGGCCGCGGAGCGCCATGTGACCGACGACAAGATAATTCTCGAGGCAATGCACTTTTTTGGCTACCACGGCACGCTTGCCGCCGAGCGCGACCTGGGCCAGCGCTTCGTCGTGGATGTCGAGCTGAGCTGCGACCTGCGAGCAGCCGGCGAGACCGACGACCTCGATAAGACCGTCGACTACAGTCAAGTCTACCACCGAGTCCGCCAGATCGTCGAGGGACCGCCCGTCTCGCTTACCGAGACCGTGGCCGAGCGCATCGCCGCGGCGGTGCTCGCCGACCACATGCTCGTGGAAGCCGTGCGAGTTCGCGTTTGCAAGCCGCAGGTCCGGCTCGAAGGCGGAGTGCTCGGCGGGTCGGCGGTAGAAATCACCAGGCACCGTCAGGCGAAGTAGTGGGGCTACGGCGGAACGACAGTAATACGCCACGCCGGATGGATCTCCTGCCAGCCGTGGTCGCGGTCCAGCACAAACGCGCCGGTGATCTGGACGTGATCGCCGGCGAGCGGCGGCGGCACCTCGCGCTGGTCGGCGGGGATAACCTCGATCACCAGCGTCCCCTTTTCGCCCGTGATGTTTCGACCATTCAACAGCCCGTCTTGCCCGGAATCAGGTATCAGGTTGAGGTGATGGTCGCCGTCGGGCTCAACCCGGGCCTGTCGAACGATACCGGTGACGGTGCGGCACGGATCGATGACCTGCAGACGGTTGCCGTGATAGACGCCCGCTTTCACCTCGCCGGTTCGGCAACCCGATGCGTCGAGAGCCCCAACAGGTCCCGACGGGATGTCATTGGTCGGCGGATCGCTGTCGCCGCTGTCGTCGGCGATACCGATCGTCAGCAGCCCGCCACCCGCACTGAACGCCCACGCTCCCTGTCCCGGTAGCAGTGAGGCAACCGACCGGTATCCTCGACCAAGGTCCCATGTGAATATCGCATCCGCGCCACTCACGGGCAGCGTCCGATAACCGCTCGGGTTGCCGATCGTGACCCACTGTCCCGCCGGCAGGTCGGTGCTCGTGTACGATGAGCCGTCGGTCATCAGTACCGTACGAGCGACCGGGAAGTATACCCAGTAGCCAAAGCCGGCCGTCGCGGCGGTTCCCGCCGAAAGCTGTTCGTAACCGTCGTCACCGGGCTGCAGCGTGTACAGAAACCCATCCGCACCGGCGTAACGCGTTCCCTCGGGAGCACCGCTGAGATTCCAACCGGAGTGGTAGGTGATCGGATACACAGCGCCGCTGACGCGAATAGAGCCGGCCACGAACGCGGTGAAAACGAGTCCGCCGAGCATCAACCAGCGCGTTGCGGGGATCCGGCTCACGCGTCCCTCCCGACGGCTGGCAGCATAGCGGACAACGTGGGTGCTGCGCGCCACCGTATAATAATTGCTGCGCCTCGGGAGGCCGCCGGCCGGCCCCGATAGTAGGGCGTGCTGGACGGTCAATGGCAGAGAGCAGCAATGACTTCGGGCCTGTGGACAGCGTCGGCGCCGAAGCCGTTGGACAACCCGGACAACGCACCTTCCGTCTGATGGCCCGCAGTCGGGACATGTACGTCTCCCTCTGGATGGAAAAGGAACAGCTCGCGTCCCTGGGCACCGCGATTCAACAGCAGATCGTCCATCTTGGGCGTCCGCCGTCACGCGAACGCCTGCCACGGCTGCTGGCGGGCAGCGACATGCCGCCGACGTCCGACGTCGAAATGCGGTGCCGCCAGATCGGCCTCGGATTTGACGAGGCGCGGGAGGATTTCGTCATCTTTGCCTATCCGGTTGAGTCGGC
>DAINSK010000086.1:3667-5265 GCA_036741355.1 Chloroflexota bacterium
CGAGGAGGCCGGCTCGGGAGAGTCCCTGCTCCTCCTCCACGGCGGCGGTGGCACAGCCATGCTCCACTTCCGCAAAGAGATCGCCGAGCTGTCGGAGCTTTACCACGTGACTGCGCCCGATATGCGCGGATACGGCAGCTCTTCGCCGCCGCGAACGTTCGAGGGCGATTTCTATACCCAGGATGGCGAGGACGCGGCGGCACTGCTACGGGTGCGCGGTGCCTTTCCCGCACACGTTTGTGGCTGGAGCGACGGCGCGATCGTCGCGCTCATCCTGGCCGCCGATTACCCGGAACTCGTTCGCACGCTCTGCGTATGGGGTGGCGAAGGCCGCATCTTGCCCGAGGAACGTGAGAAATGGAAGCAGATCACCGACACGCGTGATTGGCCCGAGCACACCCTCGACCGATTCGCCCAGGCACAGGGACCGCTGAACTGGCCAGGAATCCTGGAACGTATGCTGGCCGGCTACAATCGCTTCCTCGACGGCGGCGGCCGCATCGTGACCGACCGCCTGCACATGGTCCGCTGCCCATCACTAATCATGCACGGCGATCAAGACGATGTGGTGCCCGTCTCGCACGCGTATGAGCTGAACCGGATGATCAGCGGTTCGGAGCTGCGCATCTTTCACGGCGCCGGCCATACGCTGCACCGCGAGCGCCATCATGAGCTGATGGACAGCATGACGTCGTTCCTGCGTCGCCACCAGGCGGCCAATCAATGCCCCATGGAGTATCGATGATGAGTGAAGCCAGCACGTTGAACGTTGGTTACGTCGGCCTCGGCATCATGGGTCGGCCGATGGCGTTGAACGTCCTCAAGGCAGGCTTCACGGTCACGGCCTGGAACCGCAGCGACAACGAGCGCTTTCGAGAAGTGGCTGCCGCCGGAGCCAAGCGTGCGCGCTCGCCTCGCGAAGTCGCAGAAGTGTCGAACATCGTCATCACCAACGTGACCGACTCGGCCGACGTCGAAGCCGTCATCCTGGGCGAAAACGGCGTCATTTACGGTGCGAAGGCAAGGGCGATCGTCGTCGACATGAGCACGATCTCGCCCGACGTGACGCGTCAGATCGCCGCGAAGCTCCGAGAGAAGGGCGTGCAAATGCTCGACGCGCCGGTGAGCGGCGGCGAGCGCGGCGCAATCGAGGGCACGCTGTCTATCATGGTTGGCGGCGACGCCGAGACGCTCGAACGAGCGCGCCCGGTGCTTGAAACGATGGGCAAAAAGATCGTCCATTGCGGTCCATCGGGTGCAGGCCAGACGGTGAAGCTGTGCAACCAGATCGTCGTCGGGCTACACAACCTGGCGATGAGCGAGGCGCTGGTCCTCGCCGCCAAGGCGGGGGTCAGCGTCGACCGCATGGTCGAAGCGGTGGCGGCCGGCGCTGCGGGCTCGTGGGCGATGTCCAATTTGGCGCCGCGCGTGTTGCGTCGCGACTTCGCTCCGGGGTTCAAGATCGGTTTGCAGCAAAAGGACCTGCGCCTTGCGCTCGAAGCCGGCCGTAGCTCGCGCACGCCGCTCCCCGGCACAGCGCTGGTCCACCAGTTGTACACGTCGCTCGAAGCCGAAGGGTTGAGCGACGAGGGCAACCA
>DAINSK010000087.1:0-5077 GCA_036741355.1 Chloroflexota bacterium
CACGCGTAGGCCGGTCCACCGAGTTGGTTCAAGTGTTAGCCGGACAGGCTCCTAGTGCGGAACCCAGATTTCTTCCGCCCCGGTCTACCCTACCTCGACGCCGTTGAGATAAAGGTGATAAACGACGCGTCGGCTCGTCTGGCTAATTTCCTCTCCGGTGCAGTCGCGTACCACGAGCTAGCCGGACCACAGGACGTCGATCAGGTCAAGAAGACCGGCGCGCAAATCACTAAGTATGGCTCCTTCTCGGCCAGCCATAAGGTTTTCAACGTGGCGCCGAATGGTCAGAAGGAGTTCAGAGATGTGCGCGTGCGCCAGGCGTTCGACCTCGCTATTGATCGCGATGTCATTCTGCAAAATGTCGTTCAGGGAGATGGCTTTTGGGGCGGGCCTTGCATTCCCCCCGGCTACGGCGACATGGCATTGTCGCAGGACGAGGTCAAGGGCCTATACAAGCAGGACCTCAAAAAGGCCAAACAGCTCATGACCGCCGCCGGCGTCGACAGCCTTGCCGTGCCGATGGAGTATTCCAACATTGATAATCTCGCCGGTGACGAAATGCCTCTGATGAAGCAAATGCTGGCGCAGATCGGCATCAATATCGATCTCAAGCCGGCGGAACGCACGGCCTACTTGCAACATCAAGTCGACGGCAACTTCAAGATCCAGACCATCGGGTCCGGCGCAGGACCCGACCCGGACAGTCTACTGTTCCCCTACTACCACTCGAAAGGCGGTAAGAACTGGGGCCGCGCTTCTGATCCCGAACTGGACGCACGCATCGAAAAAGAGCGCGGGATGCTGGATGTCAAGGAGCGCAATGCGTACATCAAGCAGATGACCAAGGACTGGCAGAACTACCTGTACCGCCTGCACACGGTCTACCAGAACCTCTATGTGGCGTGGGCGGGGCCGATTAAGGGCACGTTCGTGCCCAAAGGCGCGGACTGGCAAGGAATGGAAGGAGTATCACTAGGATGACCGCAGTAAGCAACGTAATTGAATGTCCTGTCGATCAGAATGGTGTCGGCTGGCTCTGGATGAATCGGCCGGATCGTCTCAATGCACTAAACTTCGACCTCATCACTCAGGCGAGCGAACAGCTCAAGACGTGGGAGCGAGACCCCAACGTGCGCTGCATCGTGATTAGTGGCCGTGGCAGGGCATTTTGCGCTGGCGACGACGTCAAAGGCATGTCGGACGGTTCGCCTGAGTGGGACACGATGGAGTATACCCTGCGACGCGAGGCTGGCTGGGAACGACTCTTCAAGACAATTTACGACCTGCGCAAGCCAGTGATCGCCGCGATCAACGGCAATGCTCTCGGCGCAGGCGCATTCATCGCCCTGGCGGCCGACATCCGCATCATGAAGGAAGACGCGCCCTTTGGCTTCGTCTTCGTCAAGATCGGCATCACCGGCGGCAATGCGCTGGTTACACGCTACGTCGGACTAACGAGGGCTTCGGAAATGGTGTTGACCGGTGAGACGGTCAACGGCACCGAAGCCGAACGCATCGGCCTGGTGAATCGCGCGGTGCCGGCGGAAGCGTTTGACGCGGAGGTCGAGGCTTGGGCGCGCAAGCTCGCGGCCGGACCAACCCGCGTACTCGGAATCGCTAAACACACCTTGCATCGCGGACTCTATTCCGACAACGAAACCGCGTTTGCAATTAACGCCCTCTCATCGAAGCTGTCGCAGGAGACTAAGGACTCGACCGAGGGCAAACTCGCATTGCGGGAGCGTAGGCCCGCGGCTTTCACTGGGCAGTGAGGTGCCCGCGGACCTCAGCTTTGCAAACCAGGAGGACCACGTGGCCGCCCTCGATGACCTTCGCGTGCTGGATCTCTCCGGCCACGTGGCGGGGCCGTACTGCGCTAAAATGTTGGCCGACTTCGGTGCCGACGTCATTAAGATCGAGCCGCCGGGCGGAGAGTCCGGCCGGCGGCTACCTCCGTTTATTGACGATGTACCTGGACCAGACCGTAGCGCCTTCTTTCTATTCCTGAACACGAATAAGCGCAGCGTCACGCTGGACGTAACAACGCCCAGCGGGATGGCGATCCTTCGCCAGCTGATCGAGGACACGGACATTATCGTCGAATCCTTTCCGCCCGGAATGCTCGACGAACTCGGTCTCGGTTATGAGTCCATGGAAGGCATCCGACCCGGCATCATTCTGACTTCGGTTACACCGTTCGGTCAGACTGGCCCGTGGCGTGATCTACCAATCAATGACCTCGTCGCCTACGCATGTTCCGGCTGGGCGTCGATAAATGGCTGGCCAAATCGAGAGCCACTCAAGGCGAGCGGCTATCAGGGCTCCATGCAGGCCGGCCTACTGGCGTTCGTAGCGACGATGAACGCGGTCGTGTATAGAGACCGTAATACCGGTAAGGGTCAACACGTGGACGTCTCCATCCTTGAGCCACTGCTGGCAACATTTGCCCCGATCGTGCTACAAGCGCAGTACGAGGGGGCACCGCACGGACGGAGAGCACCCAATTTCCAGAATGGCCCCGTGCCGGCCAAGGATGGCTATTTTGCCTTGACTCTCAGTCGGGCACACTTTTGGCGCGATGCAATGAATGAATTGGGCCTACCGGACCTGGCGTACGATCAGCGCTTCTACGAGTCGAAGTCACGTCGAGAACACGCGCCGCTCGTAGCACCGCTGGTCGAGTCGCGCATTGCTGGCCGGGAGAAGCAAGAGTTGTTCGAAGCGCTTGGTACGCTGCGCGTCGTCGGGGGCATGGTGTTGACGACCGAGGAGATCTTCGCCGACCGGCATGTGCGAGAGCGCCGCTTCTTGGTCGAGTCAGACGATGTCGACGGCCGCCGGATATCCTATCCAGGGGCGCCGTTCAAGATGTCCGAAACGCCGTGGCATCTATCGAAAACTGCGCCGCGGTTGGGCCAGCACACGGCTGAAGTCTTGGGTGCAATCGGCCTGCAACCTTCCGAACTCAGCAGTCTTGCCACGGCGGCAGTGATTTGAACCGACAGTTAAAACACGAGTCGTCACCAAGCGACGCTGGGCCGATTGACGAGAATATTTCGACAAGACGCGGCGGGCTGAAGACTTCGGACCGTGGCGGCAGGACATCTAGCGAACGGTCAGGCGCCGTTTCAATCACCGGCGCGGAATCGCGCGGGCCATTAGAGGGCCTGCGTGCCGTCGTATTTACCCAGGCGTGGGCGGGTACGTTCGCAACGCAGATGCTCTCGCTTATGGGAGCGGAGGTCATCCAGATCGAGGTTCGCTCGCGCCCTGATAACTGGCGCGGTGGATACAGCGCCGTTGTGCCGCCGGCATTGCGAAGTATCCCGACGGCAATGCATGGCTGGAACTGCAACCCAAATTACAACTCGGTCAACCTGAGCAAGGAGGCTATCACTCTAGACGTTGCCAGCCCGCAGGGTGCCAGAATGATACGGCAACTGATCGTAACCGCCGATATCGTCGCCGAAAACTTCGCCCCGCGGGTGATGGGCAACTTGGGTTTAGACTACTCGTCGCTGGTGGAAATCCGGCCGGATATCATCATGTTATCGCTGTCGGCGTACGGGGCTACTGGTCCCTACTCAAACTTCCCAGGGATCGGTGGCACAGTCGAGCCGATGGCCGGGATGTCCGCCTTAATGGGATACGAAGACGGCCCCCCGATTAACTCGGGTAATATGGTGCCCGACGCCGTAGCCGGCAGTTACGGGGCCGCAGCCCTTTTGATCGCGCTTCACTACCGCGAGCGCACGGGTCGCGGGCAGTACATCGATCTGTCGATGCAAGAGGCTAACATGTGCTTCATCGCCGACGCATTGATGGACTATAGTGCCAATGGCCGCGTGCGTGGGCGCATGGGCAACCATCATCCGACCATCGCGCCGCACAATCTGTACCCGTGCACCGGGAGCGACCGTTGGATCGCCCTGGCTGCAAGCACGGACGCCGAATTTTCCCGGCTGTGCACCGCTGCTGGACGTCCCGACTGGCTATTGGACAAACGTTTCATAGGTGCGGCCGACCGCAAGCGTAACGAAACAGCGCTTGACGAACAGATCGGTGCATGGACCTCGACTCGGGACGCCTTTGAGTTGGAGGCGGTACTTCATGAGGCCGGCATTACCGCGGGCGCCGTACGCAACGCGGACGATGTGCTCGTATTCGAGCAGCTTCGTGTACGGGGTATGCTCCAACCGATAGAGCATCCCGAGGCCGGCATCCACGACCAAGTGACGGTTCCCTGGCGCCTGAGCCGTACACCCGGAACACGGGTTCGGTACTCGCCGCTGTTCGGTGAGCACAGCCGGGACGTCTTTCGCCGGCTGCTGGCGACGACGGATGAGGAATACGACCAACTCGATGCGTTAGGAATCACCGGCTCTACAGAGCCTGTCTGACGTGTGCATTCGTTGTTGATCGCCGTTGGCTGCCCGCGCGTGAGTGGTGTATCTCTACACTACCTCTGGGCCGGAAGCGGCCCATATACCAGCCTGCTGCAGTACGGACATAGCTCGGCGCCTGCGCGTGGGGCCGTTCCATTCGAGGCGCTTGCCGTTGACGAGTTCACCATCATCGCTCCGATATGCGTGGCCATGGACTTTCGGACAAACCTGAACATGGGTTTGCCCGGCGCCCATGATGAGCGCGACCTCGCCATCGACACGTCCTGCCATCGTCTCGCTCCTAATCGCCGCACCCGAATTATGGGGCCGGCGCGGCCAAGCGTACCACTTGCGAACAGGACGTGAGGGCTGGGTCGCGCGGCCTCTCGATGGTGTGCTTGCGACGGAATGGGAGCCGTTGGCATGCCGCGCTCATCGCCCCCCAGCCGGCGCGCCGTGCGATAATACAGGCGCCACGAAAGAGGAAGTGAGCAGCCGATGACAGAGCGGCCGAAGGAACTGGACCAGGTCAGAACCGACCGCCTGTACTACCAGCAGCACTATCAGGAGCTGCTGCGCCAGCATCCCGAGCAGTGGGTCGCGATTTATCACCACCAGCTGGTGGGCGCCGACGCTGACTTGGATGCCCTGTTAGGAGGGCTCAAGGAGACAGGGGTGCCGGCGACGCACGC
>DAINSK010000088.1:0-5017 GCA_036741355.1 Chloroflexota bacterium
AGCGACTGCTGGAGCAGCGCGGCCAGATGCTCGCGCTCGACGTGCCGCTGCCGGAGCGGGCCACCGTCGGCGGCGCCCTCGCGACCAACGCCTTCGGGCCGCGCAGGTTGCGCTACGGCACGGCCCGCGACCTCGTGATCGGTATGAAGGCGGCGCTGCCGTCCGAGGGTCTGGTCCGCTCCGGCGGCAAGGTCGTGAAGAACGTCGCCGGTTTCGACCTGGCCAAGCTGCACATCGGCGGCCTCGGCACGGCCGGTGTGATTACCGAAGTGACGTTCAAGCTCTGGCCCGCACCGCCTGCCCGGGGCGCGCTGGTGGCCGTGTTCGGCTCGTGCGAGGCCGCGTTCGCCGCGGCGCGCGAACTGCTGCGCAGCCAGCTCTTCCCCGCCGCGGTCGAGCTGGCCGGCCCGCCCGCCTCGGAGCGGTTGCTGCCGGCAACCGGTGCGGAGGCGACGCCGGGAGGCTGGCTGCTCGCGATCCTGTTCCTTGGCGTCGCCGAAGCCGTGCGACGGCAGACGCGAGCAGCCACCGACGTTTGCACAGGCACCGGCTCTGCCGGAGTGGCGACGTTCGAGCAGCCGCAAGACCAGCGTCCGTTCGACCGCGTCCGCGACTACGGCCGCAGCGCTGAACACCCCACCAACCTCATCCTTCGCGCCAACGTCCTCCCCGCAGACACCGCGAAGGCGATCCGCATCATCGAGGATGCCGTCGGACCGCTCGGTAGCCCGGCGGGGATCATCGCCCAGCCGGGCAGCGGCGTGGTCCGCGCCCATTGGCCGGCCGCCCCTGCGGACGCGGTTGCCGAAACGGTCCGCCGCCTGCGCGACGCTCTCCGCCCGCTCGGCGGCCTGATGGTCGAGCGGGCGCCCGCAGGCTCGCTCGGCAACCTCGACGCCTGGGGCCTCAATGGCCCGGATCTGGCGCTCATGCGCAAGCTGAAGCAGACGTACGATTCTGCCGGCATCCTGAATCCGGGCCGGTACGTCGGACGCCTGTGAGCAAGCCCCATCACGTCCGGCTTGGCAGGATGAAACACCCAATCTGCTCACGGTCGCGGTTCTGCCTAACACATATTTGCAGTTGGGGCTGTCGTAAAACGGGCGCCCGTGTGGAGGTTCGTGGCCTCGCTTGCAGGTTGGGCCGGGCCGAGCCGCGCCTGTATTCGCTCCCAACCATGCTTGAGGAGCCGGATGTGCGCTGCGCTCGCAACACTGTTAGACCTGGATTATTCATGTACACGTCTATGTAGACAGAATCGTGCCTCAGTACGACATTATTACCCGCAATTCGAGCCCTTCGACCGACTACGCCGCGCCTGCCAGAGAGTCCGTGAATAATTCAGCCTAGAATATCGCGTAGTGATCAGGATGTTGGGGTTTTAGGCCAATTCTTGACATCGTCGGTACAGCCGCGCATCGTGTACACATTGCTGTTCATCTGCCCGGTACAGAGCCACCGCTCGTCGTGCTGCCGGCGCCCTGCCCATTGCGCCGCAATCCATGCCTTACCTCCGTGCGCGAAGTGAGCGAGAGAACTAGGAGCGGTCTTCATGAACATACCGAAGTGGCACGCCCTGCTCCTGGTTGGTGTCTTGCTCGCCGTGCTGCCGCTCGTGTCCGCCGTTAGCTCCCGTCAGCGGGCGGTCGCCCAAACGCCGGCTCCCTCCCATACCTGGCAGATAGGCGTGGATAATGTCAGCCCCGAGGGCCACAACTGGACCTTCAACGCCTTCTATCCCGATCACCTGCAGGTGCATCCGGGCGATACGCTCGTCTTCACGCTCGCAGCGAACCCCAACGCCTTTCATACCGTGCACCTGCTCGCACCGAGGCTGACGCCCCTGGAGGACTATTCGGGCTTCGTGGCGGGGTTCATACGACCAGACTCGACGCAGCCTGGCACGTTGCAGACTCCCTTCTTTGACAACGAGCCGGATCCGCCCTGCGGCCGCACGGGCCAGTCGCCCTGTGTGTACAACCCGGGTGACGTGAACTCGATCGAGTTTGGTGTGAACTCCGGTGTCCTGGTCAGCCCGCCAGCCTCGGGCGGCCAGGGGAACACCTCCTTCACGGTCAGCCTTGCCCCGCACCTCTCGCCCGGCCCCATTTACTTGCTCAGCGACGTCGACGGGCCGGCAATGAGCGGGCGGCTCGATGTTCTGCCCGCCGACCAGCCCGTTCAGGGCGATGCGGCTGTGCAGGCCGATGCGGCACGGCAGTATCAGGCCGATCTGCTCCGGCTGACGCGACTGGAGCACGGCCTGATCACACCGGGCGAGGCGTCGAATCCGGACGGCAGTGTGACCTGGACCGTGAAGGCCGGAGGCGGTCAGCCCGACGCACGGCTCTCGATCAACGCCTTCGGACCGGCGCAGCTCTTCATCATTGCGGGTGATACGGTGACCTGGACCAACCAGAGTCCTGCCGTGGTGCCCCACACCGTGAGCGGCTTCGCGAGCTCCCTGGCAGCGGCGTTGCCTAACCAGAGTCCCTATCAGCCGCTCTGCACCACCGACGGCGGGCCGCTCCTACCACCACCGGGCAGCTTCCCGCCCGATATTTGGAATACCTGCCCCGGGCATCAGGCGAATCGGCTCACGCCGTTCAGCCGGCCGTCCGCGCCATCCGGTGCCCCTTATACGGGCGGCCCCCGAACCTCGGGCATCCTGCTTGCTCAGACCGTCCTCGACAGCCTGATCGGCGAGGGGATGCCGTTTACCAGCAGCTACAGCATCCAATTCCCGAATCCGGGAACGTATGTTTACGCCTGCGCCATTCATCAGGGCATGACCGGCGTGCTCCTGGTCAGCCCGCGTCCCACTGTCAGATGATCGGCGGTCGCCTGCCGTTACGAACCGCACGCCCGCTTCGCTGCGGGAGAAACTGAGAGGGAACCCCTGATGCAACGCCAGCCAGAGCATCGCCCCGGCAGCCAGAAGCGCGGGCTTGGCACACTGCCACGGCGATTGGTCGGCCGCCGTGAACTCTTGCGGCTCGCCGCCGGTGCGGTCACGGTCGGCGCCGTGGGCGGAGGATTGATCCTGCCACGCGGCTTCACCCGGCGCGCGGCCGCGGCCGAGTCGCTGGTGGAGCCCGAGGTGCGCGCGAGCCGTGACGGTCTGCTCGACACGACGCTCGAGGCAAGCGTGCGATCACTTCAGGTCGCCGGGCAAGCGGCGACGATGGCGCTCTATGAAGGGTCTCTTCCGGGACCGACACTGCGGGTCCGGCCCGGGGACCGGCTGCGGGTCAATCTCGTCAATTCGCTCCCCCCGGACGCCGCCTTCCTCTGCCCGCTGCCGAGCAGCGACCAAGCGTCCGATGCGATGCACGAGATGTCGTGCGCGACCAATCTCCACGTGCACGGCTTGCACGTCTCGCCGTTGGGCAACTCGGACAATATCTTCCTGAACATCGATCCCGGCGAGCGCTTCCAATACGAGTACCAGATTCCTGCCGATCATCCACCGGGGCTGTACTGGTATCACCCACACGTGCATGGCAGCGTCCACACCCAGCTCTTCGCCGGCATGGCGGGTGCGATCATCATCGAAGGCGAGCTCGACCGCCTGCCAGGCATCGCCGGCCTGCGCGAGCGCCTGCTCATGCTGCAGACGACCCAGTTCGCCGCTGACGGCACCGTACTGCCGCAGGAGGACCCAGACGCCAGGCAGTCGGATTATCTGCGTCTGGTTAATGGACAGTTGAATCCGACGATGACCATCGCGCCAGGTGAGACCCAGCGCTGGCGGATCGGCAATGCGTCGCCTTCCACAACCTTCCGTCTCCAGCTCGATGGCCACCCCCTGCAGCAAATCGCCAAGGACGGCAACCCCTTCAGCGCGGTCTGGACGCGCGAGGCGATCGAGCTCCATCCCGCCGAGCGAGTTGAGATACTCGTGCAGGGCGGTGCCCCGGGCAGCTACGCGCTGCGCACATTGCCGATCGCGACCGGCTTCACGACCCAGGCAGCGACGATCCTGGCCACCCTCACCAGCAGCGGCGATCCGGTGACACCACAGCCGCTGCCGGCAACACTGCTCGCGTTCGACGACCTTCGTACGCTGCCGGTGGATAGGCACCGCCAGATCACCTTCCAGGTGCTGTCGCCGATCGGCCCCGGTGTGTCGACATTCCCGATCAGCGGGCAGCTGTTCGATGCCGATCGCATCGATGCACAGGTCCGCCTGAACACGACCGAGGAGTGGGTGATCCGCAACGCCAGTACGGTCTGGCATCCATTCCACATCCACATCAATCCATACCAGGTCACAGCCGTGAATGGTGCCGCGGTTCCCATGCGCTCCTATGAGGACACAACCGGGGTGCCGCCCCTGGGCGAGATCACGATCCGAACGCGCTTCCTCGACTACCCCGGCAAGTGGGTCTACCACTGCCATATCGCCCTGCACGAGGATGGGGGCATGATGGGGACGGTCCTGGCGGAGGGCTGACGGCCGGCCATCATTCCTACTATTACTTGAAGCGGATCTCGCCGCGGTGATGGTGCGCGCTACGATACGATGTGTGTGAGCCCCGTATCGGAGCATGAACCAAACATGACACCGTCCCCGCCGATCCAGCTCTCCGCCTTCGGCGGTATCGATGCGCCGTCGCACGCCGATCTATCACGTTGCGTCCACTGCGGGCTGTGCCTCATGAACTGCCCAACGTTCGTTGCGACCGGTCTTGAAACGGAATCGCCCCGCGGCAGGCTGCACCTGATCCGCGCCGCCGACGAGGGCCGGATCGAGATCAACGACAGCTTCATTCGCCACATGGAACTGTGCCTTCAATGCCGTAACTGCGAGGCCGTGTGTCCGTCCGGCGTCCCGTTTGGGCGGATCATGGAAGCTACGCGCGCCCAAATCCTGACGCAAAACAAGGGCAAGCGGTCCACGAGGATGCTACGGAAGGCAATCACGCGTGCATTATTTCCACACAAGACGCTGATTAAAGTCATAGCGGCCGCGATGCGTCTCTACCAGCACGGCGGACCGCGCCGGCTCCTTCAC
>DAINSK010000089.1:0-4864 GCA_036741355.1 Chloroflexota bacterium
TACGCCGCGCCCTGCGGCACCTGCTCGAGAAAAACGGCGCCTGGCAGGAAGCGCGGTGCAACCCGATCCTAACCAAGCCTCGCTAGACAGTACCTAGCCCGATGGCTCGGCGAGACGTTCGAGGAGTCGAACACCGAATTCGGGATCCGGCAGAGCAGCGATCTCTGCCTCCAGCCGCTTTGCGTTTTGCTTGTAAGTCGCGTCCGCTAAAACGGCGAGGGCGGCCAGACGCACGTCTTCCGGCGCGGCTTCGACCGCGTTCAGCACGCGCCCTACATGAAGGTCCTCACAACGGGCGGCGTTGAAAGGCTGGTCTGCGCCGATCGGCAGCAGCACCATCGGGAGTCCGTGGGCAAGCGCGCCGACCACGCTGCCTGATCCCGCGTGCGACACAACGAGCTCGCAGTGCGGGAGCAGACGAAACTGCGGAATGTAGCTTTGAACGTGGATATTGGAGGGCTGCGGGCCAAGGACTTGTGGGTCGAGTTCTCGGCCGACTGTTACGACGACGTCCATCGGCAGGTCGCGCAGCCCCGCCAGAACGCGCTCAAAAAGGTCGCCCGACTCGAGGTTGAAGATCGTCCCCAGCGTGAAGTAAACGATTGGTCGCACCCCGAGACCTGCGAGCCAAGATAAGTCGTCCTCGTTGCCGGCGCCGGCGGCAGCGACTGTTCGGATGGCTTGGGCATTCGGCGGGAGCGGGTTCGCCGGGTCGCGGAAGCTTGGCGGAAACGGATAGAGGATTAAATGGCGTCGCAGCATCGTCAACTCAGGGTCGGGCGGCAATCCGTGCTCGTTGCGAAGGGCGTTGAGCGGTTCGCGAACGAGCTCTGGCCGGAGGAGGGCGCCGCTGCCGATGGTGATCACAGTTGCGTATGGGATCCCGAGGGCTTCGGCGGCCACGAGTGCTCCGAAGTCCATCTCGTCGCACACGAGGATGTCTGGGTGCCATGCCTGGCAGAGCTGGCGAACTTTTGGGGCGCGGTCACGCGCCGTCCTACCGGCATAGCCGTCACGAATGGCGCGCTCCTCCCGCGCCAGGTCAAACTCAAGGAGGGGCGTGCGCTCGGTCGTTTCGAGTAACGTGCGACCGCCGGTATCAAATGCGTTGAAGCCCGCTTCCGCCACCGTCGCCATCATTCCCGGCTGCGAGCCCACAGCGACGATGTGGCCCGCGTTTTCAGCGGCGCGAGCGAAGGGAACGAGCGGAAGGAAGTGGCCGGTTCCTCCCGCAAATGTGAATAGCATCCGCGACATTCGGGGTGTTGGGCTAAGAGTCCGTCGAGCGCGGTACGAGTTTGACCGTCGCGGATCGCGCCTCTGGAGTTAGCACGCTGTCGAGGATCCTTCCGGCATAGCGGCGGTATTTGGCGCGATAGGCAGCATCGACTTCGTCCTCGATGTCGTGGTCGGCATCGACGAATGTCACGTCTTGCTGGACGCCTCCTGCCCGTATCCGACCCTCGTGCGTTTCCTGGACGCCGCGGAACCAATGACCATTTCGCCCGCCGACTGATCTGACGTATAGGTCGTTGCCGTGACGAGCGGCCCACACCGTGACCGGCTTTCGTAGCGCGCCGTCGCGCCCGACTGACGCGATCTGGACCTCTTCTGTTGCTCCGATCTTGGCGAGCTCGTCACCCTTCCACGCGGTCATCGGTGCGCCTCTTCGATCGCCGGCGCCGCCGCGTACTCGGCATCGGTGACGTGGTCGCCCCACGTCGCAGCATTGCCGTTCGCGTCGACGTCGACCATCGCCAGGTGGGTCATGAATCGTGTCGGCGCAGCTCCGTGCCAGTGGTGCTCGCCCGGCTCGAAGAACACGCGGTCCCCTGGCCGGATGACCTCGATCGGACCGCCGCGACGCTGCGCGAGGCCGACGCCTTCGATGACGAAGATGGTCTGGCCATTGGGGTGCGTATGCCATGCAGTTCGCGCTCCGGGCGTGAAGTGGACGCTGCTCGCGCTCAGGCGGGATGGATCGGCCGGCGTCGCGACCGTGTCCACGTACACCGCTCCGGTGAACCACTCGCTCGGCCCCGCCATTGTGTTGATGCTGTTCCGGGTGATCTGCATGGCACTACTCCCCAATCCCTAGCAACTTCTCGACACCACGATGCGGCGTCCCTCTTCCAGATCGCCGAGCTGCCGTCACTTCGCCCTAATCTCTGTACCCTGGGCGACGACTGAACCGAGTTCAGACTACGAGAGACGCTGGAAAAGAGGGGACCGCATTCGTCCCGGACCCGGCCTAAGCCGACTATTCTTTCGACCTCATGATCGTGGTCACGGGATCGACCGGCCGGGTCGGCGGCCTGGTGGCCTGCAGACTCCAGCAGCACCGCCACCCGATGCGACTCCTCGTGCGCGATCCAGATCGCGCACCCCTGATCGATGGGGCAGAGGTGCAAGTTGCCGGCTATGGCAATCCTGATGCACTCGCCAAGGGCCTCCGCAAAGGCGATCGCGTTTTCATGGTGTCGCTGTGGATCGGCGGCGATGTGCGCCTAGACCTGCATCGGTCGTTTATCAATGCGGCGGCGAAGGCGGACGTGGCTCAGGTCGTGTATCTATCCTTCGTCAACGCAGGCAAGAACGCGATCTTTTCCCACGCGCAAGAGCATGGCGCCACGGAGGACATGCTGCGAGCGTCAGGTGTGCCGTGGACGGCGATCCGCAACAGCATGTATGCGGACGACATTCCTGGGTGGTTTGACCCGGACGGTGTCGCCCGCGAGCCCGGCGATAACGCGCGGATGAGCTTTTCGTACCGACCTGAGCTCGCCGATGTGATCGCGGTCGCGCTGACCGAAACAGGTCACGAGGGCAAGGTCTACGACATCACGACGCCGGACTCTGTCTCGATGAAGGAGCTGGCGCAGATCGCCACAGAAGTGACTGGCGACCGTTACACGTACGACCCGATTTCAGATAGCGAATGGATCGAACGGTGGAAGGCCCAAGGGCGGCCTGATTGGGCACTCGAATCCGGGCAGACTTCGTACGAAGCAATGCGGGCCGGCGAGTTCGATATCGTCTCGGACGACTACCAGAAGGTCACCGGTCAGAAGCCCAAAACGATCGCGGAGATCATCGCGGCCGTCGGCCATGAAATGCCTCTAGCCGCCTCGCGCACGTAGGCGCTAAACCGACTAATGCTCCGAGACTGCCGTGCTGGAACGCTGCGCGACGCCGACCAGAAGTGACCAGGCGCCCAGCAAGGCAATCAGCAGCATTCCGATGGACTCGATGGCGGGCCATATCAGGCCGCCGCCCGCATCAACCATCACGCTGATGCCGCCGATGACGCCCATCAAGATCAGCACGTAAGAGAGCGCGACGCGCAGCGGAAAGACTATCGAGCCTGTAAAGAAGGTCGGAAGGACGCCCCGAATATGCCAGGCATTGACTGCGGCGGCGGTCAGGTTCGGCACGATCAGGCCCAAACCGAGCCACCTCCCGTTCAGGCTCGGCATGAGAACGACGAGGGCCATGACCATGACCAGCGTCAGGCCGAAGAAGTTTCCACGCGCTCTGAACCGGTGCTCGGGGTGGCCGAGGATCCTGTCCAGCTGGATCGACAGGGCCACAAACAGCAAGCCAGTGAGGGCAGCGGCGCCCGTGCCGACCGTCACAAAGAAGTCATGCCAGGCGCCGGCGTCATAAGCGCTCAACTCGGGTCGCAGCGTATCTGAATATCTGCTGGAATTTCTCCGCACTTAGGGAATGCTCGGCCGAGGCTGGCCGTTTTTCTAGATATGGCTGCTTTGTTCGGTTTTCACATGCCTAACTTCACGTTTCCCGGCGTTCCGAACGACCAACTGTTCGATCGTGTGGCCAAAAGCGCGCAGGCCGCCGAAAAGGCCGGCTTCGACCTCGTGACCGTCATGGACCACTTCTATCAAATAAGCGGTATCGGTCCTGAGACGGACCCGATGATGGAGGCGTATACGACGCTGTCCGCGCTCGCGACCCAGACGTCTCGCGTAAAGCTCGGGACCCTGGTGACGGGGGTGACATACCGCAACCCCGCCCTGCTGGCAAAGCAGGTGACGACTCTTGACGTGATCTCCAAGGGCCGCGCGATCCTCGGCATCGGCGCAGCCTGGAACGAGTCCGAGCACATCGGCTATGGCATTGAATATCCACCCATAGGGCAGCGCATGGACCGGCTCGACGAAGCACTGACGATCGCCAAGCTGATGTTCACCCAGGACCGGCCGTCGTTCGAGGGCAAGTACTACAAGATCGATCGCGCCCTGAACGTGCCGCGGCCCGTCCAGCCGGGTGGTCCAAAGATCCTGATCGGCGGCACCGGTGAGCGGCGCACCTTGCGGCTGCTTGCCCAGCATGGCGACATCGGCCACTGGTTTGCTGCGAGCCTCGACGAGCTGAAGCGCAAGAAGCAGATCTTCGAGGAGCACTGCGAGGCGGTCAAACGGGATCCTTCCGAAGTCCTGCTGACTCTCGGCGTGGGCGGCATCGTGCTGGCGGAGAACGAAAAGGATGGCGCCGCGATAATCGCCGGCCTTTCCCCTGAGCGCCGTGCCATGGCCACGACGGTAAACGTCCAGCAGGCTGCGGAGCTGATCGCAAAGTACGTGGACGCCGGATTCGGAGGCTTCACGTTCAACAACAACGTCCTTCAGACAGAGGACCAGATCGGACTCGCAGGCGAGCTGATCAAGGTTGTGCGCGGCAGCTCGGTGCCGGCTTAGGGCCTAGCTTGTCGCGGTTGCGAGGATTCCCTCAATCGGATACGCGAGGCCATTCGCTGTTATGTATAGCTTGAGCGAGGCGCTCACTTCCCCGATCACAGCCATGCGAGTCGGTTCATCGGCCGGCACTTCTGCCATTGCTCCGT
>DAINSK010000090.1:0-4828 GCA_036741355.1 Chloroflexota bacterium
AGGATGCCGAACGTTACGCCCAGCCCAACCGTGAATACTCCAACCTCCAGCGAGATCGTGGCTCCGCGTAACACCCGGCTCAGCTCGTCACGGCCGAACTTGTCGGTGCCGAGCGCAAAGTCCTTCCCAGGCGCCCGATACGTGGCTCCCTGAATCGCCACGTTGGGCTCGTGCGGCGACACCACCGGGGCGAGCAGGGCCATGGCCACGAAGACGAGCATGAGCACCAAGCCGATAGCGCCCAATGGCTTGCGGCGCATGAAGCGCAATACCGAGCCGAGCGCTCCCAGACCGGGAACTACCGTCCGCCGCGGCGCACCAAGGACGAGGTCAGAAGTCGTTTGCATCCCGACCCTCCTTAGTCGTACCGAATCCGTGGGTCGATCACTGCATAGGTGAGATCCACCATCAGGTTCAGGATCACGTAGGTGAACGCCCCGATAAGAACGATCATCTGGGTCACGGGATAGTCGCGCTGATTGATTGAGCTCACCAGGTAGCGACCGACGCCGGGCAGCGCGAATACGCTTTCCGTTATCACGGCGCCGCCCAACAAGGTGCCGAGCTGAAGACCTGCTATCGTCACTACCGGCAGCAAGGCGTTGCGAAGCCCGTGACGCACGATCACCGACCGGTATGTCAGCCCTTTCGCACGGGCCGTACGCACAAAGTCCTCGCGCAGAACGTCCAGCATCGTCGATCGCGTGATGCGGCTGAGAATCGCGGAGAACCCGTAGCCGAGAATGAGTACGGGCCCCCACATCTGCGCGAGATTCTTGCCTGGTTCGTGCCAGAGGCTCGCAAAACCGGCTGGGCGTACGTAATGGAAGTAACGCTGGAGTGCGAATATCATCAGCGTGCCAAGTAAAAAGCCGGGCAGCGAAAGCCCGGCGACGCTGATGACGCGGAAGAGGTAATCGAGTGGACGGTCCTGATTTATCGCCGAGAGCACACCAATTGGAATCGCGATCACCAGAGCGACGAGCACTGCACCGACCGCCAACTCAATCGTAGCGGGAAGGCGCGAGGTGATTTCGTCCATGATTGCGTGGTGTGAAAAGAGCGATTTCCCGGGGTCGAACCGGACGATACCGGTCATCCATTTCCAGTACTGCACGGGCAGCGAATCGTTCAGACCAAGCTGCTGGCGCAGCTTGGACACCTGCTCCTGCGTGACGCCCTGCCCGGACCCGCCGCCCGTCAGGATCTGACGGGCGACGTCGCCGGGCAGGGCGCGCATGACCAGAAAGATCACAAGCGATACGCCGACCAAGGTTGGCACCAGGCCGGCGATGCGGTTCATCACGTAACGCTGCATGCCTAGATCCCCGGTGTGCCGCTACCGCTACTTCGCCAACCAGGTGTCCTGGAACCGTCGGTTGGTATAGAGCGACGAGTGAAACTTGAAATCCTTCACATTCGTATACAGCCCTTCGTTGTACTTGATGAAGTACAACTGCAACGTTTGGAAAATTGACAGCGCCTTCTTGTCCATCTGGTTGACGATCTGTTTCCGCTTGGCGTTGTCGAGCTCTTTGGTCTGCGCGGCGTACAGGCTGTCGATCTCCGCGTCGTTGAGCGCGGACCAGTTGCGCACCGCCTTGCTCGTCGAGATCTCGGCAAAGGTCGCATCCGGGTCGTCAATCACGATGCTGACCGTCCAGGCCATGAGATCGAACTGGCCACCGTAAGCGGCGTCATAGGCAGCCGCGTTGTCGCGCGGGTCGAGATCGAGATTGATCCCGATCTTGGTGAGCGCCTGCTGGGTCCACGTGAAAATGCCTGTGAAGTCATTTCGGGAAAGTAGCGTGCCTTTGATCGGTGTTTGCACGCCGGCCTGCTGCAGGAGCGCCTTTGCCTGGTCGATGTTGCTCTTGTCGTATCCCGGAATGGCCTTGAGCTGATCGACGGGCAACCCCCAATTGCCGCTGGACCGCATGTAGCCGCCCAGCTCACCAAAACCTCCCTGGACCGTGTTGATTGCGTCACCGCGGTCGAGAGCGAGGCTAACCGCCTGGCGAACGCGAATATCGTCCCACGGCTTCTTCTTCGTATTGAAAAACACCACTTGGCGGGTGTAGCTGCCTATTGGCACGACCTCGGCCTTACCGCCTGTCTCACTCTTGACGCGGCCCACATTCTCTGCCGTGATGTCCTGGTACTGCTGGTACTGGCCGCCCAGGAAGTTGGTGAACGACGTATTCAGATCGGGCACGATGTAGAAGTTCAAGCCGTCCAGATACGGCCGTCCTGACACCCAGTAGTTCGGATTCTTCTCGAGTAGGACGCTGTTGCCGCGTTGATAGCTCTTGAGCTTGAACGGCCCCGTGCCGATCAGCTTGTCGCCCAGATCGCCCGCCGAATCGATGACTGCCTTCGGTCCGATGGCAAAGTAGTCTGACGCGAGGTTGAACAGTAACGACGGGTTCGGTTGCGACAGCTTGATGGTGACCGTGTTGGCGTCAGATGTTTCGATGCCGGTGATTGAACCCAGTACGCCCGATCGTGGGCTGGGTTTCTTGTTGGCCGGCGTCTTGATCCAGTCAAGGTTCGCCTTGATGTCAGCGCTGGTGAAGGGCGTGCCATCATGAAACTTGATCCCCGGGTGCAGGTGGAAGATGTAGGACAATCCGTTGTCAGGCGTCTCCCACTTGTCGGCGAGATCGGCAATGATTTTGCTGTCCGTTTCGTCGTTGGGATCGAACTGCAAAAGCTGGTTGTAGCACGGCGCTTCCGGCCAAACCGCCACATAGGTACTCACCTGGTGTATGTCCAGCGCTTGTGGGTCGCTGGAAACCGGTAGGCTGACCACGCCGCCCGGCTTGGGTTGAGCGGCGGCAGCGGAAGCGACGGCCGCCGGACTGGATCCGGAGGACGGCGCCCCAGCGGCACTGCTCGCCGATTTCGTTGCTGCTGAGGTGGACGAGTTCTTATTATTATTGTTGCTGCTGCCGCAACCGACCAAACCCGCCGCCGCCAGTCCGACGCCGGTCAGTGCGCCGCCGCGCACAACCGCGCGCCGGTCATACCTGGCGCGCTGAACTCGTTGCCAATAACTACCTTCGGCCATTTGCCCCTCCCCGCATCTTCCGCCGGCATACCAGGTGGTAGGCGGCTCGGAATGCGCCCATGATACATCTATTAACCGAAGTACGGGTATTAACCGAAGTACGGGAGGTGGGGATCTCTTACGTCGAGTAGGTGAGACGGGGTGGGCCCAGCAGGATTCGAACCTGCGACCGAGCGATTATGAGTCGCCTGCTCTGCCGCTGAGCTATGGGCCCTATTCGCGCCGATCACGCTTGACTATCGTAACCCCGCCTGATCCCGGTGGGCTACGCGGGCTACGCCTCCATCGTCACATGTTGGTCCCGGACTACATTTTCCGCGGTCAGGCCGGCCGCCTCGCGGGCGAATCGGCATCTTCGTCGTTTTGCGCCTGAATGCAGTCACGACAGTAGCCGAAGATAGCGAAATGATCGAGGTCGGCACGGAACCCGTGCGCCGCGAGTAATTCCGACCCGAGCCGGGCCAGGTACGCGTGGTCCAGGCTAACCATAGCGCTGCAGGCGCGGCAGATGAGGTGGTGGTGGCGCTCCACATTGGCCCACTCGAACGTGGTGTCGCCTACCCCAAGGTCGGTTTCGTTTACCAGTCGCAGCTCCTTGAGCATTGCCATCGTGCGGTACACGGTCGAGATGTCTACATACGGGTAGCTGGACTTGACCTCTTCGAAGATCTCACCGGCGGTGAGGTGGCCCGCATGGTGCCTCAGAACTGAGAGCACCATCAACCGTTGAGGAGTAAGCTTATACCCCATCTCACGCAGCAGCTTTACGGCGTCGGCCTCACAGCTCATTTGAGCCCTCGGTTCCTACGTGCGCGACCACGTCTCAGTGTATTCCGGTCGTGGCGGCGCCGCACAATCCGGCGCTGCTGGTAAGGTGTTGGAGATTCCTCACCAGAGGGGCAGCAACGTGTCGCTTCCGCCCGCCAAATCGTTACTCGGGGCCGCCGTCGCAGCCGCCAGACTAGGCGCACGTGAACTGAAAGCGGGGTTCGGGAGCGATCTGACGGTCGGTACCAAGTCGCATGGACGGGACCTTGTCACGCAGGTCGATCTGGCGTCTGAACGCGTTGTGCTGGCGGCGTTGGCGGAGCGCTGGCCGCAGATCGGACTGCTAGCGGAAGAAACCGGGATGACGCGGCCGGGCGCCGAAGCGATGTGGATCGTCGACCCGCTGGACGGCACAACCAACTTTGCACACGGCTATCCGGTGTTCTGTGTGTCGGTTGCATGCGTAGACCGCGAAGGGCCGCTGGTCGGCGTCATTCTTGATCCCTTGCGCGACGAGCTATTCACCGCCGTTCGCGGAGAAGGCGCCTACCTGAGCGGCAGGCGACTGGCGGTGAGCGAGGTGAAGACGCTAGACGCCGCGTTGTTCACCACAGGCTGGCCATACTTCCCGCCCGAGCGGAGACGCCTGGCAGGACAGATTTTCACCGAGGTCATGGTTGTGGCTGGGGACGCCCGGCGCAGCGGTTCGGCCGCGCTCGATCTCGCCTATATCGCGGCCGGGCGCAGCGAAGCACATTTCGAGCTAAACCTTTCGCCCCACGATATCGCCGCCGGGCTGCTGCTGGTGAGAGAGGCGGGCGGGCGGTACGAGGCGCTTTCGCAAGCACGCAACAGTGGCTGGCCGGCTGGTCTCGTGGCATCCAACGGCAAAGGGCTACACGATCAGCTTGTAACGCTGGTCGCGGAACCTCACGGCCTCCTTCGCCAGCCGTTCAGCTTCGAGTCGGTGTTCCAGGCGGCGTCGGGTTA
>DAINSK010000091.1:0-4824 GCA_036741355.1 Chloroflexota bacterium
AGTTGCGCCACATCCGGTAAAGGTAGCCAACCCTCCGGCCGTCGACGACTACCCACTCCGTTTCGCGATCACGCGGTTCATACGAAACCGAGATAACCGCCATTGGCCGCTGCCACGGTAAACGCATCCCACGCACCCCGTGGAAGCATTGTACCAGCCTCCCTGACCGCCACCGACCTGCCGGCTAAACCGGCGGTGATCAGCGGCTATACAACAGCAGGCCGGCCAGCCCAGCCAAGCCGACCACGTACGGTTCCTTCAGCTTCCTGACGTAGAGGATGAGCAGCGCGGCGGCGAAGATGACCACCGTCCATACGTCGGTAATCGCACCCCGCCCGAGCAGCACCGCCGCCCCCGCAATGGCGCCCACGGCGGCCGCCGTCACACCTTTGACAAAGCCACGGACCTGCGGGTTCTGCCGGTAGCGCAGAAAGATGCGGCCGATGACGACGTTAAATACCCACACCGGCGCAAACACCGCGATGGTGGCGACAACCGCCCCGAGGAAGCCGGCGGCCAGGTAGCCCACAAAGGTCGCCATGATGACGACCGGGCCAGGCGAAATCAGGCCCATGGCAACGGCATCGAGGAACTGGTGCTCGGTCAGCCACTTGTGCTCCACCACCACGCCCTGGTGGAGGAACGGCACAATCGCCAGTCCCGAGCCGAACGTGAACGCCGCGGCCTTGAGAAAAAACAGGCCCACGGCGACGAGTGTGGTGCCGCTGATGACCGGGAGAAACCCGATGCTGCCGGGAGCAAAGGGCACCAAGCCTGCAAGGCGCGGCTTGCGTCGCACGCGCCATCTCGGCCAGCGCTTGGGCCGGGCGTAGACGAGGATGCCCAACAGCCCCGCCACGATGAAGAGATACGCCAGCTCCGAATGGGTGATGATGGTAATAGCCATCAGTGCCGCACTCACTGCCCAGAGCTTGGGGTCCACCTTATTGGTTGTCTTGGCCAGCTTCCAGGCCGCCAGGGTGATGATGGCAATCGCCGCCGGCCCGATGCCGTAGAAGAGCGCCCGGATCTGCGACAGCCCTTCCACCGCGTCGTAGATGGCCGCCACGGCCAGGACCAGCAGAAACGGCGGCAAGATGAACAGCACGCCCACGAGCGAGGCGCCCAGCACGCCATAGCGGATGTAACCAATCCACATCGCCAGCTGCGCGGCCAACGGGCCGGGCATGGTTTGAGCGATCGCCAGGCCGTCCTGGTACTCGTCGTCGGTGACCCAGTGCCGTTGCTCTTCGAGGTCGCGTCGCATGTAGCCGGCGAGGGCAATCGGCCCGCCGAACCCCAGGGCACCGAGCTTGAGAAAGTAGAGACAGAGGTCGCGCAAGGACACCGGTGTGAGTTCCCGACTCGCAGGGGGTACCGGTGCTGCCACCGCGCTACCCTCCGCTCCCGGCGGCGCCCGCAGCGGTTTGCTGTTGGCACCACGCGTAGAGGGCGTCGTACACCGGCAACTCGGCAGCCAGCTGCTCGTGGTCGTTCTGGTAGGCAAGCCGGAAGCCGGTAGCGATGGCGACCAGGCCACGCGATTCCGGCGTGAGGTTTCGCGCATCGGTGTCAGCGCCCCGCACGATGAGCGCGAGCTGCTGTAGCGCTGGGTCGGTAAGCTCGTACTTCTTGATGATGGCGTCAAAGCTGCACTCGGAGCCGTGGTGCCCAAGCTCAGCGTTTGGAATGTCGTATGGCGTGGCCCCTTCCCGCTCCGCCACCGCGAGGACCTGGTCGCCGGGCACGTACAGGAACTCGGCGTCTTTGTCCACGAACCGCTTTATCAGCCAGGGGCAGGCAATCCGGTCGACCATTGGCCTTGCACGAGTGACCCACTTCATCAGCTACGTCCTTTCTGTGCAGCTACAGCACAAAGAGGTCGACGCCCATGGCGACGACCCCAGCAATCGCGGCGGCGCCGATAACACGACCGGCGGGTTCCGTTCGTTCGAGCGCAAGACCTAGCACCAACGCGGTGGCAACAAAGGCGAGGACGCCGCTACCGGCGTCGGCCCAACTCAAGCCAATCACCGGCGCATCGACGTTGAAGTTGCTGCCGTGGGTGCTGTTCAGCACCAGGTTCCACGCCGTAAACCCCGCGAATGTGCTGATAGCGGCTACGGCGAAGCACCCGCGCCGGCGGGTCCACGGCCACACGAACAGCAGCGCCCCCGCGAGCACACCCGCGATTAACGCGTCGACCAGGATGTCGGAGACGGCAAACATGCGAGCCTTTCGTGCGCTCCTCAGCGTGGGAACGAGGTCGCGAGCGCAAGCTGCTTGCGGATGGCGTAGAGGCCATCAAAGAGCGTCATTGCAATTGCGAGCACGTCGGCGTCGCCGCGGACGAGCACGAGTCCCTGCAGAAGCACGTCCAGACCGGGCGCCTCGGGTGCGTCGTAGCGTTCGTCGGCGAGATCCGCCTCATGCACAATATGAGCGATGTCCCACAGGACCGGGTCGTCGAGCCGATACCGCACCAGGAAGGTCTCGAATGAGCAGCGACCGGCATGGTGCGACAGATCGACGCCGCGCATGTCGAACGGCGTCGCATCGGGTGGTACCCCGGCCGTATCCTCCACGAACACGAACGCCGCGGCCGGATCGATGTAGCGTTGAATCAACCAGGCGCATGCCGCGCGGTCGATGTGACAGCCGGGGCGAGTAGCCCACTTCATGCGGGCACCTCCAGCGTAGCGGTAAGCGCGGCCACCACCGCGTGCGCGTCGTTTCGTGCTGATGGAAGAACGTAGTCTCTTTCGTCGATACGCCGTAGTTCACGCCGCAGTCGGGCGAGCATTCGGCGGCGCGCCAGCGACGGTTCGCGAAGAGCGGCTTGTGCCGCCGTGGTGATCGCACTGTATTCGTCAACGATGGCTCTCGTCAGGCGTGAAGTAAGATCTCGCTCCTCCGCGGCCGAGAGCGGAGCGGCCATCCACACGGACGCCTCGCCGTCCGCCTCAATGACCTCGTCAGCGAGCCATTCGAACTGTTCGCGCGTACGCGGCGTCAGTGGCAGGCCGGCGAGGCCGTCCAGCACCTGAACGGCGCCAAAGCGCCGGAGCTTTCGCCACAGCGTAATACGCGGCGTGGACGGTTCTCGCGGCAAGCGGTACGCCAGCAAGACCCATTGACGGTTCGCATCCATATCCGGACTATAGTCGCTTCATTAACGGGATGCAACCGCGGTTGCACGGTTCAACAATTACCTGTACAACCAGCAGTGATGAACCAGATGTTTACCACGTTGCAAACGCACCATCTAGCCTCAGTTCAAACGACGCCGCCCTCGCATTTGGGCGCTGAGCCACAATGGGATCAGGAATCGATCGATCGTTGCGAGGGGCGATGATGACCTATCTCTGGCGAATGCGCCCCTACTTCCGCCAGGTGGCGGGCGAGCTTGTCCTCGGCTCCGTTTGCGGCATCGTCATGAACACTGCTGTCGTAGGGCCGGCAATCTTCCTTGGCCGAGCGATCGACAAGGCTCTCGCTCTTGAACGCGGCGAAGCGACGGGATGGGAGGTAACGGTCGCCGCTTTGCTCCTCATCGCCGGCACTCTGCTTACGGAGATACCGCGGATCGGCAAACGCTGGTGGCTCATGACCGCCAATGGCCGCATCCGTTGCAACATCCGAGCGGATGCCCTCAGAGGCACGCTATCGCGGCCGCTGGCGGACCTGCATCGAACCTCAATCGGCGAGCTGATGGCCAGGATCGTCGGCGATGTCGAGGTGCTGGGAATAGGCGTCCGCGAGTTCACGATTGAGACCTGGGACACGGTGCTGTTCTCTCTATCGTTCGTGGTCGCGATGCTCGTAATTAACCCAGGACTAACAGCAATCGCCTTGGCGCCTGTGCCGGTAGCGATGCTCATAGCTCATTCTTCAGGCCGTTGGGTTTCCGCCCGTACGACTCACGCGAGAGAGGCCAACGCGGACCTTACCGCCAGCATCCAGGAGTTGTTGGCCGGCTTTCGCGTCCTACGTTTTTTCGGCCGCGGCCAAGCGGCGACCGCCGAGGTTGCAGCTCTGTCCGAAAGTTACGCAGCGCGAAACTTAAGCACTGCACGTCTCAGACTGGGACTGCAGCCCGCCTACAGCACGTTGATGATGGCGGGAGTGCTCTTTGTCGTCTGGCAGGGCGGTGAGCGAGTTGTCGGAGGCGCGATGACTCTGGGTACGTTCGTCGGCTATCTAAACCTGTTCATTCGCTTTGTCGACCGCGGCTACCGCATGCCGCAGCTCGTCAATTCAATTCAGAGTGGTGCCGCCGCTTACGCACGTCTGGAACCCCTGCTCGCGCCTCCCCTGCCGGTCGAAGGAGAGCCTCCTCTTGCGTCCTTTAACCCGGAACGCGTTGCCGGTATTGATCGCGAGGACGAACAGCCAGGGAGACGCGACTCCGGTCCTGTGGGCGTGTCGCTCCGTGGGCTTTCATTCCGCTATCCCGGCGCGAGTGACCAGGCTCTCTCAGATCTTTCGCTGGAGATTCCAGCGGGCAGCTTTGTCGCGGTGACAGGGCCGATAGGTTCGGGTAAGAGTGCGCTGGCCCGCGCCTTGCTAGGTGTCTACCCAATTGAATCAGGTGATCTCGTCCTTTCTGGGGAGGCTGGCACGCCGCTGGACATCAGCCACCGGGCAGGCACAATCGGCTACCTGCCACAAGATGCCCACCTGTTCTCCGGTTCGGTACGAGAGAACGTCCTGCTCGGGACAGCCGAAGCGCCGCCGGAGTTCGTCAATCACGTCGTCCGTCTAGCCGCACTAGGAGCCTGTCCGAGTAACAGGGATCGACAGGATGCGCGCCGTCTGGGATCA
>DAINSK010000092.1:0-4469 GCA_036741355.1 Chloroflexota bacterium
GGTCGCAGAACCAGAGCCGGTCGTCCTCAGGAAGGATGACCGCGGCGGCAACGACGGGACCGGCGAGCGGCCCGCGGCCGACCTCGTCAATCCCCGCCACCAATTTGTGGCCGCGCGCATGCCACAATCGCTCGATGGAACGATCGGTCGCCGGCCGGTTTGTCAACTTCGTGATTTCGAGTGTCATGCCTCGGCATCGTATCAACCGCCGGCGTCTGTGGCCTAGATCACTATTGCAGGCGGCCGGCAGCACGATAGTAGTAGCAGAGACCACTTGTTGGCGAGCCGATCCCGCCGATGGTATACTTCAAACAGGCTGGTGCAAAGTCGCCTGACCGCGCGCAAGCCTCATTTTCCGAGGTCCGCACGCGACGCGGGAACCCCCACCGGAGACGCCATGTATTCCCGTTGGCTGAGAAATAGCTTTATCTACCTGCTGATCCTGGTGGCGGTCATCGCCATCGTTTTCAGCTTCTTCGGTACAGGCGGCGGCACGCCCAGCAAGCCGCTGGGCGAAGTCCTGAGCGATGCCTCCACGCCCGACAAGGTTAAAAGTATTGAAGTGTCGGGCGATTCGCTCACCGTTATTGACCAGAACCAGAAGTTCCACTCGCGCAAAGAGAGCTCGGCTACGATTTTCCAGCTCTTGAAGGACGCGGGTGTTCCTCTGACCGGCCAAGGTGCAGTGGCCGTCTCAGTGAAGGAGCCGAGCCAGTTCGGCAACTGGTTGGGCTTGATCCTCAATTTCCTGCCGCTCATCATTTTCGGCGCCCTGATCCTGTTCATGATGCGCCAGGCACAGGGCTCGAACTCGCAGGCGATGAGCTTCGGCAAGAGCCGGGCGCGCATGTTCACCGGCAGCAAAGTGACTGTGACATTCGTGGACGTCGCCGGCGTGGACGAGGCGAAAGAGGAACTGCAGGAAATCGTCGAGTTCCTTAAATTCCCCGAAAAATTTGCGGCGCTCGGCGCCCGCATTCCGCGCGGCGTGCTGATGGTCGGACCGCCGGGCACCGGCAAGACGTTGCTCTCCCGCGCCGTTGCCGGTGAGGCGGGGGTTCCTTTCTTCAGCATCTCGGGCTCCGAGTTTGTAGAAATGTTCGTCGGCGTGGGCGCCAGCCGCGTCCGCGACCTCTTCGACCAGGCCAAGCGCAACGCGCCCTGCATCGTCTTCGTTGACGAGATCGATGCGGTCGGTCGCCAGCGCGGCGCGGGCCTCGGCGGCAGCCACGACGAGCGCGAGCAGACACTAAACCAAATCCTCGTCGAGATGGATGGTTTCGACACGAACACCAACGTGATCGTAATCGCGGCCACCAACCGTCCGGACATCCTCGACCCGGCACTACTGCGGCCGGGCCGTTTCGACCGGACGGTGATACTCGACCACCCCGACGTTCGCGGCCGCCGCGCCATCCTGGAAGTGCATGCCAAGGGCAAGCCGTTGGACAAGGACACCAGCCTCGAGGTCCTGGCAAAGCAGACACCGGGATTCTCCGGCGCCGACCTCGCCAACCTGGTGAACGAAGCCGCAATCCTTGCCGCCCGCCGCAATAAGAAAAAGATCTCCATGGACGAGTTCAACGAAGCGGTGGACCGCGTGATCGCGGGGCCTGAGCGCAAGAGCCGCGTGATCAGTCCGCGCGAAAAGGAGATCATCGCCTATCATGAGGCCGGTCACGCTCTAGTGGCAAACAAGCTTCCCGAAGCCGATCCCGTATTTAAGATCACGGTCGTTTCCCGTGGCATGGCCGGCGGATTCACTCGCTTTCTTCCCGAGGAGGACCGCCACCTTGGTAACAAGGCACACTACCTGGCCCAGCTTGCCGTCGCGCTCGGCGGCCACCAGGCAGAGGAGATTGTTTTCGGCGACACCACTACCGGCCCTTCTGATGACATCAGCAAAGCGACCAAGATCGCCCGCATGATGGTCACGCAATGGGGCATGAGCGAGCGGTTGGGCCCGCGTACGTTCGGGCGCAAGGAAGAGCTCATCTTCCTCGGCCGCGAGATTTCGGAGCAGCGAGATTACTCCGAGAAGGTCGCCGAAGAGATCGACGACGAAGTGCGACGCCTCGTGGAGCAAGCGCGGGAGACGGCGCATCGCCTCGTCAGCGAAAACCGACATATCCTGGATCGCGTGGCTCGGAAACTGATCGAGGACGAGACGGTTGAAGGCGACGACATCGGACGGCTATTCTCCGACAACGGAGATTTTGCCGCCGACGCGCCGGTGACCACGCCGCGTCAGCCATCACAGGAAGACGAACCCCAGCCCCCCCGCACCGACGCGCCGAAGCCGAGACCGGCAGGGGGGCTGGTGTGGGGCGGCGGAACGGCGAGTTCAACGTTGTTGCCACCGGAGCAGCCGCTCAGCTAGTACGGCAACTTGAGGGCGCAACCTCACGAAAGGGCCAACCCGTATGTACGCAGTCATTCGCAGCGGCGGCAAACAGTACACCGTTCGCGAAGGCGAAACGCTCGACGTGGAATTGCTGACGGCCGAGGCCGGCGGCAGCATCGAGCTCAACGAAGTGCTGATGGTCGGCGAAGGCGCCGATGTTGCGGTTGGTCAACCGCTTGTTGCCGGCGCAAAGGTCGTCGCCGACGTCGTGATGCACGGCAAAGGCGACAAGATCATCGTTTTCAAGTACAAGCCAAAGACCCGCTACCGCCGCAAGATCGGCCACCGTCAGCGCTTTACGCGCCTGGCAATCCGAGAGATCGTCGCTCCATAATACGGTTCCCGCGGCGGCAACGAGTCTAGACACAAGGGGATCAGTATGGCTCATAAAAAAGGTGTCGGCAGCTCTCGAAACGGGCGCGACAGCAACTCCCAACGTCGCGGAGTGAAGCGGTTCGACGGTGAGCTCGTACGGCCAGGCAACATCCTCGTTCGCCAGTGTGGAACCAAATTCCACCCGGGCAAGAACGTCGGTATGGGGCGCGACTACACGATTTTCGCGATCATCGACGGCAAAGTTAAATTCGAGCCCCATTCGCGGGGACGCAAGAAGATCAGCGTTTATGCATCGGCCGCTGCCGATGCCGGATCAGAGGTAACCATCAGTGCGTGAGAAGATTCATCCCAAGTACGTGGAGGCGCGGGTGCATTGTGCCTGCGGCAACGAGTTCACCACGCGCTCGACCAGGCCGGAGCTGCGAACAGAGATCTGCTCCGCTTGCCATCCGTATTTCACAGGTGAGCAACGCATCGTAGATACCGCGGGCCGCGTCGAACGATTCAACCGCCGCTGGGCAAAGGCGCAGCAGCCGGCTCACTAATCCGGACCGGACAGGACACACAAGGGATGCGCATTCGCGCGCCACTTGTGTGTTCATGCTTAACAGCCCCGCTACCGAGTCACAGCCTCATCGGCAGCCCGCGCTGGGCGAGGTACTGTTTGACTTCGGCGATGGTGTACTGGCCGAAATGGAAGATGCTGGCGGCCAGGACGGCGTCGGCCTTCCCTTCGTTGAGCGCGTCATACAGGTGTTCAGGGCTGCCCGCCCCACCGCTGGCGACGACCGGTACGGTGACGGCTTCCGAGATGGCGCGGAGCTGCGCGAGGTCGTAGCCGCGCTGATGACCGTCCTGATCCATGCTCGTTACCAACAGCTCGCCCGCACCAAGCTCGACCGCCTTCCTGGCCCACTCCACCGCATCCAGTCCCGTGGCCACCCGCCCGCCGTGCGTATAAACTTCCCAGCGTCCGGGGCCGGCCTGCTTGGCGTCGATTGCCACGACGATGCACTGGGCGCCAAAACGGTCGGCGCTGCGGGCGATGAGCTCCGGATCCTGGACGGCCGCGCTGTTGATCGAAACTTTTTCTGCTCCGAGTTCCAGCAGCACGCGAACATCTTGATCTGAGCGCACGCCGCCGCCAACGGTGAACGGTATAAACACTTCGGCCGCCGTGCGCTCGACCATCTCGTAGACGGTGGTTCGATCGTCGCTGGAGGCGGTGATGTCAAGGAATACGAGCTCGTCTGCGCCGGCAGCGTCATACGCGCGTGCGAGCTCTACCGGGTCGCCGGCGTCGCGCAGCTCGACAAAAGACACGCCTTTCACGACGCGTCCGTTCTTGACGTCGAAGCACGGAATGATGCGCTTGGTCAGCACCGTACGGGTTTCCCTCGGGACAATGCGGCCTGTGCGTCCGACAGGGTGAACCTGCCTTCGTAAAGCGCGGTACCAACGATGGCGCCCTCGGCGCCGGCCGCCGCGACCTCTTCCAGGTGCTTGACACTTGAAATTCCGCCTGACGCGATCACGGGGCAGCCCGCAGCCGCGATGAAGTCCAGCAACGCACTGGTGTTTGGGCCTTGCAGCATGCCGTCGCGGGAAATGTCGGTGTAGATGAAACGCCCGACACCGGCTCCGGACAATCTGCAAACCAGATCGATTGCGTTCACATGACCACTGGACAGCCAGCCGCGCGTCATCACGGCGCCATCGCGGGCATCGA
>DAINSK010000093.1:0-4346 GCA_036741355.1 Chloroflexota bacterium
TCGCGAGGGGTGGGCGCGATGGACCTGGTGATTCGCAACGGAACGGTGGTCACGGCGGCCGGGCAGGCGCGCACCGATGTTGGTATCGAAAACGGCCGTGTGGTGCAGCTTGGCGGTCCGATGCCCGCCAAGAGCCGCGAGATCGACGCCACGGACATGCTCGTGTTACCGGGCGGCGTAGACCCGCACGTTCATTTGAACACGACCGGCACCAGCGGCCCCAACGAGCGCGCCGATAACCTCTACACCGGCACGCGCGCTGCCGCGGCGGGCGGTGTAACGACGATCTGTGACTTCGCCTATCAGGAGCGCGGAACCGGGTTGAGGCCGGCGGTAGAAGCATCGCTCAAGACGGCGAGCGCGCAGTCTGTGATCGACTACAGCTTCCATCCGGTGGTGTACGACCCGAATGAACAGGCGAGTGCCGACGTGCCCGGGCTGATCGCGCAGGGCTTCCCGAGCTTCAAGATCTTCACCGTGACCGCCACATTTGACCGCCGCGTGCCCGACTATCTGCGATTCATGGCCGCGGTCGGCGCCGCCGGCGGCCTGGCGATGCTTCACTGCGAAGACCGCGTGATCATCGATTTCTGTACCGAGCGACTGCTGGCGACCGGCCGCACGGGCGTCGAATTCTATCCGGAAAGCCGTCCGCGCGAAGCAGAAGTAAGCGGCACCGAGCGGGCGCTGCACCTGGCCTCGACCGCGGACGTGCCGGCCTACGTCGTCCACGTCTCCTGCGGCGCGGCGGTGGACGTTACGCGACGGGCGCGGCGGTCGGGGCAAATGGTCTACGTGGAAACGCGGCCGATCTACCTCTACCTGACCGACGACGTCTACACCCGGCCGAACAACGAAGGGGCGCTGTTTATCGGTCAGCCGCCCATGCGCGACCAGGCGGACGTGGACGCGCTCTGGCACGCTCTGGCGAGCGGGGACGTTCAGGTCGTGGCCACCGACCATGTCGGCTGGAACCGCGCGACCAAGCTGAACCCCGCGCACACCTTTGCCACGATCCCCGCCGGCATGTCCAACCTCGAGACGCTGATGCCGATGCTCTTTAGCGAGGGCGTGCGCACAGGCCGCATCAGCGTGGAGCGGTTCGTCAGCCTGACCTCCACCAATGCCGCGAAGATCATGGGGCTCTATCCGCGCAAGGGCACGATCGAGCCGGGATCGGACGCCGACCTGGTGATCTGGGATCCGGAGCGGCCGCGCGTGATCCACGCTCCTGAGATGCACTCTGCAACCGACTACGATGTGTTCGAGGGCCGCTCCGTCACCGGCTGGCCTCGGCTGACGCTCTCGCGTGGCGAGGTCGTGTTCGACGGGTCGCAGCCCAGCGCCGACGCCGGACGCGGCCGTCTAGCGGCGCGGAGCCAGTTTTCACCGCTCTAGCTTCGGGAGACAATCGCCGGTTCGGCTCGATTGCCGGTGGACGGAGGTTTCTGCGCGAGCTGCAACTGGTTCATATTCGGCGATTCGCGGAATGTCGCCGAGGATGAAAACCGCGACCGCCGGGGCGGCAGGTGGATGGTGCGCGCGTGTGGACGTCGCGTCCGCTTCATCTGGGGTGCGATTGGCCTCAGGCGTGCGCTTGCAGTGTTTATTGGCTGCGCCGCGGTCTTCAGCCTTGGTCTGGCGGTGCATTCCAGCGGCGGGGCCGGCGGGACGAACGTGAGTCCACCGGCGGACGTAGGGCGAATCAATACGAGTACACTTGGGGCGGTGCCGGTGGTCGGGCAAGCGGAACCGCTGCCGGCAGCGCCAGAATCCGGGTTGGCGAACGGCGCCGCGGTTGAGCCGGTGAGAAGCCTCGGGCCAGCGCCGATCGCGGTCGTCATGGCGCGTCTTGGTTCGGCATTTCGGACTTCGTGTCCGCCGGCTGACCCGGTGAAGGTCACGGCCGATCGTGTTGCATTTGTAACCGATCACCCGGATTACGCCAGAGTCGTGCCGAGCGTGTGTTACCTGAACCTCACGGTTGCAGCCGAGGACGGATACGTTGCGGCGCAGCAGCCAGTCAGTACCGCGCCGATTGGAGCCGGCTGTCCGGTCACTCAGCCGGTCAAAGCGACGGCTGACGGGAAGGCATACAGCACCGACCATCCCGATTACGCTGCCGCGGTGCCGGCAACGTGTTACGTCACGATTGCGGCGGCGGCAGACGGCGGCTATTCGGCTGCACCGAGCCCCCCTCCGCCTGCACCGCGCGCGGCCAGTCCAACGCCCCGACCAGCGCGTTAGAACCGCTTCGGTTTTCGTCTCCTCGGCGATTCATTGCGTGACGTGCTCGACCCGCGCGTGCGCAGCGGACGTCGCCGGTAACGGCGATGCTGGGACCTTGTGGGTGGACTCGACGGCCATCGCGAGCATTTATACAAGGGGAGTTCGAGCGTGGACCAGGTCGCACTTGGTCATCTGACGGCCATCGAGCTGTGCGATGACCTGCCCGGCAGTTATTGCAGTAGGCAGTTCGCTGCCTGGGGCGCTCACGTGCTTACTGTCGAGCCTCCTGCTGGCGCGGCGCTAAGACGGTGCGGACCTTTTGCCCCGGCTTCAAGTGAACCGCCGCAATCGTTGGTTTGGGAATATGCCGGCGCGAACAAGCAGAGCCTCACGGTCGATTTCGCCCATAAACGGGCAATGCGGCAGTTGATCGATCGCATTCGAGGGGCCGACGTATTCATCACCGACTGGCGCCCTCAGCGCCTGTCCGAAGCCGTGCTCGACTTCGCGTCGCTTTCGGCGTCCGCGCCGGGCCTCGTTATGGTGCAGATCTCACCCTTCGGCAGCGACGGTCCCTATGCAGCCTTCGAAGGCTCGGACCTCGTCGTCCAGGCGCTCTCGGGAATGCTCTCGCTCAGCGGGCGACCCCGGCAGATGCCGCTCAAGGTGCCGGGCAACGTTCTTACCTACGGTTGCGGCGTCAGCGCTTTTGTCGCGGCGCTTGCGGCGTTGCACCAGCGCGATCGGGACGGCGGAGGCCAGTTGGTTGAGGTCGCGTGTCTCGAAACCGTTGCCTCATTGGTTCTGTTCCTACGCGCCCAATATCTGGGTGAGCCGTTTCCACGCCGATCGGGCGTCGGAACCGTCGTGCTGCCGTGTCTCGACGGCCATCTCATGTGCAGCGCCGCCTTCCAGCCGGTGTGGGAAGCGCTTTGCCTCGCGCTGGAGATCCCGCAGGAGGTGGTTCCCGACGAACTGCGTACGCCAGAGGGAAGACAGCAATCCGGCCGCCTGTTGGAGTTCATCTCTCCTTACACGCGACGCCAAATCGCGAGTGCGGTCTTCGAGTTGCTTGGCACCATGCATGTCGTCTGTGGTCTCGTTCAGAGCGCCACACAGGTGCTTCACGACAAGGACCTTCGAGAGCGTGACTGGTTCCGCACGCTTGATCTGCCTGATTTCCCCGGGCTGGCGTTTCCCGGCCCGCCTGCGCGCATGAGTCAAACAAGCCAGGTGCCGCCGGCGTCGATTCGCGCGTTGGCCGGTGATAAAGAGATGCCGCGTGCGGCTGTGGACCCGGCTTTGACGGCGATCTCGGGCTCGGCCCGGGACCGGCGCAGCCCGCCGCTCGAAGGGCTCCGGATCCTCGATCTCACCGGCGCCTGGATTGGGCCGTATGCGGTCACCCTCCTGGCAGACCTGGGCGCGGACGTGATCAAGGTGGAATCGCCTCGGCGGCCGGACGTTTGGAGGATCTACCGTCCAGGCAGCGATGGGAAGCCGGATATGCCGCCCGGCGCGTCGCCTGGTGCCCATCCCCGGAACACGAGCTTCTATTTCAACTCGGTCAACCGCAACAAGCGTGGGATTACGCTTGACCTGACCAACCCTAGAGGACAAGATGTCTTCCTCCGCCTGGTTGCGAGCGCCGATGTGTTGATGGAGAACTTCACGCCTCGTGTGATGGATAACTTCGGGCTGGGCTATGAACGCCTGCGGGCGGTGCGGCCGGACTTGATCATGGCTTCGTTCTCGGGTTACGGGGACTCCGGCCCGTACCGGGATTTCAAGGCGACCGGGGTCACTATCGAAGCGATCAGCGGTTGGACATCATTGTTCGGCTACCCCGACGAGCCGCCCATGGCGATGGGCGAGATGGAGGCAGACCCACTCTGCGGTTTGCAGATGGCCGCTTGCTCCCTGGTCGCGCTGCTTCACCGCGACCGCACCGGCGACGGACAGCAGATCCAGGGCTCGATGTTCGAGGCGGCAGTCGGATACATCGGCGAGGAGATGTTGCTCGCCGCCCTGGGTGGTGACATGCCGCATCCGCGCGGTAATCGTGACCGCCAACTGGTGCCGCAGGGCGTATTCCCCTGCGCCGGCCCCGGGGGTCC
>DAINSK010000094.1:0-4129 GCA_036741355.1 Chloroflexota bacterium
TCCGATTCGTCCGCCCCAAGGATGCGGCGGGCCTCCCAGAAGTAGGAATCGACGCTGCGGTTGCTGGAATAGAAAAGCTTTGCCAACTCCCGGAAATGGCCATACTGACGGTAGTACAGCTGCTTGTAGACCTTTCCCGCCGGCTCTCGCATTTCGGGGTGGTCGAGGGCGGTATGGACATAAGCAGCAGCCAGAATCCCCGAGGAGAGAGCCAGATGGACTCCCGACGAAAACAAGGGATCGACGAAGCAGGCGGCGTCGCCGGAGAGGATGAAGCCGTCGCCTACAACCTCGTCCGATACGTACGACCAGTCGCGAACGACAACCGGCCCAGAAACCAACGTCGCGGCTCTCAATCGGTGCGCGGTGTGTAGTGCTTGACCTATTTGCTCGCGGAAGTATGACTCATGGCCGGCGCGCTGCATCTCCTGCTGGGCTCTGCGACTATCCGTCACGACGCCGACGCTGGTCCAGCCGGTGTGCAGCGGGATCGTCCAGCACCAACCGTCGGGGTACGACTCGATAAAGATGTTCGATTCGTCCGGAGGGGGCACGAGCTCGGCGCCGGTGAAGTAGCCGTACACCGCCAGATTGCGGAAGTACGGGTCGGCGCGGCGCAGCCCAAGTGAACGGCCGAGTAGCCCGGTCTGGCCGCTGGCATCGACGACGAAGCGGGCGCCAATCGTTCGTTCGCCATCTTCGCAGGCGTAGCGAACGCCGGTGGCCCGGACGCCATCGAACAGCACTTCCAGGACGCGGCTGCCCTGGCGAACTTCGACACCCTGCCCATGGCTGTTGTCCAGCAAAATCTGGTCGAACCGCGCTCGCCAGACCTGGAAGGAATGCGGATAACGGTGGTTAGTCTCGCGGAAATACCAGCTCCACGGCTCGGGGTCCTTGCCCCAAACCATGACCGCTCCCCACTTGCGGAGAAAACCGGCGGCCTCGATGGCGGGCAACACGCCGAGCTCTTCGAACAGCGGCATACTGGCAGGCAGCAGCGACTCGCCGACGTGTTCACGCGGGAAGCGGTCTCGTTCGAGCAGCAGCACGCGCCTGCCCTTGCGCGCCAGCATGGTCGCGGCGGTGCTGCCGGCGGGCCCGCCGCCGATGACGATCGCGTCGAATTCTCGTTCGTTCACGGGCTCGACGTCCGGGCGCGGACCGGCGATCGGGATTGCGTCAGGCTGGCGCCGCCTGATCGATCGGCTGGTTCGTGATCGGATCCACTTCGAAGGCGCCTTTCAGATCCAGCTCTTTGCTCATCTCCCGCACCGCCGGAATCACCTCTTCGCCCATCAAACGCAGGCTGCGCATCGCGTCGTCGTGGCTCATCGCGCCGTCGCCGTCCCATAAGAAGATGTTTCCGGGGCGCAGGTACTCCAGCACGTGGCGCACCTTGGGTATTACCGTGTCCGGCGTTCCGGTGATGATGGCCATTTTCTGGATTTGATCCTCGTAGCTGCCGTTGTAGTCGGCTTTCGGCGCCGGCGTCCCTCGCGCCGCTTCGTGCTCCTGCAGGCGGCCGCGGGCCCTCGCCTGGGCGAAGCTAGATAACGTCGGAAGCAAGTTGGTGCGCGAAGTCATGCCCGGCAGGTTCTGGATGAACGGCCGCACATCTCCCTGGTTGCCCTCAAGGAACGGGTTGCTCGGCCCCTCGATATATTTGCGCCCGGCGGCCTCGGCCAGTTCCTCGGTCTCGTCCACGTGGACTTTGAACAGGTAGCCGCGGTGTTGCGTTCCGGCCTCGTAGCCCTCCTCGCGCGCCACGTCGTTGTAGTAATCCAGTGATTGCTTGGTGGGCTCAAGCTCGGTTGCCAGCATGACGTACGGATAGCGGTGCTTGGCGGCCCAGGCGACGGTATTGCGGCTCATTACGCCCGGAATCCAGATGGGCGGATGGGGCTCCTGGTATGGGCGCGCCCACGGGTTCACATAACGGTAATTGTAGTGCTCGCCTTCCCAGCGGAACGGACCCGGCGTCGTCCACGCCTTGACGATGAAATCGTGCGCCTCTTGGAAGCGCTCCCAGTTGAATGGCGGCTGCGAGTTGTGTGCGACGCTCTCACGGCCGGTGCCGCGCACCCAGCCGGCGACCAGACGGCCGCGTGAGATCATGTCGATCTCGGCCAGCATCTCAGCCAGCCAGAGCGGATCCTCCCAGATGGGCAGCACGTTGCCCAGCAGCACGATCTTGGCGCGCGTGGTAATCCGCGCGAGGATCGCAGCTTCGACGTTCATGACGCCGCCCATGCAGAAGGGGGTGCTGTGGTGCTCGTTGAGCATCAGGCCGTCGAAACCCATCTGCTCCGCGTAGACTTTTTCGTCGAGATAGCGGTTGTAGAGCTCAGCGCCGAGCTTCGGGTTGTAATCTCGATTGCTCAGGCTTAGGTCTTCGATCGAGCGTCCCGTCCTGCCGAAGTACCCGGAGCTCGGATCCTGGTATGGGCGCTCGGTGAAATAGCCAATGAACACGGTATGTACCCTCCTTGGCTGGCGAGAGGTGATCGGGATTCTGCAGCGCCGTTCACTCGCTGCTGCAGCTTGCTGCTCTCAGCCCGCGGCGTGTGACCTGATCAGCTCCGCCACGCGCTCGGGCTCTTCCATTTCTACCAGATGGCCGGCTCCTTGCACCTGCTCCAGTCGGGCGTTGGCCAGCGCACGCGCGTACTGCGCGCCGCAGATCGGCGGCACGATCCGGTCCTCGGTGCCCCAGATAACCAGGGTGGGGGTTTTTACTTCGGCGAGCAACGGAGGCAACCTGCGGTTGAACATGTAGGGCTTCCAGGTCAGCCGAGCCGTCATCTCGCGACTGAAGTCCCACAGCTCTTTAAATTGTGCCGCCGGGTCTTCGCCGAGCGCATTGCGGTAGGCCGTTTCGTCGCGGAAGCCGGCTTCAACGTAATCCTTGTAATCGGTCAGCATCTGATCGAGGATCTCCCCCTCCTCGGGCTGGATGCCGGCGGCTCCGATCAGCACCAGCGCCGTCAGCCGGCCCTGGTTCATCGATGCCAGTTCCGCCGCGACGAATCCGCCGAAACCGGTTCCTACCAGGGTAATGCGGTCGAGGTTGAGCTTGTCGACCAGCTGGCTGACGAGGATCGCGAGATCCCGCGCGTCCCGCGCCCAGTCGGGCCGCTCGGACTGGCCGTAGCCCGGCATGTCGGGAACAAACACGTGGAAGCTTGCGGCAAGCTGCTCGTGGAACGGCAGCCATCCGGGGTTGCCGGTGGAGTGGTGCAGCACCACAAGCGGTTCGCCGCGCCCGCCTTCGAGCAGCCGAACCTTTTTGCCCGCGACTTCAACCGTTCGTTCCGTCCAGGTTCCCGTGGCTGTGGTCAATTCTCAGGCTCCGTTCCCGCGGGATGTGTCACACCGCGGGTTGATACCGTCCAATTCCCAACCGTAGATCGAGTTACCCTCGGGGAAGTCCGAGGCCGCGGGTCGCGATCACGTTGCGCTGGATCTCGCTGCTGCCGCCGGCGATCGTCGAAGGCACGGTCTGCATGTACGACTCCGCGAAATCGCCGCGCAGGCGTGCGTGGGCCGAGCCGCGTCGCAGTCCGCCGTAGGCGCCGAGTACCCGCGTGCCGAGCCTGGCGAACCGCTGGCTCAACTCGGAGGAATAGAGCTTCGCCATGCTAGCCTCGTGGTTTGGCACCTGGCCAGCCTGCTGCATGGACAATACATGGAAAGAGAGCATGCGGGAAACTTCGATCTCGATGCCGGCTTCTGCCAGCTCGTTCCGGGCGATTTCACGGTTCATGCCAACTTCGTTCAGGGCTGCGTCTCGTACAAATCGCACCAGGTCTTCGAAGGTGCGGCGCAGACCAGCCGAGCCCGAGAGGGCCGAGCGCTCGAAGTCCATTGTCGCCATGCCCACGTACCAGCCGCGGTTTTCCTCGCCCACCCGGTTGCTGATCGGTGTGTGAACGTTGTCGAAGAAGACCTCGTTGAATCCGTGGCGGCCACCCATGTTGATCAGTGGGCGGATAGTAATGCCCGGCGTCTTCATGTCGAGCAGCAGGTACGAGATGCCGCGGTGCTTGGGAGCGTCCGGATCGGTGCGGGCGAGCATGAACATCCAGTTGGCGTGGTGAGCGCCCGAGGTCCAGATCTTCTGGCCGTT
>DAINSK010000095.1:0-4118 GCA_036741355.1 Chloroflexota bacterium
AAGGGCCCGAAACAGCAGGCTGAGGAAGCGCGGATGAGGTTTTCGGCACGCACAGCCGGTAACGCGTTCGTTGGCGATCCAGTCATCGGTCTGCACGCTTCGACGGGTCCGCCGGGCCTTGATCGTCAACGCGCCGCTGTCAACGATTCTGCCCCGACGCTATATACTCCGCGTCAGTCTCGTATATGGATGGTGTTGTGTGACGAAGCGGTTGATCGATCTCGATGACGAGTTGTTGGCGGCGGCGCAGCTGCAGTTGCAGACCAGCGGGGTGTCGGACACGGTGCGGGCGGCATTACGGCATGCGGCAGCTGCTGCGGCGCGGGCACGGCAGATTGAGTGGCTTGGCCAGGGCGGGCTTGCTGAGATGGCCGAGAAGGAACAGCGAGATGCCGTGTGGCGGTGATCGCGCGTTTCCTGATCGACACCAGCGCCGCGGCGCGCATGTCTGCCGATCTAGTCCGCGGCCGGCTCGAGCCGCTGATCAGTGGGGGAGTGGTCGCTACCTGCGCGACGCTGGATGCCGAAGCGCTCTACAGCGCCCGCAACCCGGGCGAGTACGAGCAACTGCGCGCGGATCGCCGCAGCGCCTACGAGTACCTCCCAACCGATGACGAGCACTGGCAGGCAGCGTTCGCCGCCCAGCGCGAGTTAGCGCAAACGGGTCGCCATCGCGCCGTCGGGATCGCCGATCTGCTGACCGCTGTCCTAGCCGGGGAGCACCGACTCACGCTCGTGCACTACGACGCCGACTTCGATATCGCTTCTGAAGTCATGGCCTTTGACCACCGCTGGGTCGCCCCACGAGGCAGCCTCTGACGCTCTTCGACGACGCCGCGTTGTGAGCGCGCCAGCGCAGTGCGCTCAACGCGGGCGTTGCCGCACGCCAGCGTCGCTGACGGGCGGACCCTTCCACGAGATGGCGGTGGACGCTGCGCGGTAGCGGAGGGTCAGACGCCGCCCCGATCGGATACAGCGCGGCTCGCGGTTCGCTGATCGGTCACCTTGCGTGACGGCGCTAGCGGTCGATCGCTGCCTTCCAGCGGCCGACGGGGACTACCCAACACCGACACGGGCGCTGTCGTGCCTGTAGGCCAGTGTTATCCGTGGTCGAGCCCCGTGTTTGGTGGGCTCCACTGCGTCTCCTGAGCGGTTAGGGCGTGGACATCGTGGGCGATGCTACCGCCGGGTCGGCCGTGTGCGGGCGATCGCCACGTGGTGTTGCGGATCAGGCGCGACCTGGCCGCACCGCTGGTGATCCCCGTGCGGCTGTGCGGGAGCCGGGCGCCTGCTCTTAGCGGCTCGTTCATGAGTCGCAGGGTCGGACCATGATCTCGTCACCGAGATGGTGCCAGCCGCGGGCCAGCTACCGGTGCCGGGATGCTCGACCGCCGGCGGTTCGGCGTCGTTTGCCTCGACCAGACGCAGGTGATCGGCCAGGGCGTAGGCCAGCCGGTCGCACAGCCGCGACGCGGATCGGTCGGCCAGGTTCAGACTCGCGCTGACCAGCGCCACCGAGTCGAACGGCGCGAACCAGTCGGCGGTCTCGAGCGCCAGGACGGTGTGGCCGTCCTGGTGCAGCTGCGCGACGATCGCCAGGATGAGGGCGCTGATCTCGTCGGCTCCAGCACGTCGGTCTGGGACAGGTCGCTTGGGCAGGCACCGGCTCGTATCGAACGTTGTCTAAAGATGTCTAAAGGACCGCGGTTGCCAGGCCCAGCTTCGTCCGCCGGTCGATGCCGGACGACCGGGCGCAAGCGTCGGGTCAACTTCATCGCGATCGCCTCGGCCCCGGTCGTGTCCGATCGATCGGGATCACGGCGGCGTCGTCGGCGCAGGCCGTGTGCGCGGGCCAGCTGGGTTTGGAGCGAGCGCACCTCCTCGGTGAGCTCACGGTTGCGCGCCAGCGCAAGCTCGAGGCGGCGACGCGTCGACCCGGCGTCGCATGGCCGCTGGCCACACGCGCGGGGGCGCGAGTTGCCGAATATGGGGCGTTGTGTCGGGATTTCCTTGAATGAGGTTGCGAGTGTCCGCGCCTGTGCGATAGAAGCCGGTTCTGAAAGGCTTCGCTGTGCCGGACCCAGCGCACTCCACCTGTCTGACCAGAGCTGCGGTATGAGCCAGCTGGGCCGCGGCGCCGACTCGGTGTGGCAGGTCCACGATGGGCTGTAGTGCCGACTGCGCTTTGGGTGGGTTGTTGTTGGTGGATTTACCGGTGGCCAGGAGACCGTCCGTGGAATTTCGTGCTGCACGACGGGCAAAGCCGCCGCGTGGACCTTCACCTCTACGAGGCGGTGGCCGGTGGCAGATTGCACTACGGCAGCGTCACCGCCCCGTTCCTGTTCGCCGAACGAGACTTGTCCGGACGTGGTGTGATCGCGGGCAAGGAAGTCCGCTGTGAAAGTCCCGAGTTCGCTGTGCACTGCCACAGCGGGTACGAGCCCCGTGAAGCCGATCGTCACGACGTGAGCCTGGTGTGCAGACGGTTCGGCATCGAGCCACCCGAGGGTTACCGCTAGCCGCCGATGGTTGCGTGCGGGCGCTCATCGGCTACGGGCGGACGTTCGTCGTCCTACCCGCGCCGCAATCTGTTCCAGAACGTCGGGTCGCAAACGCTGGTTTCGCGGCGGGCCCGATCTGGCGTTAGTAGCGCGCCTTCCAGGTCTCGTAGGCGTCGCTGATCCGTTCGGACATCTCGTCGTTGCCGGTGTGTCCGCTTCGGACGAGGTGGAGCCCGGCGTCGGGCCAGCGCTGGGCGAGCAGCCAGGGGACGTCAGGCGGGCCGGCGAGGTCGAGCCGCCCGTGGATCAGCACGCCCGGTATGCCGGCCAGCTGGATCATGTTGTCCAGCAGCTGGTCGTCGGCAAGGAACGCGGCATTGCTGAAGTAGTGCGTGACGAGGCGGGAGAAGCAGATCAGGTCGGCCTCGCTCTGGGTGCGCGAGCCGTTGTACGGCTCGTCGTCGAGGGAGACGATCGCGTCTTCCCAGTCGCACCAGTCGTGCGTGGCCTTGATGCGCACGGCTGGGTCAGCGTAGTGGTTGATCAGCCGGTCATAGCCCGCGACAAGATCATCGCGATCCGCCTCCGGGACTCCGGCCCGGAAGCGAGTCCACTCCTCAGGGAAGAAGCGGCCGGTTTCGTGGGCAAACCAGTGGACGTCCGAGCTGCGGGTCATGGTTACCGACACGAGCAACATCTCGCTGACTCGCTCCGGGAAAGCCTGCGCGTACGCGAGGCCGAGCGTCACGCCCCACGACCCGCCATGCACCAGCCAACGCTCAATTTCGAGATGCTCGCGCAACAGCTCAATGTCGGCGATCAAGTGCTGGGTGGTGTTCGCCACGAGCGAGGTGCCGAGGTCGCCCACGTGCGGAGTGCTGCGGCCACAGCCGCGCTGGTGGAAGCGAACGAGGCGATAGGCATCGGGATCCACCACCTTCGGGAGACCCGACTTCGGCGCCCCACCCGGGCCGCCGTGCAGCATCACGACCGGCTTACCCGCCGGATTGCCGCTCTGCTCCCAGTAGACGAGCTGGCCATCGCCGGCATCCAACATGCCCGTCTCGTACGGGGCACCACCCGCATATCGACGCATGATCGTAAGACTCCCACGCACCCCGCCCACCGCTGCGCCATATGTCACGGGTGTCAGAAAACCGCGCGTCCGAAATCGGATGGGTTCCGACGGGCTCGGTTCCCTTGATCCCTCGCCCAGCGGGCGGAACTTGATCGAGTCGACCGGAGACCCCACCGTGATCTGGTGCTCACACTGCGCGATGTGGGAGTGTCGACGCAGTCGCGTTCGCCGGGATACACGACGTTGCCCGCTCGGCCGACTACGAGGCGGCGGGCTACCAGCCATCGGCCTCCGCGACACTTTCCCCAGATGAACGTGCTGCCATGTGGGCGGATCTCATCGCGGATAGAGCAACCACCGTCATCGGCGCCGACATCGACTGCGAGCTCGCCGGGTTCGCCGCGTGGGTAGATCATCTGACGATCTATCGCTGGGTCCAGACGTTCACGCCGGAGTTCATCGACGCTGCCCGACCGGCGCGCCACGCGACGGGCGACAGGTGGTTCCTCGATGAGACCTACGTCAAGGTCGCCGGGCGT
>DAINSK010000096.1:0-4088 GCA_036741355.1 Chloroflexota bacterium
AGGGGCGGGTCATGCCCGCCCCTTTGCTTTGTGCTCTATCGGAGCCAGCAGCCGGATTACGCCAGCGCGGGCTCGGCTGCGCCGTTGAAGACGAGCTTGTCTTCCTCGGCGTCGATGACGATATTGTCGCCGATGGCAAACCGCCCCTGCAGAAGCGACTCCGACAGGCGGTCCTCGATCTCGTTCTGGATAACGCGGCGCAACGGACGAGCGCCAAAAGCCGGGTCGTAGCCTTTGTCTCCGAGCCAGTCCTTTGCTTTTTCGGTAACCTCAAGATGCACGCCCTTGGCCATGAGCTGTTTTTCGACGTCGCGAAGCTGGATGTCCACCACCTGCCGGATATGCTGGCGGGTGAGCGCGTGAAAGACAACGGTGTTGTCCAGCCGGTTCAGGAACTCCGGCTTAAAGACATTCTTCATCTCGTTCAACACTTTGTCTCTCATACGCGTGTACTGCGTATCGGCGTCCTTGGCCTCGTCCTCGCGGACGAAACCGAGCTGCGAGTTGCGCCGGATCAGCTGGGCGCCGACGTTGCTGGTCATGATGATGATCGTGTTGCGGAAATCCACGCGCCGCCCCTTGGCGTCTGTCAGGTGCCCCTCGTCGAAGATCTGGAGCAGCATATTGAACACGTCCGGGTGCGCCTTCTCGATCTCATCGAGCAGAATCAGGCAGTAGGACTTGCGCCGCACGGTATCGGTTAGCTGTCCACCGTCGTCGTAGCCGATGTATCCAGGAGGGGCACCGACAAGACGGGCGACACTATGCTTCTCCATGAATTCGCTCATGTCGAGCTTGATCATAGAGTCCTGGGAACCAAACATGAACTCGGCCAATGCACGTGCCGTCTCGGTCTTACCGACGCCGGTTGGCCCGAGGAACATGAACACGCCGATCGGGCGGCGCGGATCCTTCATACCGGCGCGGGCGCGTCGCACGGACCGGGCAACGGCGGTGATCGCTTCGTCCTGGCCGATGACCTTGCCGTGCAGGCTCGCCTCCATGTGCAGCAGGCGGGTCGACTCCTCACTGGCGATTCGCGCCAGGGGAATCCCGGTCCACATGCTGACGATCTCTGCGATGTCCTCCTCGGTCACCATCGGCTTGGAGTCCTCACGCTCGGACTCCCAGCCCTCTTCCATCTTCTCAATCTTGTCCTGCAGCTTGACCTCGCGGTCGCGTAGCTCCGCAGCATACTCGTACTGCTGGGACGAGATCGCCGCGTCCTTCTCGCGGCGAAGGCCCTCGAGGCCCTTCATCGCTTCCTTCAGCGACGGAGGCGTGGATGACCGCTTGATCCGAACCCGCGAAGCGGCCTCATCCACAAGGTCGATGGCCTTATCGGGCAGAAAGCGATCGGCGACGTACCGATAGGCAAGCTCTGCGGCCGCCTTGAGCGCATCATCGGTGATCGTGAGATTGTGGTGCTCTTCGTACTTCTCTTTGATTCCGCGCAGGATCTCGATCGTATCCTCGACGCTGGGCTCGTCCACGACGATCGGCTGGAACCGGCGCTCGAGCGCCGCATCGCGCTCGATGTGCTTACGGTACTCGTCGAGCGTCGTCGCGCCGACACACTGCAGCTCGCCGCGTGCCAGCGACGGCTTCAGGATATTGGCGGCGTCCACCGCGCCCTCGGCCGCGCCGGCGCCCACGAGCATGTGGAGCTCGTCGATGAAGAGGACACAGTTGCCCGAGGCCTTGATCTCCTCGATTACCTTCTTGAGCCGCTCTTCAAACTCGCCGCGGTACTTCGTACCGGCAACAAGCGATCCGATGTCGAGCGTCACTAACCGCTTGCCTTGGAGCGTTTCCGGCACCTCGCCGGCGACGATGCGATGCGCCAGCGCCTCGACGATCGCCGTCTTGCCAACGCCCGGCTCGCCGATCAGAACGGGGTTATTTTTCTGCCGCCGCGACAGGATCTGGATGACCCGTTCGATTTCCTTGTTCCGGCCGATGACTGGGTCTAGCTTGCCGGCGCGTGCCGCCGCGGTCAGATCCATGCCGAGCTGATCGACCGTGGGCGTGCGGGTAGCCGCCCGTCCGGACGGATGCTGGGCACCCTGCGGTTGATTCTGTGCGAGGATGCGCGTCGTCTCGGCGCGCACGCGCTCCAGGTTCACCCCCAGCGACTCCAGCACTCCAGCCGCGATGCCCTCGCCCTCGCGGACTAGGCCAAGCAGCAGGTGCTCCGTACCAATGTAACCGTGATTCAAGCGGCGGGCTTCGTCTACCGCAAGCTCGATCACCTTCTTGGCGCGCGGCGTCAGTCCTATCTCACCCAATACGGCGCGGTCCCCGCGTCCGATGATGAACTCCACTGCCGACCGTACTTTGTTCAGCTCTACGCCGAGGTTGGCCAGCACCTTTGCGGCAACGCCCTCACCCTCCCGAACGAGGCCAAGCAGCAGATGTTCCGTGCCGATGTAGTTATGGTTAAAACGCTGCGCCTCTTCCTGAGCGAGCGTCAGGACCCGGCGTGCTCGTTCACTAAACTTGTCAAATCTGTCCGCCATACTTGTCTCCGTGGCCCGAAGTCTGGATCGAGCGCGCCATACTCACTCGCGGCCGCACCGCGATGGGTTACAGATCTATTATCGGTCCTTTGCCGCTCCAGTGCTATCTGCCGGACGTTCAACGGGCATTCGCCCGTTTTCGTCGGGCTCATGCTCGCTCGGCTCGGACTCCGGCGGCGATTCGGTCTCCGGCAGTGCCTCCGCACAAGCGTCCGCCGCTTCTTGACCGGCTGCTGCAGGCGTCTCATGGGGAACGGGCGTTTCGTGTTCGCCGGCCGGAGGCGGCTCGCTCTGCTCCTGCGCGTCGGTATACTCCGGCTCGGTCGCCTCGGGCGGCGGTCCACCAAGCCGAGCCTCAACGCTCGCGACGACGTCCGGCGGCACGTAACTCACGCGCCCATCATTGTCGAACTCCCAGCCTTCTCCCTCTGCCTGATCGCGTGCCGCCTTGAGGCTCAATCCCAGCCTATGCCGGTCGCGCTCAATACGCACTATCCGAAGCGGCAGGATATCGCCCTCTCGCACCACCTCTTTCGGGTGGGTAATGCGCCGCTCGACCAGCTCGGAAACGTGGATCAGCCCCTCGACGGGACCCTCGATCCGGGCGAATGCGCCGAACGTTACCAGTTTCGTGGTACGTCCGACGACCATCTGACCCTGATGGTAGTTGTCGGCGATCTCTTCCCATCGCTCAGGCTTGGCCCGACGCAACGAGAGCGCGATCTTCTTGGTGTCCGGATCGACCTTCATTACGAACGCGTCGACTTCGTCGCCGACGTGGTAGATCTCCTCGGGTGAACGGTTGCGATCCCAGGAAAGCTCCGAAAGGTGGGCCAAACCATCGGCGCCGCCAAGATCGATGAAGACGCCAAAATTGCGAACACTGGTGATACGACCGCGCCGGATCTCGCCTTCCCGGAGCTCCGACAGCAGCCGGTCCTTCTGCGCCGAACGCCACTCTTGCATGGCAGCCCGTTCAGAAAGGATTACGCGATTGCGGCGGCGATTCAATTCGATGACTTTCACCCGCAGCTTTCGGCCAGCCATCAGCGCCAGAGAGTTTTCCCCGATCTCGCCATCCGGCCCATCGCCGCGCACGCCGACCACTTGCGAGAGCGGCACGAAGGCGTTGACGCCTTCGACGTTCACCAGCAGGCCGCCTTTGTTGTAGCCCGTTACTTCGGCGTCGAAACTTTCGCCTTCGTCGAGGCGCGTTTGCAACACGCGCCAGCCCCGCTCGCCGCGAGCGCGGTCCAACGACAGCAGAACCTGGCCTTCAGGGGTTTCCGGTTGGAGGATATACGCGAGCACCGTCTCCCCGATGGAGAGCTTGCTCATTGGCTCCGCGCCCAGCGAATGCATTTCGCCGGGCGGAATGATACCCTCGGACTTGGACCCGATATCCACCAGAGCGCCGTCGCGAAGCAACCCCATGACGCGACCCTCAACCACGTCGCCGCGGCGCAGGGTTCGGAAGTCAAGGCTCTCATCTTCGAGCAGCGACCCCATGTCCTGGAAACGGTCCTCTTCGGTCAAATCCAGGATCCTCTATTCTCGCAAATGGGAATT
>DAINSK010000097.1:0-3984 GCA_036741355.1 Chloroflexota bacterium
CACACAGCGTCGTGTGGTACAGCTCCAGGATCTCGCGTTCGTGGGCGCGGCGAACCTCTATGTCAAGGCTCTGCGACATGAAGTAACCGACGTCGTAGGTGCCGACCCCGCGCATGGCGATTTGCCAGTCGATGACGTGCAACGGCACGTCGCCAGGGTTGGTCGCGAAAAACAGGTTGTCGAGGCGGTAATCGCCGTGCAACACCGTACGCGGCCCCGCTGAGAACATATCCAGCATGGCGGTGAAGTGTGGCTCAAGCTTCTCGCCGATGCGTAAAACGTCCGCGCGGCAATTTGAGCCGAAGCGCTCCAGGAACTGCGGCCACGCCACCGGGTAGAGCGCCATGCCCGCTTTGTTGATGGGGTCGGCGGTGACCGGCATCCAGGTCAGCGAATCGAGCCTGGGATGGTTCCACCACTGCGCGTGCGACTTAGCCAGACTCGCTATGGCCAGCTTGGCGTCGGCCGCCGAACAGCCGGCGAGCTGGTCGCCGATGCGCGCCCCCGCGAGGTCCTCGAGCAAGAGAACGAAGTCACCGCTCGCCTCGTCGAGCTCGCTGTAAAAGCAGCGCGGCGTCGGGAGCGAAATCTCAGCCGCGAGGTCGCGATAGAATCGCACCTCCCGTTCGTAGAAGTGAAATACGTTGGCCAGGCCGCGCGTTTGCGGATCCGGCGAGGGGATCTTGGCGATGACGGTCGCCGGAGCGCCGGTTGCCGGGCGGTCGTATTGCAGCGTCAACCGCGCCAGCAGGCAGAGGATGCCCACTCCGGCGCCCACGGTCTCGGCCTGGACGCCCGTGATCGTCGCGTTCCCGATGTGACCGCCGCTCCGCAGCGCCCCGGTCAGCCAATCCGGCGTAAGTCCGTCAATCGTCTGAGGCATGGTCGCCGTCATGTTCGCCCTCCAGCGCGAGTGGCTTCTGGGCGCTCACTCTATCACGCAGGAGAGAAACCGAACAGCGGCGTTCGGTCTCGTAGCTCCGTGCCCCGGGCACCCGAACAGCGCTAGAATGCGGAGCACAGGGCGCTCCACCGTCCCGCCGCTATCGGCGGAGCGAGCCGCCCCCGAAAGGTTGTCCCGCCATGATCGGAGTCGTGCTGCTCATCGCCCTCGCGCTGATCCTTGTCGCAATCCTGGTAGTCGTCCCCATCAGCGGCATGTTGGTGAACATTGGAGGGCGTCAACTCGGCGTCCTGGAGCGAAAGTACTTCGGCCGCCGCCTCCCAGAAGGCCGCGTCGTTGCCATGAGCGGCGAGGTGGGATACCAGGCGGCGTCGTTGCAGCCTGGCCTTAAGGTGTTGCCGCCGTTTCGCTACAGGGTCACCAAGGTCGACATGATCGACATCGGCGAGGATGAGGTCGGCCTGATCGAGGCGATCGACGGCCTGTCGCTGGACCCCGGCCGCATCTTCGCCCGCCATGTCGACGACCATGACAACTTCCAGGACGGAGAGGCGTTCCTGCGTAACGGCGGTCAGAAAGGGCCACAGGTCGACATCCTGCCCCCGGGCAAATATCGCATCAACACCTACCTGTTTCACGTCCGCGCCGAGGCTGCGGTGGTCGTCCCCGCCGGCAGCGTCGGCATCGTCAGCGCCCGCGATGGTTCGCCGCTGACGCCGGCCCGGCTGCTGGCCCAAAAGGTCGACGGACATGAAGCCTACCAGAACGGCCAGGCGTTCCTGTTCGGCGGCGGTCAGCGTGGACCGCAAATCGAGGCGCTGCTTCCGGGCCGGTACCGTCTTAACTCGGATCTCTTCGAGGTCGAGGTTCGGCCGGCGACGATGGTCGGCGCCGGCCAGGTGGGTCTGGTGACGGCCAAAGACGGCGCACCGCTGCCCGGCAACGAACTGGTGGCTACCAGTATCGAAGGACACAAGGACTTCCAGGACGCGTCCGCGTTTCTCGCAAACGGAGGCCAACGCGGCCCGCAGTACGATTTGCTGAAGCCGGGCACGTACTACATCAACCCGCTGATGTTCGACGTGCAGCTCGACCGCGTGAACGTCGTTGAGCGCGGCGAGGTCGCGGTACTCGTCTCCAACGTCGGTAAAGACCCGGTGGCGATGACTGAAGACGACCGGTTGAAGGTTGGGCAGGAGCGATACGTCGTGCCTGCCGGCTACCGGGGCATCCAGGTCGACGTGGCCGGACCTGGCGTCTACTACCTCAACCGCTGGGCTTATATCGCCTATATCATCCCGACCACGAATTTGACGATCGACTGGGCCGAAGAGGACAGCCCCACGGTTGTCGACAACAAGCAGCCCGGCAGCCGCCGTGTCCAGCTATTCAACCCGTTGGCGGTGATCAGCCGTGACGGCTTTGAGATGCGGGTCAGTGTCAAAGTCGTGATCCGCGTGCGGCCCGACCAGGCGCCGATGATGGTCGCCAAGATCGGATCGATCGAGAACCTGATCGACCACGTGATCCACCCGATGATCGACTCCTCGTTCCGCAACCAGGCGTCGTCCACCGAGGCGATGAACTTCATGCAGGACCGCGCCGTCGAGCAGTCGAAGGCAGAACAGCGCACGCAGGAGGAGCTGCTCAAGTACCACGTCGAATGCGTATCGGTGCTGATCTCGCAAATCATCCTTCCCCAGGACCTGATGGAAATTCAAACGCGCCGGGTGATCGCCGCTCAGCAGCAGGCGATGTTCCAGGAACAGCAGCGCTCCGAGCAGGAGCGGATCGCGACCGAAAATACGCGGGCCAAAGCCGACAGTCAGAAGAACCTCGTCGCGGCCGAGATCGGCGTGCAGGTCGCGGAGCAGACCAAGCAGAAGACGATCATCGAGGCAGAGGGACGCGCCCGGGCCGTGGAAGTGGAAGGCGAAGCGGAGGGCAGCCGCATCCTCGCGGTCGGCAACGCCACCGCTGAGGCTTACGAGAAGCAGGTAGCCGCTGTGGGCCAGGCCAACCTCGCGGGCATTGAAGTTACCAAGGCGATCGCAGCCGCGGGTCTCAAGATCACGCCGGAGATCATCGTCGGCAGCGGCGGTGACGGCAGCATCTTTTCGGCATTCATGGCACAGTTGCTCAACGCGAACCGAACGGCGCTGATCGCGCCGCCGTCGACGAACGGGAGTTCGGGACAGACGGAATCACCGGCGCCTAGCTCGATCTAACATTCGGGTTGGGGGATATTTTCCGCGGCTTTCTCGTCGCCCGACGTTCGCGATCTACGATGCGGGCGACGAGCCGGCCATGCCCGTCCGGAGGAGTCGTGGTTGCGCCTGGAATGACACTGGGACGCTATGAGCTCCTGAGGCTCGTCGGTTGCGGCAGCTTTGCCGAGGTATTCAGCGCTCATGACCCATTGCTCGCCCGCGACGTCGCGCTGAAGGTCTTGCTGGCGAGCTTATCGGCGTCCGCGGACGACAGGCAGCGTTTCCTTGCCGAGGCACGCGCCCTGGCGGCGCTGCACCACCCGAACATCGTCACCGTCTACGACGTTGGCGATGAGGGTGGCCGGCCGTTTTTTGCCATGGAACTGCTTCAGGGTAAAACGCTGGCGCGGATCATCCACGAGTCCGAGGAACTTTCGCTCGAGCGTGCAATAGAAATCGTGACCGCGCTGGCGTCCGCGTTGGACTGCGTGCACTCCGCCGGCCTCGTCCATCGGGACGTGAAGGACGCCAACGTCATGTTCACCGACGGCGGCCGCGTGGTGCTGATGGACTTTGGCATCGTGTTGCCGTCCGTGGGAACGCGGCTAACTGAACCGGGCAGCGGCCTCGGCACGGCCGAGACGGCCGCCCCCGAGCAGGTGCGCGGCGACCGCGTGGGTCCGCCCGCCGATATCTACGCGCTGGGAGTACTCGCGTACCAGATGCTGTCCGGTAGCCTGCCGTTCAGCGGTGACCCGGCGCATGTCCTCTACGGACACGCGCACCTGACTCCGCGGCCCTTGCGTGACCTTCGCCCGGGGCTGCCGGATCGAGTCTATGCGGCGGTCGGGGCCGCGCTCGCCAAGGAGC
>DAINSK010000098.1:0-3924 GCA_036741355.1 Chloroflexota bacterium
AGCATACCGAGGTGGCGCGCGAGCGGCGCGACAATGAGCGAAACCCGATCGAGGTGTTGCTCGAGTTCGAGACGTTGAGAGCCGACAGCGTCGGATTGGTCGAATCGCTGCGCCCCGAACAGTTGCAGCGCCGGGGCAAGCACGAGCGCGTCGGCGAGATCAGCGTCAACGACCTGCTGCACGAATGGGTGCACCACGACCGCAATCACGTCAAGCAGATGCTGAGCGTGGTACAAGCGTACGTCTGGCCGCTGATGGGTAACTGTAGGCAACTGTAGGCACTTCGCGGGGTTCGACTAACGCAGCCCGGCGTAGTGCAATAATGACGGGGAACACGCGTCGTCCGGAGGTCGATCCCGTCATTACCACTAGCCAACCCCTGATTTCCACCTCTGACCTTAGCAAGAGCTACGGCGCCGTTCAGGCGCTCGACCACGCCAGCATGTCCGTCGCGCCCGGCTGTACCGCCTTACTCGGCGAAAATGGGGCCGGCAAGAGCACACTGATCAAGCTGCTGCTCGGCCTCAACCCCGCCGATACGGGCAGCGCCGAGGTGCTGGGGCACGATCCCGCGACCGAAGGCCAGGCGGTGCGCGCGCGTGTGGGGTATTTTCCCGAGCACGATTGCCTGCCGGCCGACTGGCAGGCGCAGGATTTCGTGCGCCATATGGGAGTCGTGCGCGGTCTGCCGGGGCGAGTGGCCGTGCAGCGCGCCAGCGACGTCCTGGCGCAGGTCGGTCTGGCGGAAGAGCGCTACCGACTGATCGGCGGATTCAGCGCCGGCATGAAGCAGCGCGTCAAGCTGGCGCAGGCGCTCGTACACGATCCGCGGCTCGTACTGCTCGACGAGCCCACCAACGGCCTTGATCCGCTGGCGCGCGATCAGATGCTTGACTTGATCCAGCGGGTCGTGCGTGAGATGGGGATCAGCGTGCTCGTTTCGTCGCATCTGCTCGCCGACGTGCAGCAGGTCAGCGATGCGGTGATCATCTTGGATGCCGGGCGCGTCGTGGCGCAGGGCTCTCTTCAGCAGCTGCTATCGGATACGGCGAGCCTGACGGTCCGGCTGTCAGATCCCTGTCCCGCGTTCGTGGCCGAGCTTCGGCGCAGGGGCTGTGACGTTGCAGGCGAAGGAACGGCGTTTACGGTGGTGCTGTCGGACGACTCGGTTTACGACCTCGTGCGCGACGCCGCGGTCGAAACCGGCGCCGGGCTGAGCTACCTGAAGCGTCGATCGCTTTCGTTGGAAGACGTCTTCCTCGCCGAGTCCGGCGGCGAGCCGGTCGTCGGACAGCGGGAAGGTGCAGCGTGACGAGCCGTCAAGCGGCGCTCGGCGGCGAGGGCGGAGCCCGTATCGTCGATCGCGGTTATCAGCACTACACGGGCGAGCGCCGCGGTCCCGGGTGGGCCGTTCTGGCCATCGCCACCGGAACGATGCGACGCAGCCTGGGCTTCAAACGGCCCGGCCTCGCCAAGCTGCTCCCGTTCCTCATCGTCGGGTTCGCCTTCTTTCCCGGTCTCGCCGTGATCGGCTTCCGCGTCCTGTTTACAGGCAGGCTGCCGCGTGGCGTGTTATCGGCCGATCGCATCTTCCCCTACGACAACTATCTCAACTGGCTGCATCTCGTCGTGCTCGTGCTCGCCGCGCTCGCCGCGGCCGAGGCGCTCTGCCCGGACCGCCGGCAGCGGGTGTTGTCCCTGTACTATGCCTCGCCGATTCGCCCTATCCTTTACCTCTTTGGCCAGGTGGTCGCGGTCGTGGTCCTGTTGCTGCTCGTGTCGGTCTTGCCACCGTTGATCCTCTGGGCGGCGAACGTCGGGCTGGCCGACGCGCCGCTTTCGTACCTGACCAGCAACCTCGATCAGTTGTTGCGTATCATCGCTGCCGGCACGCTCATCGCCTGTCTCTATGCGGCGCTCGCCCTGGCGGTGGCATCGTTCACCGAGCGTCGCGCGTACGCTGCCGGCGCGCTCTTGGGTGGCTCACTCGCGGTCTCCGCCGTCGCCGGGATCATTCGCGGCACGATCAAGGACCGTTGGGCACAGTACCCGGGGCTGGTCGATCCGCTCTTCCTGCCGGCGCGCACGACGCGGTGGTTCTTCGGATTGTCGCTGCAGTCGCAAATCTCAGGCTGGCTATATCTGGCTGCGGCGTTTGCGATCATCGCCGTGGCCTGTTTTGCCGTCGTGCGTTCGTATCGTTCGGTGCGGTTCTAATGGCGGTAGAGGAGAGGCAACTCCCAACACCGGCAATTTCACTCCAGGGCGTGAGTAAATGGTACGGCGATAAGGTTGCGCTCTCCGACGTGAGCTTCTCCGTCGGTCGCGGCATTACCGCCTTGCTAGGTCCGAACGGCGCCGGTAAATCTACGGCGCTCAAGCTGCTAACGGGTCAGCTACGTCCGAGCCGTGGCGAAGTCCGGGTTCTGGGCGAAAACCCGGTGAACAATCCCTCGCTGTACCGCCGGATCGGCCTGGTGCCCGAGCAAGAGACCCTGTACTCGATGCTGACGGCGCGCGAATTCGTGGAGTTTGCGGCGAAGCTGCAGCATCTTCCCAGGGTGCGCGAGGCGGCGATAACAGCGCTCGAGCAGGTGGGCATGGTGGATGCCGCCGACCGCAAACTCGGCGGGTTCTCCAAAGGTATGCGTCAGCGGATCAAGATTGCGCAGGCGCTGGTACACGAGCCGGACATCTTGATCCTGGACGAGCCGCTGACAGGCGCCGATCCGCGCCAGCGCCTCGAGCTGATCACCCTGTTTGACGCGCTGGCAGACGCCGGCAAAACGCTGCTGATCTCTTCTCACGTGCTGAACGAGGTTGAGCGCATGGGCAGCAACGTGCTCGTACTGGTGGACGGCAAGCTGGCGGCAGAGGGCGACTTCCGCCGCATCCGCGACCTGATGAACGATCGGCCCCGACGGGTTCGCGTAGGATGCGAGAACCCGCGAGCGGTCGCGTCACGGCTGCTGATGTTGCCCACTACCTACGAAGTTCGCGTCCACGACTCCGACGTAGAGCTGCAAACTACGGACGCACGGGCGTTTTCCACGGCGGTGCCACGCGCCGCTCGGGAGGCAGGCTCTCGTTTGTACGAGGTGGAGAGCCTCGACGAAAGTCTGGAGAGCGTCTTCCGATATCTCGTCGAATAGGAGAACTGGCGAAGAGTGGGACCGATCTTTCGAGTCAGTCTGAGGGCACTGCTCGGCGGGCGTCGCGGCTGGCTGGTGGCTGCCTCCGACCTGCTGTTCGTGCTGCTGGCGCTGATCCTGGCGGTCGGTGGTGAGCGATCGAGCAACGTTGCCTACATGTCGTCGTTGTTCCGCAACCTGGCGCTGCCCGTGCTCGTGCCGTTCATCGCGTTGCTGTTCGCCTCGGAAGCGCTCGGCGCGGAGGTCGAAGACCGCACGTTGATTTACCTGACGCTGCGTCCTGTGCGTGCCATTTATATCGCCGGGGCCAAATTCTTTGCCGCGGCACTGATTAGCCTGGCCGCGGTGTGGCTGGCGTTGATTCCGGGTTTCGCCATCCTCACCCACGGCGGCGCGGGTCCGGAAATGCTCCTGGCGCTGATTGTGGCCGGCGGTCTCGCCACACTCGCCTACGTTGGCGTGTTCATGCTGCTCGGGCTTCTTTGGCGTCGGGCGCTCTTGATCGGCGTCATCTACATCCTGCTGTGGGAAGGAGCCATCGCCGCAATCTCCGTCGGCGCAGCCCACCTCAGCATCCGCTTTTATGCCACCGGGATTTACGCGGACCTGTTGAACCGCCCCGAGCTCGAGCGGCCCGATTTTCCCACCCCGACTGCCCCCGGTTCCATTGTTGTTCTGGCCATCATTGCTCTGGGCACCGTTCTCGTCACCGCCCAGCGCCTGCGCCGTATCGAGCAGCCATAGGGCCTAACCCGGCCCTCATCTATCCCGT
>DAINSK010000099.1:0-3498 GCA_036741355.1 Chloroflexota bacterium
TCAGCCGCTCGATCGGGCTGAGTCCCTTGCCGCCGTACTCCTGCGGCCAGGCCATACCGATCCAGCCACGCCCCGCCAACTTCTTGCTGAATGATTTGGAGAATCCTTCGCTCATGTCCGGCCGCTTTGCCCGGTCGGCCAGTTCAACGTCGAGAAACGAGCGGATCTGGGAACGGAACTGTTCCTGATCGTCGGTAAATCTGAATTCCACGACCGGCTCCTCATGGCGCCCAACCCGCGTAGCACCGGGCGCACGACGCGCCAATGACATGTCAGCGGGTTTCATGATGGTACAACAGCTCATTCCGTCGAACTTCACGCATGTTATGGTCAGAGCATGATGGATGTTGCTCCCACCACCAATCGCGCTCGGCTCGTGATCATGAGCGGCGTGATGCTCGGTTTGTTGCTCTCGTCGCTCGATCAGACGATCGTCAGCACGGCGATGCCCCGGATCATCAACGACCTGGGCGGTCTCTCTTATTACAGTTGGGTGTTCACGGCTTACCTGCTTACTTCCACCGCGTCGGTGCCGATCTTCGGCAAGCTTTCCGACGTGTACGGACGCAAGCCGTTCTACATGGCCGGCATCGTCCTCTTCTTGGCTGCGTCGGCGATCTGCGGGCTGTCCGAAACCATGCCGATGCTCGTCGTCTTCCGCGCTGTTCAGGGAATCGGCGGCGGCATCATGATGGCCAACGCCTTCGCGATCATCGGCGACGTTTTCCCGCCCGCCGAACGCGGTAAGTGGCAGGGCCTCACCGGCGCGATGTTCGGCTTTGCGTCGGTGATTGGACCAACGGTCGGCGGTTACCTGACCGACAACCTTAGCTGGCGGTGGGTGTTTTACGTGAACCTGCCGATCGGCCTGATCGCGCTGGTAGTGTTGTGGTTTACGCTCCCCTGGCAGAGACGAGTCGGAGTCCGGCACAAGATCGACTACGCCGGTGTCGCCGCGCTGTTGGGCGGCGTTATACCGCTCCTCCTGGCGTTCGTATGGGTCGGAGACCAGTTCACCTGGTTCTCGCCGCAGTTCGACCTGCTGATCTTGGCGTCAGTTGCGATGCTGGTCGCGTTCGTTTTCGTGGAGCGCCACGCAGAGGAGCCGATCTTGCCGCCGCTACTATTCCGGAACAAGACGTTTGTGACGGGCGCGGTGATCATGTTCTTTACGGGTGTGGCGATGTTCGGCGCCGTCGTATACATGCCCCTTTACATGGTCGCCGTGCGCGGCGCGTCGGCAACGAAGGCCGGCCTGTCCGTGATTCCGATGACCCTGTCGATCGTCGTCGCCAGTACGATCTCCGGCCAGATCGTCTCGCGGACCGGGCGTTATCGTTACCTGATCATCGGCGGGGCGGGGACGATGACCGCCGGGATGTTCCTGCTTTCCAACCTCGGCGTCTCAACGCACATCATCGTCATCTACGGCTTCATGTTGATCGTCGGTGCGGGCGTCGGCACCGGCCTCCCGATTATTACGATCGTGGTGCAGAACGCCCTACCGTATCGCGTGCTGGGCACGGTCACATCGGCAACTCAGTTCTTCCGCTCTATTGGTTCGACGATCGGTGTGGCGATTTTCGGCAGCATTCTCATCACCCGACTCGGCACCGAGATACCGAACCGGCTGCCCGATACCGTCAAGCAGCAGTTGCCCGCCCAGGGATTGAAGGCCGTTGAAAATCCGAGAATACTGCTCTCGCCCGTGAGCAATAAGCTGCTGGGTGATGCATTTGCATCGCTTGGTACCGCGGGACGGCCGCTCCTGGCTCAGACGTCAGACGCGCTGCGCCATGCATTTTCCGCCTCGCTCCAGGATCTGTTCCTGGTCGGCGGTGTCGTGTCAGTGGTCGCCTTCGCGACGACGTTTATGATGACCGAGATACCGTTGCGCCGCACTCATGCGGACGAAGGCGAAGAGATGCCCGAGGGCCCTGAACAGGTCTCGGCGGCGCGCGTACCCATGCATTGACTGATGAACCGGGCGAAAGACCGCCGTCGGGTTAGGGGACAATCAAATGTACCGGTCGGCCCTATATCCAACCACCGAACAAGAGGCGGAGTCGTTCGTCGCCGGGCAACGCCACGGCTATTTGATCGCAACCGCACCGGGAGGGCACCCGCAGGTGAGCGTGCTTCCCTTCGTGAAGAACGGCGACCAGATTGAACTGCACTGCGTGCAGGAAGACGAAACATTCGCGGCTGTGCGTGCCAACCCGCTTGTCACGTTCTTTGTGTCCGACTTCCTGGCATTTTCGCGCCACGATTGGGTGGAACCACTCAACGCGTCGCGCGCTACGCTCAACTTCAAGGCCGTTTCGTACGCCTGCGAAGCTACCACCTCGACCGACCCGAGGGACGTCGCTGCGGCACTAAAGACGCTGCTCGAGTTGTATGAACCAGGGGCAGAGTACGAGCCGTTGCGGGATGGAGATTTTTATGGCTCGCGGTTGCGCCGTCTCGGAGTAGTGCGATTACGCATCCTCGATACCGAAGCCAAGTTCAAAGTCGGGCCCGCGGCTCCCGCCGCAATCAAGCGCCAGGTAATCGCGGGCCTGCGCGGCCGTGGCGAACCGGGCGACGGCCGCGCGGCCGACGTCATTGAGGCTGCGTTGCCGACGGACTGAGGGCAAGCAACGAAAGGACAAGGCGTTATGAGCACTCAGACCAAAGCGCCGGTTTGCGTCATCTGCGTAGAGTACATGGAAGAGGTCTGGCCGGGAACAACTGATGACACCACAGGATCGAGAGGAGCAGCGCCTGCTCTACGAGAATCGGCCAGCGGCGTACCTGGTGGCCGGTCTGCCGACTGACTGTTATGGCGATCCCGCCACGCTCTGCCAGGAATGTCTGGACGAAGTGCGTGAAGGCGACATTCCGGAGTCGTGGTGGGAAGCGCTAGGCAGCCAGATTGACCAAAGCGATGACCACTCGTGGGAGCGCTGGTTCAAAGAGCGCTGCACGGTCACAGCGATTTAGGCTGGCAGAAGCGCCGCGTAGTCGCCGGTGAGGACGCACCGGCAATTCGGATGGATGGGGGGAGCAGCCCCTGGGCTTCTGCGAGCGTGGTCAGGTTGCCGTGGGCCACGTCAGCACACTGGTCGCACGCCGTTGATGCGACGTCGATTTTGGCATCGTCGATACCGGCCGCGTCGTACTGCGAGGAGCCCGATCAGTCTTTCAGGTCCTCCGGACCCACGACGCGGAACCCGACTTTCATGTCCACCTGGTAATAATGAACGGCGCCGTCCTGGATCTGACCGCGAACGGAAACGACTTCGAACCAATCCAGACCTTTAAGGGTCTGGGCGGCGCGTTTGATGCCGTTTTCAATCGCCTGGTTGATCCCTTCGTCCGACGTTCCGACCAGCTCGACGAGTTTGTAGGTGTGGTCCGGCATCGACGTCTCCTCGCGCTTCGTGGCACCGCGATCATATCACCTTCTAGGAGCCTGTCCGGCTAACACTTGAACCAACTCGGTGGACCGGCCTACGC
>DAINSK010000100.1:0-3248 GCA_036741355.1 Chloroflexota bacterium
AGCTCGTGGTCGAGTGGGGAGGATGGCCCCTCGGCGCTGAAGATACGCTCGATCTGCACCTCCGGGTCGTCTATCTGGCGGCGTAACGCTTCAGTGAACTCGCCAGCATCCCGGCCCGGAAGCAGACGGCAATCCAGCGTGGCCTCACATACGGCCGGAATAACGTTCACCTTGATCCCGGCGCTGGCCGTTGTGAGGCTGATGGTGTCCATGGTGAGGGCGTTGACGAGCAGGTTCTTTTGCGCTACACGCTCCGCGGTCTCCGCGTCTTCAATCGGCTCCAGCACCCCGGCCGCAGCCATCGCCGCGAAGAACGGCACGACTTCGGGGACGATCTGGCGCTGGCGCTTCCAAGCGGTGACGCGGACGAGCGCGTTCACCAGCCGGTCGAGGGCGTTGTTGGCGTGGGGCATCGAGCCGTGGCCGGGAGTCCCTTCGGTTCGCAGCCGCAGCCAGAGCGGCGACTTTTCGGCGGCGGCAAAGTTAAAGATCGGGCGGTCGTAACCCATAAAATTGCTCATGCAGCCGGCCCCTTCATTGATGACGACGCCGGCTTTGAGCAGCTCTGGATGATGCTGGGCGAACCATTCGACGCCGAATTCACCACCCGCCTCTTCGTCGGCGATGGCAAAGAAGATCAGATCGCGGCGGTGCGGCAGGTTCAGGCGTTTGAACAGGACGAAGGTCATGAATTCGAGGATGCCGAGCGTTTTCATGTCCTGGGCGCCGCGGCCCCAGATGCAACCGTCGCGGATCACGCCCGCGAACGCCGGCTCGCTCCAGAACGATTCCTCTGCGGGAACGACGTCCGTGTGGTTGAGCATGATGACGCCGTTGCCGTAACCCGAGCCATCCGAGCCGGGGAGGCGAGCAATGAGGCTGCCGCGGCCGGTTGCCGATTCGTAATACTCGCTCTCGATCCCTTCGCGCCGGAGCAGTTCGCCGAACCAGCGCGCGGCGACCTCTTCATTTCCCGGAGGATTGCTCGTGTCGAGCCGGATGTACTCCGAGAGCAGTTGCACCGTTTCTTCCTGCAACGCGTCCCAGTCGAGTCGCGCGATCGCGGCGGGTATGCCGGTCATCGACGATGCCTTTCTGGCGGCGCGTGTACAGCGCAGCGCGTGTGTACCGGCATGGTACGCGAGACGAGGGGCGCCACGCAGCCGGTGCGCAAAACACCGGCTCTTAGTACTGGTCGAACAGCCTGCCCCACTCGGTACTCTTCGCCCAGCGAACCCGGCGACGGCCGATGACGGGATACCAGAAGCCGTTGTAGTAGGCGTTCGAGGCGAGGAACGACCACGGCGCGATGCGCGTGCGCAGCAGCACCTTCTCGAAACGCTTGAGCGGCCCCCAGTAGATCAGCTTCTGCATCCGGCTTGCGAACGTATCTTCGTCGGCGCGGAAACCAAAATTGATGCCCGAGACGTCGATCCCCCTGACTTCGATCTGTTCGGGGTCGCCGATGCCGAGGCCGCGCTCGTGCGCCATGCGGATGAATGGCAGCGAGAGCGGGTCGAAGCCTTGCAGCCTGGCCGAGACCGCGTCGATTGCGACGAGGTCGCCGCTGGCCAGGATCAGGTTCTTGACGTGTGGGCGCATCGCTCGCGGACCCGGCCCCTCGCCCGCGATCGTGCCGTCCATCACCGCGAATATGCCGGGGTGGATCTCCTGTTGGATCATCAGCAGATCCACCAGCGTTTCGTGGATCTGTGCGTGCGCCCAGTGCCGGTTGTTGTTGAGCAAGCCGCCAAAACCGTTCTTCATCGCGCCCGTGATCGTCGTGAACACGTGTGTCTTCACTGTGGGCAAATGGACGACGTTCTTGCCGAACAGCACTTCGGGGATCTCGATCCCGTCGGGGAAGATCCTGTCGAGCGCCAGCAGTTCGCCTTTCGGCGCATAACGCACCCACGGTACGCCGGGGTCGGTCACGTGGACGCTGGCCACGCCGTGTCTCTCGAGCACGGACCCGTGCTTGTTGCGGCGCTCTCCCTCGTGCGAATCGACGACGACGGTCCCGTTTTGCACCGCGACCTGGTTGCGAAAGCCGGCCAGCCGCAGCCCGCGGATCGTGCCTTCCAACTGCCAGGGCGTCGTAGAGCACGCCGGATAGTAGTGCTGCCAGGAGATGTTGACCTTCAGGGCCGTCGGCGCCGCCGGGTCCAACGCTTCGCGCACGCCGGCAAGCTCCATGAGCCGCGAGATGTCGGCGACGACGGTCGGGGCGCTAGAATACAGCACCGCAACGCGGCCCATCGGGCGGCGGGCCGTGCTACCTGATTGAACGTCTAACTGAGACTCCACGAAATTCCTTTGCGGAAGAGCGCTACCGGTCATAGCTCGCTAACACTGTACGCCCAACTGCCGGTTCACCCTCGCAGGTACACGGCTGCGCCGACCCCTATCTCTCCCGACCTCTCTTTCCCTCAAGAGGACACGCTTCGCTGCCCCGATGCGGGGAAAGAGAGGAGCTTGGGCGGGAGTATTGCTGCTGAAGGCGCGGGTGGATAGCAACGCGAGGCAAGGCACCCACGCGGTGCCTGCGCCGCAGCCACAGCCGCGAACGACCCGGCCAACGCCCGTTGAGCACCACGGGATCGCCCCTTTCCCTGCATCGGGGAAAGGGGAGGGGGATAGAGGTAAACGCGCCTACCGGTGTAGCCCCCAGGCGACGGCGCCAGTGCCGCGAAGCGTGGCGATTCGCTCGGCGTCGTAGCCCAGCTCGATGAGGATCGACTCCGTGTGCTCGCCCAGCAGCGGAGCGGCGCGCTGAACGGCGCCGGGATTGTGCGTGAGACCGGCGAGGACGCCCGGTTGTGTGACGGCTCCGAGGATCGGGTGATGCGTGGTTGCGACCAGTGACGGGTCGATGCGGCTCAACTCTGCGCGGAAACGATTTGCAAAGCCGTCTACGGCCTCGCACGCGGGGACGCCGGCATCCGACAGCCGTTCGAGAGCCGCCGCCACCGATATCGGCGCGAACGCCGCGATAAGCACGTCGGCAAGATCCTGTGGGTGAGAACGGCGTTTGGCCTTATCCGCAAAGCGCGGATCGTCTGGCAAGTCGCTCAGGCCGATTGCCGCACACAGCGCCGGCCAGCGACCTTCTGTTGCTGCTGTACCCGGTGCTGGGTCTGCGGCGAGAAAGATCCAGCCGTCAGCGCACTGATAGAGCCTGCGCAGAGGTGACGGCCCGGTCCAATCGTAATCGTTTACACGGGCGGGCGGCCGGTCCGGATACGAAA
>DAINSK010000101.1:0-3247 GCA_036741355.1 Chloroflexota bacterium
CCGAAGGCGTTGGTCGCGAGGGCGCCGCCGATGGTGGCCTGCACCGGCAGCGGCACGTCGAGCGCGAGCATCTGGCCGCGCTGCTCCAGCAGTCGCTCCACCGCGGCGACCGTGATCCCCGCCTGCACCGTGAGCGTCAGGTCGTCGGGCTGGTAGTCGATCACCGTGTCGAGCCCGCTCAGGTCGAGCACGAGGTCCAGCCGGGCGAGCGGGTTGCCGAGGTCGAGCATCGTGCCGCCGCCGCGGGGGGCGACGGCCCAGCCCTGTTCGCCGGCGAGGTTGAGTACGACGGCGACCTGTTCGGGTGTGTTCACGTGCACGACCGCGGCGGGGCGCAGGCCCGAGACCTCGTAGCCATCGACGCCATCGTCGGTCAGTACGGTTGCCTCGGGCAGGGCGTCGCGGAGCAGGTCGGCGATCGGCGCTGCGGTCATGGCAAGCGGCCTACTCGGCTCAGACGTAGTAATCGGCGGTCAGCGGTTGCGATTTGTGGCTCCCACCGCGGACCTCGGCGCAGCCGCGGTGGGCGGGAAACACCTTGCACGGATTCAGGTGCTCTCCCGAGCCAAACGCCAGCTTCAGCTTCGACATTGCCGCCATGTCGGCTTCCGAAAAGATCAGCGGCATGTACTCACGCTTCTCCAGGCCCACGCCGTGTTCCCCGGTTATCGAACCGCCCGCCGCGGCGCACAACGCCAGGATCTCGGCTCCGGCTTCGAGCACCTTTTCCGTTGCTCCGGGAACGCTCTCGTCGAAGAGGATATTCGGGTGCAGGTTCCCGTCGCCCGCGTGGAATACATTTGCAACCAGGAAACCGTACCGGCGCCCGACCTCGTAGCATTGCTCGACGACTTCGAGCAGGCGCGTGCGCGGCACGACGCCGTCGAGGATGTAGTAGTTGGGCTGAAGCGAGCCAAACGCACCGAACGCGAGCTTGCGCCCGGCCCAAAGCCGTTCGCGCTCGGCTTTGGTCGACGCCTGGCGCACCTCGCGAGCACCCAGCTCGTGGCAGAGGTTCTCGATCTCGATTGCGGCGACGTCGACAAACTCTGAAAGACCATCCACTTCGATCAGCAGCACCGCCTCGGCGTCCAACGGAAAGCCGCAATGCAATACCGGCTCGACCGCCTGGATACAGACCCGGTCGATCATCTCAAGCGCCGCCGGAACGTAGCCGCGCCGGATGATCGCCGAAACGGTGCCGCTCGCGGCGTTGACCGAGTCGAAAATTGCAAGCAGAGTACGTACCGATTCCTGCTCTCGGGAGAGCCGTACGCAAACCTTGGTCACGATTGCCAACGTGCCCTCGGAGCCGACCACCAGGCCGGTCAGGTCGAAGCCGGGACGGTCCCGTCCCCAGCCGCCCACGCGGAGAATTTCACCGTCCGCGAGCACGAGTTCCAGGCCGAGCACGTGGTTGGTCGTCACCCCGTACAGCAGACAGTGCGGACCGCCGGAGTTTTCCGCAACGTTGCCGCCGATCGTACACGCCTTCTGGCTAGACGGGTCGGGCGCGTAGTAGAGTCCGTACTTCGATATCGCTTTGGATAGCTCCAGGTTCACGAGCCCGGGTTCGACGACGGCGATCTGATTGTCGAGATCAAGCTCGAGGATGCGCTTCATTCGCGTGGTGATGAGGACCACGCCGCCCTCTGTCGCCAGCGCTCCTCCCGAAAGACCCGTGCCGGCGCCGCGCGGAACGATTGGCAGCCCGTCGCGGACGGCGATGCGGACGATACCGGAGACCTGCGCCGCACTGGTGGGGAATACGACCACCGATGGGAAGCCGCGACCGATCGTGCCGTCGTATTCGAACGCGACCAGGTCGGTGGGATCCGCGATCACGTTCTGCTTTCCCAGCAGCGTCTGCAGGTCTTTCAACGTCTTCGAGGAGATCACATCGGCGCCTCGCACTGGCACAATCGGACGGCGCCAGTGTATCACTGGGCGCACGCGGGCTCTCTGATACCCTGCGAAAGGAGATTTCACCATATGCCACAGCCCAACGAGCGAAACCCCTGGCTGGCAGCCCGTTCCGTCAGTGGGCGCGATTACGACGCGACGTACGATCGCCGCGCTGCTGCCGGCGAGAACGTACACGGCGAGGCGAGCTTCATCCAATCGCTCGGGCGGAGCTCTGTGCTGGACGCAGGCTGTGGTACGGGCCGCGTTGCCCGGGAGCTTGCACGCCGCGGACTGGATGTGGTCGGGGTGGACATCGACCCGGCGATGCTGATCACCGCCCGCGAAAAGGCGCCGCAATTGGACTGGCGGCTCGGTGACATAGCAACGATCGATCTCGGTCGGACTTTTGACTGTATCGCCATGGCGGGCAATGTGATGATCTTCGTAACGTCCGGTACAGAGGGAGCGGTATTGACGAATCTGGCGCGCCACCTTGTACCCGGCGGTCTGCTGGTTTCCGGGTTCCAGCTAACGGGCGGCGGGCTGTCCCTGTCAACGTACGATGGCCTTGCAACCGACGCTGGCTTAGAACTAACTGAGCGGTGGTCAACCTGGGACCGCGAAGAGTGGCGACCTGACAGCACGTACGCGGTCAGCGTTCATCGATGCGGAGTTGAGGGCCAGGCACCGGGATAGCATGCCGGACTGCGTTGGCCGTCTCACTCCAATGCCTATGGTCCGAGCTGGTCCCGTGGACTCGCGGACGCGACCGCATTGAGAGCGGGATCGTTCTATCGGAAATGGGCCATGGCCTTACTGCCGAGGGGCGCTACCGAGAGGCACGCTTTTGCAAGGAGACGCTGCTTGGGTATGCTGAGCGCCGTGTCTCGGGCGGTTTTGTTGCTTGGAAGAGGATCACAACCGACTGCTCCGCGCCGGTGCGGGCATTACGGAAGCGGTCCAGCACGGTCACGCCGGCAAAACCGGCGGTTCTAACGGCGGCCAGAAGGTCCCCTTCTGGTTCAGCACCGCCAATTCAACGGAACCAGTCGTCAAGCGTACGGTCTTCTCCCTCGGGCAATGGTGCTCGCAGCGCTATCTCGGCCGCCACGAGCCGTCCACCGGGTCGCAGCACCCGGAACACCTCGCTTAGCAGGACATGCTTGTCTGGGTTGAGGTTGAAGATGCCGTTCACGATCACAGCATCGATGCTCCGACTCTCGACGGGCAGCGCGCCGGCATCCGCCAGACGAGCCTCGACGTTCTCAGCACCAGCCTCTGCAATAACGCGCTGAGCCCGCGCGATCATAGCCGGCGCAAAGTCGACTCCAAGGACGTGTCC
>DAINSK010000102.1:0-3207 GCA_036741355.1 Chloroflexota bacterium
ATCAGGCCCGTGGTGACGGCGGGGAGATCCTGGCCACCGTACTCGTCCGGAACGCGCGTCCCGCACAGTCCAATACGGCCCATCTGGCGCCAGATGTCGGTGGGAAACTCACCGCTGCGGTCCCAGTGCGTGTATCGGGGCAGCAGCTCGCGCGTAGCGAACTCGCGCACGGTTCGCCGCATCTGCTCCTGTTCGGGCGTAAAGCCGGCGTTCATGCCGCGGCGCCAACTCCGGCGACCGTAGCGATGGCGCTGGCCAGCGCTTCGGGCTCGTTGGAGGAAACGAAGTAGCGCCGTTGCCGCCCGTTCTCCTGCGTCAGGATTTCCACGCCGCGCCGCACGCCGATCTGGCTGAACGCGCGACGGCCGTCCGTGCTGAAGCGGTACCCCCAGCCGAGAAACGGCAGCGGATTGTAGGTAGTGACGCGCACGTCGCGGACGCTACTCGCCGGGATGCTCCGCTCTATTGGGCCAAATCCGAGGTGAATGACGTCGTCGCTCACTTCGACGGCCACGTAGGCAAACCGGCGCACCACGGCCAGAACCGTCGTTGCGGTGCCTACCGCATTGATGAGCGAGAAGACCTTCATAAACGCCGAGCGCCGTTTGCGGAGCTGCTGCAGCCGCCGCGCGACCCATAGACCTCCCAGGGCTCCTGCCACGGGCATGACCCAGCCAGGCACCGGCACGCGTTCTCTGTAGTCCGTTCCCTGCACGTCGTCTACCTCGATTGACCCTGCAATATCGCCGGGTACGGGGCTGCGTGACTCGATTTTACCAGAAGGGGGATTACCGTCCCTTGAACTGTGGCTCGCGTCGTTCTCTCCAAGAAAGCACGCCTTCCTGGGCGTCTTCTGAAGTGAGGGAGACGAGCTGGTTTGTCCACTCGAACTCGAGCTGCTGTTCGAGCGTGTTTTGCAGGCTGCGTTGAAGCGCCCGCTTGGTGAACGTCATCGCCTGCGGAGGTCCGGCCGCAAGCTCGCCGGCAAGCGCGACCGCCTCGTCCATGAGTTGTTCCGGCGGCACAACCCGGTTGACGAGCCCGATCTTCTCCGCTCCGTCCGCGGTGATGAAGCGACCGGTATAGAAGATCTCACTGGCCCGCGCCGGCCCTACCAGGCGCGGCAAGAAGTAGGACGATCCGAAGTCCGGCGAAAGGCCGCGCTTGATGAAAACGGTGGTGAAACGGGCCTCGGACGATGCGATGCGGATGTCCATCGACGTCGCGATCCCGAATCCTGCGCCCGCGGCGACCCCGTTGATCGCGCCAATCGTCGGTTTGTCGATGTCGCGGTGCGTCATCATGAATTCCCCCGCCCGACCCATGCGGTCCAGTCGCCCGTGCCGGGTCGGACCGCCTCCGGCTGGCGTTCCGCGCGACAGGTCGGCCCCGGCGCAGAAGCCGCGTCCCGCGCCGGTAACGACGATCGCGCGCACGTCGTCGTCCTGGCGGGCGCGAATGCATGCGTCGATGAACTCCGGAACGAGGTTGCCGCCGAGTGCGTTGAGGAACTCCGGGCGGTTGAGCGTGATCACCAGAACCCCGTTCGGGCGCTTGTCGTAGATGATGTCTTCGTACTGCGTCTCGTTCATTGCTGCCTCTGGGAGCATAATTGCACGTTGCACGCGGTTTGATACACTTTTTAGTCTAGGCGGGGTGACCGCTCTGGGCGCGATGGGGTGGTCGCCGTGTACCGGATATTCGTTCTCTGTGAAGACGAGAGCGTAGCGCGTCCGCTGGTCGCGCTGCTGAAACAGCACGACTATAGCGCACAGCTTCTGACGGCCACCGAAGATTCCTTCGAACGAATCCTCCAGAGCCCGCCGGACGTCCTCGTGGTGGACTTCGGCGGCCTGCGCGTCGACGACTTACGGCGGTTAATCGCGGATCCAGCAGTGGCGGAACATAGTGCCGTTATCGGCCTGCTCTCGGAAGAGCAGCTGCGCCGGCTGGATGCGGTTCCGCCGCCTGAAGACTTCATCCTCCAACCCGTGCATTCCGAAGAGTTTATCGCCCGCGTAGCATTGGCCGTTCGGCGTAGGACCAAGGTCGATGCTCAGAACCTGTTGCGCTGCGGCGACTTGATCATCGACCTCGCGAACTACAAGGTAACGGTGGCCGGGCACCCCGTCGAATTGACCTACAAAGAATACGAGCTGCTTCGATTCCTGGTGAGCAACCCGGCCAAAGTGTTCACCCGGGAACAGTTACTCAATCGGGTCTGGGGTTACGATTACTACGGCGGCGCTCGGACGGTAGACGTTCACATCCGCCGGCTGCGCAGCAAGATCGAACTGCGTCCCGGCGACGTCTTCATCGATACGGTTCGCAACGTGGGATATCGCTTCAAGACCTGCTGACTTTAGGAAACGGAGTGCTGTGCATGAGTAATGAAATCATCCGCCCCTCGGCGGTCGCTAAGACGACGGGCTACTCGCCCGCCGTGCGCGCCGGAAATACGCTCTACATCAGCGGCCAGGTTTCCCAGGATATGGATGGAAATATCGTCGGCCGAGGCGACATCGTAGCCCAGGCTGCCCAGGTGTTCGCCAATTTGAAAGCGGTCGTCGAGGCGGCAGGCGGCAGCCTGAAGGACGTCGTCAAGTTGACGACCTACACCACCAGCCTTGCAAACCGGCCGGCTATCGCCGAAGCACGCACGAAATACTGGCAGTCCGACTGGCCCGCAAGTACGTTCGTCGTGATCACCAGCCTCGCCACCCCCGATTTTCTCGTCGAGGTCGAGGCGATCGCCGTTCTTTCGTGAGTTAGGACGGCGGCATTGGCCTTTGATGCGACGGCGATCATTGCGATCCTGGCATTATCCGCGTTGTCGGCCGTCCTGGCCTATCGCTTCTGGAACGCGCGGAAAGCCGCTGCCATCGGGCGCGCTGAGGTCGCGTCGCTGACCCGAGAGCTGGATGAGAGTCGCGCCAGGATTGACGCGCTGCTCGCACGCGGCGACGGGGCGGTGGCGTTCGACGCCGGCCGCATCGTGCGTTTCGTCAGCGAACCGGCCGCTGCCTTACTCGGTATTAGACCCGACACCGCCGTAGGACTGTCGGATATCGCCGTGCTGCGCGACCACCAGATCCACGAAGGGATCGTGCAACTCAAGCGTATCGGTGCACCCCCCGACGCTACATGGAACATCGAGCGCGGCGGCAGGATGATCGAACTAAGGCTCGTTCCTGTCGTTGGCAATGG
>DAINSK010000103.1:0-3160 GCA_036741355.1 Chloroflexota bacterium
ACCACGATTTTCTCGGCGCTTTGCGGCGTGATTTCTCTCGTGTCGTGGCGATGCGGGGCGCGGCGCGGCAATTGAGTTGCAAATTTTTTTAAAAATCGAAAAAAATGCTTGACGTTTTTGGATTAGATCGGGCAGTCTCGGAATTCCACTCAACTCTACTTTACATTTATGAAATCTAATCGTTCGTTTAGTCGAAATCGTATTCTGTCATATCTGCGCATCGGCATCGCGGGCACGCTCGTCACCGCAGCGGTGGGAATGGCCCTTGTCGCCGCGGAAACCTCTGGTCTGCTTTTATCGAAAAAATCAGACAGTAAAGGCGACGCCAAGGGCGGAGCGAAGTTCGTTCGCTCCGAGGCTGCCGCCCGCCGCTTCCAGACGCTTCTCGGCCCCTTGAGGGTAAAGAACGGCGAAGGGAGTGCCGTCGATGGGGCGGCCCAGGAGGACTATGACAACCGCGCCTACCCCAGTCTCTGGATCAGCACCACCCAAACGCAGATGGCTGCGATGGCGGCGCAGCAGAAAGATCTCCTTCCGAACGCAACGACGAATAATTGGCAGGAACTGGGTCCGAGCGGGGTCCCGGCGGATGCCCTCGTCGCGAGCGAGTCGACCGGCGCCAGTGCGGGAACGATCTACTCAGGGCGCGCGACAGCGATCGCGATCGCACCGAACTGCAGCGCGACTGACTGCAAGATATTCATCGGCGCTGCCGGCGGTGGCGTCTGGGCGGCGAATAACGCTTTTGCAGCGCATCCAAACTGGCATTCATCGAGCAACGGCATTCAATCGAGAGCGATCGGTTCGATCGCCTTCGACCCGAATGACGCCACCGGGAACACGCTCTACGTCGGAACCGGCGAACCCAACGGCTCCGGTGACTCCGAGGCAGGTGTCGGCCTCTTCAAGTCCACCGACGGCGGCGGAACCTGGACGCTCGTCGCCGGGAGCACGGCTTCGACGGCTCCCTGCGCTTTCGGCGGTGGCACCTGCCCGGTCGCCAAGGATCGATCGATCGGTGCGGTCGCGGTCGACCCGGCCGATCCGAACCACATCTTCATCGGCACGGACGTTGCGCGGCATGGGTCCTCGTCGTCCAACGGCGGCCGCTTCACGCCGCCGGATGCCGCGAAGGTCGGCCTCTACGAGTCGAGCGACGGCGGGGCGACATTCACTCTTGCCTTTAGCCGCGCCTCCGACACTGTCGATCCCGGATTCCCGACTGGGGGCGATTTCTTCCGCGCTGGTGTGTCGCATGTCGAACTCTACAGGGCCGCAGGAGAGACCCAAGTCTACGCTTCAATCTTTGACTACGGTGTCTATCGGCGCTCGATGAACCTCGATGGGGACACCGCTTTCCACCGGATCTTCGCATCGGCGGGCGGCGGGTCGATTGCCACGTCATCGCTCTCGCGCACTGAGTTTTCGCTCGCACCGAACGGAGCAAATCTCCGCATTTACGTCGGCGACAAAGGGAGCGCGCCCGCCGACTTCTACCGAGTGGACAACGCGAACATCCCTGCTGTGCAGCTGGTCACCAGCGGCACGAACCAAGGGTGGACGAAACTGTCCAACCCGAATCCAGGCACGGCTGGGTTTGCCTCCTACAACTACTGCGCGGGCCAGTGCACGTATGACATGCCGGTCTACTCGCCCCCGGGCGCTCCGGATATTGTCTACATCGGCAGTGCCATGCAGTACGGCGAGCTCGGCGGCCCTTCGAACGGGCGCGCGATACAGCGGTCCGGGGACGCGGGCGTTCACTTCACGGACATGACGATCGACACACATGGAGTGAGCCTGCACCCCGATCAACATGCAATTGCAGCGCCGGCGTCCAATCCGAACGCCGCGGTCATCGCAAACGACGGCGGCCTATGGAGGCTAAACGGCTCGTTCTCGGACGCCTCGAGCCAGTGCGCGTCGCGTGGCCTCTCGGGGGCTGATCTGACGGACTGCAAGCACTGGCTCTCGAAGGTGCCGACGACGATTTTTACGCTGAACAATGGGCTCGGGACGATCCAATACCAAAGCCTCTCGGTCAACGCTCAGGATCCGCTCAGTGACATCATGGGCGGCACGCAGGATAACGGGACGCACGCGTTCAAGGGCGGCGGCACGAGCGACTGGTTTGTTACCATCTTTGGCGACGGTGGGCAATCGGGCATCAACCGGTTCAACCCGAATCACCGGTTCCACACCTTCTTCGATGCACAAATCGACGTGAACTTCAACGGCACCGACGAGTTGGGGTGGGACTGGATCTCCGACACCTTCTTCTCAGGCGCCGGCGCTGGCGAAGGTCGCTCGTTCTACATCCCAATTATCTACGACCCGACCGTCAAGGCGACCATTTTCACGGGCCTCCAGCACGTCTGGCGGACGCAGGACAACGGTGGTAGTAGGGCCTTCCTGGACTCGAATTGTAACGAGTTTACCGGCACCTTTGCCATGCCCTGCGGCGACTGGGTGGCGATCGGGCAGGACCTCACCAGTACAGCCTTCGGCGCTGACAAGAACCCGGGATCTTCCGGATACATTGTTGCAACGGAACGCGCCCAGAGTGACAACGGCACGCTGTGGGCGGGGCTGAGGCGCGGACGCGTCTTCGTCACGTCGGACGCGAATACGGCGTCACCCAGTGCGGTTAACTTCCATCGCATCGATACCTCGGCGCAACCGGAACGATTCGTGAGCGGCATCGCCATTGATCAATCGAATCCGAATCACGCGTTCCTCTCCTACTCGGGGTACAATGCGTATGCGATCGCCTCCGGTACTGCTCCCGGACATGTGTTCGAGGTCACCTACGACCCCAGCACGCACACGGCAACATGGTCGGGCGATCTGGCTGGCGGTGATCCGTCCACTGGCGGTCTCGGCGATCAGCCGCTTACCGACATTGCTGTCGACTGGAACACGGGAGACGTCTACGTGTCGACTGACTTCGGCGTCTATGTGCGCAAGAGTGGCAGCACGACATGGCAGCCAGCCGCGGGCAACCTGCCCAAGGTCGAAGTCTACGGTCTAACCATCGATGTCAACGCCAGGGTGCTTTATGCCGCAACTCACGGCCGTGGCGCCTGGAGGCTCGACCTGCCCTGAACGAATAGTATTCAGGCCTTTTGGCGAAAGTAATCAACACTGCTCGGGGTCCTGC
>DAINSK010000104.1:0-3017 GCA_036741355.1 Chloroflexota bacterium
TACGTTGACGCCGCCCGGGCTACCGGTTGCGGTCCCGTCCGCATTCTCTGGCGGCACATCCTCCCCAACGTCGTGCCCGTGGCCATTATCCTCGCCACCGCCGGGCTGGGGGCTGCCATCCTCGCGGAAGCCTCCCTGAGCTTCCTGGGCGTTGGCATCCGACCCCCGACGCCGTCGTGGGGGTCGATGATTAACGATAGCTCCGGGGTCATTCAGCGCTATCCATACCTCGTCATCTTTCCCGGCATCGCCATCAGCCTCGTGGTCTTTGCCTTTAATTTTCTCGGCGACGCGCTGCGCGATTACCTCGATCCGCGGTTGCGCGGCGCGCGATAGGAGTCCCCGATGCAGAGCACGAATGGCGAGGGCGTCGATTACATCGCGCTCAGCCGAGAGCGGCTCGCAAGCTACGAGCCGCGCCGGATCGAAGCGCCGTCATCCACGCCGGCGGCAGTTTTACTCCTGCTCCACCACAGCGCGGGCAGCGATCGTGTCGTATTGACCGTCCGGTCACATGACGTCGAACATCATAAAGGTCAGATCTCGTTTCCGGGTGGAATGGTGCATGAAGCCGACGGCGATTTGCAGATGACGGCGCTGCGCGAAACGTGGGAAGAGATCGGCGTCAAGCCCGAGCATATAGAAACCATCGGGCAGCTCGACGATATGATTACGAACTCAAACTTCGTGGTGACCCCGTTCGTCGGCGTGCTGGCTTGGGCCCCATACGAGTATGTGCCCAGTCCAATTGAAGTCGCTGAAGTGATCGAGCCGCCACTCCGGCATCTCCTCGACCCCGCCAACCTGCGTTGGGAAGAGCGTGAGACCGGCGGTAAGATCCGGCAACTGCCGGTCTACTGGTTCGAAGGTCACCGCATATTTGGCGCCACCGCCCGCATGTTGCACGAGTTCCTTGCGCTCTTGGCCGGCGATTCCGAGGCACTCGAGGCAGCCCGCCTTGGGCGACGGGCATAGGCGAACGTGCACCTGCTGCTCATCCGCCATGCCGAGTCGTCAGGTAACCTCGCCGGTGTTCTGCAGGGCCGCACGGATTCGCCGCTCACACCACGCGGTGAGCGACAAGCGGTACTGCTGGCCGAACGGCTGGCGGCGGGAACTCCGTTCGACGCGTTATACGCCAGCCCGTTGATCCGGGCCGACTCAACGGCTCGCGCAATCGCTTCGCTTACCGGACACGCGGTGGAGCATCTGCCCACGGCAATGGAGTATGACTTCGGGGAGGCGACCGGCGTCGCATTCCAGGACGCCGCGGAGCGCTTCTCCATAGATCCCGCCGGATTCCCCGTGTTTCCAGGTGAAGAGGGGCGCGACCAGTTCCAGCAACGAGTCTGCGAGGCGTTTTGGGGGCTGGAGCGTCTGCATCCGGAAGACACCGTGGCAGTGGTGACGCACGGCGGGCCAATAACCGTCTTCTGTTTCACGGCTATCGGTCTTCAGTATCGGCGGCCGGCGCCGTTTGCCATCCACAACGCATCGATCACCACCCTGGATATAAAGGACGGTCGCGGGACGCTCGTCGGTCTCAACGACACCTGCCATCTCGACGTTCTGGGAATCGAATAGCACCGCCCCGGTCGTCAATTACAGGCACGGTGGACATAACGCTGCGGTCACGCCTTTTGAACCTGTGCGAACATGACCGGCAAACCGGAGGAGAAGATGAAAACTCGCCTACTCGTTGGCACTCGCAAAGGAGTCTGGATCTATTCTTCCGACCAAAAGCGCGAGCGCTGGGGTATCTCCGAGCCCTTGATGCCCGGCTGGACGGTCCACCATATGAGCGTGGATCTGCGGCGCGACCCACCGCGTCTGTACGCGGCTGCCAATCACTGGGCGTGGGGTCCTTCCGTCGCCCGCAGCGACGACGGCGGCAAAACATGGGAGCAGCGCAGCCCCGGTCTCGCTTTCCCACAGGACATGGGCCTCTCCGTCGTCAATGTCTGGCACGTTGAGCCAGGTCACGAGAGTCAGCCTGGTGTGGTCTACGCAGGCACTCAGCCAGGCGCCCTTTTTCGCAGCGAAGATTGGGGCGAGTCCTGGGCCTCGGTTGATGGAATTACCCGTAACAAGTACCGCCAGTTCTGGGGACCTACCGGCTCCGTGGGGGAATCCTCGCTGCATTCGATCCAGGTGGACCCACGCGACGCAAACCGCGTCTACTGCTCCATCAGCACGGGCGGCACGTACTTTAGCGAGGACGGGGGTGCAAACTGGGAACTATGCTCACACGGAATCGTTGCCACCACTCCGGCGGCGAAAGTCTTTCTCGCGGAGATCGCCGCGTCGTTTCCACAGCCAGAACTGCCGCCTGATGTGGACCCCGCGGCACTGGACGAATTCCACAAGTTCCTGATCGATACCAAAAACCCGGACCGTCTTTGGGGACAGTCTCATGTCGGTGTGTTCAAATCGGACCATCGCGGCAAGAAGTGGGAGGACGTTACCAATGGCTTGCCGTCGTTCCACGGCTTCCCAATCGCCGTAACCAGGCGCCAACCCGATGCCGTATTCGTCGTTCCCATCGAATTCGGTGCAGACAATTTTCGCGTGGTGCGCGGCCAGTTTGCCGTTTGGCGCTCCAGCGACGCCGGCAAGAGCTGGCAGAAACTGACCAATGGCCTGCCCGGCCCGGACGACTACCAGAGCGCCTATCGCGAAGGCATGGACACCGATGGCCTCGATTCGGAGGGAGTGTACGTGGGCACGACCAATGGCCAGGTCTTCGCCGGCGCCGACCTCGGCGAGCGCTGGCAGCGCCTTCCCGGCACGCTTCCCCCGATTCTCTCCGTCACTGCAGCCGCCTGGTGACGGAATTTAGTTGTTTGATGACGATGCTTCGTCATCACGGTGCGTTTGGCCGTGCTCACGGCCTTCGCGCCCTTGATCCGACGGGCGGTAGAATCGCTCACCCGCCAGCTCGTCGGGCAGGTGCTGCTGTTCCACCTGGTGCCCTTCGAAGCTATGGGCGTATTTGTAGTCCCTGCCGTATCCCAGGG
>DAINSK010000105.1:0-2964 GCA_036741355.1 Chloroflexota bacterium
GCCCGATGGTTCGACAGAGCGCCTCCCAATCGGCATTGTCACGAACCGCGATCGCAACCCACCGGTCGTCTAAAGTCTGCGACGCTCTCCCCTGGGCTTCGCCCCCGCGGCCCGCACAGCGAAAGACGCCATGCGGGTACAGCTCCCGGTCTTCGTTCCCCGAGCGTGACACAGCGTGACCGTTGTCGAAATACTCGACCAACTGCGGGCCGAGCATGTACAACCCGGCTTCAACCTGCGACTGATCGAGGTACTGACCCTCACCGGTGCGGTCGCGGTAGTCGAGCGCGGCGACCAGCGCCGCGTACAGAAACCACGGCGCGACAAAGTCGGTATACGCGCCAAAGAGCCCCGCCGCGGGCCGGTCCGGCCAACCGGTGAGCGCATGGAAACCGGCAAAGGCGGCGCCGTGCTGTCCGTAGCCGCCGAAGTCACGATACGGACCCGTCTGGCCCTGCTGTGTGGTGCTGTACATGATGATGTCCGGCTTTATCCGCCGCAGGTCCTCGTACCCGAGCCCGAGCTTTGCGAGCGATCCGGGCGTCATGCTGTCCGTGACTACGTCCGCCCACTGCACGAGACGTAGCGCAAGCTCGCGCGCTTTCGGTAACCGCAGGTTTAGTCCCAGTCCCAGCTTGTTGGTGTTATAGGCGGTGCCAAAGGCGCTGCGGTCGATGCCGGGTTTTCCTTCCCGAAAGGGAGGCGCAAGGCGCAAGGTATCCGGCCGCGTGCTCGACTCCACGCGCACAACCGTCGCGCCGAAGTCCGCCAGGTGCCGCGCCACGATCGGTCCCACGCCGACCCAGGAGAAGTCGGCGACCTTAATATTGCTGAACGGCTGGTCCGAGGGCTCGACGATCGTGGCAGCGCTGCCGTTCATCATCTCAAATGACCCCCTGACGGTGAAGCTCGACCACTTCACCACCATCCAGGCCGAGGAGGTCGCCGTAGACCTCGGCGTTGTGTTCGCCGGGCCGTGGCGCCGGCCGTGGTAACCGCCACGGCGTCGCCGACAGCTTCACCGGCGCACCTGGAAGGCGCAATGCAGTACGTAGGTACGGATGATCGACGTCAGGCCAGTACTCGCGGTCCGCGAGTTGCGGACTCGATGCTACGTCGGGGATCTCGTTGATCGGCGCAAGCTGGATCGAACGCTTCAGGGACCCCTCGAAGAGTTCACGCTTGGTGTGTCGCGCGAAAAACGCAAGAAACGGCACACTCAGCCTGTCATACGTCGCCTGGTCCAGCATGGCGGCTCCGAGCTGCGACCAGTCCAACTCAACCGGCGCATCCGCCACGCCCTCGTCCGCCATCCACGCGACCAGAGCCCGGGTCGATGCAAGCGTTCCGGCCTGGCCCCCGCCGCCCAACGCCCACAGCACAAAGCCGTCTTTGCACGGCCAGATCGCCCGGTGCTCGAGCACACTCCCGTCCGCGCGCGTGGTGCGCCGAACCGCCCCGCCGCGTTTCGGGTTGATGCGGTTGATGTCCCAGTATTGCGCCGCGATCATCAGCGTCCAGGTGACGCATTCCTGCATCGAGACGTCCACCTGTTGCCCGAGACCGGTTCGCGTCCGCGAGTAGTGCGCGGTCATGATTCCTGCGGCGGCGTGAACACCGGCAAGCAGCTCCGATTGGGGGGCGCTTGGTCGTACCGGCGGCCGGTCGGCGTCGCCGGCCAGTGCCATGTGTCCGCCAAGGGCCCAGGTGACGATGTCGGTCGCCTGGTAATCGCGGTATGGACCGGTCTGGCCGAACGGGCTGACCCGCGCCATGACGAGGGCGGGATTGATCTCGCTTAGTCGATCGTAACCAAGGCCGATCGATTCCATGTATCCCGGCGGGTACGACTCGATCAGGAAGTCCGCCGCGGCGACCAGAGCCAACAGCAGATCGCGCCCTCGACTTACTTCCAGGTTTAGTGAAATGCCGCGCTTGCCCGCGTTGGCGAAGAGCCACGGGATACTGCGACACGGATCGGCTTTACCACCGACAAACGGACCGCGCGCCCGCGAAGGATCGCCACCAGGCCGTTCCACCTTGATGACGTCAGCCCCGAGACCAGCCAGCACCCGCCCGCCCAGCGCGCCGATCGATCCCGTCAAATCCAGGACCCGATACGGTGCAAGAGAGGCCGGTTGCCTACTTCCCACTTCCCACACTCATCCGCCACTGCACCAGCGTGAAGCCCTCGGTATGGAACTCGCTAACCGGGGCGCCGCCGCGTTTGTAGTACGCGGTTTCGCCGATACCGACGATCGCCACTTTGTCCTTGATCGTGTAATCACCCATGGTTGCTCCCGAACAACGGTGATCCTGAAGCGCCTGCTTCAATCGCGTGTGTCTCGAACGGTAATCGCCGCGGCAGTATTCAGCAAGCGGCCGAACACGCGGGCAATGTACAATTCCGGCGTAAACGGGCATGTTGTAATCGGTGGAGGCCGGATATGGACTTCCGATTTTCGAATGAAGACGAAGCGTGGCGGCGAGAGCTGAGGACCTGGATTGGGCAGGAATTTGGTCCCGACTGGAACGGCTTTGCCGCGTCCGGCGGGAACGAGGAAGCGGAGTACGAGTTCGTTCAGGGCGTGCAAAAGAAGCTCGCGGCCAAGGGCTGGACCGCTCCGGCCTGGCCGAAAGAGATCGGCGGTATGGGCGCTTCCTACATCCGGCAGGCGATATTCAATGAAGAGCTCGCCTATCACCGCGTCCCCGGCCCCGACCTCACGTCCGTCGGCTACGTGGGCCCGACGATCTTGCTCTACGGCAGCGACGAACAAAAGAAGCATCTTCCCGCCATCGTCCGCGCCGAGGAGAAGTGGTGCCAGGGCTACTCAGAGCCCGGAGCCGGATCCGACCTGGCGAGCCTGCAAACCCGAGCTGTGCGCGACGGCGACGACTACGTAATTAACGGCCAGAAGATCTGGACCTCGGGCGCTCACCACGCCAACTGGATGTTCATGC
>DAINSK010000106.1:0-2960 GCA_036741355.1 Chloroflexota bacterium
TCGAATTTGCGCACCCCACACCTTCGAGCCGAGCGACCAGAACACAAGCAATCGGTATCAGCGGGGCGGGACAGGCCTCATCCACGAGTACTACCGAGTTGCCGCATGACCCGAACACGAATATTGGCGTGTGGGGTGCGCAACCCGGCGCACCATCCGGGCCAGCGAGCTCGGCGGCGGGACCGCCGAGCTCGTTCTCACGCGTGTGCTGTCGCCGACGGCGTGAGGGTGACGACCGGAATCTCGCGGCTCGTCTTCGCCTGGTAGTCGTCGTACTTCGGATACATCCGTGTTACCCGCGCCCAAAGTCGCGCCCGCTCCTCGGGCCCCGCCGTCTCGGAGCCCACCGCCAGCTTCCGGTTCCCGACTTGGATCGTCGCAGCGGGATCGCCGCGCAGGTTCAGGTACCAGGCGGGATGCGTGGGCGCACCGCCGACAGACGCGACGACGACGTACCGGTCAGCATCCTCGACATAGAGCAAGGGAGTCGTTCGCCGCTTCCCGGTCTTGCGTCCGGTCGTGGTCAGGAGCAACACCGGTGCGGTCTTCCGGAAACGGCCGCCGACACGACCGCCGCTGGCCCTGTAGAGGACGACGTGAACCCTCGAAAAGACCTTCAAGATCAGCCGGCTCACGGGTCCGAACGCTACCGCGCTGATCATCCCACTCAGCCCGTTCGCACCCCTTGGTTATACGAGCCGAGTTCGCGGCTCATCGGTTGCTTTCGGTTACGGGCTGTGCGGCGATCGGGTGTGAGGTGCGCAAACCGGTTTCGCCTGCAAATCGCGCGATCGGATGTAGGTCACGGGCGCACGCATCGAGTTTGCGCACCCCACACGCCCGAAGCCGACGGGAATAACCGAGGCCCGCAGGAGTCCTTCTCGGTCGACAGGAGCTATCGCAACGCGATAGCGAAACGTATCCGGGAAGGAGCATGAAATGAAGGGCTTGGTTGTCACGATCGGCGCCGTCGCCGCGGCGTTGTCGCTCACGTTCGGGCTGAGCAACGCCTTGGCGTCGCCGAGCTCGGCGAGCGCCGGCACGAAGGTCGCCATCGCAAGCTCGAAGCTGGGGCGAATCCTCGTCGACGGGCGCGGCCGCACGCTGTATCTCTTCGCCAAGGACAAGAACGGCAGGAGCGCCTGCTCAGGCGCGTGCGCGGTCTACTGGCCGCCGCTGATCGCAGCGGGCAAGCCGCATGCGGTCGCGGGCGCGAAGGCGTCCCTGCTCGGCACGACCCGCCGAGCCGACGGCCGTCGGCAGGTCACGTACCGCCACCACCCCCTCTACAGGTACGCAGGAGACGCGAAGAAGGGCCAGACCAGCGGTCAGGGCCTCAACGCCTCCGGCGGGAAGTGGTGGGTGCTCTCGCCCGCTGGAAACAAGATCGTGAAGAGCGCCTCCTCCACGGGGAACGGCGGCTACTAGGCCACTGCTCAGGGGCCGCCTGAATGAAGGCGGCCCCAACCGATCCCCCAATGCGAAAGAGAGGACTGTGACCATGAATGAGCATGTCGGTGAGCCGTTCGTTCAGCCCCGCCGCGAGCTCGCAAGCCGCGTCAGCGGCGGAATCGAGGTGGCGCTCTACTGGAGCCCGCTCGACAACAGCACGACCGTGGAGGTCTGGGACGCCGCGACCGAGGAGACGCTCTTCTTCGCCGTCGCGCCGGAGCGTGCCCTCGAGGCCTTCTACCACCCGTTCGCGCAGCTCGCCGCGTCGTTTGACGAGCTCGAGCTCGTCCCCGTCGCCGACGAGTGAGCGCTCGGGCGGTACTCGTTGCAAGCAGGCCGCCGCATTCCCGCCAGACGGGGACGAATCAGCCCTGGGTCAGCGGTGCGGCGGCCTGCAACAATCGCAGCATGAGCAACGAGCTGTGGCCCAGCCGACCGTCACGTTCGGGCTGTTCTCGCCTTCAGGGCGTCGAGGCGATGATCGCGTGCAGCACCCGAGCCGTTTCCGTCAGCGGTTCCCAGGCGTGGATGCTGACGACGTAGCCATGGCCGCCCTTGCGCCACCAGAAGGTGAGATGGCCGCCGATCTGGCCACCGTAGGGGTACGACGGCGCGAGGAATAGCGACCCGCGATGCCCGCCCCACCGCCGCGTTCCGTACAGGAGCGGTTTGCGTCGTGTTCGCGTGCTCTGACCGTTCCTTAGCGTTGCGGTTGCCTTCGATCCGGGGTAAGGCATGCCGCCGAATAGGTTGCCGGGCTGCCTCCCCGCCACGAGCGTCAGATGCAGCACTCCAGGTGGACGATTGAGCCAAGTCCGCTTCTCGTGTGGCGCGCCGTGTTCGAGATCGAAGACGGTGAAGCCAGATGCTTTCGGGTACTGCACGTTTGGCCCGCTGACGAGCAGTCCCGAAACTTTCGGGATTAGCCGAGGACACACAGGCCGCAGGACGAACGCGCTTCGGCAGCGCGTAAGCAGCCGGGCTGGGAGCGGCATCATCACGACCGGTCGCCGTGCTGCCGGAGATGAGGTCCTGGCGAACGCCCGGCCGCTGCTCAGGTTCACGAGCATCGCCATCGCGAAGCAACCACACACCAGGGACGCGACTTTCATCGGATACACCTACTACGACTGACGACTGTGAGCGAGTCCCTCTCCGACCCTCCGCTGGACTGGCGCTCACCGCCTCAGGGGTCATTCCGGAACTGGCCCCAGGCGTCTGCGCTTACACCTGATCTAGGGATGGTTGCGGCGGTCCGAGGCGGCTAGGATTTGGTTGCTGGCGCCTCATTGATCGGCGCGGCGATTGAGTAGCGGCGGTCATCCGATGATCCCCCGCAAAGCAGGTCCGCCCTCAGCAGAACAGGTCGGCGTAAGCCCATTGGGCGCGACCGTTCTGGTCGCCGATGAAGTTCAGCTGAGGGAGGCCGATCATGACGTACGACATCTTCCACCGCCGTGGGGGCGGGAGACGTTTCCGCTCCCGTGTCGCGGGGGCGACGGCCCTGG
>DAINSK010000107.1:0-2946 GCA_036741355.1 Chloroflexota bacterium
ACCGGCCACGGTGAATCTCCGGTAGCCAGCCTGTATACCAACGCAAGGACCGTGATAAGGATCAGGACTGCAACCACGCCAGAAAGCATGTGGCCTACCATCGTCCCGCGCTTTCGCTTCGGCGGCGCCCGGCGGCGCGCGTCGTTATGAACTCTACCACACGTAGCAAGACGGCTTCCGGCCACATATAGTCCCGATAGCGGAGGCCCTAGCTAAGTGCTATAGTCCCTTGAGAACCAGCCGGCCTGATTACTGTGCACAGTTCGGGGGCTATAATGACGGACGTAAGCGTCGGCGAGCGCGACCTCTTGAAGTGCTGCGGCAGGCACAAACAACAGTCGATCGCGTACGCGCTCAAGCACTGCCTGCAGTGCCGCAAGCTTAAATCGTGCGTGCATAAATCATGGGGCACGGATCGGCAACATCGATGGCGCAAAGACGAGTGGTGGGAGGCGAAGCCGGTGAATGCGCCTCGGCCTGTTACTGGCCGGCGTCCGCCCTGGCCGAGCCAGCCACCAGCCACCGGCTGAGACGATACGAGCGCGACACAGCATGGGCGGGTGCCCTCTCCGGAGACGGAGGACGCCATGCGTGAGATCAGCCGCGAGCCCCAGACGCACGAATTCCTGATCAAAGCCCTGCGCGAAGCAAGTGGTGAGCTCATCAACGAGCTCGAGTCTGTGCGCGAACGGGAAGCCTGTCGCCACATCGACGGCGAATGGTGCCTCGCGGACATCTGTACCCATGTTCGCGATTTCGAGCAGACGCAGCTCGATTATGTCGAGCGCATGCTGTCACGCCGAACTCCGGCGCTCAATGCCGTCAACTTCGAAGCCCTGATCGAAGAACTGCAGCCGTCCTATCGTGATTTGAATCGTGCAGTGTATGAGTACGCCCGATTGCGGGAGCAGCTTGTTTACCTGTTGTGGAGCCTGAATAACGAGCAGTGGCAGCGCGCGGGCGTGCACGTGTATCGCGGTCAGATCGAGCTGCTTCAGTTGATACGCGAGCTCCACCTTCATGACCTCGAGCACCTCTGGCAGGTCAGGGCGCTGCGAGAGCAATTGGCCGGCGGGGCCAGAGCCTAGCGATAACCGGTCCATAGGAGCCCGCCGTTGCTCTCGCCCCTCACTTGCGGTGACCGCGTCCTCGAATTCGGCCGGCGCACCTTCGTCATGGGTATCCTCAACGTAACGTCCGATTCGTTCTCCGGCGACGGATTGCTCGAAAACCAGGAGTCCCTGCTGCGCCGGGCCTGGCAGTTCGTTGCCGATGGCGCCGACATCCTAGACGTCGGCGGTGAATCTGCTCGTGCCGACGTCCGCGTGTTGACGGTAGACGAGGAGATCGAGCGCGTTTGTCCGATTATCGAGCGGCTCAACAACGAAGTGGATGCCGTGATCTCCATCGACAGCTACAAACCGGAGGTCGTGGACGCCGCGATTCGCGCTGGCGCGCGATTCGTCAACGACATCGGCGGATTCAAGTTGGGAACCGGCACCGCGAGCGCGGCCGCCCGCCACGGCGTGCCGCTGGTGATCAACTACACCTATGAGCGCCCAAAGGTCCGGCCATCGTCGCCGCCCGTCTACGACGACCTGATCGGAGAGCACCTCGCCTTCTTCAGCGAGCGGATCGCGATGGCCGTCGCGGCCGGCATGCCGTCCGATCATCTGGTACTCGACCCCGGCGTGGCGTTTGGAAAGTCCCACGACGAAGACCTGATCGTGCTACGTCGCCTGCGGGAGTTCACGGCGTTTCGCCTGCCGCTCATGGTCGCGGCGTCGCGAAAGCACTTTATCGGCTCGGTGCTGAGCCTCCCACCCGAAGAGCGGCTTGAAGGCACCGCCGCGGCCACGGCGATCGCAATCGCCAATGGAGCCGACATCGTGCGTGTACACGACGTCAAAGAGATGTCCCGGGTTGCCCGCATGACCGACGCGCTGGTTCGGGCGCAGCCGGGTGAATACGCCCCAACGGCTTCAACATGGCCCTGGGCTGCCGGGGCACCGATCATCCCGGGAACGACGATTCAAGGGGCTAACTGAACGCTTGCCCGAGCCGCCCGCATTCAGAAATGAGACAAACAGGGTGTGTTCCAAAGCCTCGTGCGTCACCTGCGACTCTATAACGTAAAAGACGCTCTTGCGGTGTGAGCACGTACGTTCGCGTCGCGTCTGTTGACGGGTGGCAGTGGGTCTGCTTAGCTTGCCGCGGCGGCGTGGTACACGCTGGCGGAGCTCCAGGATGCCGAGCGAACGGGTGCAGCGCCATATCGAGCGGCTGCTCGACGCCGCCGATCAGGCGATTGGAGCGCAGGACTGGGCGCTGGCCAAGGACCTGTGCGAGCAGGTGCTCACGCTGGACGCCGGCAATAGCGATGCGCTGCCCTTCCTCGCCGTTTCCGAGCGCGGGCTGCAGCGGGGCGGGACCGCAGTCGCAGCCGGCACCGCGCGGAAACCTGCTGCAGCCGAGCTTCTACCGGCGTCAGCAGAGGGAGCGCGACCGCCAACCGCGTTCGCCAACGGCCGCTACCAGGTGAAGCGCTTTCTCGGCGAAGGCGGTAAGAAAAAGGTCTACCTCGCCCACGATACCCTGCTCGACCGTGACGTCGCCTTTGCCCTCATCAAGACCGAGGGCCTCGACGACGCCGGACGCCTGCGCATCCAGCGTGAGGCGCAGGCCATGGGCCGGCTCGGTTCCCACCCCCACATCGTCTCGGTCTTCGACCTGGGCGACCACGACGGCCAGCCCTTCCTCGTGACCGAGCTCATGCGCGGCGGCGACGTCGAAGGGCTGATTGACCAGGCGCCCGAGCATCGCGTGCCGCTCGCCCAGGCGTTGACCATCGGGCAGGCGGTCTGCCGGGGTCTCGCCTTCGCGCATGACCACGGCATCGTGCACCGCGACCTCAAGCCCGGCAACGTCTGGCTGACCGCCGACGGC
>DAINSK010000108.1:0-2916 GCA_036741355.1 Chloroflexota bacterium
CGATGCCCATGCTCACGGCTTCAGAACCTCCATCCACCCTTTCTTCAGCACCCTGTTAGGGGGGCGGATGCTCTCCTCCGCTCGGTCCTAGCGGGTGGGCTCCGCGAACACTTGGAGTCATGTGGGCCGGTATCTATAACCCACGCGACCGTGAAACGCTGTTCCCGCCGACTGGCACCCCCAATATGGTGGGGAAGGATCGCGAAACCGAACCTCTGAGGTGACGGCGTCCGAATTCACACATCGGTGGACGATCTAAAGCTATCCGCAGCTAAGCCCCGGTGGACAAGGGTCGCAGTCCCGACCGACGGCTTACGAAGGCGGGCAAACAGCGTCCCAGACTCTATCTGATCCGGACACACGACCCATCGGAGAGGGAACGTGCCATGTAACCACAAACCGATCCCACAGCGCGTCCGCCGGTCTTACTCCATCGTTACCCGCGTCAAACTGCAGGGCGCTCCACCACAGGGAATCTATTTGCCCTTCGTCTTCCTCTTCGGACGTCCACCGCGACTCTCAGCAGCCCGTCGCTTTGTCTTAGCCTTTCGGCTCCGGGCATCGGCGGCCGCCTTCAACCGCTCGTACTCCTCCCGTTCGGCCACGCTGAGCGTGGCTATTCGCTTGGCGGCTCCGAGTTGGCGATCCTGTGCCTTAACCTGTCGCTCCAGCTGAAGGGGGGCAATAAGTCATCCGCATCTCACGCTGCCCTCGCGTACGCCCGAGCAGCCTGAGTTCGGATGCCCTTTTGCCCCCCTTCAACCGCTCACGAACTACCTGGGCTGGTTTCTCACGGTTTATGTGTTCTTCCAGCTGTTCGCGCTATTCCTCCGTTTCCGCAATGGTGGCGCTGAGGAGACACAGCCATTGTCGAGGCCGTACCTCGCTCAAGCGGTTGTGATGTATGGGGTGATCGGGCTGTCGTTTGTTCTTACCTACCTGGTGGGCCATGACAGCGGCCCGGTTACCGACGCGGCTGGGGTGGTCTGGCAGACTGGGAGCATTGCTGAAGCAAGAGCAACGGTCAGCATCTTCACGATGATCTTTGCCGCGGTTCTATCGGCAGTGAAACTGCTCCAGGCATCACACACCCGTGCTGGCAATGAGCCGACCGCCGCGCTCGTCCTCCAGGGATCGCACGCCTGATGGTCAGTCGCATCGAGCACTACCGGGGCGAGCAGTCGGTGGAGACGGAAACATACAGACCGCTGTGGGAGTTGATGTACTTCGGGAAGGCCCGCAGCTAGACCCAAACAGATAGGAGTGAGCTATGAACACGTCAAGCGCGAAGACAGAAGTGGGACGGATCAGGCTTGGGCGCAGCGGACTGAACGTTTCGCGCATCGCTTTTGGCACCTGGCAGCTGGGAGGCGATTGGGGCGCCACAGATGAGGAAGCGGCGATCGGCGCAATTCGCCATGCATATGACCGCGGAATCACCTTCTTCGACACCGCACAGGGCTATGGGTTCGGGGCGTCGGAGCAGCTGCTGGCGAAGGCCATCAAGGGGTACGCGCGCGAAGACGTCGTGATCGCGACCAAGGGCGGCCTGCGAGCGCTGGGTGGCGCTCAGGTCGAGCGCGACGCCAGTGCAGAGGCAGTCCGTAAGGGTGTCGACGACAGCCTGCGGGCGCTCGGGACCGATTACATCGATCTCCTCCAGGTGCACTGGCCGGACCCGAAGACACCATTCTCTGAAACGGCTGGCCTACTGGCAGAGCTCGTCGCGGCAGGCAAAGTCCGTCACGTCGGCGTCTCCAACTTCAACCCGGAGCAGATGGACGAGTTCAGCACCACGTTGCCGGTGGAAACGCTGCAGCCTCCGTACCACCTCTTCCATCGCGACATCGAGGCCACGATCCTGCCGTACGCACGCACGCACGACATCGGAGTCCTCGTCTATGGGCCACTGGCGCACGGCTTGCTCAGTGGTCACCTGGGCGCCGACACGCCCTTCTCAGAAGGCGACTGGCGATCCCACCACCCGGACTTTCAGGGCGACACGTTCGCAACCAACCTCCGCGTTGTGGCTGCGCTCGAGCACTTTGCGAACGATGAGCTGGGCGTTCCGGTGAGCCGCCTCGCGGTGGCCTGGGCCCTGGCGAATCCCGCGGTGCACGTTGCGATCATCGGGACACGCAGCGCTGACCACGTCGACGACGCCGTCGCCGCCGCTGGTCTCGAGCTCGGTGACGACGTCCTGCGCCGAATCGACGAGATCGCTCGCGGCGCAGCACATATGAGCGGCCCGCGGCCGGAGGCCATGTGATGGCGACGGTTGCAATCCTTGGCACCGGCAGGATGGGCGGCGCGATGGCTCGCCGCCTGGCGGCATCGGGGTTCCAGGTCGTGCTGTGGAACCGCACACCCGACAAGGCGGAACAATTGCACCTCGGCCGCGTGGCCGCCACTCCAGCGGAGGCGGCCCGTGACGCGGAGATCGTGATCAGCAGCCTGACCAACGACGCTGCGGTTCGCGACGTCTACCTCGGCGACAACGGCGCCCTGCGGAGCGCCGCCGGCAAACTGCTCATTGAGGCGAGCACGGCCGGACCACAGATCGCGGAGGAGCTGGGCCAGGACGCCCAGGCACAGGGCGCTCATTTTCTAGAGGCCCCTGTGATCGGAAGTGTGCCGGCGGTGGAGAGCGGAAAGCTGCTGATTCTTGCCAGCGGAGATCAGGCGGATTTCGAGCAGGCGCGTTCCGTCCTCGAACACCTTGGCGAGGTCCGCTACGTCGGGACGCGGGGCAACGCGCCGCGGTGCGGATGGGGTGCTGTTGGGGAGTACGTTGCTTCGGTAGGGGATGTGGGACCTGTGGGGTTCAGAAATCTCGTGCCTTCGCCGATCATCAGCAGCGACGCCGCACGGTAGAGCTGCTCGACCGGGTACTCCTTGCTCGACCCGTAGCCGCCG
>DAINSK010000109.1:0-2859 GCA_036741355.1 Chloroflexota bacterium
GCGGAGGCCGTTCGAACCGGCGCAAGCATGGTTTTCGTCGTTCCGTAGCGGGATCCCTCACCGGACAAGAACGCACACCCATCGCAAGCAGGTCAGGGCATTTCGCTGCGGCGTTGCAGAGTGAATACGGCGCCAGTCATAGGCGGCGGATTGACCTACCTTTCGCCGCGAAACTCCGGACGCTCTCAGTCCCGCCGGCCCTAGCTGCCCCGCCGTTTGCGTAAGGCCCTTCCGCGGGGCTTGATGCCTAGAGGCCGTGCCCGGCCCCACATACCCCGGCATCGCCGAATGAATCTGCTAGGCGGCTAGCGTTACGCAACGCTTCGACAACGACAACAGAGCCGAGGTACAAGTGATTCGGACGATCGCAGAACTGCTACAGGGAGTCGGCACCACGCGTGTTGAACGAATCCCGTACGAGCTATGCGTGCTGGCCGCGCTGCGCGAGGCAATCCGCCGCCGCGAGGTGTGGGTCGTCGGCGCGGTCCGCTGGCGCAACCCGGACATCGACCTGCCCGCCGACTTCGACGCCCACCGCGTCGGCCACTACGAGCGGCTCGGTCAGCCGCTGGACCCGAGCGAGTTCATCACCAGCCTTCAGGGCGATCTGACCGCGGCCCTGCGTGATCTCAACGACGCGATCGCCACGAACGACACCGGCGGGATCAGCATCGGCGCCCGCGCCGGGCGGCCGTGGATCACCGTACCGAAACTGGCCAAGCAGACCGAGCCCGCGAACCTGGAACGGATCAAGGCCTCGGTGCAGGCCCGCTGGGGCACCGTGGACTTGCTCGACTTCCTCGCCGAAGCCGACCACCACGTCGGACTGATCGATTGCTTCCCGTCGATCGCCACCCGCGAGACCATGCCGACAGACACGCTACGGGCACGGCTGCTGCTGGTGCTGTTCGCGCTGGGCACCAACACCGGCATCAAGCATGTCGCCGACGGCGATCACGGGCATAGCGAGGCCGCGCTGCGCCACGTTCGCCGGCTGTTCGTGACGAAGGAGAACCTGCGCCGGGCAATCGCGACGCTAGTCAACGCCAACTACGCCGCGCGTGACCCCGAGCTGTAGGGCGCGGGCACGGCGTGCGCGTCGGATTCGAAGAAGTTCGGGTCGTGGGAGTCGAACCTGATGACCGAATGGCATGCCCGCTACCGCGGCCCGGGCGTGATGATCTACTGGCACGTCGAGAAGGGCCGGCTGTGCGTCTACAGCCAGCTCAAGTCCTGCTCCTCCTCCGAAGTCGCCGCGATGATGGAAGGGCTGCTGCATCACGGCACCGACGTGCCGATCGAAGCCAACTACGTCGACACCCACGGCGCCTCCGACATAGGCTTCGCCTTCACCCACCTGCTCGGCTACTCCCTGCTACCGAGGTTGAAGAACATCGGCGCTGCCCGCCTCTACCTCCCCGACGCCGGGCTAGCCAACTCCCTGCCGCAGTTGGAGACGGTGCTGACCCGGCCGATCCGGTGGGGTCTGATCGCCCAGCAGTACGACCAAATGGTCAAGTTCGCGACCGCATTGAAGTTGCGCACCGCCGAGTCCGAGCAGATCCTGCGCCGCTTCACCCGCCCTGGCCCGCAACACCCCACCTACACCGCGCTCGTCGAGTTGGGCCGGGCCGTGAAGTCGGTCTTCGTCGCCCGTTACTTGCGCTCGGAAGCGCTGCGCCGCGAGATCAACGACGGGCTGCAGGTCGTGGAGAACTGGAATTCGGCCAACGGCGCGCTGTTCTATGGCAAGGACCGCGAACTCACCGGCGCCGACCGTGACAGCCAAGAAATCAGCGTCCTCGCCCTACACCTGCTGCAATCGGCGCTGGTCTACGTCAACACCCTTCTGCTGCAACGCATCCTCGCCGATCAGCCCATCAACCTGACCGTCGAGGACCGTCGCGCGATCAGCCCGCTGTTCTGGACGCATGTGCGCCCCTACGGCACGTTCCAGCTGCACCTCGATCGGCACCTCGACCTCGACCCGCACCCGGTCAGCGCATGACCACCTCCACCGGCGCGTCAGCGACATCGGGCGTGTCGGCATCACCCCCGCGGCGGACACCACCAAAACGCAAAGCCCGCCAGCTCGCAAAGTATCTGCGCGAGGAACGGCCCGACTACGCCTACCTCAAAGCCGTGTTCCGCGCGCTGCGCGACGAGCTCGACATCGAGGTGCAACGCGAACCGAAGACGCTGCCCTTCGTGCCCAGCGAGGACGAGATCCGCCGCTACTACCAGGCCGTCTGGCAAGCCCGCCGCAGCGGCGACATGGTGCTCATCAAGACCCTGCTCTACACCGGTGTCCGGGTCGCTGAACTCGTCGCCATCCGCCTCGACGGCGTCGACCTGGACGCCGCCCGTATCCGGGTCACCCACGGCAAGGGCGGCAAAGATCGCATCGTCCCGTTCCCGCAGACCTTCCGCGAAACGCTCGCTCTGCACATCGCCGACCGACACAAGACCGGCGGCGCCAATCTGTTCGAGTCCTCTTGGAAGAAGCCCTACTCCACCCGTGGCGTGCGGGCGTTGCTGGCCCGCTACGCCACCGCCGCTGGACTGGCGCACAACATGCCGCCGCACCGTCTACGGCACTTCCTGTTCACCTGGCTCAAGACCCAAGGCATCGACGACGCGCTCATCCAGCCCTACAGCGGCCACGCCAGCCGGCAATCACTCGAAATCTACAGCCGCCTCGCCATCACCGACGCCCAAGCCAGCTACGACAACGCAATCGGCCGCTTCCCAGTCTGAAGATCATCCCAGTTTGCGGCTCACGACACGTTCAGGAGTTCCGGGCCTAATACGGATTCCTCGGAAGAGGGCTGGCAGCGCTTTGCAGCGGCGTACCAGATC
>DAINSK010000110.1:0-2832 GCA_036741355.1 Chloroflexota bacterium
CCAGGAGGCGGCGGCTGCGCTGCAAGCGGCGGGGGTTCCAGCGCAGTGGGTTTATACGACCAAGGACGTCGTCGACGATCCGGGGCTTGCGACACGAAACTTCTGGGTCGAGCTGCCCCACTGTGAATGCTCGGGCGCCCGTCACGCCGGCATTCCGTGGGTGCTCTCCGGCACGCCGCTCCGCGTACGCCGCTCGGCGCCGTGCCTGGGAGAGCACACCGACGAAGTGCTGCGCGAAGTGCTCGGCAAGACCGACGCCGAGATCGAAGAGCTGCGAACTGCTGGGGCGTTGCAGTAGCGGAGCCGATTTCAGGTGGGCAGCAATGTGTCGCCAAAGCAGCCGCGGCGAGACACATCGTAAGGCTACAGCGGACGAACTCATGGACCTGTTCGAAATTCGAGCAGCGCGCTCCGAGGAGGCGGCTAGCGTCGCCGCGCTGGTAGATGTTGCGTATGCCAAGTACATTGGACGCATTGGGAGGAAGCCCGCCCCTATGCAGGCCGACTCCCTGCGCTCATTGCCCGCGGAGTCGTGTATGTCGTCTCTGGTGCCAAGGGGCTCCGTGCTGTCCTGGTGATGCTACGGCAGGGCGACCATCTCTTTCTGGAGAACATCGCCGTTCACCCCGACAACCAGGGGCGCGGTTTCGGTCGACAGCTCATGACCTATGTCGACCAACACGCGAAGCTACTGGGACTGGATGCGGTGGAGCTGTACACCAACGAGCTGATGACAGAAAATCTCGCCTTCTACCCTCGTCTCGGTTTCGTCGAGATTGACCGCCGAACCGAAGATGGCTTCCAGCGCGTCTTCATGCGGAAGGTGCTGGCATAGCCTGTCGAGGCTGGGCACCAAGGCGTGGAAGCGAGTATCGACATGATAGCTCAGCGTAGCTCCCGGCCCGTCGCGATCACCGGCTCGACGTTGATTGACGGCCTGGGCGGACCACCGCTGGCGGACGCGACTATCGTGGTCGAGGATGATCGATTTTCCCATGTCGGCCCATCGGCCGCGACGCTCGTGCCGGAAGGCGCCGAAGTCATCGACGGTCGCGCCAAATTCGTTATTCCCGGCCTGATGGACATGCATGTCCACGCCGGCGCGCCGGACCGCGAGCACCTGTGGCTGTTCCTCGAAGCCGACGTAGCCTGCGGAATAATTGCCATGCCTGGGTGTGCTCCAGGTCGGCAGGGTCGGCGGTAAGGCTCCATCCCGCAGAATAGGCTGGATAAACGCGTCAACTCGAGTTATGGGGCCGGCATCATTGATCCCGCTATGCTGCAGTTGACACCCGTAAGCAGCGGCAAGCACTAAGATAGAGCAGCACGATGAGAGGAAACATCGCTAAGAGGCATTCTTAATGGCGATACAGTCAGACCTGATTCGTATTCGTCGCGCTCCGAAGAATATCTCTTATTCTCCCGAAATTCGGGCGTCAACCGGGGATCCGTGCCCGCGACCCCTTTTTTTTGAAACGAATGCCACTGCACCGAAAGTTTCTGCATCGCGAGCGATTTCACTCGCGTCTACGAGGCTCGGCACGTCCAGGGCAACCTCGTTGCCCTCAAGTAATTGATCTACACATTGTTTTGCTAAGGACAGCGAAACGTGTGCGCGGCTATGCAGAAGCTTCGCGAGCGCGACTTTATTAAGACCTGGATTCCACCGTTCGATGATTAAGACAGCCATCTCATTAAACCCTTACCCGAACCATGCGAGGGTGGTGGCCGGGATTGCTTCCAGTGGTGCGCATGCCCCCTCGGATCTCGACAACGGTCGCACCATAGCGGCGACCCAGTTCGCGGGCGCAATACCGAAGCTCGGTAATGCTGAAGGTCGTGGCTCCCGGTCCGTCAACGTGCAGGCCATCCAACGTCAACGTGGCGCCGATGAGAGTGACATTGGTAATGACAGATATCGGCTCGTCCATTGGAACAAACAGTATATGGTGTCGCCGTCCCGCTCGACGATGGTCAGGGTTATATTGACGGCCACAATTAAGCTCTTCCACCGAACGTCGAATCTGATGGGGCTGGGGCTCTCGACGGTCTATTGTAGCTTTGCCATGAGGGCCGGTCATCCGCGAAAGAGAGCACGAGCATGACGTCGCCGGAGAACCATCGTTTCATAGCCATCACCGGCGCGACGTTGATCGACGGCCTGGGCGGGCCGCCGTTAACGGATGCGACGGTCGTTGTCGAAGACGGCCGATTTTCCCGTGTCGGCCCTGCAACCTCGACGCCCGTGCCGGAAGGCGTCGAGGTCGTCGATGCCCACGGCAAATTCGTTATTCCCGGCCTGGTGGATATGCACGTCCACGCCGGCACTCCGGACCGCGAGCACCTGTGGCTGTTTCTCGAGGCCGGTGTAACGACCGTGCTCGACCTGGGCGGTCAGCTCGAAAACCTGCTGCCGTACCGCGACGCGATCGAGGCGGGCACCAAGCCCGGGCCGCGCTTCTATTGCTCCGGTCCGCTGCTCGAAGAAGGCGCGCTATTCGAAGGCTTCGCCGGCTTGAGCCGCCACTTCGACGCGGACCGGGTCGAGGCCGAGATCGACCGGCTGGCGGACGCCGGCGTCGACGCGATCAAGCTATACGTCACCGTGCGGCCCGAGACGGCGCGGCGCGCCGCCATACGCGCACACGCCCGTGGCCTGCCGGTGTTCATGCACCAGCAGGCGACCTGGGGCGCCGATGCCGCCGATGCCGGCGTGGACTGCCTCGAACACGTCATGGTCTTCAGTGAGCTGTCGCCCGCGGAAGGACGCCCCGAAGATCCCGGCGCCATGACCCCGTTTGAGTACGGCGGCTGGATGTGGCGCTGGCTGCC
>DAINSK010000111.1:0-2731 GCA_036741355.1 Chloroflexota bacterium
CCGGCTTTCGTCCACCAGCGCAAAATAGGCGACGATCGCGCGCGGGCCCGGGTCCACCGGCGGCGCATCAAAGGTGTACAACTGCTCTAGATAGACGTCGGCGACGCCGGTTTCGCCGGTCAACTTGCGCGCCGCGGCCTGATCGAGCTTCTCGCCGGGCAGCAACAGGCCGCCCGGCAGCGCCCAGCAGCCGGCATACGGCTCAGCGGCGCGGTGGATGAGCAGCGCCGATAGCTCCCCGCGCCGCACCGTGAAGATCACGACCGCGACCGCTACCCCGCTCTTTGTCACTGTCGCCTGCATGCTGTTTCCCGCCGCCATCCGGTGAACGATCACGGTCAGTGTATATGCTCAGCCGGAGGCGCCGGATACAGCGGACGTAGCGCACTGCTGGGGCTCGTCAACAGATCGGCAAGACGTTATTGTGTGGACGAACCGGCTGCGGTCTTTCCGCCTCAGATTGCCACCAGGAACGGGGAGAGCCATGGAGACGCTTACACCAACGACCTTCCTCTCCGGACTGAAGTTCCCCGAATGCCCACGCTGGCACAACGGCCGGCTCTGGTTCTCCGACATGCGCGCGGGCAGAGTCATGGTGGTCGACCAGGCCGGCCGGGCGGAGAGCATCATCGAAGTTCCGGGCGATCCCGGCGGTCTCGGCTTCCGGCCGGACGGCAGCCTGATCGTCGTCTCGATGCGCGGGCGGCGCCTGCTGCGCTACCACGAAGGCGCGCTGCTGCCATTCGCCGACCTCAGCGCCTACGAGCCGGTAGCGAATAACGATATGACGCTGGACGCGGACGGCCGCGCCTACGTCGGCGGCTTCGGCTTCGATATCCGCACCGCCGGCGAGCAGCCACGCACCACTAACCTGATCCTCGTGACGCCCGACGGCGAGGTTGGGCCTGTCGCCGCCGACCTGAACTTCCCGAACGGCATCGTCATCAGCGCGGACGGCCGCACGCTGATCGTGGCAGAAACGTTTGCACGGCGGCTGACCGCGTTCGAGGTTGCCCCGGACGGCTCCCTTTCCGGCCGGCGAACGTTCGCGGAATTTCCGAAAGCCGTGCCCGACGGCATCTGCATCGACGCCGAGGGCGCGGTTTGGCTGGCGTCGCCGGCCACGCGCGAGTTTTTGCGCGTCGAGGATGGCGGCACGATCACGCACCGGATCGAGCTTAGCGGCCGGCGCGCCTACGCTTGCATGCTCGGGGGCGAAGACCGTCGTACCCTCTTCCTCTGCACCGCCGAGACGAACCCGCAAGACCCGGCCGCGGCCACCGCCCAGGGCTGGATCGAGACCGTGCGCGTGGACGTGGCGGGCGCCGGCTGGCCGTGAGCCGGGCCAGCTTGCACTAATCAACGGTGCGCGGCGGCGGGAAACCCTGTAGGCTTTTTGAAGCGTCTACTCGTAATATCGCTGAGTTGGCACAACGCCAGCGAACTCGGCCCGAGCCAATTTGGAGGCAGCAACCATGGCCCCGCGCACGATGTTCGAGAAGATCTGGGAAGCACACGTCGTCGAAGAGCCGCCCGGGGAACCGGCGATCCTCTACGTTGACCTGCATCTCGTGCACGAAGTGACCTCACCCCAGGCGTTCGAAGGCCTGCGCCTTACGGAACGTTCCGTCCGCCGGCCAGAACTGACCATCGCTACCGTCGATCACAATGTGCCGACGACCGATCGCGCCCTGCCGGTCGAAGAAATCAAGGACGAGATCGCCCGCAAGCAGATCGAAACCCTCAACCGCAATGCGGCCGAGTTCGGCATTACCCTGTACGACATCCACAGCCAGGGCCAGGGGATCGTCCATGTGATCGGCCCCGAGCTTGGTTACACGCTCCCCGGCAAGGTCATCGTTTGCGGCGACAGCCACACCTCCACCCACGGGGCGCTTGGTGCGTTCGCATTCGGTATCGGCACCTCCGAAGTCGAACACGTGCTCGCGACGCAGACGATCGTGCAATCGAAGCCAAAGACCATGGAAGTCCGCGTCGATGGTACGCTGCCGCGCGGGGTCACGGCCAAGGACATCATCCTCGGCATTATCGGCAGAATCGGCATCGCCGGCGCCACCGGCCACGCGATCGAGTACACGGGAGAGGCGATCCGATCGCTGTCGATCGAGGGCCGCATGACCGTCTGCAATATGTCGATCGAGGCCGGCGCCCGCGCCGGCATGATCGCTCCCGACGAGAAGACATTTAACTATGTGCAGGGCCGTCGCTTCGCGCCGAAAGGTGCCGATTGGGATGATGCCGTCGCCGTTTGGAAGAAGCTCCCGACCGATGAGGGCGCGACCTACGACCGTGTGGTGGTGATCGATGCGGCGGAGCTGCAGCCGTTCGTTACCTGGGGTACGAATCCGGAGATGGTGGTTCCGGTGACCGACCGTGTGCCGGACCCGGCGACCTATGAAGACCCATCCGACCGTGCCGCTGTGACGCGGGCGCTGGAGTACATGGGCTTGCAACCATCAACCCCGATCCAGGAGATCGCGGTGGACCGTGTCTTCATCGGCTCCTGCACCAATTCGCGCCTCGAAGATCTGCGTGCTGCCGCCGACATCGTGCGCGGCCGCAAAGTCAGTCCGAGCGTGCGGGCGATGGTCGTGCCGGGATCGACGCTCACTAAATTCCAGGCCGAGCAGGAAGGGCTGGACCAGGTCTTCGTCGAGGCGGGCTTCGAATGGCGCGAGGCGGGCTGCTCGATGTGCCTCGGCATGAACCC
>DAINSK010000112.1:0-2490 GCA_036741355.1 Chloroflexota bacterium
GCCGGGCCGATCGTCCGCAAGTCTCTGGAAGCGTACCTGGGGCGGTGAGGTGCCCGGTATTTGCGTCGATCTTGGTCCTTGTGAGTCAGCAGCACTTCACCGGTGTTCGTCATTTCTCGCCCTAATCGACGGCTACGGGTGGTGCTTGACACAGGGTAGTACCTAGTTCAACATAAGTATTACTATGCAATTTAGCGAACATTCCACCTACGCGTTTACGTCCAACCTGACCCGCAAAGGGCAGGTCACGCTTCCGGCGCCGATTCGCCGCCTCTTGGGCGTGTCGGCCCGAGACAAAGTGATGTTCGTCGTCTCCGAGGGTCAAGTACGGGTCATTTCAGCGACCAGCGTAACCGCTCGTACCGCAGGATTCTTGGCTAGCGACCATCCCATGCTCTCACCTCGGCAGGAGAAGGCAATCGCGGAAACGGCTATGGCTGAGGAGGCTGTGTCGTAACTTTTATGGCGTTGCCTTTTCTAGATACGAATATCTTCCTCCGCCACCTCCGCAACGACCACCCGGTTTTTTCTCCCCAGGCGCACGCCATTATTGGCCGGATCGAAGCAGGTGAGCTCAAGGCCCGCACTGCAGACACGGTTATCTTTGAGACGGTGTTCTCCTTCCAACGGGGATACAAACAACCGCGGGACCGCATCGCTGCCGGCGTTCTGCCGCTCATTGAGTTGCCTGGTATCATCCTCCCTGGGAAGCGCATCTATCGCCGCGTCTTCGCGCTGTACACGAGCCACTCGCTGGGCTTCGCTGATTGCTTCCACGTGGCGCTGATGGAACGGTGGGGTCTAAGAGAAATCCTGTCATTCGACACTGACTTCGACGATATACCGAATATTCACCGTCGAGACGGCTGACCCGCGCCGAATCGAATCACCCAGGAAACGGTCGATTTTCACCGCGGACCGCAAGCTCTATCGCCTTGCCGGCCATCTGTCTTGCGCCGTGTGGATTGGCGACTACGGGCACTAGACGAAAGCCCTATACTACAGCCTGCATTCGAAAATTCTTGCCGCGGCGCCGATGAATCGGGCGACGGGTTTTAGGGGGTTGGATATGGCTGGTGGAGCGCTTTCGGGGTTGCGGGTCTTGGAGTGTGGCGACTTCGTCGCCGCGCCGTTTGCGGCATCGCTTTTTGGCCATCTCGGCGCCGACGTTGTGAAAGTCGAGCCGCCGGAAGGTGATTCAAACCGGCGTCGCGGCCCTTATCCGGGCGGTAAGTCGAACCCGGAAAGCGGCGGCCTTCACCTCTACCTCGACCAGGCGAAGCGCGGTGCGGTCCTCGACCTCGACGATGCGGGCGGGTGGGCGGAATTCCGCCGGCTGGCCGCGGCTGCCGACGTCGTCATTGCCAGCGGGGAGGCGTCGAAGCTGAGACGTCGCGGCTTGACCTACGACGCGCTTAAAGAGGTGAACCCGGCGCTGGTCGTCACCTCGGTCACGCCGTTCGGCTTGGAGGACTCGCGCTCGGATCTGCCGATGCGTGAGTTATGCGACCTCGCGGCTGCGGGCTGGCTTTCGATGAGCCCGGGTGCGCTCGACGACCCGTCTCTGCCGCCGCTGAAGCCGTTCGGCCAGCAGGCGCACTACCAGGCGGGCATCCATGCCGGCGTCAGCACGCTCGGGGCGATCGCGGCCCGCGAACGGTTCGGCGTCGGGCAGCAGGTCGACGTTTCCGTACAGGCAGCCATCGCCAGCCAGGTCGAGAGCGGACTGGTTCACTACACCTACGGCGGCCGGGTCGCATCCCGGCTCGGCACCCGCATCGTGGGACCGTGGGGCATGGTTCAGCTCGCCGACGGCCTGATGTTCCTCGTCTGTGTGACCGAAGACGACTGGAAGCGGTTACTGGAGTACATCGGTAACCCCGAATGGGCCGACTCGCCGCTCTTTGCCGACCGTCTGCTGCGGGCAGAAAACAACGATGGCCTGTTGCCGCTGATCGAGAGCGAGCTCGCCGGCCACGACGTAATGAAAACCTATAGCGAGATGCAGGAGCGGCGGATACCCTGCGCGCCGATCAGCGAGATGGCAGACCTCCTCGACCACCCCCACCTGGAGCACCGCGACCACTTTCAGGACGTCGACCACCCCGTCGCCGGCAAGTGGACGTACCCGGGAGCGCCCTGGAACTTCTCCAAGACGCCGTGGCAGGTGGTCTCGCGGGCGCCGCTGCTCGGCGAACACACGGATGAAGTGAAGAGGGATTGGACGAAACCGCGGATAGCCTCACCGGTCGTTGCGCCGCCTGACGCCGGCACAGGTGAGCGCCTGCCGCTCGACGGCGTGCGGGTCATCGCCTTCACGTGGGTCTGGGCTGGGCCGATGTGCGGCCTGCAGCTCGCACACCTGGGCGCCGACGTCATCCGCGTCGAGTCTTCGTTGCGTATGGACACGCTCCGCGCCGGCGCGCCGCCGTTCTGGGGCGGTCAGTCGGGCCCGAACCGGTCCGGATACGTCAACCAGTACAGCCAGGG
>DAINSK010000113.1:0-2460 GCA_036741355.1 Chloroflexota bacterium
CTACATCGGCGGTTCGCGTCAGGTCGTGGACGACCTGACGGCCCGCCTCGGTCTTGAGATCGACGCAGAGCCCGCGTTTCCCGCGGTTCCAGGCGAGAAAGCCCGCGTGCGCTCCACGTAATCCGTCCCCCTCCGGTCCTTCGACCTTGATCACATCGGCGCCGAGGTCCGCGAGCATGGCAGGGCCCATCGCCCCGGCGATGTATCCAGAAAGGTCGATGATCCGGACTCCGACCAGCGGTCCCCGCGCCGGGTTTACGCCGCGAGTAGCCTTGACCGACCTTCGCGCTCCGTCATCGTTCGAACCCTGCATCCCAAGATCGCCCCTTCCCTTTTTAGGGAAGGAGTTGGGGGTTAGGTTAACTACGCCCCACGGATCGCCGTTGTGCTCTCCGATTCGCGGTGCGCCTCGCATCGGTTCGAGCGGTCCGCCGGCGAAGTGCAAGGCCAGGCCCGGCTGCTGCGTGGGGCCGCATTCCGGGTCGTCCACCGTCACCACGCCTTGCCGGATCAACATCTGCGGATCGCGGGCAAACTCCTCGGGCGTGCAGGCAGGGGCGCACGGAACGTCGTTCTCGTTGAAGATCTGGTCCCATTCGGCAAATGGGCGCCGCGCGATCGTTTCCGCAAGGATGTCCATCATCGAGCGGCGGGACTCGTGCGACGTGAAGCGCACGGCGCCCTCGAAGCGCGGGTCGGAAAGCAGCTCGGGCCGGTCGATCGCGAGACATAGCTTTGGCCAGAAGCGGGCGTTGATCAGACCTAAGTGCAGCCAGCGTCCATCCTGGCACTGGTAGAGACGGTAGAGCGGTAACTGGCCGTAGGCGTTTCGTCGTAACACCGGCAACGGCGATGGGTGCTCGACTTCGGCAAGCTGGGCGGTCTGCTGTTGGAGCGAGCCGAACAACAAGGGCATCCAGATCCGTTCGCCTGCTCCCGTCCGTTCGCGCGCAAAGAGCGCCGCGCCGATCGCCTCCGCCGCCATGACAGCGGTTGCGTAGGTCGCAAGCGGGGGAACGATATAAACGGGACCGGGCCGGAAGCCCGGCTGCCTTCCCATGATCCCCGTCGCCGCGGAGACCAGGTCTTCGTCGCCCGGGAGATTGCCCGCCGGACCACCGGTATCACAGGTGATCAGGCCGGGATGGCTATCCATCGCGGGCAACGGCGGCAGCGGCGGAGACCCATCTGGAGAGCCGTACACGACCACGTCGGCTTCGTCGAACAGCCGTCGCAGACTGATCGGGTCGCGCGCCAGCGATTCCACGGTCACACTGCGTTTGCCGCGCAGCCAGACCTTCGCCACCGGGGCGGCGCGGAGCAGTGCCCCGGCCGCGGGCTCGACCAACACGACTGCAGCGCCCTGGTCGGCCAACAGCATCGTGCAGATCGCGCCCGCCGGGGTGGTGGAAAGGTCGACCACACGCAGCCCGGCGAGCGGACCGGTGCCGGGTCGGACGGTCATTTATCGGCGGCGCTGCGACTCTACCGCGGACCGACGGAGCATCAGGGCACAGCTGCCGGTCAACAGCGCTGCGACCAGCAACGCCCCGATCAGCCACGAATTCCCGCCGCGGCCATCAAGTTGTCCGCCAGTACCAGTCGCGGGCAGTGCCCGCGCCGCCGCTGGCGCAGCCGCCGGTGCTGCTGCTGGTGCAGCCCTCTGGGCGGTCGTCGGCCCCGCGGGCGCTGCCGCGGCGGGCGCTGCCGCGGCGGCAGCCGCTCCGGCCGGCCGGGCAAGATGGAAGGTGCCACCAAAAGCAGTCACGCCGTCACCGGTGGCCGCACCCGCTTGGGTGTCGCGCACGAAGGTGTAAAGCGGCTGGCCGTTGTACGTCACCTGGCGCTTGCCGTCAGCCCGGGTAATGACGGCCAGCGTGCCGGAGAGGCCCGGACCCGCCGTCGGTTGGCCGCTGTCCAATACGAGCGGCGGCCACGCGTTGGCGCAGGTATCGGCGCAGGTGCTTGCCCCCGCGCTGTCGGTACTGAACGTGTACAGCGTCTTGCCGTCGGGGCCGGCGAGGATGCTTCCTGCAGTAGCGTCCTGCCGAATCTGAACGGTGGGCGTCGCCTGGGCGGCGCTCCGGCTCGCCGTCAGCGGCAGCCAGGCGAGCAAGACCGCTCCAAGCACAGCGGCGAACAAAAAGCGCATCCGAAATTGCATTACTCCTACCTCGTCATTCTGGATTGCGCGCAATGTTCTCTACGCGCCAGGTCAAGGATGCCTCCAGAGTGATATACCGGTCAATAACTGCCGGAAATCGCAAACTTAAAGATCCCGGACCCGTCGGTCGTCGTACCCCCGTAGGACGCACCGCTAACGTGGACGTCCACTCGAATAAATGGGAATGGGGAGACAAAAGCAACCATGTCGAAGAGGACTGTCAAAACGAAACTCCTGCTTATTGGCGCGGTCGCCCTGCTCGTCCTGACGTTTGGGGCGGCGTTCGGTCGCTCTGC
>DAINSK010000114.1:0-2409 GCA_036741355.1 Chloroflexota bacterium
ATATGGCGCGGATGGTGCGCGAATCCATCGAAGAGTGCAACGCCGACGACGGCATCGGCGCGGTCGTGATCACAGGCGCGGGCCGTGGCTTCTGTTCTGGCGCCGACCTACGCCGCGATCGATCGGAGCCGGCGCAGGCGTCGACCCCACGCCGGCGTGGTGAGGAGGAAGCGCTGCCTTTCTTCATCCAGCGCTCCAAGCCGGTAATCGCGGCAATCAACGGACCGGCCGTCGGCGTCGGTCTTACGCTGACACTTTGCTGTGACGCCCGTATCGCCTCGGACAAGGCGCGGCTATCCGCACGGTTCGTCCGCATCGGCCTCACGCCGGAGCTGGGATCTACCTTTTTCCTGCCCCAGATCGTCGGCCTCGGCTTCGCCGCCGAGTTGATCCTGACCGGTCGAATCATCGACGCTTCCGAGGCGGCGCGGATGGGTCTGGTCAACAGGGTGGTGCCTCACGACGAGCTTCTGGACGCAGCCATGGCGTTGGCGGACGAGATCGCCTTCAACCCGGCGCAGCACGTCCGCTGGGCGAAGCGGTTGCTCTACAGCAACGCCGCCAACGACAACCTGCGCTCGGTCCTCGAGTCTGAAGACGAGATCTTCGGGCAGGCGACTCGTTCGGACGCGTTCGCCGAGGCGGCGCGTGCATTTGGCGAAAAGCGCGATCCTCGTTTCAACGGCTAATCACCAGTCTGCGGAGACGATCCATGGTGCAGCACGCGATCGAGCCGACGGTGGGATTCAGCGACAGCGGCTGGCAGCAGCAGTGGCTGTGGGTCGACGGCGAAATGCGACCGTGGGACCAGGTAACGATGCCGCTGACACAAGCCACGTGGTCGGGGCTGTCGGCGGTGTTCGAGGGCATCAAGGGCTACCGCTCCGCCAAAGGTGTGCTCCACATTTTCGGGCTGCGTGCGCACCTGAATCGCTTGCAAAACTCGATCACGTTCATGCGCCTTCGATCACGTTGGAGCTCAGAGGAACTCGCGGAGGCCTCTATCGCCTCGCTCAAGGCGAACGGAATCGACGGTGATTGCTACATTCAGCCCGTTGCCGCTCCGGTTCCCCCGGCCAGCGGCCTGTATGCGCCTCCGATCGTCGACGACGAAGCGCGCGTCTACATTCCAGTCGCACCGCGACCGTCGCTGCTGCTAACCGAACGCGCTCTGCGCTGCAATGTGACCAGTTGGACGCGCATCAGCGACCGCAGCCTGCCGCCGCGCATCAAAGCCGTGCCGAACTACCAGAACAGCCGCATCGCGCACCTGGATTCGAAGCTCTCCGGCTTCGATTCTCCAATCTTTCTTAACGACCGCGGTACCGTGGCCGAGGGTCCGGGATCGTGCATCGCCATCGTGCGCGGCGGCGAAGTGATCACCCCGCCGGTCACCGCCGGAATACTCGAGAGCATTACGCGGGCGTTCCTGCTCGAGCTGATCCCCGCCGTGCTAGGCATGCCCGTCGTCGAACGGGAGATCGACCGCACCGAGCTGTATTTCGCGGATGAGGCGTTCTTCGTCGGTACCGGCGCCGAGATTAACCCGATCACCCATATCGACCACTACCGGGTGGGGACCGGGGAGATCGGTGCGTTCACACGACGGATTCAGCGGGCGTACGACGACGCGATCCGCGCTGCCGATTCGCGTTGGAGGCACTGGCTGACGCCGGTCAGGTAGCCGTCTCTCGCGCGATCGTGATACGCCGGCCGCCCTTGCCTGCAACTGTTTGTACCTGCATACTCCGGTTCAGCAACGCCGCAACGGCGACGCGCAACGAGGAGGATGACGCCCATGGCCAGCTCTCGCCCGGACAGCCGCGCCTCCACACCCCCTAAGACCTTGCTCCGCACCTGGGCAAGCCCGCTGGTCGCCGAGTTCATCGGAACATTCGCCCTCACGTTTATGGGCGCCGGCGCAATCATCATGACCGCCGGCAAAGACCTCGTCGCTATCGCCTTCGCACACGGACTGGCCATTGGTCTCATGGTGGCGGCGTGCGGCCACCTCTCTGGTGGACTGTTCAACCCCGCGGTCGCGATCGGCCTGGCGATCGGTCGCGTGATCCGCGTCGAACGGGCAGTAGCGTTCATCGTCGTGGAGTTTATCGGCGCGGTGTGCGCGGCCCTCGTGCTAAAAGCGATCTTTACCGACAGCATGATCAACGCGGTCAATTTCGGCACACCCAGCGTCGGACCGGGATTCACGGCCAGCCGCGCCTTTGTGTCGGAGATCGTGCTTTCGTTTTTCCTCATGTACGTGATATACGGCGTGGCGGTCGACCGCCGGGGACCAGCGGTCATCGCCGGGCTGGCGATCGGTCTCACGATCACCATGGATATTTTCGCGAACGGAGCCGTTGGGGGCGCTGCAATGAACCCTTCGCGCCATTTCGGCGTGGCCCT
>DAINSK010000115.1:0-2383 GCA_036741355.1 Chloroflexota bacterium
ACCGGCGGCCGAAACCCGGTGCGCGTCGCTGCCCATAATGCCGGGCGGCGTGGCGCGAGACCTCTGCTACACTTTAACCGTCCCCGATGGTCCGGTCCCTCTCTGGTAGCGCCGAAAAGACTCGCCGTGCACGTACAGTCACATCGCATGCTCGTCCAGGCCGCGGCGCATCCATCTCCCTGCCATTCGCGACATCGCATCATCGCCTTCTACTTGATCGTGCTGCTGGCACTGGTGACCGCGTGCGACGGCGGGGGTAAACCGAAGCAGCAACCAGGCAGTTCCGTGACGTCTGGTCCTCCGGTCGCCGGCAACGCGGGCACTCCCGCCAAAAGGCCTCCGGTCACCGCCGTTCCGCCGACGCCCAAGCCGTCGCCGATATCGTCCGACACGGCGCAGAAATACTTTGACGCCTGGAAGCAGCAGCAGTACTCGAGCATGTACGACCTGCTGACGCCGGCAGCGCAGCAGTCGATCAGCCGCGACAAGTTTGTCGCCCGTTATCAGGGGATCGCCGACGAAGCCACGATCACCGGCATCAAGCCGGCGTTCACGCCGCCGGCAGACAAGCAAGCCGACCAGATTCCATATTCGGTTGTCTACACCACGGCTCTGTTCGGCGACGTGCGACAGGACGTGACGATGCTGTTGGAGAAGGAGTCCGATGGCTGGCGCGTACAATGGACGCCATCGCTCATCTTCAAGGACCTTGGCAATTCAAACCTTGTGCATAATTTCGTCGACGTTCCGCCCCGCGGTGCAATCCTCGCGCGAGACGGCCAGCCCCTAGCGATCACCGCCTCGGTAGGAGTTGTCGGGACCTCGCGTACGATTATGAACAACCCGTCCGCCGTGAAGGACCGCGCTGGGATCATCAATCAGATGGCCCAACGCCTCGCCCTGAACCCGGCCGACATTCAGAAGAAGGTGGACGACACCGCCACCCCGCCGGACTACTTCATCACGCTCAAGACGCTGTCATACAACTTCCCCGCCGACCAGCGCAGTGCGCTGGAAGCGATTCCCGGCGTCATCATCCAGGACGTCTCTCGACGCGTCTATCCGCAGGGCACGCTGGCCGCGCACGTCGTCGGCTACGTCGCAAAGATCACGGCCGACCAGCTGGCCAAACTCAAGGGCGACGGGTACACCGAGGACGACTCGATCGGTGAGACCGGGCTCGAGGACACGTATGATCAGCAGCTCTCAGGCAAACGCGGCGCCCGCCTGACCATCATCACTCCCGACGGCCAGGTGGTCATCGAGTTGGCAAGCCGGCCGGGCTCTCCGCCGATGGACGTGCATACGACGATCGACGTCACCGCCCAGAGCGGCGCCGAGGCAGCGCTGGCCAACGGCGACCACATCGGCAGCCTGGTGATGCTCGATCCGACCGACGACAGCGTGCTGGCCATGGCATCGTGGCCCAGCTTCGACCCTAACCTGTTCGTCCAGGGGCTAACGCAGGACCAGGCAACGCAGCTATTCGACGAAAAGCGCAAGCCGCTGCTCAATCGCGCGACGCTCGCCACGTATCCCCCTGGTTCGACGTTCAAGGTAGTGACAGCCACGGCAGGGCTGCAGCGCGGCGGCCTGACGCCGCAGAGCACGCTGCCCTGCCCGCCGGTCTGGTTCGGCCTTGGGCAAAACCTGCCGAAGAACAACTGGCGACCCGACAACCTCGGCAACCTTACCGTCGTGGACGCGTTGATGACGTCGTGCAATCCGGTCTTCTACCAGATCGGCCTGATCCTCGACCATATCGACCCCAATATCCTGCCCGGCATCGCCGCTTCTTTCGGCTACGGGCGGTTGACAGGCATCAACGGCATCGACGAAGCGCCGGGATTGGATCCAAATCCGGATTGGAAACAGAAAACACTGCACGAGGCCTGGTTCTCGGGCGACTCGGTGAACATGGCGATCGGCCAGGGGTACCTGTCGGTAACACCGCTGCAGGTCGCAAACGCTTACAGTGCCCTGACCCGCAACGGCGACCTGCGCAGTCCACTGCTGGTCCGAGAGCTGCAACCGACCGTTGCCGGTGCGCCGCCGCAGCAGTTTGAAAGCATGCAGTTAGGGCAGATTCCCATCTCTGCCTCGACGCTGCAGATCATCAAGGACGGCATGACGCGTGTGGTGCAAGACCCGCGCGGGACGGCATACCAGACGTTCCAGGGCTCGCGCCTCGACGCCGCCGGCAAGTCCGGCACGGCCGAAGATCAGGGCCTTCAGGACCACGTCCTGTTCGTCGCCTACGCGCCCCGCAACGCGCCCAAAGCGGTAGCCGTCGTCGTCCTCGACGAAGGCCAGAGCGGCTCTCTTGAAGCCGGGCCGATCGTCCGCAAGTCTCTGGAAGCGTACCTGGGGCGGTGAGGTGCCC
>DAINSK010000116.1:0-2033 GCA_036741355.1 Chloroflexota bacterium
CGCAGCCACGGACTCTCGCAGGGTCCGGACAGCGGTTACGGCTTCGACGAGACGACGGCCGATCTCAAGGCGATACTCGAGGCGCTCGGACTCCCGCATCCGGTCGTCGCCGGCCATTCCTGGGGAGCCAGCGTCGCCGTGGAGTTTGCGGCGCGTTACGGCGATATTCCCGCGGGGCTTGTCCTGGTAGACGGTGCCGTCTTCTCACCGCGCAGCGATGGTGCGTCGTGGGAGGAGACGGAGAAGCGGCTCGCACCGCCCCGTATCGCGGGAACGCCGCGAGCGCGGCTGATCGAAATGATCCGATCGGGTGAGCTCGGCTCGTTCTGGCGGCCGGAATTCGAAGAGATGATCATGGCCGGTTTCGAAACCAGCCCCGACGGCACCGTAGCGCCGCGGCTGCGCTTCGAGCGGCATCTCCAGATCGTGCGGGCGCTTTGGGAGACCGACACACGCTCGCACTTCGCCAACGTGCATTGCCCTGTCCTGCTGCTGCCGGCCGTTAACGGCGAAGGCGAGCACGTGGTTCGCAAGCGCGAAGGCGTAGCCGCGGCATTGAAGCTGTTATCTGATGGGCGCGCCGTCTGGCTGGAAGACTCCGTCCACGACGTGCCGTTGCAACGGCCGGAGTTGGTAGCCGAGGAGATCAGCAGGTTCGTCGATAGCCTGCCGCTCTGAGCTCAGCCGGCCGACGCGCTGAGCTCGAATAACGTGACGCTGCCCGGCTGCATCGTTCCCGACAGTGTGAGCCGTCCCTGATGATCGGCCCGCACGATCGCCGGTTCGAGCGGCGCCAGCTCGGCAGCAGCACGCAACTCTGTCAACTGTTGTCGATTCGGCGTTTCCGGGCGCCCGAGCTTTTCCCACGCGCTCAACCCGTTGGCATGTTCGCTATCGACCCGCTGCTCGGTCGCGCGCAGGATCGTCCCGGGGAGCAGGCCTTCGCAGCTCAGGGTGAATGGCCGGGCGGCGGGCACCGTCCCATCGAGCCCGGGCGGCAGGTAGTTCGACAGCAGCAACTGGTAGGCACTACCTCCCCTCGTGGCCCAAAGGTCGATACCGCCATGCTGCAGATCCTCTTCGCCGGCGTCGAGCCGCCGTGTGGGAAGCTCCGTGTCGCCCAGGCGGTGCAGCAGGGCGTAGGCGTGATAACCGGGCTTCGGCAAGCCGTCGATCGTAATCAGCCCAAAGCCGCCGACGAAGGTTGCACGTGGATAGGGAAACTCATTGAAGATGTCCGATATCGTCCAGAAGGCGAAGCTGTCCACCTGCTCGTGCACATGGTGCAGCACCCGGCAGATGTAGGCCGCCTCATTGGTCACGTCATGGATCGGCCGCCCCCAGCGCCAGCTCGAGTTCCATTCGGTCCAATGGATCTCGAGCCGTCCCTCGGCACCAATGGGGCGCTCACCGGCCATCGCCTCCGTCGCCTGTTGGACGATCTTTTCGAGGTAATCGCCGCGGTTGAAGATCGCGCGATACTCGGGATCGACTTTGCCGAAGTCGTCGTCGTCCGGGTACACGTGAGTCGACACGAAATCCACCGGCGCGCCGTGCTGCCGGCACCAGGCCATGAACTCCGGCAGCCACTCCCCACGGCTCGTCGCGGGACCGCCAACGCGCAACGCCGGGTCGATCGCTTTGATCGTGCGTGTGGTTTCCGCATAGAGCCGAAAATACTCTTCCTGAGTGCTGGACCAGAAACCACTGAGGTTCGCCTCGTTCCACACCTCGAAGTACCAGCGGCGCAATTCGTCTTCGCCGTAACGTTCGCGCCAGTGCCTAACCAGCGCGTCGATGAAGCGGTTCCATTCTTGGTAGTCCGCGGGTGGCGTGACGTTGGCCCGATAGAAAAAGACCGCCTGATCGCCGCTCGCCAGAGCACTCGGCATGAAGCCGAGCTCGACCATCGGCCTCAGGCCAATCTCCAGGAGCGCGTCATAGACGCCGTCCACCAACTGCCAGTTGTAAACGATCTTCCCCTCGCGGTCACGACGCACCGCCTGCATTTGATCGGAGAGGATGCCATGGCA
>DAINSK010000117.1:0-1989 GCA_036741355.1 Chloroflexota bacterium
GATATCACCAGCGGCCTTCTACCGCGCGGGAACAGCTCGGCCATGGTTGCCCTCCCAGCCGGAGTTGTGTACCTAGCCAGCGCCGGCCAGTCCCGCGATCAACGAAGTCGCGCGGTCCAACGATTCGCGCCGGTCGCCGACGATGAGGGGCGCCGCGATCACCTCGCCCGCACCCGCTTCGATAAATTCTCGCAACCGCGCGGCCACCTTCTTTTCGTCTCCATGGACGACGATCGTATCGATCATGGCATCCGACCAGGTACCGGTTGCTGCTTCGGGCAGGCCCGCGTCCGCCATCATGCGGGAATAGAACGGCAGACGCGGATATCCCCCGAGCTGCTGCCGGGCGGCCTCGCGAACCGCGCCGGCATCTGTCGAAACAGCGAAGGGAACGTGCGCGATCAGCGGAGGCGGAGTACGGCCCGCTTTTTCTGCGCCTTTGCTAACAGCGGGAACCCCGACATCGCGGACGTAGGCGAACGGACAGAGCCAGGTGATAGCGCCGTTCGCGATCTCTCCGCAGAGCTCAAATGCGCCGCGTCGCAACGCAGAAGCCATAATCGGCACCGGCTGCGGCGGTGGCGCGGGCAGCCTCGCGTGTGCGTGGTAATAGCTGCCGTCGAAGTCCACGGACCCGGTGTCTAGCGCAGCACGCAGCACCGCGACGTATTCGCGAAGGTGTCCGAGCGGGGCATCGAAGTCCAGGCCGAATGTAGCCTCGACACCGGGCTTGTGGCTTACGCCGATGCCCAGCCGGAATCGACCTGGAGCGAGCGCTGCAATCACCGACACCTGTTGCGCCACGACCAGGGGGTGACGCGGCGGGATCGGCGTGATTGCCGTACCGAGCAGGATGCGCTTGGTTCGGGCCGCCGCTGCGGCGAACAGGGTCAGTCCATCGGGGCCTGCGCCGCCGGTGGTGAGCCAGACGGCCGGCACTCCCGCGGCCTCATAGCGTTCGATCGCAGCCAGCGCCGACGCAGGGTCCGGTTCCTGGACGGCGATCCCAATTGCCCCGCTTCCCATCGAATTTCCCCTCGTTGTCTTGCTAAACCGGGTGGTTACCGCGCGGCCTTCGCCTCACCCGCGCGGTATGACGCCTCGAGCAGGTCGACGACGTGCATGACTTTCGTACCCATTTCACTTTGGCGGACGCCCGTTTCAAGCTGCAACATGCAGCCGGGGTTTGCGGTCACGAGGATGTCGGGCATCACCTCTTGAACCTCGCGCATCTTGTCACGCAGCACCTGCATCGACATGTCGCGTTGGGTGACGTTATAGATGCCGGCGCTACCACAGCACCGATCCGACGCGAGCTCCACAAATTCGATGCCGGGAATTGAAGTGATCAACCGCCGCGGAGCCTCTGTGATCCGCTGAGCATGGGCCAGATGACACGAGTCCTGGTATGTTACCCGACTGTTAATCGGGCCGAGCGCCGACGGGTCCAGTTCGAGAGCCGCCAAAAACTCCGTCACGTCCTTCACGAGCCCATCGAACCGACGCGCTCGTTCCGCGTAGATGATATCGTTTTTCAGCAGCTCGCCGTACTCTTTGAGCGTCGAACCGCAGCCGGCGGCATTGATAACGATCGCGTCCACTTCCAGCGCCAGAAAGACGTCGATGTTGCGTCGGGCAAGATCGCGCGCCGGCTCGCGATCGCCTCCATGAACCAGGATCGCTCCGCAACACTGCTGCGATTTCGGAATGACCACCTCGCATCCGTTCCGGCGCAGCACCTGGAGGGTGGCGTTCTCGGTATTGGCATACATGTACGGCATGACGCAGCCGCTGAACATTGCAACGCGCTGCCGCGTAGGACCGTAAGAAGGGAATACTTCCTGCTTCGGTTCAAACGGGTGAGACGAGATCGGCGGCATCATTGCCTCGAGCTCTCCCAGTTGCCGGGGCAGGTATTTCAGTATACGGGTGCGGTGAAGGAGCCGGCGCGGTCCGCCGTGCTGGTAGAGACGCATCGCGGCCGCTATG
>DAINSK010000118.1:0-1800 GCA_036741355.1 Chloroflexota bacterium
TGAGCGGACGTTGATGGACGGACACGGACGTTAGCCCCGCGGTCTTCAAAACCGTTTGCGGGGCGCTGCTGAGGCGTCCTGGGTGGGTTCGATTCCCATCCATCCCCGCCAATTTTCGTGGCAATGACAGCCAACATGACAGCCACAGCAGCGGACGTCAGCGCTCTCTAGCGGACTGCATTGGACGCCAAGTCCGGTGTCGCCTGGGCTTGGGCCGAATACATGCAACTCCAAAGCCCCGCACGACAAGCGAAACCCGCTCCGCTAAAGCCTCGTCAGGAACCCGTCCCGCCAGGTGGTGTGCCGGGGCGCCCAGCCCAGTTCCCGTTTCGCCTTAGCGTTGGACGCTCCACGGCCTTCCTGCAGAGTCGCTGCGGCGAAGCCGCCGGCTAGGAGCGCGACCAGCCATCCGGGCACATGTATCGGCGCAGGAGCATGGATATCAAGGCAGAACGCCGGGATCCAATCGCGGGCCGAGGCGGGATCGTCGTCCACGACGTTGTAGACGCCGTCACCGTGCTCGAGCGCGACGACCGCCGCGCTGGCCGCGTCGTCCACGTGGACGAACGAGAAGACCCCGCCGCCGCTTCCGACAATCGGGAGCATCCGTCGCCGCGCCTGGCGGGCGAAGTCGCCATCGTGGTCGAAATAGGTACCCGGCCCGTAGAGCTGGCCGTAACGCAGCACCACACCCGTGATCCCTTCGGCTGAAAGCGCGAGCCGCTCCCCCTCGACCGTCGCACGTACGGTCGAGCCGAAAGGCTCAGACGCATTCAAGGCCAGCGCTGCATCTTCTGCAAGTACCGCGGGGCCGGTCGCCGCGTACATGAAAGCGATCGACTGGAACACGAAGCGGCGCGCACCCGCCTCCCTCGAGGCGACCAGCAGCGTGCGGGTCGCCTCGACCCGCAATCGGGATGTGCGCTCGTAGAAGGGACCCAGCTTGCGCGGGTTGTATCGCTGCGGCAGATCGGTCAACTGGTTCATCACCGCCTCGGGTCGGAAGTCGGTGACTGCCTTGCTCAGCGCCGGCGCATCGAGCGCATCGACCACCACCGGACTGGCGCCCAGCGACTGGAGCATCGCTGCCTTGGCGGCTGACCGGGTCGTGGCCGCGACCTGGTGGCCGGCTGCCACCAACTGTGGGATTAGGCGCCGCCCGATCACGCCGCTCCCGCCGGCGAGGAAGACCTTCATGCGCGTTTCGCCCTCACCTCGACGACGAGCGCGAAGACTAGCGCGACGCAGATTAACGTGAGCACCGGCAGATCGCTGGTCGGGCGGCCGCCGAGGCTGATGTCCTCGACGTGGGCGAAGACGTGCAGGACCGATGCGCCGAGCACGGCGATCAGCGGTACGCGCAGCGGAGCCCGCAGCGCGACTGGCACAGTCAGGGCCAAACCGAGGCCGACCTGGAACGCGCCCACATCGTGGAGCAGGTGAATATTGCTCGGTGCGAAGGTTGCCACCGCGCTGAAGAAGCTCAGCGGTGCCAGGAATGCCCAGGCGCCGGTCACCAGGTAGAAAGCTCCGATCACCGCCCCGATCACCCGCGTCGCCCAGGGATCCCGCATCAACCTATTCTGTCAGCGCCGGGGGTCGGATCTGACCGCGCTAGGCCAAACGACGTTCGCACGCCGGCAGACGCTGGGCACGCGCATCCTTGATGTGAGTCTCTGCCCAGAGTAACTTCTGCTCCGACGACGGCAAATCAGTCACTTAGTGCTAATGCAAGGTCGCTCGTCGCGCAATGACCGCGACGATCCAGCCTGAAAGTCGGGTCACCAGCCCTAGAACAGC
>DAINSK010000119.1:0-1664 GCA_036741355.1 Chloroflexota bacterium
CCTGATCGGGAGGCAGCACTGCGATCCCCTGCCCGGTAACGGTGATGCCGTTGGGTGGGTTATCGGCCTGGGCGTACATGACTCCGCCCGCCGTCAGGGCGCCGGCCACCAGCGCGAGCACGACGGCGATAGTACGTCTGCTCGGCAAGTGCCGCAGTCCACGAGTGAGAGCGTTCATTTGCGCGATCATTGAACCTTCCTGGTTGCTGCCGTCTCTCTGTAAGGTGGGAGCCGCATTACGCTACCAAATCGTCGCATCTCACGCTTACTCAAATGAGCGTAGAAGGCAGAAGTTTCATGACGGGCGCACACCGGAGGGCATTAGTTGGTGGATGCGCCTCAAAGGCTTGCGAAGCGCACAACCGCCCGGCGACTGAAGTCGCGGGCTTAATTTACGAAGTCCGCCCGCGCGGACTGCTGTTCAGCATCCTCGCCGGTAGGTGTGGCCGTGTGCAAGGGCCGCGCAAAACGCTGACGAACACCGTTAGTTGACGCGGCCATGGCCTTCACCCGGCCTTCCGCATAGACTTCGGACATGGACAAGCGCTTCGCGGACGCCGACGCGGCAATCGCAGACGTCCCGGACGGCGCCACCATCATGGTCGGCGGCTTCGTAGGCGTTGGCGCTCCGTGGGACCTCATACGCGCGTTGGTGCGACATGGAGCGGGCAACCTCACCTGCATACAAACGGCGACCCGCGTCGAAATGGCGCCGCTCGTCGAGGCGGGACTGGTCGTCAGGATGATTACCTCATTTCCTGCCTACGCTTCGGCCGGACATATTACGGAGTTCGAGCGGCGTTACAAGGCGGGAGAGATCGAGCTGGAACTCGTTCCGCAGGGAACGCTCGCCGAACGTATTCGTGCCGCGGGCGCAGGAATACCTGCCTTCTACACTCCGACGGGGATCGGCACGGTCGTGGCGGAAGGGAAAGCCACGGCGTGGTTTGATGGGCGAGAGTACCTGTTGGAACGCTGGCTGCCGGCAGATTTTGCGATCGTGCATTGCCAGCGCGCGGATCGGTTCGGCAACCTCGTCTACCGCCGCAGCGGTCGGGCGTTCAACGCGGTCATGGCCACGGCCGCACGGGTGACGATCGCGGAAGCGACCGAGGTGACGGAGCCCGGCGGCATCGATCCGGAGCAGGTACACACGCCGGCCGCCTTCGTGCAGCGAGTTGTTCCCTGCTCGCGTTTGCACGATCCAGTAACCGGGAAATTGTGCCTGTGAGGAGCGTTCATCCACGTGCGCTGCCCCGCGAGTTGATGATCCTGCGGGTGTGCCGCGAACTAAAGGACGGCATGGTCGTCAACCTCGGCCTCGGCCTGCCGACGCTGCTCGCCGACATCATCCCCGCCGACATCGACGTTCTGCTGCACGCCGAGAACGGCGTCCTGGGCTACGGTCCGTACGCTCGTGAAGGCGAAGAAGACCCGGACACGATCAATCCGGGCGGAGCGCGGGTAACACTGCGACCCGGCGCGAGCTTCTTTCACAGCGCCGATTCGTTTGCCCTGGTGCGGGGCAGCCACGTCGATATCGCCGTGCTCGGTGCGCTCCAGGTATCGGAATGCGGCGACCTGGCCAATTGGATGGTGCCCGAGCGCGGCGTCGGCGGGATCGGCGGTGCTATGGATCTGGTGGCTGGTGCAAAACGAGTGAT
>DAINSK010000120.1:0-1608 GCA_036741355.1 Chloroflexota bacterium
TCCGGTTCAGCTTGTGATGGTTACCGGCACACCGGGGCCGATGCGCTCGGACAGCCATCGGATCGCGTCGTCGGCGACGCGCACGCAGCCGTGTGAAACGGCAGTACCGAGTACGCCGCCGATGTTCTCGCGTCCGTGGAGCGCGATCTGGCCCGGGCCGCCGGCGAACTCCTGCAACACGTTCGAGCGGGCACTCAAAGCAAGCGCGATCGGCGCGCCCATTGAGTCAGCAGGCAGCTGGACGGATTCTTCGACGAAGAACTCGCCCAGCGGAGTCGGCGTCGACGGCTTGCCGACGATCGCCTTGAAGACTCGAACCAGGCGACTCCTGCGGTAGACGATTACCAGTCGGGAGGAGGTTCTGACGACGATGTGCCAGCGGGTCACCGCGTGCGCCGTCGCGCGCTTGGTGATCCAGCCCGTGCGCCCGTTCGGGCGGCCGGGGAGCCCGACGTGCAGCCAGGAGAGCCCGCCGCGGCGTACTGTCTGCCCGATGACGGGAAGCACCGTACGCTCACCCGTGATCGGCCGCCGGGCGCGCACGAGCCCCACACGCGCCGAGTGTCTATTCGGCTTCGAGAACCCTTCGTGCGCTCGGAGCAGAGCCACCAACCTCTGGGTCGGTTTCACGACCACCACCGGCTTCACGAACCTCGCCGGCACCGCCGCTGCCGGCGCCTGCGTTGCAGCGAGCAGCACCAGCACGGCGATTGACGTCAGCCAAAACCGGCGGGCCTGGACGTTCCCCGTCCCCGACCTCCGAAGCTGCGCCCAGATCGACCGCATCGAGCCGAGCGCCGACTAGCCGGTAAAGCCGGCATTGCGAAGCGGCGGCTTGGACTTGACCACCGGTGGCTTGTGCTTGGGCGGCGGTGGTGGCGGCGGAGGCGGAGGAGGAGGCGGGGGCGGAGGTGGCGGCGCCGCGCACGTCGCTCTCGTAATCGTGTTGCTGTCCAGCGTGACCGCGCCGTTCCTGGCCAGCAACCGGCCGTCCACCGTCGCACCGGTAGTCGCCGCAATCGACGTCAGAGCCAGGATGTTCCCCCTGAACGTCGAGCTCGTTCCAAGCGTCGCGGAGCTGCCAACCTGCCAGAAGACGTTGCAGGACTGAGCGCCGTTGATGAAGCGCACATTGCTACTCGATGCCGTGATGAGCGTTGACGCCATCTTGAAGATGAAGACGGCATTCTGTTGGCCCTGGCCGTTGAGCGTGAGGGTCCCTGTGATCCCAAACGTGCCCGCGGCAGAGTCGTAGACGCCGGGAGTCAGGGTTTGTCCGCCGAGCTCCGTGCCCACGGTGGAGACCGGTGTCCGTCCAGCGGCGCTGTTGTACGCGGTAGTCAGGTCGGTCTTGGCCTGCAGCGCGACGGCGTCGCCGGCGTGGTTTGTCCCGTGCAACGTGACGGAGCCAAAGCCGGTCTCGGCCGGAGTCGGATACGTCCCGACATCCCCGGTGATCGTCGTCGGACCAGTGTTGGTGATACCGGTGCCCGCCAGAACCGCGAAACTGCCGGCCGTTCCAAGGCCTACCGTCGGCTGCGCCGCCTGGGCACCGCCCGCGATTACCAGCGTCACCAGCAAGGCAAGCAGTGGCAGCCCCACACGCCC
>DAINSK010000121.1:0-1554 GCA_036741355.1 Chloroflexota bacterium
TTTTCTTTGAAGACGTTCGGATCCCGGCGAAAAACCTTATCGGCGAGGAGAACCGGGGCTGGTACGTGGGCATGACGCTGCTCGACTTCGAGCGGTCCGGCATCGGCGGGATAGCGGCGCAGCGCCGGACGCTGGAGAAGCTGGCAGACTACCTGCGCAAGCAGCCGCAGTGGAAGCGGGAGCGTCATCGCATCGGCCTGGCGAACCTGGTGGTCGAGAACAACGTCGGCAAATACCTCGGCTATCGCATCGGCGACATGCAGTCGCGCGGGTTGCATCCGAGCTACGAGGCCTCGGTGATCAAAGTGTTCCAGTCGGAGCTGGCACAGCGGATCTACCGCTTCGGCGTGAACACGGTCGGACTGGCCGGGCAACTGGTGCCGGAACAGCAGGATGCGCCGATGGGCGGAGAGATGCCCGAGGGCTACCTGACCTCGATCCCGGCGACGATTTACTCAGGTTCGAACGAGATTCAGCGAAACATCATCGCGACGCGCGGACTCGGATTGCCACGCTGAGAATGCAGCATATTCTACGCGTCGAGCAATTCGAGCGGGGTTGGATCCTCGACGAGTTGATCCCGGTGGTTCAACAGTTCTCCAACGCCTGGCCGGCTGGTGCCCTAGCAGGCGTGGAGATTTTTAACCTGTTTCAGCAGCCCAGCTTCCTCACGCGGCTCGCATTCGCGCGTGCGATCCGGCGATTGGGCGGCCAACACGAACAGGCCGACTTCGAAAACGCCTTTACAGCGGAGGGCCGCAGACAGAGCATCGAAGATGAGGTACGGATTCTAAACGGGCTCGATTACGCCGCGATCGTCGTCCGCGCCGCCGCTGCCGGTGGCGCCGAGCGAGCCGCGGCGGTGTCGCGGGTTCCGATCATCAACGGGGGCGAGCCGTCGCACCGGGCGGCGCTCGGTACAGCGCAGCACCCCACCCAGGCGCTTGCCGACCTGGTAACGATTTACAAGGCAAAAGGCGGCATCGACGGGCTGCACGTGGCGATCGTCCCCGGCGACGGGGCCTCGGTGGTGGTGGTGCACTCGCTGGCGATGCTGCTTGGGCAGGTCTGCCACAACCTTCAGGTCAGCCTCGTGGTCCGGCCGGCGCTCCTGCCGCTCTACGAAGAGCTAGCGGCACACCTGCGCGAAAAGGGCGTCAACTGCCAGGAAGTGCGGGACGTTCGCCACGTCGCCGGTTCGGCCGACGTGCTGTACTTCGCGCAGGCAAACAACCTGCACCTCGGCGTCGCGGAGCGTTACTACCAGACCGGCGAGGAGCCGGGCGTCTTCGTGCTGAGCCAGGACGTGCTTGACAGCGTGCCGAGTTCATCGATAATTCTGCACCCGCTGCCGCGCAACATTGGCGCCCGCCAGGGCGTGCCGGAGGAGCTTCCCGAAGAGTTCACCGGCGACCCGCGGGTGCGCTGCTTCGACCAGGCGCACATGAAATACCTCACGGCCGGGGCGCTGCTGTACCTCTTGCTGGGAAGGTGACCTCTATCGCCCGTGCCCTGCTCGGGTCTTGAAGGCGATTCAGCCCAAACGATACAATT